>NZ_JBHUFR010000006.1:483356-838738 GCF_042680985.1 Paraburkholderia dipogonis | reverse complement strand
GGGGTTCGCCGGATCGTTCTTCGTGCGCGACGCGGCGCAGATGAAAGCGATCGAGCGGCTCGGGCCGATGGCCGCGCTGCAGCGGGTCGCGCTGCCCGTAAATGCTTTGCGATAACGCGTACACACCGGATCCGCACCTCGCGGAAACGCTGTCGACAACAGCACTCAGAAACGCACGTATGTCCGCCGCGGCACTTTCCTTGAGCAACAGCTGCAACGAGCGAAACGCTTCACGGATCGCGTCACGTCGACAAAGGCACGCGCTCCGGTTCGTCTGCATCGAACCACGCCGGATTGCGCGCTGCAATCGGACCAAGCGACATCAGAATCTCGCGCAGATGGTTGCGCATCGCCTCTTCGGCGGCGCTCGGGTCGTGTGCGCGAAGGCCCGCCAGAATTTTCGCGTGCTGCTTGATCAGCAGATCGAGCGGCGATACGTCGGGCAAGCTCAGGTAGCGCACTCGATCCATCTGCGCCTTGATGTCCTGAATCGTTTCCCACGCCGCCGTGCAATCAATCGCCTGGGCAATTGCGTAATGAAACGCTTCATCGAGCGCGAGGAAGGCGGCGGTGTCGTTTGCTTTCGCCGCGATCTTCTGGTCGCGAAGAGTGTCGGCCAGCGCCTGCAACTGCTCGTCGGAAATCGACACGGCGGCCTTCTTCACCACCGCCGTCTCGATCGCTTCGCGAATGAAGCGCCCTTCCCGCACCTGGCGTGGCGAAATGCGCTTCACGAAAGTGCCACGCTGCGGCAATACCTGAAGCACGCCCGCTTCGACCAACTTGATGAACGCCTCCCGCACCGGTTGTCGCGACACCTGAAACATGTCGGACACTTCCTTCTCGGACAGCGGCGTGCCCGGCACCAGTTGACCGACAAAAATCGCCTGACGCAGCGCACGGAAAATCTGTTTGCCGATCGGCTCGTGCGAGTCGAACGAGACGCTGGCGGTCAGATCCGGCAGTTCGACGCGCGCACCGGCCTGCACGCTCGCGCGGCGTCGTGCGCGGGGTGCGACGAGCGTGGCATCGGAGGAAAAAGAAGACGCGTTGGCGTGGAGTTTCTTGGTCGGCATCGGGCAAAGCAGCGAAAAACAGCGAATGCTAGCGAGGGAGGCGGCACGAACATGAATACCCGCCTGACTATCAACTAAAGTGTGCTGCACCATACTACCATGCACGCTCCATGTTCAACGCACCCGCCCGCGGCTCGCGGATCCACACCAGCGAACACACCGCGCCGAGCACGGCAATCACCCCGGCCAGCACGAACGCACTAGCGTAATTGCCGTGCGTCGCTTCAACGATGAAGCCCGTCACGGCAGGCCCGATCACGCCGGCCAGATTCGCCAGCAAGTGCACAAAACCACCTACGCCGCCGACGTGTTCTCGCGGCACGGTGTCCTGAATCACAGCCCAGTACACCGCGCCCGTCACGTACAGGAAGAAGATCGACACCGACATCAGCGCGACCGCACCCTGAGTACTGGCGACGCGCCCCGCCAACGCGACACACACCGCCGCCGCGCCGAGGCAGCTTCCGAGCACGAGCTTGCGCGATAGCAGCGGCTTGCCCGTCAGGCGCAAGATGAAGTCCGAGATGAAGCCACCGGCCGCGAGTCCGATACTGCCGAGCAGCCATGGAATCACCGTGGCGAAACTCATGTCGCGCAGGCTCAGGTGATGCGCTTCGGTCAGATAGGTCGGGAACCACGATAGGAAGAAAAACAGCACGTAGTTGTATGAGAAGAAAGCGAACGCGGTCGCGAGAATGATCGGCTTGCGCAGGAAGTGCCGCAGGCCAAGCCTTTCGCCGGTGGCCGAATGCGCGATCGCATGTTCGTCCGCCTGACCGGCGCGGATGAGTTCGATCTCGTCAGGCGTGACGCGCGAATTCTGGTGCGGGTGTTCGGTCGTCGTCGCCGCCCACAAGACGAGCCACAGAAGTCCCAGCAGCATGATCGCGACAAAGGCCCAGCGCCAGCCGAACTGCACTGCCATGAAGCCGACCACCGGACCCGCCAGTGCGCCGCCGAGCGGTGTGCCCGAACTGATCACGCCAATCGCGCTCGCCACCTCTTTGCGCGGGAACCAGTTATTCACCATCTTGCTGTTCGACGAACTGAACGGACCTTCGCCCATGCCGAACAGCACGCGCAGCACGATCAACGAACCGATGCCGCTCGCCAACGCGGTCGCGCCGCAAAACACCGACCACACGCCCATCGCGGTGCCGAATACGCGTTTCGCGCCGACCTTGTCGGACAGCACCCCACCCACAAAATTGAACAGCGCATAGCCGATAAAAAAACTGCTGAACACGATGCCCATTTGCGCATGCGAGAAGTTCAGGTCTTTCTGGATCAACGGTGCGGCGATCGACAGCGCGGCTCGGTCGAGGTAGTTGATCACGCCCGCCAGAAACAGCAGCGCGACGACAAACCAGCGTTGACTCTTGATCATCAGGTGTCTCCATCGGGGTCGCCTCTTGGCGGGCGTTTGAATAGGTCCAGCTTGCCTGGCTTCGGAAGGCGCCGCGCACCGGCGCAACGCCCCTGCAACAGGGGAGGTTCAGTCGAAGTTCAAATGCACCTTCATCGACTGCGAGCGGTCGAGCGCCACTTCGAACGCATGGTTTGCTTCGCTCATCGCGAACGCATGCGTCATCAGCGGCCGCAGATCGACCTTGCCTGAGGCGATTTCATCGGCGGCGATGGCATATTCGCTGGTAAAGCGGAACGAGCCTTGATAGCGGAGTTCTTTCGACATCACGAGATTCGCCGCCACCGGCGACTGGCCGGCCGGCAGGTTGCCCACCTGAATCACCGTGCCGCCCGCGCGCGCCGCATGCAGCGCCGTATCGAGGCCGGCGGGACTGCCCGACGCCTCGATGACCACGTCGAACGTGCCGCGTTGCCCGGACCATTGATCGATCGCGGCGCGGTCCGCGGCGTTGACGGTCTGATCCGCGCCGAGTTGCCGCGCGACCTGCAACGCCCGATCCGAGAGATCCAACGCGACCACGCGATGCGCTCCGGCCCGGCGCGCCACGCTCAACAGAATGCAACCGATCGGCCCGCAACCCACCAGCAACGCACTCGCGCCGACCAGCGATCCGGCCTGCTTCACCGCATGCAACGCAACGGCGAGCGGCTCGGCCATCGACGCCTGCGCGAAATCGACGCCGTCCGGCACGGGCACGCATTGCCGCGCCGCGACGACGATGTACTGACGAAACATGCCCTGCGTATGCGGGAACGTGGAGGCACTGCCCATGAAGCGCATGTTCAGACAATGATTCGGCATCCCCCCGACGCAAAAACGGCAGGTCCCGCAGGCCAGCCCCGGATTCACGGCAACGCGCTGCCCCGGCGTGAGCCGATGCTCCGCGCTCACGCCCTCGCCGAGCGAGTCGATCTCGCCCGCCACCTCATGTCCGAGCACAAACGGCTCGCGCACGGCGAAATCGCCGCTCCTGCCTTTGAAGTAGTACGACAGATCGGAGCCGCAAATGCCGCCGGCGCGTACACGCACGCGCACCTGGCCTGGACCTGGTTCGGGCGGATCGACTTCGTCGATGCGGATCAGTTTGGGTTCGTGAAGCACGGCTGCGAGCATGAAGGACTCCGGTATGACAAAGGTCGCGCACTCAGGGCTGCGCGAGAGAAGACGAAGACGATGACGCCCGCGCTGCCGTACGCACCTCGACCGGCTCACCGCCACCCCAATCATGGAGATCGCCATCGCGGCGCTGAGGCGCGGTTTCCGGCAAGGCAAAGAGCGATACCGCCGACACGATGCCAAGCACCGCCACGTAGATGATCAATGCGAGCGAATTGCCATGCGTGAGCTGAATCAGTTTGACGGCCAGCAGCCCGAGTACACCGCTGCCGAGCAACGAGCCGATCTGCCAGATCAGCGCGATACCACTGCACCGCACACGCGCCGGAAAGAGTTCGGGGAACAGTGCCGCTTGCGGTGCATAGCAGAGACTGTGACCGACGCTGATGGCGAGAATCATCACAAGCTGGATCGCCGCGCGATTGCCGCTATCGATCGCCATGAAAAACGGCACGACGAGCGCCACGTGCAGTAACGCACCCGCGATAAAGGTCGTTCGCCGTCCAATGCGATCGGACAGGGCACCGGCAAGCGGAATCGTCACGAGTTCGAGCGCGACCGCGACGATCACCGTTTCGAGCAACATGCCTTGCGCGATGCCATGTGCTTTGCCGTAGGCGAGCACGATCATCGTGTACATCGCAAAGGCGCAGGCCTCGATCAATTTGGCGCCGACACCTTTGACGATGGTCGGGCCGAACTGCCGCACCACTTCCACCACCGGGCGCGAAGCCACTGCCTTGGTGCGCTGGATCGTCGCGAAGATCGGCGACTCCTCGGTGCGCAAGCGGATATACAGACCCACGGCGACCAGCAGCGCGCTCGCGAGAAACGGAACGCGCCAACCCCAGTCGAGCAACTGCGCCTGCGTCAACGTGGCACCGAGCAGCGCGAACAGCCCCGATGGAATCAGGAAGCCCGCTGGCGCGCCGAGTTGCACGAGGCTCGCGAAGAAGCCACGCCGCGCAGGCGGTGCGTATTCCGCCGTGAGCAGGACGGCGCCCGCCTGCTCGCCGCCCACGCCGAAGCCTTGCAAGACGCGAATCACGATCAGCGCGATCGGCGCCCAGATGCCGATCGACTGATAGTCCGGCAGCAGGCCGATAGCGAACGTGCCCAAACCGACGATCAGGATCGTCACGATCAGGGCTTTCTTGCGGCCGACGCGATCGCCGAAATGACCGAACACGATGCCGCCCAGCGGCCGCGCCAGAAATCCGACCGCGTAGGTGGCGAAGGCGGCGAGCGTGCCGATCAGCGGGTCAGCCGAGGGGAAGAATTTCGGGCCGAACACCAGCACGGCAGCCGTGCCGTAGACGAAGAAATCGTAGTACTCGGCCGCCGTGCCGATGGTCGAGGCGAAGGCCACCCGGCGCAGCATGGCGGTACTGGCCGGCGCGGCGGCTTGCGGACGTGGTGGGGTCACGCGTGTCTCCATGATTTTGTAGTCGGGAACAGTCGAGCGAGATCAGCTCACCAGTTCCACAGCGTCCCGTCTTCGAGACGCGCTACCGGCAAATACGCCGGGTCGTAGGGATACCGCGCGGCCGCCGCTTCGTCGATATCGACGCCATGGCCCGGCGCTTCGCCCGGATGCATCATGCCGCGCTGGAAGCGCCATGCATGCGGGAATACGTCGAGCGCTTCCTGCGGAAATCCCATGTATTCCTGCACGCCGAAATTCGGCACCCACAGATCGAAGTGCAGCGCTGCGCCCATGCACACCGGCGACAGATCCGACGGTCCGTGGCAACCGGTTCGCACCTGGTAGAGCGAAGCAAAATCCGCAATGCGCCGCAGATGCGTAATGCCGCCCGCGTGCGTCAAGGTGGCGCGGATATAGTCGATCAACTGTTCTTCGATCAACTGCTTGCAATCCCAGATGCTGTTGAAGACTTCGCCCACCGCGATCGGCGTGACGGTATGCTCGCGAATCAGCCGGAAGCCAGCCTGATTTTCCGCGGGCGTGGGGTCTTCCATCCAGAACAGGCGATACGGCTCGATCGATTTGCCGAGACGCGCGGCTTCGATCGGCGTCAAACGGTGGTGGACGTCATGCAGCAAATGCGTATCGAAGCCGAACTTGTCGCGCACCGCTTCAAAGAGCTTCGGAACGAAGTCGAGATACTTTTCCGACGACCAGCTCTGCTCCTCGACCGCGCCCTTGGTAGCCGGCTCGTACATGCCGCTGCCCTTCGACACGCCGTACACCGAACGCATATTCGGCACGCCGCATTGAATGCGAATCGCCTGATAGCCGGCTTCGATGTGTTCCGCGTAACGGTCGAGCGCTTCGGGAATGTCGCGGCCGGTGGCGTGGCCGTACACCATCACGCTTTCTCGCGAAGCGCCGCCGAGCAGCTTGTACAGCGGCATGCCTGTCACTTTGCCGAGAATGTCCCACAGCGCCATATCGACAGCGGCGATCGCCGTCATCGTGACGGGACCGCGGCGCCAGTACGCGCCCTTGTAAAGGTATTGCCAGGTGTCTTCGATACGGCCGGGATCGCGCCCAATCAGCAACGGGCACACGTGATCTTTCAGGTACGAGGCGACCGCGAGTTCGCGGCCGTTCAGCGTTGCATCTCCAATGCCGTGTACGCCTTCGTCCGTGACGATTTTCAATGTGACGAAATTGCGGCCCGGGCACGTGACGATCACGTCGGCGCGAACGATCTTCATGACATCTTCCTTGCAAAGGCAAGTCACGAACCGCGTGGAACGGCGGCATGCGACAGGCTGTTTTTCATGCTGGTTTTCGGGTGCCGGTCGAGGTGGAAAATCGCACGCCTCGACTGGTCTCAAATCGTTTGAACGATGCTACCATACAAGTATAGTGAAACGTCAAATCAGGGTTTTCCCGCTGAACGGCGTCGTCCCGGAGCCTTTTTCCGCCATCTGGATCTCATGACATGATCTCTGCCGCCACCTTGCCTCGCCTCGTCCGTCAAGCACTGCCCACGCTGCAAACGCATCTGCTGTCACCGCAATGGCGGGAGCCGCGCATCGGCATCGTTCATCTGGGGATCGGCAACTTCCATCGTGCGCACCAGGCCCTCTATACGGAAGAGGCCATGCTTGCCGCGGGCGGCGACTGGGGCATTTGCGGCGTCACGCTGCAAGGCGATGTCGGCAAGCGCGATGCGCTGATGGAGCAGCAAGGCCTCTATAGCGTGGTTGAACGCGGGCCGCACGGCGCCAAGGTGACGGTCGTGCGTGCGCTGCGTGAGGTGCTGGCCATGCCGCACGATCAGGCCGCCCTATTCGCGCGTCTTGCGGATCCGGCGGTACGGATCGTCTCGTTGACCGTCACTGAAAAAGGCTACTGCCGTGACCCTAGAACCGGCGAGGTCGCGCTGGACAATTCCGCCGTTGCACACGATCTGGCTTGCCCGTTCGAACCGCGCACGGTGCCGGGCATCCTCGTCGCAGCATTGCGCCAGCGGCGCGACGATGCGCGCGGTCAGCCGTTCACGGTGCTTTCGTGCGACAACCTTTCCCATAACGGCGCCGCATTGCGCCAGGTGGTCTGTTCGTTCGCACGGCAACTCGATCCCGCGCTGGCTGACTGGATCGCCGCCCACGTTGCATTTCCATCGACGATGGTCGACCGTATCGTGCCGGCCACCACCCACGCCGAACGCGTCACCGTGGCCCACGCGATCGTCTATCAGGATGCCGCGCCGGTGCCGTGCGAGCCGTTCCGGCAATGGGTCATAGAAGACCGTTTCCCCGCGGGACGCCCCGCATGGGACGCTGTCGGCGCGCAACTCGTCGACGACGTGACGCCCTTCGAACTGGCGAAGCTTCGCATGCTGAACGGCACGCACTCGACGCTAGCCTATCTGTCGATGCTCGGCGGCTTCGAGACGATCGACGCGGCGATCTCTTACCCTGCCATGCGCAATCTCATCCACGCAATGATGACGGAAGAAATCGCGCCGACGCTGACCATGCCGGCGTCATTCGACCTGTCCGCGTATCGGGACGCTTTGCTCGAGCGTTACGCGAATCCGGCGCTGAAACATCGCTGCTCGCAGATCGCGATGGACGGCAGCCAGAAGATTCCGCCGCGTCTGCTCGCCACGATTGCGGCGCGGATCGACGCGGGTCAGTCGTTCACGCGTCTCGCGCTGGCGGTAGCGGCCTGGATAATGTTTTTGCGGGGTCACGCAGACGACGGCACGCGTTATGAAATCAGCGATCCGCTGGCGAGCAGCTTGCACGCGCTCGCCATATCCGCGCATGACGAACCGCAGGCGCTGATGGACGCGTTGCTGTCGGTGCGCGAAGTGTTTCCGGCGGATCTGGCCGCACTTATCGAGTTCAGAGAAGCGCTTCTGCGCGCATTGCGGTTGCTTCGTGAAAAGGGCGCACGGGGCGCCATCGCCGCGTTGCAATGACATGAGATCGCCGACCAAGGGCGATCGAGTCGGCCAGCGGATCACCGCTTCATTCTCGGCGCGCCGCCGCACGGTCGAGGCGGTTGCCGCGATCAAAGAATGCATGGAATACGGGGTAAATCCCGGCAAGCGCTCAAGCAATAAGCGGAGAGTTATTGAACCCGGCGCCGAAAACGATCTGATCTACCGCTGCTCATTCAGCGCTCATTCTGCGAGCTCATGATGACCTTACCCGGCCATTTGAGAGAGAGGTACCCAGAATGTTCACGAAGATACTCGTCGCAGTCAGTGCACGTCCCGCCGATACTATCCTGGCATCTGCAATCGAAACCGCACGAAAGTACGATGCCCAAATCGTCGCGCTTCACGTAGTCGATCCCACACCCTGTTTCATTGGCGCCGCCGACTGTTACGTCGACCTGATTGTCGAGTCGATGGAGCAGCATGGCCGCCAGGTGGTCGCCCACATCATGGACGTGCTGGACGAGCAAGCGCGTTCAGCCGAAGTCCGCATGGTGACGTTGCCGATATCCGGAATGACGATTGGGCGCGCGATCGCTTCCGTTGCCGACGAGACAGGGGCCGACCTGATTCTTCTCGGCGAACGGAATTCGTCCTGGTGGAACTGGTTGAATGAAGACGTGGCAGCGGAAGTCGCGCGCTGTTCCGGCAGACCGGTCCAGATCGCGGCACAGCCGCGCCCCGAACGCTATACCGCCTCTCTCAACAAGTCGCTGAGGTCGATACCGTTCTTGGCTTCCGTCAATAAGTGATCCGGCATCGGGCCCTCGCGAGTGAGATCGACGAGAGCCTGATTTATATCCACATAAGGCCGCATACGATGTTCGTATGCGGCAAACGCCTGCCGCCGATCATCCCCGTGCCGAACCAGTTCGCAAGCCAGCACGAAAGCACCGACGAGTCCAAGGCTCGTGCCTTGCCCCGAGAAAGGCGACGCGCAATGTGCTGCATCACCGGCAAGCACGACGCGGCCCTTGGACCAGGACGGCATACGGATCTGCGCGAGCTCGTTGTAGTAGAACTGATCGGTCGTCTTCATTGCGTCGATGAAGAGGGGGAATTCGCCCTTCAGGTGAGCGCACTGGCCAGCCACAAGCTGCTTTTGCGCTTCCGTGTCGCTTCGGGACACGGCGGTTTCCGGGGCCGCGAAGCCCACGCCAATCCGGAGTTCGCTCTGGTCACGGCTCGGATAGATCACGTAGCCGACGCCCTCCTCCCGGTGACCAAGTTGCCAATCGATCAGATTGATCAGGTTCGGCGTTGAAAAAAGGGCGAGGACTACGCCCAATGGATGAACGAATGTGGGCTCGTCGTTGAAACACTGTTTGCGGACGTTCGAGTAGACGCCGTCGGTGCCGATCAGCAGATCGAATTTCCGCTCCACGCCGCTCGCGAACGTCGCCATCACGCCGTCGCTTTGATTGTCGATCGCACGGATGCTGTCGTTGTAGACGAACTCGACGCGTTGGCTCATCGCGCCCATGAGAAGCTCGCACAGGTCATCGCGGAAAATTTCGATGTCGTCGCTGTCGAGCCTTCCAGCGCTGAAGGTGCGCTCTTCGGTGCGCTCTGTTTCGTTGCCGGCGGCATCGAGCATCGACATGCCCTTCAGGCGGGTTCGCAACGCACGCGCACTGTCGAGCAATCCCATCTTCTCGACGACGTCGAGCGCGACGCCGCGAATGTCGACGGCTTGACCGCCCCGGCGAAATGCCGGGGCCTGTTCGATCAGGGTGGTGGTAAAACCCGCGCGATCCAGCCAGTATGCCAATGCGAGACCGGTGACGCCGGCACCGGAAATCAACACGCTTCCATTCATTATCAGCACCTTGGTTTAACGTTGATGCTGCAATGGTATATCCGGCGGCTCGCAATTGCGACGCAATGGCTGCGCGACTAGGTGAACTTCGGCTTGTCAACCTGCTCCGCGAACACACCGCCGCCCACCGGCAACCCCGAATGAGTCACGCTCGCTGCGGTACTGCGTTCATCGTTAGCAACCGGCGCGCTGCCCGGTTGTCGAGAAGGAAAGATCACATCGACCAACCGGTCCACGAAATAGAAAAACTTATCCGATGCATATCCGGCCACGAAAGCGACCCCTAAAGGAGAAATGTTCTTGCCGCCCTGAACGAGATCGCTGAACAAGCCGATCGCTATCCCGACAATGATGGCGCACGTGACATGCGAACGATTCGCCACCTTCGAGTACTCGGGATGAAAGCGGCTCGTTTCACAATCGATCTTGATCTTCCGCAGGATCGCCGCGCACGCGCCCAGCCATGCATAAACCACGGGAAGAACAAAACCGGTCAGCGCGCCGACAAAAGAAAGGATGATCTCGCGCCCATACAGCGCCATTGCCCGGATGTCCTGATAGGCCGCGATCTTGACGAAGCCATCCATGATGACGCCCTCCGGATGGACCGAGAAGTCGTTCTCCTTGCCTTTGTCTTGCCCTTGGTTGATGACCGGCTGCAGCATCGGCACCTTGATTTCCAGACTGTCGCGAATCCGCTTCTGGTCGCAGATCCAATCCAACCCTGCCGGAGACGAGGCCGCATTGACAGGAAGCAGCACCGCTTTCGGCGCGGTTTCGGGACAGTCAGGATCACGATCCGTGTACCGGTTAGTCACGGACAGATTCAGCAGCTTTCCGATCAACCGGATGCGATGCACGTCGTTGAATAGCTGCCTGTTGTTGGTCGCGAACTGTTGCAGGTTCTCTTTGATCTGCAAGGCAGGCTGCGAATTGCTCAGCGCATAGAGTTCGTTGTTCGCCTTCTCTGTTGCCTCGATGACTTCGGGTGTATTGTTTCCCGATTCGAACGTTTCCTGGTAGGCAGACCCCAGCAGCGCGCGTAGTTCACGGTCGGTCTTCTGCTTCGACACCACGATGTTTTCGCCGTAACTCACCAGTTGATTATGCAGCGCCATCGAGCCGGCGTCGTTGAGCTGAACGGTATGCAACACGTCGTCGGAAACCTGATTGACCGTGAAAAGCAGGCAGGAAAGCGACACGACGGCGACAGTCAGGACGACGGCGGACCACGTGTAGATCCGGATCGCCCGACGCGCGCCGCGTCTTGCTTCGCCGCCGGCCGTTTCCGCGACCACGGGTAATGTGCTGCTCGCCAGGCGGTCGACGGCCGGGTAAAAGGCCGACTCGACATCCGCGTCCCACGTCCCCTGTTTCTGCGCGGCTCTGGCTCGCGAGAAAACAGCGATATCGCCGGGCGTAAGGTTATGCCCGGAAAAGGCGGCGTATGACGCGAGTTCGTCAGCGCGACGCAGGTCTTCAGCCACTTGCGCATTGGGATATCGTACCTGCTTCACGAGCCGCATCAGCGTTCGGTCGAGCGCGACTTCAAGTGCTTCGGAGCCGGTGAAATGCCAGATGGCGTGACGCGCGCGTCTGACGACGGCTATATCCGCGGGGTCGATCTCGATACCGCCTTCGAACGCCTGCGAGATCAACCGCTCCGCCTCGACAATCTTCGCTTTAAGCGCGCGCCGTAATAGCCAGCACTGACGCGTGGTATCACTGGTCGCCTGTCCGCTCTCCTGATCGTCGTTCATCATGTCCTCCACCACGGCCAGCAGGCCGGCTGTGCCCCGAGGTTATGCGGTCCCTGCGCTCCGCAGATCGATGTTTTGGTCTTCTGAAGGCGAATCCGTGGCGGGATAGTACTGGAGAAGATTGGACACGCAAGCATGGCGAAGCCGTTCTCACCGCGAGCAGCTCGAGCGCATTCATTGGACGAACGATGTATCGGGCATTTCAATAGGAATAGAAAATGTTCCAGTCCAACTTGAGGTGGCGGAGAAAGAATGTGAGCTAACACACACAGCGTTGAAGATTCATGTTTCGGACCTTTACGCAGCGCTTATTGTTTTCTTGCAGGTTCCAGACTCAACGCAACGTGCGGCAAACCGGGCGCTTCCTGAAACTCGAGCACCCCTCCTTCGACCGCAACGTTGAAATCAACACTCCGCGTGTGATCGGCGCATTGACGTGATGCGCGAGACACCCAATCGCTTGCAGCAAGCGGCTCGTCTTTCGAGCCGCGATAGCTGTGAGCGCTCCCGAACCGGGCCTCGATATCGTTGCTGATCGATGTCAGGTCTATCGACGCGCGTCGCATTTCGAAACCAGTCAATCGAGCGAGGACACTTATGCCAACCGGTTCGAACGTTGTCGTCGATATATCCCACCACAACGCCAACGTCGACTTCTCCGCGCTGAAGGCGGCAGGCATAGTCGGCGTCATTCACAAAGCAACACAGGGCGTAACAGGTGTGGATCCGACGTATGCCAGTCATCGCGCAAGCGCACAGCAGCAAGGCTTGCTCTGGGGCGCCTATCATTTCGGCACGGACAGCGATGGAGTGCAGCAGGCCGTCAGTTTCCTCGACGCTGTCGGCGACGTATCCAACACACTGATCGCGCTCGATTTCGAATCGAATCCGACGGGACCCAGCATGAGCCTCGAGGAAGCGCGCGCGTTCGTCACGCATGTCGCGTCAGCCACCGGCCGCTATCCGGGATTCTATTCGGGACACGATATCAAGCAGCTACTCGGCACAGGCACCGACACGGTGCTATCCAACTGCTGGTTCTGGCTCGCGCAGTACGGACCCACAGCCGTGGTGCCGCCGAACTGGACCCGCTGGACGCTGTGGCAATACACCGACGGCGCACTCGGGCCGCCGCCTACGGAAATACCTGGCGTTGGCCGGTTCGACCGCGACATCTTCAACGGCGACGAGGACGAACTGCGCTCCTTCTGGGGCACATGAGCGCGCCTATGCACGGGTACGCTCAAATGCCGATTGTTCGCGTGGTGCTGTGGACACTGCTGACTTGCGCGACTGGTGCCTGCGCGGACCACACGCCGGCCGGCACCGGTTGTCCGTCGACTTGCGGACCAGCAGTTCGGTCCGTGCCGATCGAGATCATCGTGCCGGTCGGCGCAAGCGCCGACGCTATCGTGGTCAGTGGCCAGCTTCGTCACAACGCGGATAGCGTCGGCTTTGCCTTCTCCGCTCGCTCAGGCATGCGTCTGGAATGGTCGTTCTCCGGGCCGCCCGCGCATATGGTGTTGACCCATCCGGATGGCGACTCGGATGGCCCCTTCCTGCCACCCGTCGTCGCGCTGCCGGGTTCCGGGCGATATGTGCTGGCGCTGTCCGCCGACACGATGGCCGAGGGCGCCGATGGTCCTTTTCGCCTGAAATTACGGCTATTACCGCCGGATTGAGGCCCACCGCCGGCTGCCCTTCGGCTCGCTATGCACCGGCCAGCCTGCGCGCGAGCGTATCGGCCACCATTGCCAGGTTCGGCTCCACGACGAGATCCGTATGGGCGCCGTCGATGGTCTTCACCAGCAGCCCGCTGCTTGCGACGCGCTGCCATGCCGGCAGTGGATCGCCTTGCCCGCCCTCCCTGCCGGACGCGCGCACATAGACGATCGGACTGCCAAGATAGCGGCGCGGGCGATACGTCGCCATCGCGACGCGCATCGACTCGCGCACCTGCCGCAGTACCGGCGGCAGCCCCTGCGTATCGGCTGCCGGCCTGGCCGCCATTCTGCCGAGCCGCATGCGAATCCGGTCAGCGGCGCCGAACACTCTGTCCTTCATGTAGGCCATGCGACCGCGCGCGGACAGTGCGCGGAATGCACGCACGCGCTCCGCCATGACTTCGTACTGGAAGGACAGCCACTCATGCAGCGGCAAATAGCGTTCGTCCACGTAAGTATCGAGCAGACACAACAACTCGATCTTTTCGCCCGCCGCGACAAGTTGCTGCGCCATTTCGAACGCGACCAGGCCGCCAAACGAATAGCCCACCAGCGCATATGGACCGCGCGGCTGCACCGCGCGCATCTGCCGGACATAGACTTTCGCCATTTCCTCGACGCAGCGCTGCGGCTCCTCGTCGCCGTCGAGCCCGCGCGCCTGCAGGCCGTACACAGGCCGCTCGCTCGCTAGCGCGCCGGCCAGCGTCAGGCACTCCATCACCGAACCCGTGATGCTATGAAGCATGAACACAGGCCTTCCGCGCCCCGCGCGCATCGGCACGACGTTCGGATGCGCGTCCTGGGTGCGCTCGCCCGTGATGACGGTCGCGAGCCGCGCAATGGTCGGCGCGATGATGAGCGTGGCAAGCGGCAGCGTTCGGCCTGTTGCCAGCCGTATTTCGGCGAGCATCTGCGCGGCGAGCAGCGAATGGCCGCCGAGTTCGAAGAAGTTGTCGTCGCGACTGACCGGCGAGAAGCTGAAAAGCTGCTCCCAGAGCGCGCATAGATAGACTTCGACCTGCTCGGCCGATTCACCGGGTTCCGGCAACTCGCGACGCGTGCGGGCGAGCGCGGGATGCGCGCTGATCTTCTCGACGCATCCGGGGTTCGCCAGCGACGACAGGTTGCGCACCGGCAAGCCGTTCACGGCATCGCGCGCGGCCGCCTCCGAAGCCTTGCCGTTGTGCGTGACGGGCAGCGCTTCGACTTCGGCGATCACGTCCGGCACGAGCGCCGCCGAACCCTGCAGCATCAGTTCACGCCGTACGCGCGAAGCGAGCGCGGCGCTCATCTTCGCGCCCCGTCGCAACACGAGCAGCAGCACGACGCGCTGGCCCGATCCGCTCGCGTCATGGGTGGTCTGCGCGACGACCATCGACTGATTGATCTCGCTAATCGTGCTGACAATGCGGTAGATCTCGCCGGGGCTCACGTTGATGCCGCGCACATTCAGCACGCCATCGCTGCGTCCGTGCAGACGCGCCGACCCCTGCGCCGAAAACTCAATGATGTCGCCGTGCGTCCACACGCCTGGATTCGCCTTGAAATAAGCGGCGTGAAAGCGCGAGCCGTCCGCGTCGCCGAAGAAGCCGAGCGGGCGCGACGGAAACGGATTGACGCAAACCAGCTCGCCGGTCGTGGAGGTGGGCGCGCCCTCGTTCCACGCCTGAACGTCGAGGCCCAGACTCCTGCACTGTGCTTCGCCCGCATAGACCGGCAGATTTGGATTGCCCAGCACGAAGCAGCCGATGATATCGGTGCCGCCGGAAATCGACTGAAGCTGCAGCGGCTTGACGTAGGCGCGTACCCATTCGAACTGCGAGTCGTACAGCACGGCACCCGTCGACATCATCGCGCGCAGCGCCTGCAGCCCGAACTGTTCGCCGGGTTTCAGGCCCGCGTCCTCGCACATCTTCAGATAGGCGGGACTCGTGCCGAACACGGTCACGCGCTCATCGGCGACCAGCCGCCAAAGCGTGTCGACTTCCGAAACCGGTCCGTCGTAGGTGACGATCTCGACGCCCGAAGCCAACGCCGACAACTGCCAGTTCCACATCATCCACGAGCAGCTCGTGTGAAAGTACAGCTTGTCGCCAGGACCCAGGTCACTGTGCAACTGATGCTCTTTCAGATGTTCGAGCAAGGTGCCGCCGGCACCGTGCACGATGCACTTGGGTTTTCCCGTCGTGCCCGACGAGAACATGATGAAAAGCGGATGATTGAACGGAAAGCGCCGCCATTCGAAGCGCGCGGCGTCACCCTGAACGACGAGATCGCGCAGCGAATGCTGAGGCTGGCTCACCGTGCTCGGCAGCGGCGTTTCATCCAGGCAGACGACATGCGTGAGCGTCGGCAAAGCGGCGGCCACGGCGGCGACGTGCGAAGCGATCGAGCCGGCCGTATCGAATGAGCGCTGCGTCGTGTGCGCGAACAGCATGCGCGGCTCGAGCGGCTCGAAGCGGTCGAGGATCGCCTGCACGCCGGTTTCGGGCGCCGCGGTGGAGAGCGTCGCGCCCAGCGCCGTGACCGCGAGCGCGGCGATGATTGCGTGCGCGTCGTTGCGCATTATCGCGACCACGCGGTCGCCCGGACGCAGACCGAGCTCGTCGAGCGAACGGGCAAGGCGCGTGACGCGCTCGCGCAGTTCGCCGCGCGTCATTGTTTCGCGGCGGCCATCGGCATAACGCGCGGTGAGTGCCGGCGACTCGTCCGGCGCGATCTTCGTTCCAAGAACGCTTTGGGCGTAATTCAGCTCGACGTTCGGAAAGAAGGAAGCGGTCTCGCATTCGTCGCCGACGCAGGCCGGTTCGGCTTTGCCGCCCCATTCCATTCCCTCCGTCCATTGCAGAAAGCACTGCCAGAACCGGCGAAATTCGCGCGTCGAATAAGCATGAAGTTCTGGATAATCCGCGAAACGCTCACCGGTGAAGTTTTCCAGCGCCGCGGTAAAGCGTGACATGCGTGAGCCGGCGACGTGTTCCGGCAAATTCTGAAATACGGGTTCGCGCGCATACATGCGCATGCTGGCCCCGACGAAATTCTCGTGATTCATCCCGCCACCAGTTGTGGAATAAAGCGTTATATGTAGTTATCTGCCTGTCGGCCGGCGGGCGCCGGCGAACAGTCGCATTCCGACAATGCCTCTTATCCGACCTTGGGCACTCTTCCCTCGCAAACAGATTACTGCGCGAGACAACGATGCTATGTGCGACCTCACACAAAATTACATGCGTCGACGTGCAGCGTCCCGCGCATGTACTTTCGACCACAGGCTCGTTGCGGGCGAGCAATCTGAATTCGCTCGCCGTCCGCCAGAGTGTTATCTACCGTACCGAACGCATAGGCAAAGACCGTTTAAATCGACAGACGAAGAACATTGTGCGATGCGTCTGCAACTGTCATCGCACTCACCGAAGCTCGGCCTTCCACAAGGAAAAAGGCGTGAACCGATGGATTCCGGCGCTTCTCAAAGCGGCCCTCGTCATCTCTATCGTGCTGCCGGGCACCGCCAGCAATCGCGTGCAAGGCGCCGAGACGTCCGCGCCCTGGATAGGCACGTGGTCGGCTTCGCCCTCCATCACCGACGATGACGGCTTCAATAACCAGACGTTGCGGCAGATAGTGCGCACCAGCATCGGCGGGACATCGGCGCGAATCCGTCTCTCGAACCTTTTCGGCTCCGAGCCGCTCGTAATCGGCGAAGCGCGAATCGCCCGCTGCGCGCAAGGTCAGCAAACGGTGCCCGGCAGCGACCGCGCTGTCACCTTCGGCGGACAGCCGAACGTGACGATCCCCGTGGGCGCTTCGGTCGTGAGCGACCCGGTCGCATTCGAGGTTCCGCCGCTCGCCGATGTCGCCATCAGCCTCTATCTACCCGTGCGGACGGCGCCGCGCTCGACCGGCCACGTCGACGGCCTGCAAGACATCTATATCGCCGCTGGAGACGTTGCCGCCGACCCGGCCTTCACCGGCGGGAACACATTCTCCCCGGGCGGCCAGTCCTACTATTTCCTGACGAACCTCGACGTGATGAACCCGGCCGCGACCGGGGCGGTGGTCACGTTTGGCGCCTCGATAACCGACGGCCTCAAGTCGACTGTGAATGGAAACCGTCGCTGGCCCAATCGCCTCGCAATACGGCTGCAACAGGCCGGCATGACGGTGGGCGTGCTCAATCAGGGCATCAGCGGAAATGACTTCTTTACCAATAACGCCGGACAGGCCGGTCTCAAACGCTTTGGTCGCGACGCGCTTCAGCAATCGGGCGCGAATTGGGTGGTCATCTCGGACGATGCAATCAACGATCTGAACACCGACAAACCGTCCACGGCTGCCCGGTTGATCGGTGCATTGCGACAGCTCATCGAGCGCGCGCATCGTGCCAACATCAAGGTGATCTGCTCTACGCTGACGCCGTTTGCGGCAACGGGACCCGTCGAAGCAGCGCGGCAAGACATTAACGCCTTCATCCTGAGTTCGACGACAAGCGGCTGCGACGCGGTACTCGACCAGGCGAAGGCCGTCAGCGACCCCGCCAATCCCGCTGTGTTGCTGCCGGCTTATAACAGCGGCGACGACCTCCATCCGAACGAGGCGGGCTTGCAAGCCATCGCCGACGCGATGGATCTGGACGCGCTCACAGCCGGGCCGCCCGTCCAGGCACCCTGAGAACGGCTGCGCAGGCGCTCACGCAGGGGCTCACGCAGGCGCCTCATTTACGCAGGCATCTCCGACGTCCGCCCAGTTTTCGCGCTCCGGCACCGGACTTCATCATTTTCTTTTTATCGGACGTGAATAGCAGGACATCCATCACCGCCAACAGCGAGAGCAAGACAATCGCGACGAAAACAACCGTCCCGACGATGCTCAAAAGTGTCATATGTCCTCCGTGAGTTAAGGGAAGCGGGGATCGATGCGCACTTTATCATTCCCACGGGCGTGGCCGCGATTTGCAAGGCTGCATGCTCCGCCACACCCGGTTAGCCGGCTAAACCTTGCACTCTCCTATAACGCTCCATTAAGTTGTTAGCAAGCCATGCGCGTCCGGCCTGGCGTCCCTGCGGGATATATCGGATGCCGGTACTCGCCGAGCCGCAGCATGAATTGCATTCTTACGAGTATACCCACGGCGGCATTCGCCACTCCCGGCGCACCGCCATTCGCGGGGTTGTTTATTGTCCGTGCATTCCCGAGCAGTTTGATTTCTGTGTGCGCCTTGCCGCAGAAAGGGCTCGCCTTTAGCCTCAACATCGGCACCAAATACATCAAAACGGGGGGACCAAAGTGGTAATCAGTAAATTTGAGGCACCAGGTTGAGTCGCCTGGATCGAACGCTTTACCGCCGTTCACGCCTATAAATCAATTCCAATATGCAGGCTCGCCATGTTCACATCAACCACAATTGTTGTCATCGTTTCCGTATGGGTCACCGTCGTAGTCCTGCTTTGGCTACTGGTTCGCAACGGTGCACTAAGAGAGCGCGAGGAATACGGAAAACCGCTCGCCAGCAAGCAGAAGCGGCGTGCCGCGAACGAACGGCGTTATGGAAATGCCGATAACGGTCACGCAGACCAGCCCGAGATTCACGGGCCGCCCGGAAGAAAGAGAACACCGTGAGATAGACGGACGCGAATTAAAACAGCCCCGGCGTAATGCGGGGCTGTCGCTTTAATGTTTCCGTATGCGGGATATGCTGTGTTAAGTCTGTGACTTTGCTTGATGACTCGCCGCTACGAGCGCGTTGCGCCGGATACAGCAGTGATTCGCTATTTACCGCGCTTTTTCATCCCGTCGATAAGGGTCAATCGGCCCACTCGATTGAACGTGTGCACGCGATCTATGCTCGCGTCCCAGTTTGCTTCGATCCGGCTCGCCGGCGTTTCCTTATAGGCAGTCTCGTCGATAGTGTCGATACGCTGAAACGACAACGCGCGCCCGTATTTACCACTGCAGTCCTGCGCGGGCCGATACCACTGCCCACGATGCTCGAAGATGCTCCCCGCGGGTCGAGCAGTTCTGATATCCGACACGATCGGGTTGCAGGGATGCGGATGCCAGTCCTTGCTCAACAGCGTATCCGACCAGAACAGAAACAACTCGTCGGACAGCGGTGCGTGCTCGTTTTCCCGCATGCAGGCGAACAGCCAATACTTGCCGTCGTGACGCCAGATCGTCGTGTCCACGGCCATCACGTCATCCATCAGGTTCATGACGTGTTCCCACTGATCCGGGAAGCGCGTGCACCGATAAAGCTCGATGGCCTTGCTCTCGTTGGTCTCCGGAATCATATACAGTTCGCCGTCCTCCTCCAGCATGAATGGATAAGACAGGTGATAAGGCCGCTCCAGAATTTTCACGGGAGGCAGGATCGGCTGGTCGTTTGCATCGAAACGGATAACCGAGAGATGCCCCCTGTTCTTCGAGTATTCGAGTTCTTCGATAAAGACCGCATACTCGCCATTTCTTTCGACCACGAACGGGTCTGCCCAGAAGCGGTCCTTGGGCGGCAGCAGTTGCTTGAATTCGAAAAGACGCTCAGGGAGATGATCGTTCTCGCCGAAGTGATACAGCAGCATCCACTGTTCGAACTTGCGCAGCCCGCTTGCCTTCTTTGCGACAGTTCTCGCCATCAACTGGCCAATGAATTTGCCGTACGCGCCGCTGGTCGGCTCGGCGACTTTCTCTCCGGAATAGAACACCGGCGGCGCATCAGCCTGCGTGTATTTCAGCCTGAACTTGTCTTCGCCGATCTCCCTCAATTCGCGCAACTTTCGCGGCGCGAACGAAAGCGTCTTCCAGTAGCAGTGGCTGCGATTCCTGTGAATCGACACCGGATAAGTCATCGACCATGATCTTTGCAGCGTGTGCGGGCGTTCGCCTGCCCGGGTCTGAAACTGCAAGGCGGACGCCGTCGTTGTGCGGTCCAGAAGAATGTCCCACACGCCGACGGGTCCATCACGTTCGACGACTTCATCGCCATGCCGATACGACCAGATGCCGCAAGAAGCCGTATCGAAGATCTCGCCGCACGGCCGCAACGGGCCTAGCCGCAGGAATACGGTGATGCCATGCGCGGCGATTTTCGCGAGGTCGCGAGGATCGAAATGATCCCCGCATTCCTTGCTCTCCACCTCGACATTCAGGGTCGGCACTTCTGCCAGCGCCGAGGCCAGGGACTCGGTCCTGAACGCGTCGTGTCCAACCTTGACGAGCCGCTTGTCGAGCGCCATCCACAGCGACAAGGGCCACGGACCGGCCGGCGAAGCGGTTTTCCTCGCCGGCCGCCGTTGGTACGCATATTTGACGACCAGGGCGATCTCCATCCCCTGCTCGGCGGCAATCAGTCCGAGCATGTGATTCACCCAGGCCGGCAACGCAACGTCGTCGACGAGAACCCCAACCTTTATCGTGTTCATCGCTGATTGTCTTAATGGATCGATATGCAACCTGCCCCGCGCTTCATTCCACCGTCACCGATTTCGCGAGATTGCGCGGCTTGTCGACGTCGGTCCCGCGCGTGCACGCCGTGTGATACGCAAGCAATTGCAAAGGCAGCACGTGCAGAATCGGCGACAACGGCCCGTAGTATTCGGGCATCTGAATGACGCGCAGCCCTTCCTCGTTCGACAGATTCGCATCGGCGTCGGCGAAGACGTACACTTGGCCCCTGCGGGCGCGAACCTCCTGAATGTTCGACTTCAGCTTCTCCAGCAAGCCGTCGTTCGGTGCGGTCACCACGACCGGCATCGCATCGGTCACGAGCGCAAGCGGTCCGTGCTTCAGTTCGCCGGCGGGATAACCTTCGGCGTGAATGTACGAAATCTCCTTGAGCTTCAACGCGCCTTCCAGCGCAATCGGGAAGTGCGATCCGCGGCCGAGGAAAATCGCGCTGTCCGTGCGCGCGATCTCGTGCGCCCACGCGATGATCTGCGGCTCGCGCGCCAGCACGCCCTGCAACGCCGTGGAGAGGCCCGATAGCTGCGAGCGGTAGGTCGCTTCCTGCTGTGCATCCACGTAGCCGCGTGCGCGGCCGAGCGTCACCGCGAGAACGAACAGCGCCACGAGTTGCGTGGTAAATGCCTTGGTCGACGCGACACCGATCTCGGGACCGGCTTGCGTGATGAACGACCAGCGCGACTGCCGCACGATCGCGCTCGTCGCCACGTTGCAGATCGCCAGCGTGTGGTCCTGCCCGAGCGATTGCGCATGCATCAGGGCGCCGAGCGTGTCGGCGGTCTCGCCCGATTGCGAAATCGGCACCACGAGCGTGTTCTTGCCCGGGATCGTTTCGCGGTAGCGGTATTCGCTGGAAATCTCGACCTGCGTCGGAATCTTCGCGATCGACTCGAACCACGCCTTGGCGGTCAACGCGGAATAGTGGCTCGTGCCGCAGCCGAGCAGCAGGATGCGGTCGATCTGCGCGAACGCCTGCGGGTCGGTGGCGCCGAAGAGCGTGGCGTCGAACGCGCTGTTGCGAGGGAACGTTTTCGACACAGCCAGCGGCTGCTCGAAAATTTCCTTCTGCATGAAATGACGGTACGGCCCGAGCGCCGCCTCGGTGGGCGGATGCACCAAAGTGCGCGCCTCGCGCACGACCGGCTGGCCGTCGCGGTTCATGACCCGCGTGCCGTTGTGCGACAGATCGGCAATGTCGCCGTCCTGCAGAAAGATGAACCGGTCGGTGACATCGGAAAGCGCAAGCGGGTCCGACGCAAGAAACGATTCCTTGCCGTTTATTCCGATCACAAGCGGCGAGCCATACCGCGCACCCACCACTCGCTCCGGCTCGGATTTGCAGAAGACCGCGATGGCATAGGCGCCACGCAGCTCGCTCACGGCGCGACGCACGGCTTCCGCCAGATCGCCCTGGTAGTAACTGTGAATCAGATGGGCGATCACTTCGGTGTCGGTCTGGCTCGCGAATTCATAGCCCGCGCCGCTCAGGGTGATTTTCAGCGCCTCGAAGTTTTCGATGATGCCGTTGTGAACGATCGCGATCTCGTTCTGCGAGAAGATGGGATGCGCGTTCTGGGTCGCCGGCGCGCCGTGCGTCGCCCAGCGCGTGTGCGCGATGCCTGTCCAGCCTTCGAGGCCCATCTCGCGAACCTCGCGATCCAGAGAGCGAACGCGCGTCAGACTGCGCACGCGGTGCGGCGCGCCGTCCCGCAGCACGGCCACGCCGCAGGAGTCGTAGCCGCGGTATTCCAGCCGCCGCAAGCCTTCGAGCAATACCGGAACGACGTTGCGCTCCGCAATCCCAGCCACGATTCCACACATATTCCCCTCCGATGGTTTAGTCCGTTGCGCGACTCAACCGTGTTGGAATATCGCGTGGACTTCATAAAGCGTCTTCTGTTGCGCTAAAGCAGTGCGTTGCTTCGCACATCCTTCTTCTTTATAGGTATCCGAATTAAATCGGCCACCTCCCGACAACTACAGCGGCCGGCACTCGACTCAAACTGTTTCCGCAAGCAGTTGGTCCGCGCTATGGGTGATGAGTTGCATCATCGCGGCCTTCGCGCTGTCCGCATCGCCGACCTCGATCGCGCGCACAACCTTGCCGTAGTCGGCGACCCGCGCCTCGTATGCGAGTGCCTGCATGCGGAAGACCGGCTGCATGGCCGTCAGCCCCATCCTGACGATGCTGCCCATCTGGCTGAGCAAGGCGTCGCCGCTTGCGTCGATGATCGCCACCTGCAACGCGTCCTCGGCGGCCTTGCGGGCGACGGGATCCCCGCTCGCCTGCTGCAGATTCTGATACATCGCGGCGATGGCAATGCGTTGATGCCGGCTCGCCCGGGTGGCCGCGAACGCAGCCGCGCGAGGGTCGACGAGCTTGCGGAACTCGATCAGCCCGTGCAGATATTCCGGATCGGGCGTGGCGCGAAGCCGCCACTCGGCAACCTCATGATCGATGATGAGCCAGTCTTTGGCCGGCTTGACGCGCGTACCCGTCTTGGGCCTGACATCGAGAATCCGGCGCGAAATCAGGATGCTGATCGCCTCGCGCATGATCGAGCGGCTCACGCCGAGCTTCTTCGAGAGGATGACCTGCGGAGGCAGCATGTCGCCGTCGAAATCCCCGTTGATGATGCCGGTCACCACCTGGTTGACCACTCGCTTGACTAGCGATGTTTCGTATCCGTGGTTCATTTTGTTTTCTCGTGGTCCTATGAGGCGTTACCTGCAAGGTCCGTGTTTTCCCGGATCCTCACTGCGGCTTTCAAGGCTTGTCCCCGTGCCTTTGTAGGTTCATATGGTGCATCGGGTTTCGTTCCCGCAACGTACGTCCTCACACACTGCCTGTGTAAATTGAAGGGAAATTGCAGCGCCGCGTCAGTGGCGCGGCTCTTCGGCTCCTCGCGGCGCGACGACCGGCGCGTGGCCCGTGATCACCAGCCAGCGCGGCGTCCTCAGGCGCACGATCGCCACATAGAGGTGAACGTAGATCGTGACAAAGGCGATGGCTGCTCCGGCGAGCGCGATAGGCGTGTCCCAGAAGAACGTGGCCGGCACGATGCTCACGAGGCTCAGCACCCACAGATAAACCGAGGTGCAGGAATTGCGCATCGCGCGCCGGCGCAGATTGCCGCCGTCGATACCCTTGCGCACCACACGCCGATACACGAGCGTATGCAGATGAAGCCCGTCCGGAGCGCCCGCCGGCCTGCCGCGCACGATCCTGCGGCGATAGATGGAAAAGAGCGTCTCGAAGGTCGGATAGATCGCGACGGCCATTGCGTACCACGCCGACACGCCCGGGTTGCGCACGATCAGCAGCACCAGCAGCTCCGCCATGATGAAACCGACGAAATAAGCTCCGCCGTCGCCAAGGAAGACGGAAGGCACCGGAAAGTTCCAGAGCACGAAGCCGCCGATCGCTCCGATCATGGTCAGCGCCATGCTCATGACGAGCCAGTCGTTGACGCTGTGGGCCACGTAGCCGATCGAGGCGAAGATCAGCATGGTCACCACCGAGGCGAGTCCGTTGAAGCCATCGATAATATTGACCGCGTTCGTCAGCCCGGCCACGCCGAGCATCGTGAAGCCGATCCCGATCGGCACAATGCGCAGCCACTGATCGACGAGCGGCAAATCCACCCGCGTGAGGGTCGCGTGCATCAGCAGGCAGGCCGCGAGCGCGGAAGCAAGCGCGCACAGCAGCCGCACTCGCGGGCTCACGCGCTTGGTCATGTCCTCGATCACGCCGCCGGCGAACACCGGCACGGCGCACAACAGGAGCAGCAGTTGACCTGTGCCGGGGGCGGTCGCCCACAGCGGCTGGATGAGCGGAATGACAGTGGCGGCGCATGCAATGCCCACTCCACCAATTCTCGGCACCGCATAGGCGTGGTTCTTCTGAATGCCGCGCAAGTCGTGGTCCATCGTCAGCGACCCGTGCAGCCCCGAACTTCGCACGATAAAAAATATAACCAGGAATGAGACAACAAAGCCAAACGCAAGATTTAACATCTCGGTCTCCAGCATAAACGGAGGAATTTTTATTTTCTTGTCGCTTTAATGCATGTTTAGGACAAGGTTAGTGATGCACACCGTCTCTCACTTTGAGTCTTTCCTCTGTGGCATTCCCAACACAACCCGGACACGATCATTTTATGAGCCGACAAATCAGCGTTAATACGACGTGCCACGGCATACGCCGGTTCGCTTACCGGCGCATCGGAATATGTCTATGAAATGACCATTACCCGCTCTTGCGCACGCTTCGGACAGGAGGCGCGCTTCGCACCGGCAAGCATTACATGGCGCCTGGCGGAAAACCGCTCAGAGAAAGTACTTATAAGTATCGAGCAGATAATTCTTGTGAATGTCGTAAGACAAAATAGCCAGGATAAAAGCGACGATCCACAGAATCAGCGAATTCTTGATACGGATCTCCGGCAGCATGAAGGCCAGCAGCAGCGGTCCATAGTAGACAATGCGCTGAGTCCCGAATGGATAGACGAAGAAGGAGATGATCAGGAACATGATCAGCCCGATATGCATGATCGCGACCTCATGCACTACGATTTCGCGCGCGACGTGTTCGATATGCTTTCGACGCAGCACGATCACGAGCATCGGTACAATCAGATAGAGAGCAAGTGAGATCAGGAAGTTCACTGTGAATTCTTCCTGCTGCGTGTATTCCTCGAGCCGGCGGCCGCCGAACCTGGCGAACAGCCATGCCGACGCCAGCGACATCGCGAGCGCCGCGCCGACCACGCCCACGATCGCCAGCGCCTTGCTTCGCCGCATGAGAAAGTGCGCAAGAATCAGGAACAAGGCCGGATACGCAAAGGTGGTGTGAACGATACTCGCGAGCAACGCGCCTCGAACGGGTTGCTGCCGGCACATCGCGAAGTACATGGCGATGGAAAGGGCGAATCCCTGGCGGATCTGGAACAACCCGACCGTCGCGAGGCCGGTGGGAATCAGCGCCCACAACAGCAGGCCGAGAAGCGGCCGGCGCGTGCGGCTAAGAGCAAGTGCCATCAGCACGTTCAGCACGACAACCGTCACGCGGACCGCGGTGTCCGGTGAGAGGCCCAGTGAATCGAGGCCTAGCACCCAGAGCCGCCAGCCGAGCTCGTCCGTGATGGTTTTCACGATGAACAGCACCACCGACTGGCTGCTGGACCAGAGATGGACGATCCAGAGCGGATCGGCGTCCCTGAAATACGCAACGTAATTGTCCTGATCGAGCAGCATGCTCCGATCGCCAAGGGCGATCTTCAGGAGGATGAACGCCGACAACGCCAGGAATCCAAGCATGGAAGGCCGCAGCCACCGGTAGCCGATTGGATGGATCTGGAACTTCGAGTTGAGTTGTTGTGCCACTTTCATCCCTCTCTTGCCCATCAGCTTGCCAGTGCCGCGCAAACCGGAGGAGGTGCGTTGATTTTTATGCCGCTCAGACTTGCGTTCGGCACTCGCCGTTCAGCGGACCGTGCCCGGTGATCGGTATTGCCATCTGCGGATTGAACGGCCTTGAAACTGACTTTCCCTTACGCCCCTGCACGCTATCAGCTTTTGATTGGACCTTACGAGCGGAACGGCACATAAGATTCGCATCGATGCCGAAGCACGGGTCCGTAGACCCGTATAAACAATAAATCGCATCCGGGCATGACCAGGGACAATTGTCCTGGCCTGTGTTCGATGCCGAACGGTATGGCAGCGGCTCGATCACTTAGCCTTCCATTGTCCTTTCGTGATTGCGGATATCGAGTCCGTTAAAAACACGCGGCACAGACTGACCTGATTGAAATAGCAGCGGTTCTATGACACCGAATGCCGTACCGTGCAAACAAAATGAAAATTGTCCATATTATTTCGGGACTCGGGGTAGGCGGCGCCGAAACCTTGCTTCTGAACCTGGTTTCGGAGTCCCGCACCGCCGGCGGTACGCATGTCGTCATTTCCCTGTCCGGCATCGACAAGATGGCGGACCGTCTGCGCGCCGCCGGTGCGGAAGTCAGGTTTCTGGGAATGCGATCCGGTGTTCCGAATCCGCTACTCCTGATTCGACTGGCCAGGTGGATCGTCGAAGCGCGCCCCGATGTCGTCCAGACGTGGATGTATCACGCGGATATTTTCGGCGGCGTGGCGGTGTGGCTGGCGCGTCTGATGTTTCGGCTCAGCAGGCAGCGCCACCGCTTCGTGCTGGTCTGGGGCATCCATCGAACCGAAGTGCCCACGGCCAAAGTCGGGCGCGTTCTGAATACGCTCGCACGGATGGGCGCGGCGACCTCCAACCGGTTGCCGGATTCGGTCATTTGCTGTGCCAACGCGTCGTTTAGAACTCACGTCGAGTACGGCTACGAGCGCACGAAAATGCGCGTGATTCATAACGGCTTCGATGTTCGCAAGTTCGTGCCGGACGCCACCGCAAGGACCGCACTGCTGAATGAGCTCGGCCTGCCGGCAGGTTCCATACTGATCGGAATCGTAGGGCGCTCCAATCCCGCTAAAGACTACGATAACTTTTTGCGCGCGGCCGCGATGCTTCATCAGCGCGTGCCGGAATGTCATTTCGTCATGGTCGGTAAAGACGTCGATGCCAACAACAAGGCGCTCGCACGCACGATCAACGAGCTTGGCCTGAGCGGCGTCTGCCACTTGCTGGGCGCCCGCAATGACCTGCATCGGATCATGCCGGCGTTCGACATGCTGTGCCTCTCGTCGCGAACAGAGGGCTTGCCCACGGTGGTGGGCGAAGCGATGGCTTGCAGCGTTCCGTGCGTGGTCACCGACGTGGGCGATACCGGCCAGCTGGTCGGCGACACCGGTCTGGTTGTTCCACCGCGCGATCCCGTCAGTTTGTCGGACGCGCTCGAGCAGATGGCGACGTTGAGTCTGGAGCAGCGCAAGACACTGGGAAGGCTGGCGCGCGAGCGGATCGTCGAATCCTTTTCGATTACGGTGTGCTGGCAACAGTATCGGGACATGTACGCGACATTGCTGCGCGCCAAAGGCGTGACGCGTTGAGCGCCACGCCTTTCGCAGCAGCTACCGGACGATGGTGGGATTCGTGATATCGATCTTGGGCCCCGCACGGTCATAGTCGGTACTGACAAAAGCATCTCGCCTCGGACGAATCCATGTCGGCGAATTGCTCGTAATAGAACCGGTGACCACGCTGCCTTTCATCTTCAATCCGGATACGCTGAAAGCCGCTTCCCTGCTGTCTTCGTCCTTGTGTCCGCTGATCACGACGCTGACGTTCTTTTCCCGGCTTCCCGGCAGTGCTTCCAGATAGACCAGAATGCCGAACTGGCAATGCCGCGTGATCGGATTCACAATGCGGATGTTTTCCACGATGTCCGTGTTCGCGTTCGGCTCGATGTCCAGTCCGGCGGAAGGAAGCGTGCCGGCTATGTTTTCCCACACCGGACTATCGAACAGAATATTCTTGCCGCTGATAATCGAAACACCTTGCCGGCGACAGCCGGACGCATAGTGATTCATGACCCGGATGTCGCTCGAATACGGCAGACCGTTGCCGAAGCTGTTGGCGATATAGATGCCGTCCCCCCAGCAATTGATCGTGCTGGGCGACAGTATCGTTACATCGGTGCTTCCTGCAATGGAGATACCCATGCCCCACTCCCCGCCCTTCACGGTATTCAACTCTTTACTGCCGTCGAGACGAGGATTTTCCAGCACCACGTGCCGCACGTCCCAGACACGGATGACCTCGTAGTTTTGCGTGTCATGCGGAAGCAGTTTGATCGAAGCGCCGGGAGCGAAGCGCACGCGGCTGTTGTTGCGCATGTGCAGTCCTTCCGCGTCGATCCGGCATGGGCCCGTAATCACCAGCGTCTTGCCGATCGAATTGTCGACCGCCTTCTGAAGCGCGGCGCGGTCATTCGTCTTGCCGTCCGCTATGACGCCGAACGATCGATCGATAACCTCATCAGGCGCGGCATGCTTATTGGTCACGACGTCGGCCACGGCAGAGAGAGGTCGCGTGATCGCACCCACCAGGCTGCTGAGGAGAAAAGCATTTACCGCTCTCCGGCTGTTGCGCACCGTGCACCCCATAAAGAGTTCAGCCCCTCAAGCGGCGCATGGCGCGCAACGGGGTAGAGGTTAAAAAGCGCATCGCCATCGCGACACCCGGGACAGGAGTTCTGACGCTCGCGGCTTCTTCAAAGGAGATGAACCGCGAGCGGTTCTTCTTCACGAAGCCGATAATCCTGTCGATCTCGGCCTCGCCGAGCGTATTGACATGCAGGCAGATGGAATACACGCCAAAACCAAAATGCAGCGGCGTTGCGAACAACTGCGGCACCGCAGTGAGAGCGCCGAATTTGTACGGATAGACGCCGCTGCCGTCCGTCAGATATTTGAAGTCGAGATCGGCCAGCGCGCGGAGCGTCGCTTCGTCGAACGAGTGGGAAGGCGCCATGAATACCGGTTGCCAAACGCCTTCTTGCTGAAGAATCGTCTTTCCCGCCTGCAGCTTGGCGAACTGCTCCTCGTAGGAGAGACCGGCCAGCTCCGATTTGCTGCCCAGACGCAACAGCCCGGGATGCTCGGTGACGTACTGGTGGGTATAGCCGTGCTGCGCGATGCTCCAGCCGCGATCGGCCCAACCACGCACCGTATCCCAGAACGCGTCTCTCGCCGGCTCGACGACCAGCGTCTGATCGAGACAGTTCGGCACGACGCCGACGAGCAACGGCAGGTCCTGATCCATGGAAAGCTCGTCGAACGGATCGAAGCGCGACCAGGCCATTTCTGGCGTGATGTCATCGAAGCGCAGTATGAATTTCGGAACGACCATGGCCACTCAATCTCCTTCAGGATGTTTTGCCGACACCGTCAAATCTGCCGCTCGCGCTGACCCGCCACGACGACTTCGCGAGGCGCCGGGTCCAGCAATTCGCTATAAACCCGCAGCGTCTTGCTGATCACGATCGATTCGTCGAATTCGCTCAGCGCCTTGGCCTGAGCCGCAAGGCCGAGTTTCCGGCAAAGCTTGCGATCGTCGTCGAGCAGGCGAATCGCATTGGCCAGTGCCGCGGCATCGCGCACCGGAATCAGCAAGCCATCGTCTCCCGTGCCGCTGACGACTTCGCGGCAGCCGGGGACGTCGGTGGTGATCAGCGGCAAAGCACACGCCGCGGCCTCGATCAGCGTCTTGGGCAAGCCTTCCCGATAACTCGGCAGCACCACGACGTCCACTTCTGACAGCAGCTTCGGCATATCGCTGACATGTCCCAGCCACGTGAGAAGCCCGTCCTTAGTCCAACCTTCGACGAGCTCACGGGGGACGGAGGCGGGATTGCCATCGTCGGGGGAGCCGGCAAGAAGAAACCGCACCGTGCGGTTTTCATCGCGCAGTGCGCGGGCCGCCTCGACGTACTCGGCAATGCCTTTGTCCCACAACAGGCGAGCAGCCAGTACGACCCGCAATGGAGCCTGGGCGTCCTCATCGGTCTGCGGCCGGGCCGAGAACCGCGAACAGTTCACGCCGGACCCTTTGATGAGCTGTATCGACCGGTCATCGACAATTTTCGCGCGCTTGAAAATCGCGACGTCGTCGGGATTTTGCAGAATCAGCGCATTGCGCCGGCCGTTAAGAGCGGAGCGCATCAGTTGGCGCACAATGGGCCGCAGCACGCGGGCTTTCAGATCCCGGCTCGTGAAGACGTAGCCCATGCCCGCCACAGCGTTGATTCGCGCGGGCACGCCGGCCAGCTTGCTCGCGAGCGAGCCATACACCGCGCTCTTGATCGTGAAGCCGTGGACGAGGTCGGGCTTTTCGCGGCGCAGAAACCGGACGAGCCATGCGAGCACACCCACTTCGCGCAACGGATTGAGGCTGCGGCGATTCATCGGCACCGCGTGCCAGCTGAACCCGAGTGCCTGCAGCTTCGGTCCGAATTCTCCCGGCGGCGACAGCAGGACCACGTCATATCCGTCTTGCCGCAGTCTCTGCGCCAGCGAGAGGCGGAAATTGTAGAGATACCAGTCGGTATTGGCAAAGAGAACTACTTTACGTCCGTTCATGTCCCGCTCCTGAATCTCTGAGCTGTATGTAAATACGGCAGGTCACGACCGCAACCATGCCGCCGGGTTTATTCAGTGCGTCGACTCGGCAGCCTTCGCACGTGCCCCAACCCGTTCGAACAACTGGTCCCAGATATGCAATACCGCCTTCAACGAATAGCGCTCCCGTACCGACATGGCGGCCTTCCTGCCCAACTCGGCGCGCAGCGGGTCGTCCGAAATCAGCCGGCGCAGCGCGGCAGCCATGGAGTTCGCGTCGCCCGGCGGAATCAGAAGGCCGTCCTCGCCGTTGCGCGTCAATTGCCGCGGTCCGCTAGGACAGTCGAACGAAACAACCGGCAGGCCGATCGCCATGCCTTCCATCAGCGCCATGGGCAAGCCTTCGTGACTCGACGACATCGCAAAGACCTGGCCCTTGGCCAGTTCGCTCCACGGGGTCAGCGTTCGTCCCGGCAGAAAGATCCGCTCGCCCATGCGCAGTTGCGCGATCTGCGCCTCCAGCGCCGCGCGCTCCGGTCCTTCGCCCCAGATCCACAAGTCCCAGTCAGGCCACTCGTCCGCGAGCAACGCAAAGGCGCGGATCAGCAAATCGAATTGCTTCGTCCTGTTCAGCCGTCCCAGCGAAATGACGCGCTTGCGCGCGGTGGCCGGTTGCCGTTGCTGAAGGAACAGTCCATCCGGCAAAGGGTTGGGCATCACCGCGATCTCCTTCATGCCCGGCACGACTTTTCTGAACGGCGCGACCACGTCGTCGGTGAGCAAGGTCAGCAGATCGGCCTTCGGATAGACGAACCGGCACAGCAGTCGCCATAGCAACGAACGGTTATCGGCAAGCGGATTCGTGTGCTCGCTCACGATGATGGGAATGCCGAGGCCTCGCGATGCGAGAATCGTCGTGACATTCACATTCGTCAGAAACGACACGATCACATCCGCCTTGCTCTCGCGCATGAGCGCGCGCAACGCCCTCATGCGTTCGATGTAGGCGAGCGGTCCCCGGCCGCGGCGCGTCACCAGGTCGGCCAGATAGACGAACTTCACGCCGGGTGAAACGGGGTAATTGCAGGCGCTGCGCCCGGAATACGTGGCGACGAGCGTGACCGAGTCGCCGCGCGCGACCCACGCATTGACAAGCGTTGCGGCGACGCTCTCGGCACCGCCATCCTGCATCGCGCTAATGAACAGGACGATATTCATGAACGTTCCGGCTTCGGTGCACAGCGTTGATGGAATGCAGCGCGCCCAGGACTCATTCCGTCACCCGCACGGAAGGACGATCGACGAGCCCCGAAGGTCGCGCGCCGGTTTGCGTGAACACGTCGCGCCACAGGGAGAAGACTCGCGCCACCGAGAACCGCTCGACGACAGCACGTGCGCGCGATGCCATCAACGCCCGGGTCTCGTCATCCTTCATCAAGGCCGACAAGGCTTCGGCGAGTGCCTGCGGGTCGCCGACCTCGCGAACCAGCAAGCCGTCGTGGCCGTGCGTGATGATGTCGCCAGGGCCCGCGTCGCAGTCGAAGCTCACCACCGCGCAGCCGCTCGCCATCGCCTCGACGATCGTCATCGAGAAGCCTTCGAAGCGCGAGCTCAGAACGTAAAGGTCCGCTCGCTCGTACCAGTCAGGCATATTGCCGACCTGACCCGGCAGCAGCACGCGGTTTCCCAGTCCCGCCGCCGCTACTTGTGCAGTGAGTGCGCGCCGGTCATCGCCGTCGCCGAGAATGACGAGGTCCCACGCGGGAAAATCGCTCGCGATCCGGCCAAAGGAATCGATCAGGATATCGAAGCCTTTCTGCTCGGCCATCCGTCCCGCCGCGAGCAATACGCGACGCTGCGCGCCCACCACCGCCTGCGGCGACACGAGAGGTTCCACGACAGGAATCGGCAGTGAGATCGAATTCGGAATGACGGTGACGCTTTTGCAATGGCAGTGATCCTGCAGCCATAGCCTGCTCTTCTCCGTCAACGCGACCACCTTGTCCGCGAACGGGTAAGTCCAGCGGCGCAGGCTTTCCCAGAATCTGCCTTCGAACAGCATCGGCGGATGGATGTGTTCGGTCGCGATGACCTTGCATGGCAAGCCGATGCCGGCCAGGATCGCCAGAATCGAGGGCCTCGTCTCGATACCGAGCACCACGTCGGGGCGCTCCTGTTTGAGCACACGCCGCAATGCCAGCATCCGGCTCGCATTCGCGAAGACCGCGCCCGCCAGACCGTTAGTGGCGCCCGCCAGATCGAGTGTCCTGCGCTTGACCGAGTCGTGCAGCGAATAAAAGTCGCTCGCGGTGGAAGTCAGCGTCACGACACAGACTTCCTGACCTTGTGCCGCCCATTCGCTCGACAGGTTCATGGCCACGCGTTCCGCGCCGCCGTAATGCAGTGAATGGATGAACAGCAGAATCTTCATAGCGGACCTGCCTTTTTATTCTCTAATGATCCGTGTGACAGCGTGAGAGACAGATAGCACACGAACGAACTGGCGCCCATGACGCCGGTTGCAAGAACGACCCCCGTGATGCCGAACCATCGAATCAGGAAAAAATTCGCAACTGCCTTTACAGCGAAGTTCACGACCGCGATGCCGGCCATGGTTTTAAAACGGCCCTGGCTCGCGAAAAGCTGCACCAGCACCAGCACCGAAAAATAGAAAGGAATCTGAATCAATCCCCAGCGAAACAGGCTGGACACCGCTACCGTATCCGCCGCGCTAAAGGCGCCGCGCTGAAACAGCAGCTTCACGACGAACGGCGCGAGAAGCCACGCCACCACCACCACTACGCCGCTCATCGCCAGCATGAACAGCGACCACTTTAGCGCGATGCTTCGGGCCCGAACGTTATCTCCTGCACTCAACAGCTCCGATAAAACCGGCAAGGTCGCGCGGCTGATCGCCACCGCACCCATGCTGACGAGCAGGCCGAGCACGCGGCTTGCATAACCGAGTGTCGCGATGTTGCCGTCGCCGAGACCGGCCACGAAATACTGATCCAGCGGCGTGGCCAGACTCATGACGAGCTGGCCGATCATGAACACGCCGACCGCACGGTACATGTGCGGCCATTGCGGCGAACTGAGAGAGACGCTGAGCCGCGGGCGGATCTGGTCGGCACGCCCGGCGAGCACGCCCAACAGCACCGCCTGGAGGATGAAACCGAGCGTGCTGCCCCAGATCAACGGCGCCGGCGAGCCTGCATCGTGCCAGGCCAGCACGAAACACAGCAACACGAGCGCCGGCACGCACTCCAGCAGCGTGTTGACATGCTTTTCGCGTGCCTGGAGGCGCGCGGCATAGACGCAGATCGTCAGCATGACGATGCCGACCGGCGCCATGCCGAGCATCATCCGGCGCGACATGACGCGGGTCTCGTCCGAGAGATTGCGCGCCATCAGGTCGAGCGCATACGGCCAGGAGAAATAGAGAAGGACCGTGAACGCCACGCCGACCACGATCGCCATCACGTCGAGTTCGCCGAGAAACTTCGCTTGCTCCTGTTTGGGCCGCGAGCGCAGTTCGACCAGCGCCGGCACCAGCACGACACTCAGCACGGCGACAAACGTAGCCGGCAACCAGGTGATCAGCGTGAGCGTGAGCTGATAGGCATCGACGACGTTGCTGATGCCGTAGCGATACGCGATCGACATTTCCTTGAGCGCGCCCGCCGACTTGCCGATCAGCGCGAACATGGAAACCCAGACCGCACTGCGTGCGATCCGGCTATGGTCAGGATGAATCTGCGCAAGACGGTTTCGCCAACCTGCGATCTGAGACATTGACGTTACCGCCTTAAAAGAAGCGACGCGTTGTGCATGAACCTGTTATGCCGAATGCGCCGGTGAGCTTGGGCGACTGAAGGCATTACCGTTTCGATACGAATTCGATGTACCAGGGCATCGCTCTGGACAAGCCTTCGACGAAGGGGATCCTGTTTTCATAGCCCAAAAGCCGCTCCGCCTTGTCGACATTGGCCTGTGAATGCCTGACATCGCCAGCGCGAAACGGGCCGAACACCGGACGTTTGTCGCAGTGCACGCCGTTGTCGGTGAGCACGGCCCGCAAGCCGTCGTAGAGCTGAATCAAGGTTGTGCGATCGCCGACGGCGACGTTGTAAACCTCGTTCCTCGCCGCCTCGTCCGACATGGCCGCGAGGATGTTCGCCTGCACTACGTTGTCGACGAAGCAGAAGTCACGGCTGGTCTCGCCGTCGCCATTGATCAGCACGTCGTCGCCGGCAATCAGCGCCGCCGTCCATTTGGGAATGACCGCGGCATACGCGCCGTCCGGATCCTGGCGCTTTCCGAAGGCATTGAAGTAACGCAGGCCGATCGTCTTGAAACCGTACGCACGGGCAAACACCGACGCGTACAGTTCATTGGCGTACTTGGTGACGGCGTACGGCGAAAGCGGCTGGCCGATCTGGTCCTCGACTTTCGGCAAGCCCGGATGGTCGCCGTATGTCGAACTCGACGCGGCATACGTGAAGCTCGACACTCGCGCATCGCGCGCGGCCACCAGCATATTGAGGAAGCCGCTGATGTTCACTTCGTGGGTCGCGATCGGATCGACCACCGAACGCGGAACCGAACCTAGCGCCGCCTCATGCAGCACGTGATCGACGCCATGAACGGCGCTCACGCAATCTTCCAGACGGCGGATATCGCCTTCGATGAATCTGAAGCGCTTCCATTGCTCCGGCGAAACAACAGAGCGTACTTCGTCGAGATTGCGTTGATAGCCAGTGGAAAAGTTGTCGAGCCCGACCACGGTCTGATCGAGCTTGAGCAGCGCCTCCAGCAGATTCGAGCCGATGAAACCGGCCACGCCGGTAATCAGCCACTGCTGCGGGCGCCCGGCGAGTTGTTGCCGTATTGTGTCGTAACGATCGGGCATCCTTGCCTCCGGATCAGATGAGGAAGCCATCACGTCGTGATGGCGTTGCGTGCGATGTGCGTGGCATCCAGCTTGGGTCAGAGACGCAGATCGCTGGCCTCGGGAGGCAGCAGGTATTTCAGGTCGTACAGCACATGCTCGGGCTTGCCGAAAACGCGAATGGCTTCCGCGCCCAATTCCAGGAACCGGCGGTGCGCGACGGCCACGATTGTCGCGTCGTAAACACCTTTGGCGGGATGCTCGATCGGGTCCAGGTTGTGTTCGCGCCGGGCGTCTTCTTTCGAGACCCATGGATCGTAGACATCGACTTGAACACCGTACTCCCGCAACTCGGCCACGATGTCGACGACCTTGGTGTTGCGCAGGTCGGGACAGTTTTCCTTGAAGGTCAGCCCCATGATCAGCACGCGGGCGCCGGCAACGCCGATCTGCCGCTTGGTCAACGCCTTCACGAGCTGCGAGGCGACATACCCGCCCATGCTGTCGTTCAGGCGCCGCCCGGCGAGGATGATCTCCGGGTGATAGCCGATCGCCTGCGCCTTGTGCGTCAGATAGTACGGATCGACGCCGATGCAATGCCCGCCCACCAGACCCGGTCTGAACGGCAGGAAGTTCCATTTGGTTCCGGCTGCCTGCAGGACCGACTCCGTGTCGATTCCCATCTTGTTGAAGATGATCGACAGTTCGTTGATCAGCGCGATGTTGACGTCGCGCTGCGTGTTCTCGATGACCTTGGCCGCCTCCGCCACGCGAATGCTGCTGGCCTTGTGCGTGCCCGCGACGATGATCTCGCGGTACAGCTGATCGACGAGTTCGGCGGTTTCCGGTGTCGATCCCGAGGTGACCTTTTTGATATCCGTCACGCGGTGCGCCTTGTCGCCGGGATTGATCCGCTCCGGACTGTAGCCGACAAAGAAATCCACGTTGAATTTCAAACCGGAAACGCGCTCGAGAACCGGCACGCACTCCTCTTCCGTCGCCCCCGGATAGACGGTCGATTCATAGATCACCACGTCGTTCTTTTTCAGCACGCTGCCGATGGTCGCGCTGGCGCCGATCAAGGGTCCGAGATCGGGACGCTTGTAGTCGTCGATCGGCGTGGGAACGGTTGCGATGTACACGTTGCAGGCGTTCAGTTCTTGCGCGTCCGACGTGAACGTCATACCCGTGGCCGCGGCCAGCTCTTCATTGCAGACTTCGAGCGTGACGTCCCGTCCTTCACGCAACGCCGAGATGCGGGCACCGTTGATGTCGAAACCCACCACCGGCCGATGCTTGCTGAACTCCACCGCAAGCGGCAATCCAACATAGCCGAGACCGATCACCGCGAGTTTCAGCTCGTTTAACGAATGCATGATTGTTGCTCCCCTTTATTATGGATTCGCGTCTTCGTTCAAACCCCGGGCGCGATTCAGCAGCGCTGAATCCTGGCCCGGGGCCACGCGCGTCATTTCGTGACCGAATCGGAGTAGTAAGCGTCGTATGCGTAGCCGCCGTACCGGCGCGACTGAGCGTAATTGCCGCGGCTCACCTTGAATCCGTTCAGCAGAATGCCTTCGACTTTCGAACCCGTTTGCGCCAGACGCTTGACCGATTCCGAGATCTCGCCGGCACGCGTATCGGCGAAACGCGCGACCATGAAGATCGAATCGGCGACCGGCGCCATGGTCACCGTGTCCGATACGGCAAGAATGGCGGGCGCGTCGAGCAGCACAATGTCGTACTGCTCCGAAGCGGCGCGAATGGTTGCTCTGAAATTGGCGCTCAACAGCAATTCGGCCGGGTCGTGCGGATACTCGCCGCACTGCAGGACGTCGAGATTCGGCAGAACTTCCTTGTGCACCGTATCTTCGAGCGAACGTTCACCCGTAATCAGATCGGCCAGCCCCGCGCCGCGTTGCAAGCCGAAGTACTGGTTCAGATGACCGCGGCGCAAGTCGCCGTCCACCAGCAGCACACGCTTGCCGCCCGAGGCGAGCAAGGTGCCGAGATTGGCCGACAGGAACGACTTGCCGATGCCCGGCAGCGGTCCCGCGAGCATCACCACGTTGTTGCGCTCGCCGTTCAGCGCGAATTGCAGTGCGGCCCGCATCGTGCGCAGCGCTTCGACAGCCGGGTCCATCGGATAGCGGAAAGCCAGAGCCAGTTTTTCCGGACCGCGAATCGCCATTTTCTGCGTCAGTTGCTCCTGCTGATCGCTGACCGGGATCGTCGCGTACACGGTCAGGCCGGTGCGCGATTCCAGCTCTTCCGGATCGGCCTCGCCCTTGAACAGATAGTCGCGCAGGAAGGCCAGCCCGATAGCGACGAACAGCCCCAACACCGCCGAAATCAGCAGCACGAGCGTTTTTGCCGGCTTGACCGGCCGCTCGGGGACGTCTGCGGTATCCAGCAACTGCACCGAAGCGGACTGACCGGCCTTGACCAGCCGCAGGGTGTCGATATTGCTGCGCAGCGCCGAGTACATGTCGGAGCTCATGCGCATGTCGCGCATCAGACGTATCGCACCTTGCTCCGCCGTCGGCATGGACTTGACGCGTGCCGCGAGACTCTCGACGTACTTGTTGGTGCTGGCGATCTGTTGATCGATCGCCACCACGCTCGGGTGCTCGGCGGTCAGGTGAGCCATGAGGTCCTGGCGCTGACGCTTGAGGTCATAAAGACGCGAGTCCGCTTCCGTAGCCTGGCGCAGGATGAGCCGGCTTTCCTCGTCCGCATCCAGCAGGCCGTGACTGTTGCGATAGGTGTTGTAGGCTTCTTCCGCCTGCTCCATCTGGCGCTTCGCGCCCGGCAGCTGCTGCTCGAGATAGTTCAGCGACTTCTCGGCGTTGGCGCCCTTCTCGTTCACGTTCTGGCGCACATACACTGCGCCGATATCGTTGAGGATGTTGGTCACGAGAACCGGGTCACGGCCTTCCAGCATGACGCCCAGCACATTCGACTTGTTGCCTTGCTCGTCGACCTGAAGGCCCTTTTGCAGCTGTTCGAGAGCCTGCTGACGCGAGTGGCGCGTGAGCTTGAACTCCGCCCCGCTCTCGCCGTCGAGCTTGCTCACGAGCAGATTGACCGGCCCGTGGCTGGTTTCGAATTGCTCGTCGACGCCGACGCGTCCCGTGACCGGCTGCTCCAGTCCCGGCCCGCGCAACTGGTACTGGCCGCCGGTCAATGCGGTGACGGTGTACGCGTTGCCTTCCTGCTTCCTCGGCACTTCGAAGGTCGACACGCTGATCGATTCGTCACCCCAGACGAAGCCGCCCCAGCCGAAGATGCCGGGCGTCATGCGGGTGTCGGTGTGGCGCGCGATCAGGCCGCCGAGCACCGGCAGGCGCTTCGGCTCGGCTTCGATGTAGAGCTTGAGGTAATCCACCGTCTGCATGGCGATGGCTTTCGACCTCAGGATCTGCATTTCGCTTTCGGCCGAAGACTTCTCCTGGAACAACGACGACGCGTTGCGCACCAGATCCTTCGAATCCGGCAGCGCGGTCGGCGAATTGTCCTCGACCCTGATCGAAATACTGGCCCGATAGATAGGCGTCGCACAAAACGCGTACAGCGCGCCCACCAGAATGAATGCCATTGTTATAGCGGCGATCATTTTTCGGTGATTAATCAACGTATCGATGATCGATCCGGGATCGAATTCGTCGTTACGTTCGGATAATCCCTCTGACGCTTGATATTTGAGTTTCATGGGCACGTCTCGTCACGTGGTTTTATTTGACCGCTCAGGCAAGCGGATTCGAACGAGGGAAATGTGCGATTAACGGTATTGGTCCTTTCCCTGACGCAACAGTACGCATAAGGCCGAATCAAGTATGCGCGGTAGTGCACACAAAAAATCCCGGACTTTATTCGCTATAAACGACTTGCAAAGCGCCTCGGGAAGCGGGTAACGGATTCTTTGAATAAGGGAAAACCACAAAATGTCCGACCAGACGGATTCGTGTTTTCACGTAAGGCGGAGGGGGATCGCCACGCGACGGTGGCGTAGCGGCATGCCGGGCGAATGCCAGCATGCCGCATTAGATGCGATGTGAGCGCGGACTCAAACCGGTGCGCCGGCCTCGCGCCGACCGTCCGGCATCGGGGAGGCTTTAATCGAGTCCCAGCAGCGCGAGATAGCGCGTCATGTCGCCTTCAGTGCGGACGATTTCGCGCATCAGATCGGCCAGCGGCATTTGCCCCCACGTCACGGCTCGCTTGAGCAGATACGGCGTGGGACTGTGCGGCTCGTTTTCTTCGAGGTAGCGCGCGACGATTTCGATCAGCCGGTACGCGTGCGCGCGGCTTTCGATATGTTCCGGCAATGCCGCGAGTCCCACCGCCGTCGTGCGCTGCGAGTCGGCAGCGAGCGCCTCGAGTTCCATTGCACCCTCCTGGTATTGCGCCGCCGAGGCAAACGCGCCTGAGTTCGTCTGCGCTCCTGCCTGCACATAGCCGAACGCGTCCTGCCCGTTGCCAGCCTGCGTGGGCGGCAACGCGTGGTCGCCGAGCAGACTGGCCGCCGCGCGCGCGAGACGCGCGAGCACGTCGCTCACACGCGACAGATTCGGGCCGTCGTCCTGCAAGCGTTCGTCTATCAGCGCGGCGAGCGAGCGCCATGCGTCGAGCGCACCGCCGATCTGCCGATACAGCGACATGAGGTTCGCGAGGTTGCTCCCTTTGGCCAGATGCTGCGCGAGCAGTTCGCGCGTCAAAGCGCCAGGGCCCGCTTCGTCTTCGGCGAGTTGCACGACCCGCTGCCAGTCGTCGAGATTGACCGTGGACGGCTCACGCCCTTCGATCGCCATCAACGGCACGTGCAGCGACAGCAGCAAGGAAAACGTGTCGTTCATCCAGACAAACGACGCGATGCGCGCGTCCGCGTCGCCGTCTTCGATGCGCGGCCACGCCTGATCCCAGTAGCGTTCGACCAGCGCGGCAAGCAGATGCGTCCCGGCCACGAATCCTTCGATCCGGTGCAGATGCGTCCACGCTTCGCAAAGCCATGCGGCAAGCTGAAAATCCTTGCTGCAGCTGCCGAGCGCGCCACTGCACATTGCCGCGACCGCTTTCCAGTCGGCCTTGATCAGCGGGCGCTCCCATTCGCCCATCGGCAGAGTCGCGTCGTCGTGATGGCGGGCGTCGCGAATCTGCTGATAGAGCGCGTCGTAACGCAGCGAAACGCCGCCGCCATCATCGTCGCCGCCCGTGACCGGCGCGATCAGCGCTTCGAAATCGACGTCGAACGCCGGGGCAAAATCGGTTGCATCAACCAGGTTCATAACGCGGTCCAGTCCGGCGCGCGCGCCGGGAAGTTGGCGGGCCACGGCAAGGGCGTTTTCTTGCCAGCGGGCGTCAGCGTGAGGCGCAGGAACACGCTGCCGCGCGCCTGCTTCGGCAGCAGCACGAGGTCGGCCGGACTCGCCGTGCCCAGCGGAAACTCGAAGCCGAGCAACTGCGCCGCGCTGTCGCCTCGCAGGCTCGCATCCGGCACGCGCTGCCGCGCGATGAACGACAGCAGCGCCCACGGGTCGGCGAATTGCCAGGTGAGCGTGCGTCCGTCGGTGGAGAGCGCGCGCTGCTGCGGGTCGCTGACGGCCGTGAGCGGCGAGTCTTTGGCGAAGCGCAGCACCAGCGACACCGGCGTGCCGTAATCCCAATGAAGCGCATGCGGCGCGTCATGCAAGGACACGCTTTGCGAGCCGATCGACAAGGTCCAGTCGATCACCTGATTCGCCGCCACTTCAGCGCCGCGATTGGCGCGGAATTCGACATTGACGTCGTAGCCGGTCGGCGCACCGTCGTCGGCCGGATAGAGCGGCGCGAGCAGCGTTCTGACCTGATCGAAGTTGTCGATGAACTGACGCACCGAGGCGTTCGTCAACGAGGTCTGCACGCCGCCGCCCGAGCGCGCGGCGCGGAACGTATCCGACACGCCCGCGTACCGCCGCAGCATCTGACCGACTTCGCCGAAATCCGCCGAACTGACGTCGCCCCGGTTGGCCACGCGCATCAAGCTCGCCCCGTTGAAGGGTGGCCGCCCCGCTACGCTCTGGTTGAAGACCGTCGCGAAACTGTCCCACTGCTCGCGCAACTCGTACACGAAGCTCTGGCTGCAACGCGACAGCAGGCGGTCGTAAAGACGCTCATGCAGCGCCGCGAAGTAGTCGTCGGCGCCGTTCGCGGCAGGCCGGCCCGCAAACTTCGACATGCAGCCGCCCGTGCCGGAATCGCCCGCGGCGGTCGCGACGAACTGCTCCAGCCGCAGCAAGCTGCTGTTCGGATTTTTCAACCGGTAGCGCTCGAGATCGCGCACGATGGACTGCCAGCGCTGCGCGAGCGGAGAGGCAGCATCGGTCGTATCGAGCGCCGCCAGATAGACGGACGCCTGCTTGCCGAGCGTCAGCGCACGGCTCGATTGCTGGTCGAGATACACCGCGAGCGCGCCGGCATCGGCGGCGCCGAATGCGGTGAGCACCGGCGAGCGCCCGCTGCGCGGACCGTCATACGCGACGCTTTGGCGGGTCGCATACAACTCGGACTGCGTCAGCGTATCGTCCACGACTTTCAAATGCGCCATCGCATCGCGCGACATGAGGTTGTCCAGATCCTCGACCTGCGCCGTGGCGTTCATCTCCGTCAGCAGCGCCTCGATCCTGACGAGGCGCGCGCGCGACGCATCGAACGCGGCGCTGTCCATGTCGCCTTGCGCCGGTTTGGTGGTCGCGGCGGCCGCGGTCTGATCGAGTATCAACTGCGCGAACTGCACGTCGAGCGCCTGTTCGACAGAAGGCAAGATGGCCGGCGGCATCGATGCGAGACCATCGGTCAGGAAGCGCTTGCGCACGTCGCCGAGCGTCAGCGCCTGGTCGAGTTGCGCGCGGTCCCACGCGATCGTCGAACCATCGGTGAGTTCAGGGAACGCACGGTCACGCGGCGCCGTCATGAACGGCTGCGCGAGCAGATTCGACAGACCGTCGCGCAGCGCAAGACGCGTCGCCGAGACCGCGTAGCGCCCGTCCTTGTCGAGCCAGACGAGGCCGCCGTCGGAGCCGTCGAAACGTACCGCGAATTCACTGCGGAACGCACGGAACGCCGTGTCGTCGCGCTCACGCACACGCGCCGCGAGCTCGGGTCCGATCAGGCGATTCTGCGCGGCATGCGCCAACGTGCGTTCATAGACCGGGCCCGGCGAGAACTGCGGCTGGCGCAACCAGTTGCCCTTGCCCGACGCGAGCAGATCGCGCTGCGTGTCGATCCCGGCGACGACCGCGCGATAGTTGCTGGTCAGTTGCGTGAAATCCGCCGCGCCCGTGGTTCCGACGGACAGGCTGTTCAGATGCTCGGTGATCGAACGCTCGGCAGCCAGTAACGCGTTGTCGGTGAAGAGCCCGCTATCCACCTGTTGCGCGCCCTTGTCGAAGGAGCAGCGCAGCGCCTGCTGGATGACCGGCAGATTGATGCCGCCGGCGGCGTTGGTCGGATCGGCGCCGCGCCGGGCCGGGTCGCGATAGAAGTAAGGCAAGGTGCCGGCCACGCTGCCCTGCAATTCGGCGCCGAGTGCGTAACGCACCACCAGCCGCAATGCTTCGGCATTGTCCGCGGACGGTGTTTGCAGACGTTGCAACGCCTGCAAGGCGGCGTCGAGTTGATCGGCCGAGCCGACGTACTGCTGGAGCGCGCGCATTTGCGGCAAGTCGTCGACAGCGAGGCTCGGGGCGCCGTGCACGTCGCTGCGCGCGGCTGCCGGCGCCGCACAGTCGTCGCCGATGATCAACTGGCCGGTGCTCGGGTCGCGGCTCTCGCCGGTCAACTGGCTCACGCGCGAGTACATCTCGCGCTCCAGCGCCGTCACCGCGATTTCGCCGAATTCCCGCTCGAAGCGCTCCTTCACGCGTGTGTTCAGATCGTCGACCAGACTCCACGAACCCGGCATGAAAACCGCCCAAGTGCTGTCGGTTTTCAGATTCTGGTTCAGTGCGATCAACGCTAGCGCCTTGCGCCGATACCAGTCCGCCGGCAAGTCCTGGGCCTGCTGCGCGGCCGCGGCGCGCTCGTGCGCGTCGCGCTGCAGAGAACCCAGCGCGGCGACCAGTTCGCCATTGCGATGGCTCAGCTGAAACGTCGCGACGGCGAGTCCGACGCCCCAGGTTCCCAGCAGCGCAATGCCGCCCCAACGCAACGCGCGGTTCAGCACCGGACGCGCGAGATACTGCGAGCGCGAGGGACGCGTCAGGCCGTATTCGAGGAAGATCTTCTTCTCGAACAGGTCGCGCAGGAACGCGGGCTGTAGCATCAACTCGTTGATTGGGCCACCCGGTTCACGGCGGCCCGCCGCAGAATCCTCGCGGACCTCTTGCAACGCGCCGCCCGCTTCGTAAGCCATCACGCCGCCCGCCGCCGCTTCATCGAATGCGGGCGATGGGAGCGCATCGCGCCTCGGCGCCGTTTCGTCTCCTTGCGCCATGCTCCATTGGGCGAACTCGCTGCTGTCGCCCGTCAGGTAAATGCCGCGGAAGAAAAACGGCTCGTGGTACGCGCTCGCGCGCAGCAGTTCATCGACATAGCGCTGCAATTGCGCGCTCATCGCCTCGATGCGTGAGGGCAGGAGCAGGAACTCGCGTGCGTCCATTTGCCCGGCGTCGAGCGCGAACAGCTCGGCGCTCGCATCCGAGACCGAGCGCATGATGCTGTGCATCGCCGTGTCGACCCAGTCCGACGAATACGTGGTGGAGAGGTCATACGGCGACGACCAGCCGAGCATGCTCGCGCGCAGCGTTTCCGGCAGCGCGCGGGCGAACGGCGCGAAGCCGGTCAGCGATTCGCAGCCTGTGACCACGACGTATACCGCGAAACGCATCGCGAAACGATTCTGCGCGAGCCACAGCCGCCGATGCGCGAGCTTCGCATGACGCACCAGTTCGAGTTGTGCATCGGTGTCGTCGGCAAGCAGTGTCGCGGCCGGCACGGTGATGACGACCGAGTCGAACGGCCGCTGCTGCCGGTAGTTGCGGCACAGGCCGAGAAACTCGTCCCACGGCTTCTCGTCGCCGTCGTCGTCGGGCGAACCCAGATAGGCCGCCTTGATATCGACCACGATGCCGCGATCGAAGAAATGCCACGAGATGCCCTGCGTGGCCGCCGGGCTCGCCGATTCGGCGCTCAACACGCTCGCCACGCCGGATTGCGCGATCGGCAGCGGGCGGGGATCGTCGCCCTCATTGAGGATCATGATCCAGGGAATGTTGTAGCGCTCGGCGCGCGACGCGATATTCCCTTCGATCAGTTCGACCGCCTGGCGAAACGCGCTGCGCAGCGAATCCGAGCGCAGGCGCACGATCTTGCGATCCGGCGCCGGCTTGCTGTTCGCGCCATGCAACGCGAAGTACAGCACGGCCCCGAGCACGACGCACACCACCAGCGTGAGCACCGCGATGGACAACAGAAACAGATTGCTGGTCAGCATGCTCGCGCTCCCCTGCAACGCGCGCGGCACGGCGCCGCAACTTTGATCGGCTGGCGTGAATTCACGGCTGCACTCCCGTCACCGGATCGGCATACAAGGCCTGACGCACCGGCCATGATTGCCAGAGCCACAGCACTTCGGAAATGGCCAGCAACGACACCAATGCCAACAGGAAAATGACTGTCCAGCGGCTGACGGTCGGCAGCTTGCGCGGCGCGACGTGCGATAGCGTGTTCGCGTAGGCCGGCTCGGCCAGCACGCGGTCGCGGCCGCCGAGATCCGCGCGGCGCTGATAGACGAACTCATACAGTTCCTCGCGATAGCCGCGCAGCCGTGCGGCCGCATCGGCATCGCGAAAGCGGCCCTGAAAACCCATCGCCAACGCAAACAGGTAAAGCCGCGCGACGTGGCGGCGCGAAGGTTCGCGATCCGACAGCAATTGCTCGATGCGGCGAAACACCAGATCGCCCGCGACATTGGTGCGAAACAGCGTGGATTCGAGCAGATACGCGGTCCAGCGTTCGCGGCCAGTCCACGGCGTATTGAGCAGGATTTCGTCGGCGAGCACGGCTTTCAGATAACGCGCATCGGCGACGTTTTCCATCTCGAAGCGCGAGCTGTCGCGCCGCGATTGCAGCGTCTGCACTTCGAGCAGATTCAGAAGATGACGGCTCAAGCCTTGCGCGGCGACATCCGGATCCGTGCCCGGCACTTCGGAAAAGCGCGCCTGCGCCTTGACGAGCTCGTCGAGAAAGACCCGGAACTGTTCGGTGACGAGATCGTCTTCTTCGGGTTCAAGCGGTCGATTGCGTGCCATGCTCAGCGTACCTTCATCGTTGCATTCATCTTCACTGTCTCATCGCGTGCAGGCGTCAGCCCTTCACGAACAGCAGCATTTCCTGTGGCCGCTGCGCGCTCGCGCCTTCGTTCGGATTACCGATCACCAGCGGTTCGCTGGCATGCACGAGCGCCGGTTCCGCGTCGATCTCGAACAGCAAATAGCCGGAGCCGGAGCGAATCCCGAGGTCTTCCGCGTAATCGACACCGCGCCGCGTCGCGCCGAGCACACGGCGCGCCCGCAGCGACGCATACACGGACTGCGAGCCGATCACCGCGCCGTCCATCCACGAAAGCAGGTCGCGTTCGGACTGGCCGCGCAGACCGACGACAAGACGCTCGCCGACCCAGTCCTGCTGCAAGGCGATTTCGAAAGCGCCGTGACGGAAGTCGAACTTGTGCTCGCGGTAGTCCTCGCTGACTTCCGACACCGAGTCGCGCAGCGAACGCAGCAACGGCGTGAACACCGCCAGCGGATCGGCATGCTCGTAATCCGGCGGCACGGGCGGCAGGCCGCCGGGCTTGAGCGTCGCGAGTGCGCCGCTTAACGACGCCAGCGACCAGAACAACGCGAGCGGATGCAGATGCGGCGTGCGCAGCACCGCTTCGGCATGCGGCAGCGCCGTGAGCAGACTGCGCAGGCGATCCTTCAATTCGAGCTGCGTCAGCCGGTCGTCCACTTTCGACGACGGATTGGCCGTCTGCCGCGCGACGAAAGCCGCCTTGCCGCGCAACTGTCCGAGCAAGGAAGCGACCGCGGTCCACAGCGGGTTATCGCGGGCAATTTCGAGCAGCGGCGGCAAGGTGTCGCCGAGCCGCACCACTTCATTGTCGCGATATACCGAGCCGAGCCTGAGATGCACGTGCATTCCCGAAGGCAGTTCGCCGGCCGTCAGCGCGAGATTCGGTACGAGGCGCGGAATGTCGGCGGGCGGTGCGTCGGACACCTCGTCTTCCACCGGCACACCCGCGGTCGAACGGAAGCGCTTCACCTGCGCGTCGCGGCGCATCGCGGCGGCGACCGGCAGCACCAGATAGAAGTCCAGCGGACCTTTCGCCAACTGCTCGGCGAACGGCTCCAGCGACAGTTCGAGCCGGCCGTGCTGGCTCGACTCGGCCGCATACGAAACCGCCGTGCCGTCGGGCATGATCGCGTCGAGCGCGAGAATCCGCACGAGTCCGGTCGGCAACAGGCCGTTGTCGAACACCAGATGCCGCACGCCCCAACTGAACGGCGCGGCGGCGAGCGTCTGCCAGGCGACGAGCGAATCGACCCGCGCGGCGCTCAACTGAAAATGCTGCGGCGACAGCAGCATGCCCTCGAACCACTCGATGCGGTCGGTCACCGCATTAGCCAGATTAGCCAGATTAGCCAGTCTAGACATGATTGCTCCTTCTCACGCCGGCTTCCTTCGCGCGGCATGCGGCCGTCCGACTGGCCGGGGAATGCTTCAAAACACCTGCACACGCTGTCATTTCGTATCCGCGACGGAAAAATTATTGCTGTCCAGCTGCACGACCAGGCGCCCGCTGAACTTCTGAATCCGGACGCGATGCGCGCCCGGGTCCGGGTAATTGGCAAACACAAAGGCCGCGACCACGCGCGGGCCCGCGAACGCATCGTCCGTTACGTCGAGCCGCTGGCCCGGCACCAGCTCCCAGCTGCGGTAGCGCAGGCTCTTCGGGAACGTGCTGAGCAGGTCGCCGCGTCCCGCGAACCATTTCGACGCGGGCAGCTCTGCGAGCCGCGCGAGCATCGCGTCGTCGCTGACCAGCACGACATCGACGGCGACGGGGCTGTTGTTGTTGACGTCGTCGCTGGCCGCTAGCGTGACCTGCGACCAGGAGGCTTTCTCGCCGCTCATGCCCAGCATGCCGCAGCTCGCGAGAACGCAGGCGCAGCCCAGCGCCATCAGCAGGCGAGTTGCGCGGCGCGACAGGTGGCGCGCAGGTTCGCTAGTACGTTCGCTAATCAGGCAGTTCCTCATCTCGCTCCAACTCCAATGCCCATCAGGACGATCAGCGATGCCGCCACGACCATGCAGCCGGCGGCCAGCACGAGCTGCGCGCGCGTGAACGCGAAGCGCAACACCTCGCCGAGTTCGGCGTCGCCGCGCGCTTCGGCCATGTGTGTGCGCTCCGACGGCAAGCCCGCCGACACGAGCGCGATCACCGCGCACACCGACAGCAGGCTCAGCACGTTGCGCGGCCCTTCGCAGATCAGATCGATGGTGACGAACAGCACGCCGGCCGCTTCCACCGGCAGATGCAGCAAGGACAGCACGATGCCGGTGTAGCCGGCGGTCGCCAACCCGCTCTGCCCGGCCGAGGCGAAGGCGGCCACCGCCGCGGCGGCGCCGATCATGGCGATCTCGCCGGCGCCGAGCGGACGCTCGTAGAGGTTCGCGACGAACACCGTCGCCAGCGCGAAGTACAGCGCCGAGCCGGCGCGCAGGAACACCGAGCCGAACGGCACCACCAGTTCGACCACACCGCGGCTGAATCCGAGCACCGTGCTCATCGCCTCGATGGTGTGCGGGATCGGTGCGGTCGCGCTGCCCGAGGTCAGGCCGACCAGCAGCGGCGCCTTCAGACCCGCGAGCACGCGACCGAAGGGCTGGCTGCTGCGCGCCGCGATCATCGCCAAAGCGATTCCGCCGAACAGCACGGTGGCCAGCAGGAAGCACAGCAGAAAGCCGCCCATCGCGCTGAGCGTCGCGCGTTCGGTATGCGATGTCAGATGCGCGGCCATGCCGAAAGCGAGCACCGGAATCAGCAGGTTGGCGCGCGCAATCACGATCTCCAATGAGCGATAGATCCCTTCGAACACGCTGTTCAGCATGTTCGTTCGCTCGCGCGAGAGCGTGGCGAATGCCATGCCAAACAGCAGCGTGCCGGTCAGAATGCCGAGCGAGCGCCCTTCCGCGAGCACCCGGTAGAAGTTATCCGGAAACAGATCCTGCACCCCGTAAGCGCTGACGCTCGACGCCGCGTGTGCGCCGTGATCGAACAGTGTGATGCGCACTTCTTCCGCATCGCTCGCGCTTTTGAGGACGAGCCCGCCAAGCTGCGCGTGCGCTGCATCGGAGAGATGTTGCCCCGGCATCATCAGCACGCCGGTCAGCGTTCCGCCGATCGCGCACAGCACCACCAGCATGACCGCCAGACCGAGAATCGTGCCGACGCGCACGGCCGGGCGCGGCAACGCCAGCACCTGGCGCAAGCCGAAAAACGTCGCCACCACCAGCAGCGGCACGGCCGCCATGTTGACGACCGACAGATACAGTTGCCCGATGAAATACGCGAATGCGCCGGCCGGCGCGGCGAACACGCCGCACAAGCCGCCCACGGCCACGCACAGCAGCAAGCCGAGCGTGCTCTGCGAGAGCGTCTGCAAAGTCTTCATTGCGGCCTGTTCCAGCCGCGCGCGACCGCGAACGTGACGGTGGCGCGTGCCAGTTCGAGTGAACTGTCGATCAACGTCAGCGGCGGATTCGACAGATGCCGCGCCGCCACGGGGATCTCGGTGCAGGCCATGACCGCCGCGCGCACATCCTGCGCGGCCAGCGTGTCGAGCACCGCCGACAGGTGGCCGGCCGCCTGTTCGAGCGCGCCGGCCTTCACCTCGCGGATACACGCCGCGATGCTTTGCTGCAGGTCCGCGCCGGGCACCAGCGGCTCGATGTCGCGCGCGCCCAGCGCGGCCTGATAGAAGCCCGACTTCAGCGTACCGCCGGTGCCGAGCACGGCCACCCGCCGCGCCGAAGCGGGCACCGCGGCCACGCAAGCCTCGGCGATATGCAGCACCGGCGCGGCACTGCGCGCCGCGATCTGCGCATACCAGTGATGCGCCGAATTGCACGGAATCGCGATCAGCCCGACGCCGTTGCGGTTCAGCAGATCGATGCCTTCCAGCAGAGCGCCGCGACAATCCTCGCCGTCACCGAGAATGGCCCGCGAGCGGTCCGGGATGTGCGGCAGATTGGCGACCAGCATCGGCAGATGCTGCTGGTCGCAGGAGGCGTCGGTGAGCTGCACGACCTTGGCCATGAAGTCGACCGTCGCGAGCGGCCCCATGCCGCCGAGGATTCCGATGAGTGCCATCGAGGCTCCTAGATTTTCAGCGGACGCGGGCAGATCAGCGTGACCGCGGCCGCGTTGCCGATCACGAGAATCAGCGTACGCAGCATGTCGCACAACGGATCGACCGCGAGGAACAGGATGAACGCGGCTTCGAACGGCAGGCGCAGATACGCGCACGTCATGCCTACCAGCGATACGGTGACGAGCCCCGTCATCCCCGCCGACGCAAAACCGGCCAGCACCGAAGCGAGCAGCACGGTCGCCACTTCGACGACGCCTAGCGGCCGCCCGTACAGTTGCGCGATGAACAGCGTCGCGCACACGTAATAGACCATCGGTCCGACGCGCAGCAGCGAAATGGTGAGCGGCACCAGCAGCTCGACGCGTGAACGCGCGAAACCCAGCTTGTCGACGAGGCTTTCGATCATGCTCGGCATGCAGGCCGCGCTATTGCGGGTGGCGAGCGCCAGCGCGAACGGCGCGCGCAGCGCGTCCAGCGTTCTCGCGAGGCTATGGCTCGAACGCTTCCAGATGATCGCGGCCGCGAGCATCAGCAACAGCACCGATACGACGAAGAAAGCGATCACGAACTGCAGCATGGCATGCAGCGGCCCCACGCCCGATTTGCCGAGCTGCGCGGCGCTCATGCAGATCAGGATCAGCGGCAGCGGATAGCTGAGCCAGTGCATCAGCCGTTGGCAGGCGTGATAGATCGTTTCCAGCGACTGGCTCAGGCCCGCCGAAATGCGCTCGGGTACGCGGCCGACCGCGAGGCCGAACAGCAGCGCGAACACCAGCGCCTTCAGCGCATCGCCGTTGGCGAGCGCCGCGAAGATGTTGGTCGGCACGAGGCTCGTCAGCACGTCGGAGAAACTGAGCGACGGTTGCGGGACGTCGGCGCCGTACAGGTTCATCACGGTGTCGCTGGAGGTCGCGTCGCTGCCCACCATCAGGCCGAACGTGCGCATGGTCGCGCTCGACAGGTTCGCGCCGGGATGCAGCGTCAGCAGCACGATCGCGCCGACCACCGCCACGGTCGCCGAGGTGCAGATGAACACGGTAATGACGCGCACCAGCAGGCGCGAGGTGCCGCCGTCGCGAAACAGGCGCTGCAAGCTGAAGATCACCGCCGAAATCATGAACGGCAAGGTCGTCATCTTCAGCAGATCGACGTAGATATCGCCGATGAAGCCGAGCTTCTGCGCCTCGACCGGCATGAGCAGGCCGAGCGCGCCGCCGATCGCGAGGCTGCCGATCACCACCCACGGGTTGAGTACGAATGCGTAGATCCTGCTGGAATTCATGGTGTGCTCTCTTGCGTGATGCGTATCAGTGATCGGTGGCCTGAAGAACCGTGCCGACATCGAACTTCGTATTGCGCTCTGCCAGAAACTGGTTGACGAACGCGAGCAGCGTCGGCTCGGACACGTTTACACCGATGGCGAGCGTGTCCTCCAGATCCTGCAGCGTAACCACACGCAGCCGCAGCGACGCGGTCGGGTCGATCTTGAGCACGCGCTTGACCTCGAACTCGTCGCGGAAAGCCGCCGTCACTTCGCCGGCGTTCAGCGCGCTCAACACCGCGTCCCAGGTCGGATAACTACGCACTTGCGCCTTCGGAAAGTTGTTGGTGACATAACCGGCGTACGACGAATTCGCGACCACACCGATCGAGCCGTCGTACGCGCGGATCACTTCCGGCACCGGCCGGCCATGCGCCAGTTGCGCGAACTTCACCCGATTGAGCAGCAGCGAGCGTTTCAGGCTCAGATACGGCGCGCTGAAACTGATCACTTGCGCGCGCGACAGCGTCCGCGATAGCTTACTGACGGCAATATCCGCCTTACCTTTAGCGAGCAGGCTCACAACATCGTCAAAAGTCTTGGCGTCGCGATTGAAACGCACCTTCACGCCGAGTTTTTTGGCGATGTCGGTGGCGAGCGTGATGTCGAGACCGGTCAGCTTGCCGTCGTGTTCTTCGAAGAACGGCGGCTGATCGACGCCGAGCACCGCGACCACCAGCTCGCCCCGTCCGACGATGCGGGCGAACTCCGGCGCCAGCAGCCGGCCGTCCGGCATCTGCACGAGGCCCGTAGAAGTGGTCGGCAGCGCGGCTGGAACAGCGGCGCCGGGTGCCGCAGACACAGACACGGCCGCGGCGGGCGCCGGCGGAGTGCCGGCGGCGCCGGCCGGCGGCGAGCTCAGCACGGCGAGCGTGGTCACCGCGGCGATCGCGATGAGCAGCAGCGCCACCCGGCGCTGCACGCCGCGCGTGAGGCAGGCCGCGAAGGATTGGCGGTCGAGGTACCGGGCGAGGATAAGGAGCGGAAACGACATGACAAGTACCAGTCTTAAAGAGTCGAAGAAGCGGGAACCGGAGCGAGGTCGCTGGCGCCCGGCAAAGCCGGTTGCGGCGCCACGCTGCCGGTGGCGACCGTGGCGCGAGCCGCCGGTGCCGTGGACGCGTCGCGCGGCGCGTCGGCGCTGAAGCGCGCGCCGATCTCGATGCCCAGCACAAACAGCAGCACGCAGAGCAACAGCGCACAGGCCGCGGCGATGGTCATCATCCGCGAAGTCATGGAAAAAACGTATTGCTGCATTGGCCTCTATCCTCAAGGAACCATAGTGGTGAACTGCGCGGGCGCGACGATCTGGATCACGCCGCCCCAGGAGCACATCAGCTTCGACGAGTTCTGCAGCGCGGGCAGTCCGCCGATCAGCACGGTCGGCGAACCCGGCACCCACGGCGCGGCGGTGACCGGCACGCACGGCATGGGCGTGAGCGCGCCGAGCGCCGCGGCGGTCGCGGCGGCGACCATCGGATTGGCCGGGCAATTACACATGCCGAAGGGCATCACGTTGACCATCGGCAGATGGTCCATGATGGTGGCCGCCGGCGCGCCGGACAACACCCGGTTTGCCGGCAGCACGCCGAGCGTGCCGGGCGCGGCGCCGAAGCTGCATTGGAGCGTGGTTCCCGCCGTTACCTGGATGCCCACGTCTAGCCCCTCACCCATTTTTCGAAATGCCTGACGAGCCGCGGCGCGGCGGTCGAAGCGCCGGGCGCCTGGCCCGCGTCGACCTTGCGCCATTCGCCTTGCGGCTTGCCTTGCTGGTAGACACGCTCTTCGACCACGCTGCCATCGGGAGCGAAGCGGCGCACGGTGCCGTGCAGCAGATCCGCCCGATAAGGCGACGACTGAACCAGCGCGCCTTCGCGCGAGTAGTCGCGCGTTTCGCCTTCGAGCAATCCGTGGCGGTAGTTCACGCGCCGCACGACGACGCCGTCGCTCATGAACACCGCCTCGCGATCGAGTTTGCCCGCCTGGTAAATCAGCCGCGACGTGACGAGCCCCGACGGCGCATACGAGACGCTCTCGCCGTGCAGCACGCCGTGCACATAGTGCTGACGCGCGGCGACGCGGCCTTCCTGATAGAGCATCGTCACGCCATGCAGCTTGCCGTTCAGGTAGTGCGCCTGCTGCAGCGGAACGCCCTGCTCGTCGAATGCAGTCAGCGGGCCGTTCAATGCGCCGTGCGCAAAGTTGGCCTGTACGAGCGCGGTGCCGTCGGCCGCATAGCGCGTGCTCTCGCCGTGCGCCACGCTGCCCACCAGAGACGCGCGCCCGACGAGACGGCCCGCATCGTCGCGTTCTTCGACGATGCGCGCCACGCCATCCGCCGCTTGCGGTGGAATCGACGCATCGGCGGAAGTTGCGGCTGGCGGTGACAGGAAAGTTTCGATCGCTTGCCTCAGTTCAGTTTGACCAGCCCGCCCTTGAGCGCGAGCATGCCGCCGCCGTCGACCGTCTGCGTCGTCGAAGCCTTGTGGGAAAGCGACAGTCCTTCATTGCTCAAGGTCGTGCCCGCCTTGCTCGCGTGCGTGGTGCCGGCTTCGCTGCTGAGCGAGGTGCCCGCCTTGATGCTGATCGAACCGCTGACGTCGAGCACGAGATTGCCACTGACCTTCAGCGTGTAATTGCCGGTCACGTTCTGCGTGAAAGCCGCGTGGTTGGTGTGAGTCTCGTCGCCGGTCACGTCGAGCGTACGAGTGCCTTTGACGTTGTGCGTTTCCTTGCCGGTCTGCACGTCGATCGTGCGGTCGCCCTTCTGGATCACATGCGATTCGGCGCCGGCAATCACGGTCGTGCTGAGCGCGTTCTCGATCGCGACGGTCATGTCTTTTTGCGCGTGGAAGTACAGCTCTTCCGCATTGAGCTTGTCTTCCATGCGGATTTCGTTGCCGGCGGTGCCGCTTTTCGACGAGCGCGAGCGCATCACGCTTTGTGTCTGCAGCGAAGGCAGCGCGACCGGCGGCGCGTTCTGGCCGTTGTAGACGCTGCCGGTCACGAGCGGCCGGTCGGGGTCGCCGTCGACGTAGCTCACCACCACTTCCTGGCCGATGCGCGGCAGGAACAGATGCCCCCAACCCTGGCCCGCCGAGGCCTGCGACACGCGCACCCAGCACGAGCTGTTCTCATCGTTGGCGGCGCTGCCGTCCCAGGGGAATTTCAGCTTCACGCGGCCGTTCGCGTCGGTCCAGATTTCCTCGCCGGACGAGCCGACCACTTTCGCGGTGTGCGTGCCGGCAACCAGCGGACGCGGCGTCACGAGCGGCGCGCGAAACGGCACCGACGCCGGAAACACATGGAATTCGTTGCTGTACGTATCGTTCGACGCCGTATGCGTGACGTCGCGCACCACATACGACACGTTGAGCGCGCCGTTGACGTGCCCGCTCAACTCGAACGACGTGCCGGCCGTCAACGCATAGCAATAGCTCGCGCCGCGTCCGGTTTGCTGCTGCACGGTTTGCGCGGCGAGCCGGACCGCGGATTTGCGCGTGCCTTCCGCGCTCGTGGCGTACTTGCCGGGAAACGTGAAGCGCCGTCCGGTAGGAATCGAAGCGCTCCCGACAGACGACGCCGTCGAACTGGCCGCGGCAAGATAGTCGTAATCGCCAAGCACATGTTCGCCGGACACGATGCCCTGCGTCATGGTGAAGTCGGAGACCCGCTCGGCGCGCGGCGCTATGCTGCTGTCGGGCGCGAAATACAGCGTGGGCTGACCGACCTGGTGCGCCGACGGGCTGTCGGCGAGCACCATGGTGTGCGCGCCGTTCGCGAAGCTGAAGAAATAGAAAATGCCTTCCTCTTCCATCAGCCGCGAAATGAAGGCGAACGCGCTTTCGTCGTATTGCACGCAGTACTCGCGCACCGCATAGTCCGTGCTGCTGATGCGCAATTCGAACGGCACCTGAAAACTGCCCAACACGGTCTTGACGATGTCGAGCGCGCTCTGGTTCTGAAAGATCATCCGGTCCTGGCCGAGCGTGAGCAGCCACAGGCGCGGCGCGAGTTCGGCCGAATAGAAACCGTACTGCGAATTGGCGCCCGTATGCGCGAAACGCTTGACGATGCCGTTGAAGTAACGCGCCGTGCCGGCCTGATCCTTGACCGTCACCGTCACGCTCTTGCCGATGATCGTCTGCGCGTCCAGCGCCAGGTTTGTCGAGTGCATCCGCAAGTCGAAATGAAACGGCTCGGAGATCGCCTCGCGGCCACCGAATCCGTCGAGCAGCAGCGCGTCGGCGCCGAACGGCGTCGTGACCGAGATGAAGCTGTTGGCCTGGCTGGGCACGCTGGACATGCTGCTACGCCTCCTCGACCGACAGGAAGCGGAATTCGATGCCGCCCGCGCCGTTCAGCGCGAGATGCACGCCGCCGAACGGCTCCGCGATCGAGATGCGTTCCAGCACCTGGCGCGCCAGTTCCGGCAGGATCGATTGCGTCAGGATGTGATCGACATTGCGCGCGCCGCTATCCACTTCCTTGCAGCGCTCGGTGATCAGCGCGGCGAGCGGTTCGTCCCACGTCAGGCGTGCATGGTGATTGCGCTCGAAACGCTGCGCGAGCCGCGTGAGCTTCAGATTGACGATCGACGTGATCTGCGCGTCGCCGAGCGGGTAATACGGCACGAGCACGAGGCGGCCGAGAAACGCCGGACTGAACTGCTTGAGCAACGCGGGCCGCAGGCGTTCGCTCAGCGCCTCGGGTTCCGGCCGGCGGCCGCCCTGGCACGCGTCGGTGATGATGTCCTGCGCCGCGTTCGAAGTCAGCAGGATCAGCGTGTTCTTGAAGTCGATCGGCACGCCTTCGCCGTCTTCCATCACGCCCTTGTCGAATACCTGGAAAAACAGTTCGAGCACGTCGGGGTGGGCTTTTTCCATTTCGTCGAGCAGCACGACGCTGTACGGGCGACGCCGCACCGCTTCGGTCAGCACGCCGCCGCGTCCGTAGCCCACGTATCCGGGCGGCGCGCCCTTCAGGCCGGACACGCTATGCGCCTCCTGAAACTCGGACATGTTGACGGTAATCATGTTGCGCTCGCCGCCATACAGCGTATCCGCGAGTGCGAAGGCCGTTTCGGTCTTGCCGACGCCGCTCGGCCCGACCAGCAGAAATACGCCTACCGGCTTGCCTGGATCGTCGAGATCGGCGCGGAACGTGCGCACGCGGCGCGCGATCGCGTCGAGCGCCTGATCCTGGCCGACCACGCGCTCGGCGAGTTTGTCCTGCAGATACAGCACGGTGTGCAGTTCGTCGGCGAGCATGCGGCCTACCGGGATGCCGGTCCAGCCGGAAATCACCTTCGCCACAATGGCGGAATCGACGCAGACCGGCACCATCGGCTCATCGCTCTGAACCGCTTCGAGCCCTTTTTCCAGGCGCGCGAGATTCGCCGTCAGCGACGCGCCGTCGTCGGCGTCGTCACCCTCGGCGGCCTTGCGTTCGTCCGCCAGATAGAGGCCGATCTTCTTGCGCCACGCGATGATTTCGCCGACCGCATGCTTTTCGGTGACGAGCTTGTCGGACAGACGCGCATGCTGTGCGCGCTCTTCGTCGAGCTGCTTGTTGACCGCCGCAATCGCGTCCGCGCGATCGCTGCCCGTGGCCGCTTCGTGACGCAGAATGCGCAACTGGTTCTCGTTGGTCTCGATCGAGCGGCCGAGCGCTTCGATTTCCTCGGGCACGCCGTTCTGCCCGATCGCCACGCGCGCGCACGCGGTGTCGAGCACGCTGATCGCCTTGTCGGGCAACTGGCGGCCGGAAATATAGCGATGCGACAGCTTGACCGCGTCGCGCACCGCGTCGTCGAGAATTTCTACGCCGTGATGTTCCGCGAGCTTTTGCACCATGCCGCGCAGCATGTCGATGGCCACCGCTTCGCTCGGCTCTTCGACCTTCACCACCTGGAAGCGCCGCGCCAGCGCCGGGTCGCGTTCCACATATTTCTTGTATTCCGCCCACGTCGTCGCGGCGATGGTGCGCAGTTCGCCGCGCGCGAGCGCCGGTTTGAGCAGGTTGGCCGCGTCGCCCTGGCCTTCGCTGCCGCCCGCGCCGATCAGCTGATGCGCTTCGTCGATAAAGAGAATCACGGGCACCGGCGAGGCCTTCACCTCGGCGATCACCGACTTCAGGCGATTCTCGAACTCGCCCTTCACGCCGGCGCCGGCCTGCAACAACGCGAGATCGAGCGAGCGCACCGACACGTTGACCAACGCGGGCGGCACGTCGCCCTGTACGATGCGTTGCGCGAAACCTTCGACGACCGCCGTCTTGCCGACGCCCGCCTCGCCCGTCAGGATCGGGTTGTTCTGGCGCCGCCGCAGCAGCACGTCGATCAGTTGACGGATCTCCGCATCGCGGCCGCGAATCGGATCGATCGCGCCTTCGCGCGCCAGGCCGGTCAGGTCGACGGTGTACTGGTCGAGTGCGGTGCGTTGCGTGCCGCCGCCCGGCGCGCGCGACATCGACGGCATGGCGGGTTGCACTTGCGCGCCAGCCGTTTCGCCGGACGCATCGGCAGGCTTGCCGCTTGATGCGGCGTTGCGTGCAGCAGCGCCGCCGGCGTCTTCCGCCGAACCGGCCAGCACGGTCGGCAGCATTTCGCGCAAAGTGGCGCGTGGAATGTTCAGCAATGCCGGCGCCGATTCGAGCAGCAGCCCGCGCAAGCTGTCGACTTCGAGCAGTGCGAGCACGAGCGTGCCGGAGCGGATCTGCTGCTCCGCGAGCAGCATCGAACTCAATAACCACGCCTCCTGAAACAGCGACGAAAAGTTCGGCGACAAAGCCGGCGTGCGGCCATTGCCGCGCTTGAACTGATCGATCGATTTCTGGAGTTGCGCGATCAGCGTTTCCGGTTTGATCTGGAAATGCGCGAGGATCGCGTGCAGATCGGGCGCATCCGCTTCGAGCAGGCTCAGCAGCAGATGCTCGACGTCCACGTTGTAATGGGTCTGCCGCACGCACGCCTGGGCGGCCTGCTCCATCGCATGCTTGCACTCCGGATTGAGCCGGCTCAGCAACGTGCGGATATCGATGTTCATGCGCTGCATCCTTCGTAATGGCGCGAGGGTTGGCCGGCCGCGCGCAGCGCGAGACGAACCGGAGCCGGCGCCACGGCAGTCGTGCCGCGTGCGCTTGTTGTAGCGTTGGTGCGCGCGGCGTTGAGCGAGGCGCCGTCGTCTTGCGCGCTCTGCTGGCCGCCGGCCACCCAGGAGGTCCAGCCGAGCCGGGCCGCATGCGGGCCGCCGAGCGCGCAGCTCACCCGTTGCGGCGTGAGCTTCAGCACGAACTCGACGTCGAAATCCTGCTGCACGTAGCACTGGATCAGCCACTGCGCGAGCGCGTGATCGCGGCCGCCGGGCAGCAATGCGGCAAAGCGCTCACGCGACAGGTCGGAGAACTCGATGCGGATGCCGGCGGCCTGATCCCACGCGCGCCGCCCGAGCACACTGTGTCCGCCGAGCCGCGGTGCGCGCGAACCCACCCGCGCGAGCCGCAGCGAATCCGTGGCGTCGATCTGGCGCCAGCCGCCGACGAACTGCATGCCGCGCACCGGCACGCCGAGGCGGTCGGACAGCAAGGCGAGCAGACCTGTCATCGAACGCGGCGCCGCGCTGAGCAGACCGGCATGACGCATCCACAGCCGTTCCTCGTGAGGGCCGCGCAGCGCACCATGCAGCCCGAGATTGCTCAACGCATCGAGACAGGCGGCCAGCGCCGACGCGTGCGGCGAGCGCCAGTTCAAACCGGGCGCGTGCTTCTTGCGGCTGCGGTAGAGAAACGAGAGAAAGCGGTGATTGAAGATGTCGAGCAGGTCGGCGGTGGCGAACTCGCGCCGTGCGCGGCCTTCCAGCACCAGCTCCGTGAACGGCATGGGCAGCGGGCCGTTTGCGCCTGCAAGCGTAAGCACCGGCGTGGACAGCGTGTAGGCCGGCGTTTGCCGGTCGCGGTCGCGGTCGTGGTCATGCTGATGCTCGTGTGCGTGAGATGCGTCTTGCGGCTCGCTCTGGCGAGCGGACGGATGCCTCGGCGACTCGCCGCGCCGCACACCGTGCACATCGCTCGGCTCGAAGGCGAGCGACACGAAACCGCTCAACCGCACGGCTTCGCCCGCGCCGTTGCCGCGACCGAGCGCGCGCGCATGCGGCACGGCGCGCTCGAGCAGACTGATCGCCTGGAACAGATCGAAACCCTGCGGATTCGCGATGAGCCGGTCGATCAGAGCAGCTGCTGGCAACCGGTCATCGGCTCCCATTGCTTCCATATCTCGTCTCCACGGCGCACCACCAACCGCACAAAAGAATTGACCGATGTGTACATGGCGAAAAACCGCGCCAGCACCGCGCCCATCAGCAACGGCGATCCGCCGACGAACGCATGCGCGTCGAACTCGATGCTGACTTCGGTGCCGCGGCAGTAGCCGCGCCATGCGTCGGCGCCGACATGCGCGGTCACGCTGCGCGCCTGAATGCTCTTGATGCCGCGAATCTGGTCCTGTTCACGGGTGCTCTCGGAGGCGAACAGACGCAGCATTTCCTGCAACTGCTTGTGGCCCGTCGCGCCGCTCACGAGCGAGTGATAGTTGAGCGTCAGCAACGAGATCAAACGCCACAGCGTCTCGCTGCCGAGCGGCGGATTGCGCTGCAGCGTCGGTTCGTACAGGCAGCGCACCCGCGCGTTCTGCGACACCTTGTCGACCAGCATGCGGGCGCCCACCGGCACCTGTTCGGCCAGATGCCGGTTGGTGCACAGCACGTTCGCGTAGACCACCGGCTCCGCCGGCTCGCTGACGGCGTTGCTCGCGTCGACGAAACTCAGGAACATGTCGGTGCCCTGCACGTTCTCGCGCAAGCTGTGTTCGCGGCGTGCCGACCAAAAGACCGTCGCGCCGTTGGCGTCGACGTGATCGATCGAGGAGAAACCCGGCACGGTCGCCGAGCGTTCCATCGACGGGTCGGACGCCACCACGGAGACGATCGAGTGAATTTCCGTCATGGCGTCGCGCCGCTGATCCGCGACCAGCCGGTATTCGTAATGACGGTGATCGATCGCGATCGGCTCGCTCGTCTGCGAAAACAGATTGACGATGGGCGTGCAGCCGAGCTTGAAATGCTGCGCGCCGAGCATGCCGAGCCCGCGCGGCACGCGTTCGAGATGCAGCACGATTTCGCACGTGCGGCCCGTGCCGAGACGGCCCGCCAGATGGTGCAGATCGAAAAAATGAAACTTGCGCGGAAAGGCGAAATACTCCTGCATCAACCCATAGGCCGGCTGCGCGTGGGGCGGCTGCGGCAGCACGCTGTCCGCCTCCGCATAGCCCACCTCGCGCCACGCCGATGCGGGCAGAACCACGCCGCCGCCGCTTTGCGGGCGCAGCGATACGTCCGTCACGGCCGATGCAAGCAGCTCGTAAAGCGGCATCGTCACCATCCAGTCGCCGTGCAGATGAATGCGCAACTGTTTGAGTTCCAGCTCCGCAAAATCGACGCCCGGCTCGCATTCGAGCGTGAGACGCAGCGTCGAGTCGTCGCCGAACGCGGCCCGGCTGATTCGCAGCGGCCACAGCGTGGTGTCCCACGCGGTGCGGAACCGGCAAGCTTCGCCGCTTTCGGTAAGCGCCTGCAGTCCCGTGTGACGCGCCACCTTGAAACCCGCCGTCACCTTGCCCTGACTCGGATCGAGTTCGAACTGCGCGACCGTCATGGAGGGCGTCGGCTGAACCAGCGACGGACACACGTTGTCCAGCAAGGCCGACGCGACCTGCGGAAATTCCTGGTCGAGATCGCGGTGCACGCGCGCCGCGAGAAACGCGGTCGCTTCGATCAGCCGCTCGGTGTGCGGATCGAGCGATTCGGTGCCGTGCAGCGCAAGCCGCGCGGCGACCTTCGGATAGCGCTGCGCGAATTCGGCGCCCTGCGTGCGCAGATAGGACAGTTCGCGTTTGTAGTACTGGAGAATGTCGTCGTGCGCGAGTTCAGCCATGTTCCACCCAGCGCGGATCAGCGGTGTGATGGCCCGACGGCGCCAGTTCGAAGGCCACGTGGCCCACGCCTGTCTGTTCACGGATCTGTCCGCCGATCATCAGAATCGCGTCGGGGGCGCGCTCGGCGGGAAAAGCAAAACTGACGCTCACGTCCTTCAGACGCGGCTCGAACAAAGCGATGGCATGCTGGATGACCGCGGCGATCGCGTCGCGATCGCCGCCCGAGCGCAACGAACGCTCCGAGAAATCCGGCACGCCGTAATCGATGACGCTGCCGTCGCTCTCACCGAACGCTTCGAAAGTGAGCCGCGAACGCGTATTCAACAGCCTGCCCAGGTCGCGCGCCACCGACTCACGGAGCGCATTCGCGCCCGTGAGTTGCGTCTCGCCGGCAGCGGCGAGACGGTCGAACAGGGGCATGGCCGAACCCCTTGAAATTGCCGACATGACGCGAATACTCCTGCAACGCGGACGGTGATACGGCGTTCGCTTGCGCGACCCGCGATAAATGCTCAGGCAGCCGGCGAAACCGCGACGTTCTTCGACAGATCCCAGCCGAACGACGCGTTGCCCTTCTTCGTCGAATCGATGTTTTGCTGCGTGTACGAAGACGTGATCTGCGTGAAGTTGAGCGAGAACGAATCGCTCATCTGACCACCGCCGCTCGTGCCGATCGACGACACCATCGCGTTGGTCATCACGTACTTCATTTGCAGCATGAACTTGCCGTTTTCGTTACGGCCGATATACAACGTCGCGTCGCCGAGTTTCGTGCCGGCCGTACAGGCTGCGTACAGGCCCGGCGTCGACTGATCGGTGCTCTTGGAGAACGTGAATTCCTGGAAGCTCGGGCGGCCGAGCGTGCGTTCCGTATTGGTCGCGTCCATGCCCATCGGCAGCGAAACGGAATGCGAGAAAGAGTGGATCACGATCTGATCGGCGTAGCCGTCGATCATCGCGTTGCCCTTGATGTCCTTGATCTGGAGAAGAATCGTATCCATGACTGTCCTGGTTTAATCGGTTGTGTGTGCAAACTCGCGTGCGGCTCTCGCCGCACGCCATGCATCAGGCTGCCGCTGCCGGCAATTCGGCGACGAGGCGGATCGATGCGGTCAGTTCTTCCATCTGGAAATGCGGCTTCAGGAAGCAGGTTGCGCGATACGCGCCCGGCTTGCCCGGCACTTCCGTCACGTCGACACGCGCTTCGCCGAGCGGATAGCGCGCCTTCGAAGCCTGCGAGGCCGACGGATTGATCAGCACGTAGTCGGCAATCCAGTTGTTCAGATAGCTTTCCACGTCGGAGCGCGTCTGGAAGCTGCCGATCTTGTCGCGGATGATGACCTTCAGGTAATGCGCGAAGCGCGACGCGGCGAGCACATACGGCAGGCGCGACGACAGTTGCGCGTTCGCATTTGCCGCATCCTTGTTGTAGACCTTCGGACGGTTGGCCGTCTGGCTGCCGAAGAACGTCGCGTAGTTGGAGCCCTTCGAATTGACGATCGCGATAAAGCCGAGGTCGTTCAGTTCCTTCTCGCGGCGATCCGTGATCGTGACTTCCGTCGGGCACTTCAGCGCGATGTCGCCTTCGCCGGTCTTGAACGTGTGAGCGACCATGCCGTCCACTTTGCCGCCGCCTTCCACGCCGCGAATCGCCGTCGACCAGCTGTATTTCGCAAAGGCGTCGGTGATGCGCAGGCCGAGCTGGTAGGCGGAGTTGGCCCACAGGTACTTGCCGTGATCCGTGCCGTCCACGTCTTCTTCGAAGTTGAAGCTCTCGACCGGCTTGGTCTTCGCGCCGTACGGCAGACGCGCGGCGTACGACGGCAAGACCAGCGACACGTAGCGCGAGTCTTCCGAATCGCGGAAGCTGCGCCATGCGGCGAGTTCGGCGCTTTCGAAAGTCTTCGACAGATCGCGCGTGACACCCAGTTCCGTGTACGACTTCAGGTCGAACAGGCTCGGCGCGGCGGCGGTGATGAACGGCGCGTGCGCGGCCGCGGCGACCTTCGAGATGCGCTGGAGCAGCGCGAGATCCTGCGGATGACGGCCGAAGCTGTAATCGCCGATCAGCAGCGAATACGGATAGCCGCCGAAGGTGCCGTACTCTTCTTCGTAGATCTTCTTGAAGAGCACGCTCATGTCGTGATCGACCGCCGTTTCCAGATCCTTCAGCAGTTCCTTCTTCGTGACGTTCAGGAGACGCAGCTTGAGCTGCGGGCCCGTTTCCGTGCCGTACACCATGTCGTGCAGACCGGTCCACGACGCTTCGAGCGCCTGGAACGCCGCGTCATGCATGATCGCGTTGATCTGGTCGGTCAGCAGCGAATCGATTTCAGCGACACGTTCGTTGATCATCGCGACCACGGACTTGTCCGGGCTCGTGCGCATGCCTTCATCGAGAATCTGCGACGCGAGTTGCCCGATCAGCTTCTTCGCGTAGACGCTTTGCGACTCCTCGACCGCCATGTTGCCTTCGTGAACGATGCGTTCGAGAAGACTCAGGTCGGCGCCGGGTGCGCTTGCCTGGATTGTCTGGGTATCGCTTGCCGCCATGCCGGCTGCATTGTTGCTTGCCATCTGGATCACCTGTGAAAGTTCGTTACGCCCGCCATGACGGGCATGCAATGCCGTTACGCTGCGGGTGCGCCTTCGTCGGCGGCCGGCTCGGCTGCGGCCTCGGCTTGAGGTTTGGCGGCCGCGGCAGCGGGCTTCTCGCCGCCGTGAGCCTGGCTTTGAACTTTCTTCAGGTCCTCGGTGTTCTGGACGATGCGCTCCAGCATCAGATCGAGTTCGTCGTTGCCGTCGAGTTTGGCGAGCAGATCACGCAGTTGCTGACGTGCTTCCAGCAGCTTCGCAAGGCGCGGAACCTGTTGCACGATCGCTTCCGGATGGAAGTCGCCGAACTTGGCGAAATTCAGTTCGACCTTGAGGTTGCCCTCGCCCTTCATCGTGTCCGGCACCGACAGATCGAGACGCGGTGCGATCTTGCCCATGATCTCGTCGAAGTTGTCGCGATCGATCTCGACCAGCCGACGCTCTTTCAGCTTCGGCAGCGGCTGGGCCGGGTGACCGGACAAATCGGCCAGCAGGCCGACGACCATCGGCAATTCGCGCTTTTCAATCGCGTCGCCGATTTCCACGTCATAGGTGATCTGGACGCGCGGCGGACGATTACGCCCAACCCACTTCTGCAAACTATTGGACATACGTATCTCCCGGTGAAGCTCGCATACATTAAGAAAACCGTCCGCTCGTCTATCTCGAAGCCGAGCGCCATATCAGGTAATTCGGGGTGGAACGCGCAGTAATCGCATGACGAGGGCAGGCGCGCGCAACCGTCGCCAAAGCTTTATCGGCGCTGCCTGAGTGATCTTTAGAGTTTTTCCTCGGAAACCGGGTTAGTACCTACGAGCCGGTGCCGCGCTAACGTTTGCGCGCATGTTTGCGCGCATTTGAAGGGCAATTTGGGGTCAGCGAGAGCTGGGCGAACCGGTCGTCGACCGGTTCGCGCGACGACCGGCGGGTTCGCATTTTTCGAATGGAGAACCCGCCGCCGGGGAGAACCGCGGAATGACGTTCCGCGTATGGCGCTTACGTTGCCGCCAGGAAGGCGACGGCCTTGTCGGCGAACGTATCCTGCGTGTGATGATGCACAGCGTGATCGAGCAGACCCTGAATATTGCTGCGGCCCTCGGTGTCGCGTGCCTGGAACTTGAAGCCGGAGGTCTGCAAATACCGCGCGCCGAAACTCTTCAGACGTGCAAAGTACTCCGCGCCGGCGTTGTACGTGGCGCGGTCGACCACCTGGCGGGCGGGTTCCAATTCATCCCGGAACAGGTTGGCGAGCGTCATCAGGCTGCCGCAAATGCCGGTATTCAACGTGAGCATCGGGATCAGCGGGCTGGCGTCGCAGCCTTCCTGGAAAAACGCCTTGAACTTGTCGAGGTCGTGGATGATGCCACCTTTGGATGGATCCATATTCGGCTGGAATTCGAGGCCGCGCGGACCCGGATCGCGCGTGGCGAGTTCGCGTTCCTGCAGGTAGACCTCGCGCGCCTTGGCGAGAAACGCGTGGATCTTGCTCTGCTCCCACAGGCGGAAGGTGAACTTGACCAGCCACTCGACGCCGGTGACGATAGCCGATACGAGACTGCCGGCGCCCGGCAGGAAGGCACTCAGCGACATCGACACCACGCCTTTGAGCGTGGTCCACAATCCCTGGAAAATGCCGGATTCCATTTCGCCTTCGAGCGTGGCGGCGATCAGTTCGGGATGCCCGGGGTTCAGTTCGATGCGGCGCCGCTGCAGCCACGCGCCGACCTTTTCCGCGGCGGCACGCAAGGTCTTGACGATGCCCGCGCCAAGGTCGATGGCCGCGCCCACGAAAGGCGCCGCGCTGGCTAAACATTGTGTGACGACGACCTTGATCAACGAACGCACCACGCTGCCGGCCAGGTTGAAGTTGCTCGCCGATGCCCCGAGCAAGGCATTCTTGATCTTCTCGAAAGCCCACGTCACGGCGCTTTCTATCTCGCGGCGCAGGTTGTTGAGCGTTTCAGTCACGGTGACGAACGCCGCGCCGACCAGCGTGGTCGGCAACACCCAGGGGTTGAGGAAAAGCGCCGGATCTTCCTTGATCATGTCAAAGCCGGCCTGGGTCACCGGATAAGTCCAGGTCACGCTGGACTTGATCACGCCGCTGCCAGGGCTACTCATGCCGGGGCTCACGGTGCCGGTGGTCGCCCAGCGCCGCTCCCTGGTGGCGGGGGCGCTCAGACCGAAGAGATCGTCCACTTTCGCCACGCCCTTGGGCAACAGTTTGACGCCTGTCGCGGATGCCGTGGTAAGCGCTTGAGCGGATACCGGGTGGCCTGCCATGTTGATATGCCGGGTGGCCTGTGTGGCGCTGTTCAGATGTTGCGTGTTGGTGGCGAAGCCGGACCCCACTGCACCACCGACGGCGGCCACACCCTCCATCGCGATGGTGAAGCAGTTCATGTCGATGTTGAGATTGCCCAGCAGATAAAGCACACCGTAACGCGAATGCGGGATATCGAAGTTCCTGATCCGGTCGCGAGCGGCCGCAGCCGACGCGCGCGGCGGCGCGACGTTGGTGGCCTCCCGCAGGATGTATTCCATCAGGCCGCCGCTCTCGGTGTTGCGCGGCACGCGGGCCCAGTTACCGCCTTTTTCCGCGACGTAATCGTCGAGGGCGTCGCGCAGCGTGGCGGCCTTGAGCGCGTCGAAGCGCGCCGTGCACCAGACGGCGTACGCAGCATCGACGCGCCGTGTGCTCGCGCTTCGCGAACTGAGTGTCAGCGCCGTACGGCGAATCCACTCGCTTGCATTGACAACTTCCAACGGTCCTTTTGCACCCATCTCCAGATCCCCTGTCGCCGGTCCGCCGGCTTATCCTGGTGTTGAACCCAATTGCAACTTCGTAGGTAAATGATCTCCTGCACCGGTTCTTTCGAGTGGTTCCAGGATCGTCGATGGCGCGCACGCGGAGCCGATAGCTTGCGACGAACTCACTTCGTCAGTCACCGAGGTATGCATCGGCCCGAAACGCCATCACATCGTTAACGGTCGCCATGTCGCGGACTTTAGTGGAGAGTCGATATCACCCTGGTTGCGGTGTAAAAAGCGGTGATCTGCCGCCGAACATTGATTTGCTCCGCCATTAGCGATACCTTCTATCCTGGTCGTCGAATTGCGGTCAACGAGAGGAGACCCGTTTCGTGAAAAGAGCGTGGGCTTTGTCCGGCATCGTCGTCTTGAGCGCGATTCTCGGCGGATGCGACAAGGGGGGATCGCAAAGCCCCACCGAGGCGTCGGGCGCATCCGCGAGCGAGGCATCGGCTCCGCCAGCGGCAAGCGCGAGCGCTCCCGCCGTCGCGTCAGGCGCGCTCGGCACCATCACCAAAACACAGTTGCCGGGGGAAGCAGCCGAAACCTTGCGGCTGATCAAAGCGGGCGGCCCCTTCCCTTTCTCGGAAGACGGCGTGGTGTTCCGCAACAGCGCGGCATTGCTGCCGCAGCATCCACGCGGCTATTACCACACATACACGGTTCGCACGCCTGGGTCGACGGATCGCGGGCAGCGCCGGATCATATGTGGTGGACCACGCAGGCAGACAAGCGACTGCTATTACACCGACGATTACTACGTCAGTTTCAAGCGCATTGCGGAGTAAGGCCGCCTTTACAGAACGAATAGCGTGATTGCCGCTGTTATTCCGTTGCGCAACGCATGCACGGCAAGCGTTGCGATAAAGGGATGACCTTTGCGCGAATCTTCAATCGCGAAGACCGTCGCCAAAATGCCACCCACAAGTGTGCCGAGTACAACGTACGGTACGCTGTAACTATGACTCAAGCCGAATAGCAGAGCCGAAATACAGATTGCGATGCCAGTCTTGCAACGGAGTTTGCTTAGGACCCGAAGACATCCCCACTGATGAATTGTGGTCTCGATGAGCGGTGCCGCAACGCACCCTATCGCAATCAATTTGAAGACGTTGCCTTTTCCTAAGTCGGGGCCGCCCAGCGTCTGCCCGGGCGTTAAAAAGGGGGCAAAAATTAGCAGCGGTATTACGGCTAGATACGTGCCTGCCAATGCCAGCACTACCAGCTTCGCCGTCGGTAACTCCAATAGCCAAAGTTTCACTCTCTGCAGGCATCTATGCGATGTCGTTAGCATGGGCCGTCTATGGTCTCTCGGGTCGTCGTTTTTTTCTGGTTTGATTGTCAGCGATCCGGGAGTTGTTGTCGATCGGCTGCTCAATGATAAGTCATCCGAAAACCCTCGCCCATGCCGCCCGAAGACGTCGCGCGCGATCTTCGAAGAGATATGACGCGGCGAGCGTCAAGAGGCCTGAAATAACACCCGTGACGATGTGCTCGACATAAGGGATGCGGTAGTGACTCACGTGTGCATAGGCGTCGCCCAATGCCGTCAGCGAGCCTACGATCAGCGCATTGCCGTATCGGTTCCCGTAAAGTTTCGCAGCGGGCGTGAAGGTCAAAAGCACGGCAAAGAGTCCGGTGAGCAGACCGGTATGGAATGCAATCGTCCAGTGGGCAAGGCTCATGATGTTGCCCCAGCTCCCCGGCATGCAGGTCATGCACGCGCTGGTCGGCTGCCAGAAACGCTGGACAAACAGCTTGAAGCGGCGCTTCCACTCGATTGACATGAGGTTTTTCTCACCAATGCCGGTGTTACGGCCGACGCCAGCTCTTTGGTAAGTCGTGGCGGAAGCGGCCATTCGAAAAATATCAGCCCTTCCCATCCTCCTGCCGCTCCGCAATCGCCGCAATCGCCGCAACGATCCGGCTCTGTGGCGCAACGAGCTGGTCATCCGTAGTCGCCACCAGCCACAGGCGCGCTCGCTCCGCGATCCGGCGGTTGTGGTCCTTCAACGGGCCCATCGCGGCAGCAGCCTTCCAGACCACCGGGCCGACCCGGCTTTGCCTGCCCGACGGCGCGCCGACAAGCAGGCAGTACGGTCCCAGCGGAAGCGATACAAACGGAAGTGCCGGACTCGCGCTCACGCGCCAGTCGATAAAAGGCGTCTCGCTGATAAGCAGCGGTGTGGGCAAGCCGTAAAGCACGCTGTAGTCGTACAGCGCCAGCTGTTCCGGCATGCCGGCGTATTTGCGCCGGACGTCGTCGACAACCGCCGCGCGGATCTCGTCGTCGAACATGGGTTCCTGCGCGTAGCGGGCAAACGCCTCTCGCGCCTCCCATTGATAGGCGCTGAACACGCCGAGTTCAACGCAATCCTGCACCGCGCGTTGAACCTCCGTGACAGAACCGGCTTCCTCCGGCTTGCCTAACTGCGCAGCCCGCAAAAACCGGGCAAGTCCCGCCTCCTGAATCGCGGGCCCCTCCTCGGACACATCGTCCTGAGCGTCCTTGCCAAGCGGCACGTAAGTATATTTTTCGGCGGCGAAATGCGACTTCTTGCCTTCGTCGAATTTGATCACGCCATCGACGCAATCCAGATAACGAGTCCCGACCCGACCATGCTCCCAAATCCAGTTTTTCAGGAGCGGACGTAATGGATGCGGTCTGTCTTGTTCGGCCATTGAAACCTCCAAGTGCCTCAGTATAGTTCCAAGTCGCGGATTGCTCCGTGGAGGACATGGCGACGTTAGCGTCGGCACGTTGACCTCTCGCCACCCACGTTGTACACAACATGAATGGACGCAAGCGCTTCAGGAAGGCACCGATGAGCCGCCCCTTTTTCACGATTGGTCATTCCAACCGGCCGTTGCCCGAATTCGAGAGTCTGCTGAAGGAGGCGGAGATCGCGACGCTGATCGATGTGCGCAGTATTCCTCGCTCACGAACCAATCCGCAGTTCAATCAGGACACGCTGCCGGATGCGCTCGCGCCGGAACATATCGGCTACGTGCATCTTGCGGAACTGGGTGGGCGCCGCGGCAGGCGCAAAGACGATGCAGCGTCGCCCAATGCGTACTGGACTCATCCGGCGTTCCGCAATTATGCGGACTATGCGCTGAGCGACGCTTTCCGCGATGGTCTCGCGCAGCTTCTCGCGCTCGGCCACCGGCGCCGCTGCGCGATCATGTGCGCGGAGGCGGTCTGGTGGCTCTGTCACAGGCGTATCATCACGGATTACCTGCTGCTGCACGGCGAAACCGTACTGCACATCATGGACGCGCGCCACACTACCGTTGCAACGATGACACCGGGCGCGCAACCTCAACCCGACGGCACGCTGATCTATCCGGCTCCCACCACGGCCTGAACCGGCATGCGAAGCGACTGCCCGTCCGCTGTATTGCACGATTGCATGACTGTCACCACACAAGCCACGTCGCTCGATAGCCTTCTTCGCGAGATTCGCGCCTGCACACTCTGCTCGCCGGTGCTGCCGCACGCGCCGCGGCCGGTGCTGGCGGCATCCGCGCAGGCGCGCATTCTGATCATCGGCCAGGCGCCGGGCGCGCGCGTCCATGCGTCCGGCGTGCCATGGAGCGACGCGAGCGGTGCGCGGCTGCGCGCATGGCTCGGCGTCGACGACACCGCCTTCTACGACACGTCGAAATTCGCCGTCGTGCCGATCGGCTTCTGTTTTCCAGGCCGCGGCGCGAGCGGCGATCTGCCGCCGCGGCCCGAGTGCGCCGCCCGCTGGCACGAGGAACTGCTCGCGCACATGTCGTCGGTACGGCTCACGCTGCTGGTCGGACAATACGCGCAGCGATTCGGACTGGGCAAGGCATTCGGGCCGACCTTGACGGACACGCTCGTGCGATGGCGCGAATTCGGCCCGCAAGTCGTGCCGCTGCCGCATCCGTCGCCACGCAACATTGCGTGGTTCAAACGCAATCCTTGGTTCGAAGCAAGCGTGTTGCCGACATTGCGCGAGCGAGTCGCGGCGGCATTGGCGACGCCCGACGCGTGAAAATCTGGCCGATCGACAGGTCAAGATCAGCCGCCGCCAGTCATTCGAGCCTTTAGCGATACCGGCTGATTTCCAGACCGGAGCCCACCGGCACCGACAGACTCGTCATTCCCGGCTTCGCGCGAACCGCGCGGATATAGCGCAACGCGTTCTCGCCGCCCGGCCGGATCATATTGTCGGCGACGATGATCGCGCCCGGATTGAGCTTCGGATAAAACGCGTCGAGACACGGCACGTAGAGATCTTTCCAAAGATCGATAAAGACGAAATCCGGCTTGATCGACATATCCTCGATCAGTGTGACCGCATTGCCGACCTTGAAGTCGACATAAGAAGCGAGGCCGGCGCGGCTCGCCATCTCGCGTGCGTAGGCCGATTTGTCGTCGTGCAATTCCATGGTGGTCACGCGGCCGCGCGCCGCTCGCGCGGCTTGCGCGAGCCAGAGCGTCGCATAGCCATCCGACGTGCCGAGTTCGAGAATGTGCGGAGCCTGCAGGCTTGCCGCGAGAATATGGATGAAACGCGCGGTCTCCAACGCCGCCGCGGCTACATGGCGACCTTTCGTTGCCTTCTGCTTATCGTGCCGGCGCGGCTCGCGCCCTTTCGTCGGCTCTTCTTGCGCGCGCTCCTGATAGGCGTCGAGCACGGCCAGAAAGTCGGGGTCCATCCGTCAGCGGCAACCGATCGCGCAGCCGAGCAGGCTGAACGCACCGACAATCCCCACGCCCGCGCCAAGCCCGAACGTTTCGAGCGACGTGGCGCAACCTTGCAGGCCGCAGGCGCCCGCCAGCGCGGCCACCATGAGAACTTGCCGGATGCGGCTGCGCGCAAACCGGCTATATCGACTGCCGTGGATCATCGTCCCTCCTCTCGTGTTGATGGGCCCGTGCCAACGCGAAACGCCGCAGCGAGTGTAGCCAGCCGGCTTCATCGCGAAACGGTCGAATACCGGGGACAAAGAGGGAGTCGATTACAAAAGCTTCCGCAGACGTATCCGGTTTCTGCTCCGCGCAGCCCGTCAGTCGCGGCCATTTCACACCGAATGCCGGTTTTCCCACATACCGACAGCTTACGGCTTGTCATCCTGATGGCTCAGGCGTGTGTTTTGGCGGGAGATGGCTATGTCGGTCTATGTCGATGAAGGGTTCAGGCCCTGTGTGACGGAATGCGCGACGGTCGCGTTCCGGGTGTGCTGTGACGATCGCGCGCAGATTTTCGAGGTCAGCGCCGACGCACTCGTAACCTTTTGCGGCGCGGCGAGCAAGCGCAAGGAGGATCTGCTCGTCGCATTCGAGGATGCGCAGTTCGAGATCCTCTCGGTCGCGGCGCAGAAATGGGCATTCAGACCGACGGAGCCGGTGCGTCTCGGCCTCGACGAATTCCGTATGGTCAGACATTAAACAACAGGTATGCCAGAATCGCATCATGACCTGGATCGCCGCCCTGCCAATGTATAACGTCACGCCCGCGCTCGACCTCGAGTGGCGCGAGTGGCTCGCCGACGTGCTGCGTATGGTCAAGCCCGCGTGCCGCATCGTCGAACCGGACGAGGAATTGCACGGCTTCTGGCGGCGTCCCAATCTGCTGATCTCGCAGACCTGCGGTTATCCGTTCATGCATGGTCTGCAGGAACAGGTTCAACTGGTCGCGACGCCGCGCTTCGACGCTCCGGGCTGCGAAGGCGCGCATTACTCGAGCGTGCTGGTCACGCGTGCTGACGCGCAATTCGATACGCTCGCGGCCTGCCACGGCGCGCGCGCCGCGTACAACCAGGACGATTCGAATAGCGGCATGAACGTGTTTCGCCACGCGGTGGCGCCGTTCTCGCGCGCCGGCATGTTCTTCAGCTCGGTGTTGCGAACCGGCTCGCATCTCGGCTCGCTGCGCGCGGTGGCGGAAAATCGCGCGGACGTCGCCGCGATCGATTGCGTGACCTTCGCTTTCGTGTGCGACGAAATGCCAGAACTGGCCCGCCAGGTCCGCCGGATCGGTATGACAGCGCCCTCGCCGGGCCTGCCTTTGATTGCCTCCGACACGGTGCCCTCGGCGACGATCGAGGCACTGCGCGAAGCGCTGAACGAGGCGCTTGTGAACCAGCCCGAACGCGCAAAACGCCTACGTTTGCAGGGCTTTTCCGTATTGCCGCTCTCGGACTACGAGCGCATCGAGCAACTCGAAAACGAGGCGCGTGCCGTTGGGTATACGCGCCTCGCCTGAGGCCTAAGCCGAGGATTTACTGGTGCTGCACGTCCAGCACCAGAAGCTGCGCGCCATCGGCAACCTGATCGCCGACCGAGTACAGCACTTCCGACACCATACCGGCCGCCGGCGCACCGATGGTGTGCTCCATCTTCATCGCTTCCATCACGATGAGCGGCGTGCCTTTCTCCACCACGGTGCCCGGCTCGACCAGCACCGCGATCACCTTGCCCGGCATCGGCGCGGTCAGGCGGCCTTCGCCGCCTTCGGCATCCGCGGCGTGTGCAAGCAGGTTCTGCCATTCGAACGACAGCGCTTCGCCGAGGCAGAACACATGGAACGTATCGCCGTCGACGAACACGCGGCCCGTTGCGCGCGCATCGCCGATCGTCGCGCGGTATTCATGCAGACCGTTGCCCTCTGACCAGCTGAAGTCCTCGCGCACGCCATCGTGTTCGAGCGTTTGCGTGCCGCCGTCGCGCGCGAACGTGACGGTAAAGGTGCTTTCGCTGTCGCCGCCCGCGCTGCCGCTGTCCAGATCACGCCAGCCGAGCGTCTGCGTGTAGCCGCCGTTCAGGCGCCAATGCGACAGCGCATCCCACGGCGACGCGCCATGCGCCGTGCCGCCCTCGCGCTTGAGCAACGCCGCGCAAGCCAGCGCGAGCGCTTCCTTGAACGGTTTCTTGCGCGGCGCGAACAAGGCGTCGTGATGACGTTCGATCAAACCGGTATCGAGATCGCCCGTTGCAAACGGCTCGCTCGCGACGATGCTTTGCAGGAACTCGACGTTGGTATGCGGGCCGACCACCTCGCAGGCATGCAACGCGCGGCTCATACGCGCGAGCGCCTCTTCACGCGTCGCGCCGTGCACGATCAGCTTGGCGATCATCGGATCGTAGAACGGTGTGATGGTGTCGCCTTCACGCACGCCGCTGTCGATACGCACCGGCGCCTTGCGTCCAGATTCGCCGAGACCCGCCGCGCCTGAGCCGGCCGCGTCGAGGGTGAACTCCACGCCTTCCGGCATGCGCAGATGCTTGAGCGTGCCCGTCGACGGCAGGAAGCCGCGCGCCGGATGTTCGGCGTAGATACGCGCCTCGATCGCGTGACCGTCGATCTTCAGCTGTTGCTGCGTGAGCGGCAGTGGTTCGTCGGCCGCGACGCGCAGTTGCCATTCGACCAGATCCTGGCCGGTCACCATCTCCGTGACCGGGTGCTCGACCTGCAGGCGCGTGTTCATTTCCATGAAGTAGAAGTCGCCCGTGCCGGTCATGATGAACTCGACCGTGCCCGCGCCGACGTAATTCACCGCGCGCGCGGCCGCTACCGCCGCCTCGCCCATTTCACGCTTGATTTCAGCGGCCAATCCGGGCGCCGGCGCTTCTTCCAGCACCTTCTGGTGACGCCGCTGCACGGAGCAATCGCGATCGAACAGATAAACCGCGCCGCCGTGACGATCCGCGAACACCTGCACTTCCACGTGACGCGGACGCGTCAGATACTTTTCGATCAGCACGCGATCATTGCCGAAGCTGCTTGCCGCTTCCCGCTTGCACGACGCCAGCGCCGCCGCGAAATCCTCGCTGCGTTCCACCACGCGCATGCCTTTGCCGCCGCCACCCGCGCTGGCTTTGAGCAGCACCGGATAACCGATCGCATCCGCCTCGCGGTGCAACAGTTGTGCGTCCTGATCGTCGCCGTGATAGCCGGGCACGAGCGGTACGGCGGCTGCATGCATCAGCGCCTTCGCGGCAGCCTTGGAACCCATCGCGGCGATGGCCTCGACCGGCGGTCCGATGAAGACGATGCCGGCCGCCTCGCACGCATGCGCGAAGTCTTCGTTTTCCGACAGAAAGCCGTAGCCCGGATGCACCGCCTGCGCGCCGGTGGCGCGCGCGGCTTCGATAATCCGTTCGACGCGCAGATAACTTTCCGCCGCTGTCGAGCCGCCGATATGCACCGCCTCATCGCAGGCGGCCACGTGTTTCGCGTTGGCGTCCGCATCGGAATAGACGGCCACGCTCGCGATGCCGAGCCGCTTGCAGGTCGCGGCGACGCGGCACGCAATCTCGCCCCGGTTGGCAATCAGGATCTTGTTGAACATGAAGTGTCTCGATGAAGTGAGCCGTTTTTTCGGGGCTGTTGTTCTGATCAAGGCGCGGCGGGCGCCCTGGAATAGGTGCTTCAGTTGCGCCAGGCCGGCGTGCGTTTTTCGAGGAACGACGCGACGCCTTCGCGGCCTTCCGCGCCGGCACGCGTGCGCGCGATGCGCGCCGCCGTGTCCTCGATCATCGCGTCGCTCAACTCCCGGCCCGCAATGTCCTGCACGAGTTGCTTGCACGCGCGCACTGCTTGCGGACCGTTGGCGCAAAGCGTATCGGCAATCTGCCGCACGGTGGCGTCGAGTTGTTCCATGCTCACCGCTTCACTGACGAGGCCGAGACGCAACGCCGTCGCGCAATCGAACTGCTCGGCGGTCGTAAAATAGCGGCGCGATGCCTGCTCGCCCAACGCGCGGATCACGTACGGCGCGATGGTGGCGGGAATCAGACCGAGCCGCGCTTCCGAGAGGCAGAAGCGCGCGCTTTCAACCGCCACCACGATGTCGCAGGCCGAGATCAAGCCCATGCCGCCCGCGTACGCGTCGCCGTTCACGCGCGCGATCACCGGCTTGTTGCAGCGATAGATCGACGACAGCATGTTCGCCAGCAGCATGGCGTCGGCGCGGTTCTCGTCGTCCGAGTAACCGGCCATCTTCTTCATCCAGTTCAGATCCGCGCCCGCGCAGAACGCCTTGCCGTTCGCGGCGAGCACCACCGTGCGCACGTCGTCGCGGTCGTTGAGCGCCGTGAAGGCCGAGGTCACTTCGGCGATCATCGTTTCGTTGAACGCGTTGCGCACGTCCGGACGATTCAACGTGACCGTCGCGATCGCTCCGGCGAATTCGACATTCAGTGTTTCGTATTGCATCGTCGCTGCTCCCGCGCGTGGTTGCGTTGCCTGGCGCATCGTCACATTCTGAACACGCCGAACCGCGTGTCTTCGATCGGCGCGTTCATCGTGGCCGACAAACCGAGACCGAGCACGTCGCGCGTTTGCGCCGGGTCGATCACGCCGTCGTCCCACAGACGCGCGCTCGCGTAGTATGGGTGGCCCTGATGTTCGTATTGATCGCGGATCGGCTGCTTGAACGCCTCTTCTTCTTCGGCGCTCCACGAACCACCCTTGCCTTCGATGCCGTCGCGCTTGACCGTGGCCAGCACCGACGCCGCCTGCTCGCCGCCCATCACCGAGATGCGCGCGTTCGGCCACATCCACAGGAAGCGCGGCGAATACGCGCGGCCGCACATGCCGTAATTGCCCGCGCCGAACGAGCCGCCGATGATCACCGTGAACTTCGGCACCTTGGCCGTGGCCACCGCCGTCACCATCTTCGCGCCGTTGCGCGCGATGCCTTCGTTTTCGTATTTGCGGCCCACCATGAAACCGGTGATGTTCTGCAGGAACACGAGCGGAATCTTGCGCTGGCAGCACAGTTCGATGAAGTGCGCGCCCTTGAGCGCCGACTCCGAAAACAGAATGCCGTTGTTCGCGATGATGCCGACCGGATGCCCCCAGATATGCGCGAAACCGGTGACGAGCGTGGTGCCGTAGCGCGCCTTGAATTCGTCGAACGCCGAGTCGTCGACGATCCGCGCGATCACCTCGCGGATATCGAACGGCTTGCGGGTATCCACCGGAATCACGCCGTACATGCTCTTCACGTCGTAGCGCGGCGGCTTCGGCTCCTGCAACGCGACCGGCACCTGCTTGCTGCGATTCAGATTGCCGACGATGCTGCGCGCAATCCCCAGCGCATGCGCGTCGTTCTGCGCGAGATGATCGACCACGCCGGACAGACGCGTATGCACGTCGCCGCCGCCGAGGTCTTCCGCGCTCACCACTTCGCCAGTCGCGGCTTTCACCAAAGGCGGGCCGCCGAGAAAAATCGTCCCCTGGTTCTTGACGATGATCGACTCGTCGCTCATGGCCGGCACGTACGCGCCGCCCGCGGTGCACGAACCCATCACCACGGCGATCTGCGGAATGCCTGCCGCCGACAGATTCGCCTGGTTGAAGAAGATGCGGCCAAAGTGATCGCGGTCCGGAAACACATCGTCCTGGTTCGGCAGATTCGCGCCGCCGGAGTCGACCAGATACACGCACGGCAAGCGATTTTCAGCGGCGATTTCCTGCGCCCGCACGTGCTTTTTCACGGTGACGGGATAGTAAGTGCCGCCCTTGACCGTTGCATCGTTGCAGACGATCACGCACTCCTGCCCGGCGATCCGGCCAATGCCGGTGATGACGCCCGCACCTGGCGCGTCGTCGTTGTACATGCCGTAGGCCGCGAGTTGCGAGAACTCCAGAAACGGCGTGCCCGGATCGAGCAGCTTCTCGATCCGCTCGCGCGGCAGCAGTTTGCCGCGGCCCGTGTGTTTGTCGCGCGCCGCCTGACCGCCGCCCAGCGCGAGCTTCTCGACTTTCGCGCGAAGGTCGGCGACCAGCGCTTCGAGCGCCGCCGCGTTGGCGCGGAAGTCGTCCGAGCGCGGATTCAGCTTTGATTCGATGATCGGCATTACGTGGCTCTCCTGTTCGCCGCTTCTTATTCGCTTCGGGCCGTGGCGCTCATGCCGTTTCGGCGAACAGCTCGCGGCCGATCAGCATGCGGCGGATTTCGCTCGTGCCGGCGCCGATTTCATAGAGCTTCGCGTCGCGCCACAAACGGCCGACCGGATACTCGTTGATGTAGCCATTGCCGCCGAGAATCTGGATCGCCTCGCCCGCCATCCACGTGGCCTTTTCGGCCGTGTAGAGAATCACGCCCGCGCAGTCTTTGCGCACCTGGCGCACGTGTTCCTTGCCGAGCGTGTCGAGTTGGCGGCCCACCGCGTAGAGATACGCGCGGCACGCCTGCAACGTGGTGTAGAGATCGGCCACCTTGCCCTGAATGAGCTGGAATTCGCCGATCGACTGGCCGAACTGCTTGCGGTCGTGGATATACGGCACGACCGCGTCCATGACGGCGACCATGATGCCGGTCGGGCCGCCCGCGAGCACGGCGCGTTCGTAGTCGAGACCGCTCATCAGCACCTTCGCGCCGCCGTTCAACTGGCCGAGAATGTTTTCTTCCGGCACTTCCACGTCCTGGAACACGAGTTCGCCGGTATGCGAGCCACGCATGCCGAGCTTGTCGAGCTTCTGCGCAACGGAGAAACCCTTCATGCCCTTCTCGACGATAAACGCGGTAATGCCGCGCGAATTCGCTTCGGGATCGGTCTTGGCGTAGACCACTAGCGTGTCGCAATCCGGGCCGTTGGTGATCCACATCTTGGTGCCGTTGAGCACGTAGTGATCGCCCTTTTTCTCCGCGCGCAGCTTCATGCTGACTACGTCCGAGCCGGCGTTCGGTTCACTCATGGCGAGTGCGCCGACATGTTCACCCGAGACGAGCTTGGGCAGATACTTCTGTTTCTGCGCTTCCGTGCCGTTGCGATGAATCTGGTTGACGCATAGATTCGAATGCGCGCCGTACGAGAGACCGACCGAGGCCGACGCGCGCGAGATCTCCTCCATGGCGATCATGTGCGCCGTGTAGCCCATGTTCGCGCCGCCGTATTCTTCCGAGACCGTCATGCCGAGCACGCCCAGATCGCCGAACTTGCGCCACAGGTCCATGGGAAACTGATCCGTGCGATCGATTTCCCCGGCACGCGGGGCGATTTCTTTGGCAGCGAATCCCGCAATGCTGTCGCGCAGCATTTCGATTTCTTCGCCGAGCGGGAATTGCAAACCGGGCAGGTTGCTCATTGCAGTGTCTCCAGAGTTCGTTGGCGGCCGGCCTTGGGTGGGCGCCGGCTGGTCCGGTGGCGGCTCGGCGGACGGCGGCAGCCCGGCGGCTTTGTGAGCCGCCCCTGCCGTCACGCACGAGGCGCGAAACGTTCAAGGCGCATTTCACGCTAGATTTACGTAAGCGTCAATAGGTATTTTTGAGTGTTACTCAGAAACTGGAGCGGCCGCCTACAACGTGACTTTGGCGTGATAGCATCGCACTCATCGGGCTCGATTCGCATCTACACCGGCGGAATGAGCCTCACAAATTTGAACTGGACTCATATGACGGTTGCCACGAAGGCCGAGTTACCCGCCTCGCGCCGCCAGCCGGCCGGCCGCAAGTCGCAGCAACGCGTGAAGGAGATCCTTCAGGCGGGGCGCGACGTGTTCTCCGAAAAGGGCTACGAGCGCGCGACCACCGCCGAGATCGCGCAGCGCCTCGGCATTTCCGAGGCGACCGTGTTCAGCTATTTCCGCGGCAAACGCGAGCTGTGCGCGCGCGTGATCGGCGACTGGTACGACGAGATCATCGAAGCGATCGAATCGGGCTTGCCGCGCGACGGCAATGTGCGGCAGCAGTTCGCGTTCATCGTTCGCACGCACTTGCGGTTGATGCTGGTGAACGGCACGGATCTCTGCGCGCTGGTGTTGTCCGAAGGCCGGGCGCGGCATCATGAACTGAGCGAGGCGCTCACCGAGTTGCAGCGCCGCTATACCGCGCCGTTGATGCGCGTGCTGGCGCAAGGCCAGGAGAGCGGGCAGATTCGTGCCGACATGCCGTTGCGCCTGTTGCGCTCGATGGTGTTCGGGCCGATGGAACACGTGCTGTGGGATGCCACGCTCGCAAACCGGCACATCGATATCGATGCCACGGCGGATCAATTGATCGACGTACTGTGGGCGGCGCTGACGCCGCCGGATCTCGCGGTGAGCGCGTTGCAGCAGTTCAGGGTGGAGGTGGCGGAGGCGAACCGGCGGTTCGAGAAGGCGACACGCGGGGCAACGGATACGCCGGCTGACAGCAGCGAATAGAGCCGCAATCTCGTAGTTGTGCACTTCAGTTCCACGGCGAAAAAACGGCTAATCTACTGCTTCCCCGCGCGAAGTCAGATGGAGACGCCAAGTGCCGAAAGAACCCGCCGCAAAGACCACAAAAACCACGAACATCCGCATCGGCATAGGCGGCTGGACCTACGCGCCCTGGCGCGGCACCTTCTACCCGGCCGACCTCACGCAAAGCCGCGAACTCGAATACGCGAGCAAGAACCTCACATCGATTGAAATCAACGGCACGTTTTATGGTTTGCAAAAACCGGCGAGCTATGAAAAGTGGTATCAGGAAACCCCGGACGATTTCGTCTTTTCACTGAAGGCGCCGCGTTACGCGACCAACAGAAAAGTGCTCGCCGACGCGGGCGAAACGATTGAACGGTTCTTTGGCAGCGGTGTGCTGCTGCTCAAACAGAAGCTCGGTCCAGTCGACTGGCAATTCGCGCCCACCAAGAAATTCGACAAGGAAGACTTCGAAGCCTTTCTGAAGTTACTGCCGGCCAGTATCGAAGGCCAGAAGCTCAGGCATGCGATCGAAGTCCGCAACGACACCTTCAGGACGCCGGACTTCATCGCGCTGGCCCGCAAATACAAAGTCGCCGTGGTCCTCGCCGGCGACAGTGAATACCCACAGATCGCCGACATCACCGCGCCCTTCGTGTACGCCCGCATCATGGGCACCACGGACAAACAAGCCAAGGGCTATTCGACCAAAGCGCTCGACGCGTGGGCCGAACGCGCGCGGCAACTGGCGGCAGGCACCACACCGGACGACCTGGAAACCTGCGCGGATGCACCCGCGAAAACCGCCGCGCGCGACGTCTACCTCTACGTGATCAGCGGCTTCAAGGAACGCAATCCTGCCGCCGCCATGGCGCTGATCAAACGGCTCTGACACGCGGCGCCCGGCCGCATCGCGCGAGTGTCATAATCCCGGCAGCGAAGACAAGCACAATCGACGCACCCACACACACGCAGTCAGGCCGCAAGGCCGCTTCATCACCAAGGTCCGGGAGAATATTTTGAGCGCCATCGACAATCCTTTGCACGATCAGGAAGTCGGCTCGGCCGACGCCACCCAGGACACCACGCGCATCGACGACGTACGGATCGGCGCGGTCCGTCCACTGATTTCGCCTGCCCTGCTGCAGGACGAGTTGCCCGTGCCGCCTTCGGTGCAGACGCTGGTCGAGAAAACCCGCGCGGAAATCGCCGACATTCTGCATGGCCGCGACGACCGGCTCGTAATGATCGTCGGACCGTGTTCGATTCACGACCACGACCAGGCAATCGAATACGCGCGCAAACTGAAAGTCGCCACCGACGCCTACAAAGACGACTTGCTGATCGTCATGCGGGTCTACTTCGAAAAGCCGCGCACCACGGTCGGCTGGAAAGGCTATATCAACGACCCGCGTCTGGACGGCAGTTTCCGCATCAACGAAGGCCTGCGTCTTGCGCGGCAACTGCTGCTCGACATCAACGGTCTTGGCTTGTCCACGGCCACCGAGTTTCTTGATCTGCTGAGCCCGCAGTACATCGCCGATCTGATCGCGTGGGGCGCCATCGGCGCGCGCACGACGGAGAGCCAGAGCCATCGTCAGCTGGCATCGGGTCTGAGCTGCCCGATCGGTTTCAAGAACGGCACGGACGGCGGCGTGCAGATCGCCGCGGACGCGATCGTCGCCGCGCGCGCGAGCCACGCGTTCATGGGCATGACGAAAATGGGCATGGCCGCGATCTTCGAAACGCGCGGCAACGACGACGCGCACGTGATCCTGCGCGGCGGCAAGAAAGGGCCGAACTACGACAGCGCGTCGGTGGAAGCCACCTGTGCGGCGCTCAAATCAGCGGGTTTGCGCGAGCAGGTCATGGTCGACTGTTCGCATGCGAACTCCGGCAAGTCGCATTTGCGTCAGCTGGAGGTGGTGCAAGATCTGGCGCAGCAATTGTCGCAGCGCGAGCGCCGCATCATCGGCGTCATGCTGGAAAGTCATCTGGAAGAAGGCCGTCAGGATCTGAAGCCAGGTGTGCCGTTGCGTCACGGCGTGTCGATCACGGATGCCTGCGTCAGTTGGGCGCAAACCGAGCCGGCGCTCGAAACACTCGCCGAGGCCACCCGCAAACGTCGCGCGGGCTGAGCGCGCCGGGCCGCCAACGCCGCGTCGAGCACGCCCCCGAGGAAGCCCCTTGGGGGGAAGTACAAAACACACGCGCCGCACCATCCGCCGATCGATCCACCTTACCGGGGTTGGGCAGCGCGTGATTCCTCACGCCCGATGCATCGCTCTCCGCGCGCCATGGCAGCGCGCGTGGATGCTCCGGCGCGAAGCGCGTTGCATTACGACGCGTTGACAGCTTCCTTGAACGCCTTGCCTGCCGTGAACTTCACCGTCTTGGCAGCCGCGATCTGGATCTCGGCACCCGTCGACGGATTGCGGCCCACGCGTGCTGCGCGCGCGCCAGTCGAGAAAGAACCGAAACCGACCAGTTGCACCGTATCACCACCCACCACGGCTTTGGTCACCGCTTCGACGATCGCGTCGATGGTTTGGCCGGTGGCCGCTTTGCTTTCGCCCGTCGCTGCGGCGACTGCATCAATCAGTTCCTGTTTGTTCATAGCACTTCCCGTATGGTAATCATGGAACCGGCGCCACATCTGTTGCGCCGGGACCGACACACTAACGCATAGGCGCGGGTTCGCGCAAACCTTGGGTGTAAGCCTTGTATCACCCGCCCACAGGGAATTTGACGATTTTTTCCGGCAAAGTGCCATAAGAATCGCGCCCTTAGCCGCTTCTTCGGCTGGATACGTGTTTTCGCGTTATCACAATCCGTTGCAATTTCAGTGCTTTAGCGCGTCGCAAGCCGCTACCGGCGGGCTTTTTTACTATGTTATGGTGGATCGGGAAGACTCGAAATTTGTCAGGCGCGGCGGGGTTAAATAGAGAATCCGGGAGAAATAAAAAATGAAATTTCGCCATATTGCAACATATGCGCTGCTCGCAGCGACGTCGTGCGGAGCCTTCGCGGCGGACGAGAACAGCTGCGCGACGCTCGTCGGCACGGCAAATTCACCCGCGCCGCAGAGCTTTCAGATACGCGACGGCGAGCCGGTCGACCTCGTCAGCGGCGCCCGAACGGTGCACGGCAAGCTGCTGGTTTTCGGCGACGGCGGCGTTTTCCGGGCCTATTGGCAGCCCGACAACAGCCCGGAAAAATATGTGCTGGCGAACGCCGGCGTGAACAGCGTGCGGCTCGTCTCCACACCGCCGCAAGGCACGCCCGCGCAGAATGGACAGCCCGGCACGGCGCTCGCGCCGCAACGCGTGCTCTCATGCCCGGCGCTTTGACTCGGCGAACCTCTCACTTCAGCCGTCTGGACACGGCACAAATGACACGCAGAGCGCCGTATCCCGGTCGTACTTACCGTTTATTCGCACAGCGATCGATTTCTATCTGACCCGCCCTCAAGGTCCCATCGGTCCTGCCGATATACAAAGCTGCGTGTGCTGCGCAAACGTTTAAAGGGACGGGGATGATTCTATTAACCAAATTGAGGGAGGCGCTGTCGGTCGCGGATCGCGACCCCGAGCTCGTACGTTCGCAGCTCGAAGCATTTGGCCACCAGGTCCCGCTTCTCTATTTCATCCTGCTCGTCAATACGGCGGCCGTCGCCATCACGCACGTGAACTGCGCGCCGGCCTGGCTGTCGATCTACTTTCCCACGACGCTGTGCACGCTGTGCATCATCCGGTGCATACGCTGGTGGCGGCTTCGGCACCGCGTCCTGACTCTCGACAAGGCGGTGCCCGAAGTGCGCAAGCTGACCTGGCTTGCGGGCCTCTTCGCCGTCGCCTTCAGCGCCTGGTCGTTGTTCCTTTTTCCCTACGGCACCGCGTATGAACAGACGCAGGTGGCGTTTTACATGGCGACCACGCTGGTCGGCTGCGTGTTCTGCCTGATGCACTTGCGCGCGGCGGCCATGCTGCTGCTGTCCATCGTCATCCTAAGCTTTTCGATGTTTCTGGTGTTCACCGGCTACCCGGTCTTCATCGCGATGGCTGTCGACATGACCCTCGTCGGCGTTGCGCTCGCCTTTATCATTCAGCTGTATTGCCGGACCTTCGCCGATGTGGTGCATGCGCAGCGCGAGTTGCAGGCGAGCCAGCAGAAGACGCAGCGCCTGAGCGACGATAACTTCCGGCTCGCGAGCATCGACAGTCTGACGGACCTGCCCAACCGGCGCAGTTTCTTCGCCTCGTTGCGTGCGTTGTCCGAACAGGCGATCGGCACAAGCAGCGGCTTCAACGTTGGACTGATCGATCTCGACGGTTTCAAACAGGTCAACGATATCTACGGCCACGCCAGCGGCGACCTCGTCCTTCAGGAAGTCGGCTCGCGGTTGCTCGCGCTTGCCGAGCCCGGCATTTTCTTCGCACGCCTTGGCGGCGACGAATTCGGCGTGCTGGCGCAGCACAAGCTGACGGACGAGACGCTCGTCGAGTTGGGCGAGCGCATCTGCGAGGCGCTCGGTCAGCCGTACCGGGTCGCCGGCAATGTCGCCGAGTTGTCGGGCACGATCGGCTGGGCCGCGTTTCCCGAGGCCGGCACGACGGTGGCGCAGGTGTTCGAACGCGCCGACGCGGCGCTGTACGTCGGCAAGGAAAGCCGGCGCGGCACGCCGGTCATCTTCTCGACTGAACATGAAACGCGCATCCGGCGTTCGAGTCTCGTGACCCAGGAGCTGCGTCACGCGGACCTCGAGTCGGAACTGTTTCTGGAATTTCAGCCCATTTACGACGTGGTCACGCAACGCACCCTCGGCATGGAAGCGCTCGGGCGCTGGCATAACGCCCGGCTCGGCGCCGTGAGGCCGGAAGAATTCATTCGGATTGCCGAGCGTACCGAACTGATTCTGCGCATCACGGAGGTGCTGCTCCACAAGGCGCTCGACGAAGCCGCGCGCTGGCCGTGCGAGCTTTATCTGTCGTTCAATCTGTCGGCGATCGATATCTGCACTTCCGCGCGCGCCCGCCGGTTGATCGATATCGTGCTGGCTAGCGGTGTGCCGCCGCATCGCGTGTCGTTCGAAATCACCGAGACCGCCGTGACGCGCGATTTCGAACAGGCCCGCAGTTCGCTCACCATGATCAAGAAAGCCGGCTGCCGCGTGTCGCTCGACGACTTCGGCACCGGGTATTCGAGCCTCAGCTACGTGCACCGCCTGCCCTTCGATACGATCAAGATCGACCGCAGCTTCATGACGGACGTGGATACCAACAGCGCGTCGAAGAAGATCGTCAAGTCGGTACTCGACCTGTGCCGCAACCTTGGACTCGAATGCGTGGTGGAAGGACTCGAAACGGCATCGCAAGTCGAGGTCGTCAAGACGCTTGGCGCACGCGCGGTGCAGGGTTATCTGTTCAGCCGGCCGATGCGGGCGAGCGCGATCGCCGCGTATCTGCAAACGGCGCAGGGGCACGACTACGCTGTGCAAATGCTGCCGTAGTGGATGCCTCGCGTCTTGTCGTCCCGCTCTCTATTGCCCCACGCTGTCCGCGCCGCCGAATTCACGCGGCAAGACCACCTGCTCGGGAATGTCAGCGCCTTTGACGCGCGCGGCCAGGTAGTACAGCAACGCGGGCGCGACTAGCTCGACGATCCACGAAATATCGACGCCGCCCAACGATTCCACCAATGCGCCCGTGTAGAAGCTCGTCGCGATGAACGGCATCTGGACCTGTACGCCGAAGGCGTAAACCGTAATGCCCGTCATATTTCAGCGGCCATAGCGGCCATCGGAGTCGAATAACGCTGGCACTTCTTCGGCGATACGCGTGCGGCGCCTCGCCGACTTCACCACGGTGCTTAACGCGCCGCGTTCCCGTATTCGAGCTTCGGATACCAATCCGTGCCGCGCCCGCCTGGCGTCATATCGAGCACGGTCCAGATGGGCATCACGTCCGGCGCGCCGCGTGGATCCTGCCCGGGGTCCGCGGTCGAAGGTCCCATCTCCTCTGCCCAGAAGTGCCGCACGGTGCCGCCCGAGCGCGTGAACACGTTGAACGCGGGATTGTCGTCGCCGGCCGGATCTTCCGCCGCGTAGTCGCGATTGAAGGTGTTGCCGCCCGACGAATACAGCCGCAGATTTCGCCAGCCGCGCTCCTGCTTGAACGCCACCAGCCTCTCGATCGGCGAGCGCGCGATGATGGCGAACGCCACGCGCTGCAGCATGTCGGGCATTTCGCCGTCGTATGCGCTCAGCAGCGACGTGCACATCGGACACGGCCGGGCGCGCTGCGGGCCGAACATCCAGTTGTAGGTGACGAGCGTGTCGTGTTCGCCAAACATCTCCGACAGCTTCACCGGACCGGCTTCGCCCACGAAAAGGTAATCTTCCGGCACGACGCCGCCGGGCGGCAGCGCGCGGCGCTGTTCGGCGACCCGTTCGATATGGCGGCGCAACTCGATTTCCTCGGCGAGCAATTCGTTGCGCGCGCGGCGATAGTCGGCGCTTTCGCCGGGAAAGCGGCTCGGTGTGTCGGCCGCCAGTTGGCGGGCCGGCTTCAATGTTTGTGCGGATGCGGATACGTCGGTCATCAGCCATCTCCTGTTACGGAACAAGGATAAAGGGCGCAAGTAGCGCGCCGCGACCACGAGCGCGTTCTCGTCCTCCATGTAGTCACGACGAACCGCGCGGAGGCAAATCGACAGCATCGATCGAAACTTTTTTGCTGCAACGCTCGCATCTGCCGCCCCGGCAACCCAAAGCGCCCGGCAAGGTATCCTTTAGCGCAACAGCAGGCGCGCCAGACGCGCCGTCCATGGAGATGCAACATGCCGCTTCGTCTGCCACCGCTGCCGGCGCTTCGTTTCTTCGAAGCGGCCGGCAGGCATCAAAGTTTCAAACTTGCCGCCGCGGAACTGAATGTCACGCCGAGCGCGATCAGCCACGGCATTGTCGGCCTGGAACAAGCGCTCGGCGTCGAACTGTTCGCGCGCGAGCCGCGCGGCATTTCGCTCACGGCGAGCGGCGCGGACTATCTATCGTACGTCTCCGAAGCGTTCTCGCTGATCGCCATCGGCACGCAGCGTCTGCCGAATCACCGCGCGGATCGCCCGATCGCGCTGAGTTGCGCGCCGACCTTCGCGTCGCGCTGGCTGCTCCCGCGCCTTGCCGGCTTCCGCGCGCGCTGGCCGAATGTGAACGTGAGCGTCGACACCTCGCATCGGCAAGTCGGCTTTCCCGTCGACGGGTTCGATTTCGCGGTCCGCTTGAGCCGTGCGCCGGTCGCGGGCACCGCGTGGACGCGGCTGTTCGGCGAGCGCTTCGTGCCCGTATGCAGCCCCGCGTATCTGGCGAATTTGCGCGACGACAAGGGCAACGCGGACCTGCGGCACGCGACGCTCATTCACGTCAACGCCGCCAGCGAGGACTGGCAGGCATGGCTCGACGCGACCGGCACCGAGGGCATCGATACCACCGCGGGCCTGCGCGTCGACACGATCCAGCTCGCTTTCGAAGCCGCCGCGATGGGCCTCGGCGTCGCGCTCGGCAGACGGCCACTGGTGGATCGCGACATCGACAACGGCACGCTGGTGCAAACCTGCGCGGCGACGATCGCGTCCGCCACGGCCTACTGGTTGGTGAGCGCGGAAAACGCGGATCGCCGGCCGGAGCTGTTCGATTTCAAACGCTGGCTGGTGAGCGAGGCCGAGCACGTCGACACTCACATTAATCCTGCCGACCAGGCACTGCAAAGCGCCGCCAACTAAACCGCATGTCCGTTCGCACAGGTGAGCCACGCTCACCTGTCGTCGAAAACTTATCTTTTGCCGCTTCTGACGCTCGCTGCGACCATATGTCGAAGGAGATCAGAACCATGTCCACCGCCGACAGCAAACGCTTCACCCCCGCCTTCAATCAGACGACGCTCGTGATTCTCGCCGGCGCGCTCATTCTGAGCGCCGCGATGGGAATCCGGCAGACCTTTGGCCTCTTCATCGGGCCATTCTCGTTCGACCGCGGCCTGCCGGTCACGCTGATCGCATTCGCGATCGCGCTGCACAATCTCGTGTGGGGTTTCGCCCAGCCGTTCGCGGGCGCCGCCGCGGATCGCTACGGCTCGGCGCCGGTGGTCGCGTTCGGCGCGACGACGTTCGCGGCGGGGCTCGGCCTCGCGGCCGTGGCGCCCAGCGGCGCCATGCTGATCGTCGGCATGGGACTGCTAGTGGGCATCGGCGTGAGTTGCACGACCTTCGGCGTGGTGCTGCCGGCGGTCGGCCGCATCGCTTCGCCGGAAAAACGCAGCATGGCGATGGGGCTCGTCAGCGCCGGCGGCTCCGCGGGCCAGGTGTTGATGGTGCCGCTTGTACAAGGCATCCGGCTCAGTTCGGGCATCGCGACGTCGCTCTTCGTCCTCGCTTTCGTGATGCTGCTGATCGCCCCGCTCGGCATGGTGCTCGACCGGCGCGCACGGGTCGGCACGCCCGTTCAGGAAACGCCGGCCGTGCCGCTTCGCAAGGTGCTGGGTCAAGCGGCCGGGCATCGCGGCTACCGGCTGCTATCGCTCGGTTTCTTCACTTGCGGTTTCCAGCTTGCCTTCATCGCCACGCATCTGCCCGAATATCTGTCGCTTTGCCATATGCCGCTCGGGCTCGGCGCCACCGCGCTCGCGCTGATCGGCCTGTTCAACATGGCGGGCAGTTGGGCCTGCGGCTGGCTGGGCGGCCGCTTCCGGCAGCACTATGTGCTCGGCTGGCTTTACGTGATTCGCAGCGTGACGATCGGCGCGTTCTTTCTACTGCCGAAAAGCCCCACGTCGGTGGTGGTCTTCGCGGCCGTGATGGGTCTGACCTGGCTCGGCACCGTGCCGCTCACGAGTGGACTCGTCGCGAAAGTGTTCGGCACGCGCCATCTCGGCAGCCTGTTCGGGGTCTGCTTTCTGAGCCATCAGATCGGCTCGTTTCTCGGCGCGTGGCTCGGCGGTCTGGTGTTCGATCTGACGGGCTCGTATTCGCTGCTGTGGGAAGCGACGGTGGTTGCGGGCCTCGTCGCCGCCATGCTGCACTTTCCGATCGACGACACCGCCGTCAGCACGCCCGCGCTTCGAGCCGAACCGGCGGCGGCGTGAGCGTGTGTGCCGGCGATGCGGGCGGACGCAGCCGCCGGCATCAAGTGAAAAACAGCGGGAAACGCCCTTACGTGGCTATTTTTTTGGCGTCTCCACCGCGGCTTTCGGCACACGTCCCATCAAATAGAACTCGTCGTTCGGACGCATGGAAATGACGTTGGCCATGCGGTTCGACAAACCGAAAAACGCAGTGATCGCCGCGATGTCCCAGATGTCTTCGTCGGAAAAGCGATGCTCGCGCAGCGCTTGAAAGTCGGCGTCGCCGACCGTGCCGGACGCGCTGCAAACCTTGACCGCGAAGTCGAGCATCGCCTTCTGACGCGGCGTGATATCCGCCTTGCGATGATTGACGGCGACCTGATCGGCCACCAAGGGCGCCTTTTCGTAGATGCGCAGAATCGCGCCGTGCGCGACCACGCAATACAGGCACTGGTTGATCGCGCTGGTCGCGACCACGATCATCTCGCGCTCGCCTTTGCTCAGGCCACCCTCTTTCAGCATCAACGCGTCGTGATAGGCGAAGAACGCGCGAAATTCGTCCGGGCGGTGCGCGAGCGTCAGAAACACGTTCGGCACGAAACCGGCCTTTTCCTGAACTTCGAGAATGCGCGCGCGAATGTCGTCCGGCCATGCGTCCGGTTTGGGCACGGGGTAGCGGCTGATCGGCTGATGCTTGGCCATGCTGTGTCTCCGTCGTATCTGTGTGGGTATGGCGACGATTCTAGCAAGCCGTACCGCAGCAGCACGCCTGCGCTCGACAAGGTCCGATATCGGCGCTCATATCGTCTAGACTTTGCACTCAAGGGAGTATGAGCCGCGCCGCGACGACCGGCGCCGGCCGGATTTCAGCAGGAGCTGACCATGTCAGACGTTTTGCGCGACGCGCGAGCGCGCGTCGTCAAGGTTCGACCCGACCGGGCAATGGCGACGACCCAGCGGCTGCCTTACTTTGTCGGCATCTCGGCCGGCACCGCGGGCAGCACGGGTTTGTCGATGTATATGGTCGTGGTGCCGCCAGGCGGCCATGCCGAACCGCACTTTCACGCCGACTACGAAACCGCGATCTACCAGCTCGAAGGCAAGATCGAAACCCGCTACGGACCCGGCTTGCGGGAGTCCGTGATTACCGAACCGGGCGATTTCCTGTTCATTGCGCCGGGCGTGCCGCATCAGCCGTTCAATCTGGACGCGACCACCGCGGCGCGCGCGATCGTGGCGCGCAACCACGCGGACGAGCACGAACGCGTCGTGCCGTACGATCCGGCCTCTGACGCGTGATCCTGCGCCAGACGCGACGCGAGTGCCTTTAGATGAAGGCGGCGGGCCCGCCGCAGTGGCTAACGGCCTGCTGCATCGGTCTCGCCGCCGACTACAACCATACGCATTCCCCCCCGCCATCCCGCCTCAATCGGCCCGGCGTGCCGCCTTCCCCGCAGCGCCGTTCTGCCACCTGTGCTTAAATCCGCTTTTCATACCTTTTTTGTACCATGGCGGCCGCCTGCCGACGCGGCATGGCGCGCGCCGTAGTGCGGGAACGGAACATGCGCGGGCTGTTCGCCATGCGCCGCCCGGGCGCGGTCGTTTCAAAACCCTTCAGTGCATTCTCAGGAGCGCGGTTGTGTGGCATTTTCCGGTTGCTATTCCGCCCTCGCTGGGCGTTTGGGCCGTGTTCATGAGCGTGCTCATCACGCAACTCGGCGTGCCGATTCCGGCCGCGCCGATGCTGATTCTCGGTGGAACCATGGCCGCCATGGGGCAAACCTCGTATGCGAGCGTGGTGTGCGCCGCAGTCGCCGCCACACTGATCGCCGACTCGCTATGGTTTTTCACCGGACGGGCCTACGGCCGCCGCCTGCTGAACTACCTGGTGCGCTTCTCCCTCTCGCTCGACACCACGGTCCGGCTCGCGCGCAATACCTATGAACGGTACGGCGCACCGATTCTCACCGTTGCGAAGTTCCTGCCCGGACTCGGCCTGGTCTCCGCGCCGCTGCTCGGCACCACGGCCATCAACGTCGGCGTGTTTCTGCTGTGGGATTTTGTCGGCGCGACGCTGTGGGCGAGCGTATGGGTGATCGGCGGCGCCGCGCTGCACGACGAGATCGTGCAACTGATGCTGCTCGTGCGCCACAACGGCGGCACGATTTTCGATGCGTTCGCGGCGATCTTCGTGGCCGTGCTGCTGTATCGCTGGGTGCGCCGCTGGCAGTTTCGCCGCTGGCTCGCGCATACGCGTATTTCGCCGGACCAGCTCGACGAGATGATGAAGTCGAACGAGCCGCCGCTGATCTTCGACGCGCGGCCACGCAGCGTCCGCGCAATGGAATCGCACCGGATTGCCGGCGCACGGCCGCTGGATCTCGATTCGCCCGAGCCGATCGACCCCGAACTGTTAAAGCGGCCGATCGTCGTCTACTGCGTGTGTCCGAATGAAGCGACGGCGAAGCGGATCGTCGAGCAGTTGCATCGCAAGAATATCCATCACATCCGCGCGCTCAAGGGCGGCCTCGATGCATGGCAGAAACGCGGCTATCCGGTCGAACCGTTGCCGGCCGACTTCCACACCGCGAAGGCCCACATGATCGAGGACGAAGGCAAAGAAGGCGAATACACGATTCGGGCGCGGCTGGCGAAGTAACGCTTTCGCGCGTGCCTCGCGAATAGCGCCGCGTTGCCGTCAAAAAAACAGCTTGCGTCTCATCTTCAATGTGTGCAACATGCATATATGCATGTTGCACACATTGAGGCTTCCCATGACGCAGCGCACAGAAAACCTGCTCGGCGTGCTCGCCCTGCTGGTCACTGACGAAATGAACACGCAACCCACCGTGGATGCGCTCGCCGGCCCCACCGCTCGCGCCATGCTCAACGCGGTCGGCCAGTATCCCGATTCATCGATTGAAGTGCTGCGCGAGGCGGTCGATCTGTCGCATCCGGCCGCCGTGCGCGCCGTGGCGGGCTTGGTCGAGGCGGGTCTCATCGAGAAAAAATCGGGTGCTGACAAACGGGCTGTCGCGCTTGCCTTGACCACAGCCGGCAAACGTGAGGCCAAGCGTCTGCAAACCGCGCGCGACAAGATGCTGCAACGCATAGTCGGCCGGCTTGAAGACAGCGAGCGCGACGTGCTGGAAAGCCTGCTGATCAAGATCTTGTGGAACGAGACTCGCGACCCCGCGCACGCCATGCAACTGTGCCGCCTGTGTGACGACGGTCCCTGCCTGAAAGCCGGCTGTCCGGTCGAATGCCGCGAACAGGGCCTGCCCATGCCCGCGCGGAGCAGCACATGAAATCCGCCGCGCCGGTGCGCTGGCGCGCAATCGCGGCGCTGACCGCAGTGTCGGCGCTCTCGCAGGTCGGCCAGTTCGGCATCGGCTTCATGGTGCTGCCCGTTTGGCTCGCCCATCGCGGCCTGGATGCGCCACGCGCCGGCCTCTTTTCCGCCGCGCAGTGGACCGGCATGCTGGCCGGCTTGCTGATCGCGCCGTGGCTGATGGCGCGCGTCGGCGCGAAACGCACGGTGTCGCTGGGTTTGGTGGCCACGCTTGTGGCGTTCGCGATCATGGATACGTTGTCGTGGCCGCTGTGGCTCGTGCCCAGTCTGCTGACGGGCTTCGGCATCGGCTTGCGCTGGATCGCCAACGAAACCTGGCTCTACAGTCTGGTCCCCGCTGAATCGAGTGGACGCGTGGTGGGCGTGCACGAAGCGCTGATCGCCACGGCCGGCGTCATCGGGCCCGCGCTCGCGGTGTGGTGCGATGTCGATGGACTCATCACGTTCGCGGCCGGCGCGGCCTTCACGTTTGCAGCGGCGCTGCCGCTGTGGCTGACCGCATCGGATGAAAAACCGCCAGCCTTGCAAGTAGCGCCGCCTACGCGAAGAAAGAGCGCCGAGCGACGCCGCACCCTCGGCCCGCTAGTGAGCCTCGGCATGGTAGTCATCGCGGCAGGCGGCATCGGCGACGGCGCGCTTTACGGCCTCTTCCCGCTATTCGCAGACGCGCACGGCCTCAACGCCACGCAAACCGCCACGCTGCTGACGCTGTTCGGGGTCGGCGGCATGGCGCTGCAATTTCCGGTCGGCTGGCTGGCCGATCGCGCGGGCCTTGCGGCCACGGTGATCGTGTGCGCCGCGCTCAGCACAGTGGCTATCTGCGGCTTCGCGCTGGCCGCGCCCGCGTCGTGGCTCGCGGCGGCGAGCGCTTTGCTGCTCGGTGGCATGAACAGTTCGTTCATCACACTCGGCATGTATGCGGCTGCTTGCAGCGACAAGGCCGCGCTCACACGCAACATGCGGCTGCTGTCGCTTACCTTCACCGCGAGTTCGATCGCGGGGCCGCTCGTCGCGGGCTTCGCGATGAATGCGCGCGGCAGCGATATGCTGATGTGGCAACTCGCGCTGATGAGCGGCGCGCTCGTGGTCTATACGCTCGGCTTGCGCGAAGGCCGGCGCCAGCCCGAACATTCGTCGTCGATGAGCTGAGCCGGTTTCTTTGCGCCAGTTCGCCGGAAGAGCGGGCCCGCCTAAGCCTCGCGTCCTGCAACCTTGCGCTGTCGCCACAGACACAGCAGATCACACGCGATATGCGCCGCGGCAATCGCCGTGATCTCGCTCTGGTCGTAAGCCGGCGCTACTTCCACGACGTCCGCCCCCACCAGATTTAACGCACCGAGCGCGCGCACGATCGCGAGTCCCTGCGCCGACGACAAACCGCCCGCCACCGGCGTCCCCGTACCCGGAGCGAAGGCCGGATCGAGACAGTCGATGTCGAATGTCAAATACGCGGGACGTGTGCCCACAATCGACGTAATCCGCTCCACCGCCGCTCGCGCGCCGTGCTCGTGCACCCACGCGGCGCCGAGGATATTGATGCCCATGAAATCATCGTTCCATGTGCGAATGCCGATCTGCACCGAGGTCTTCGGATCGATCAAGCCGTCCTTCACCGCTTTGTAGAACATCGAGCCGTGGTTCAGGCTGTCGGGGCTGTCATCGGCCCAGGTATCGCAGTGCGCATCGAAATGAATCAACGAAAGCGGTTTGCCGTACTTCTCCGCGTGCGCGATCAAGAGCGGATAGGTGATGTAGTGATCGCCGCCGAGCGTCAGCATCTTCGCGTCCGAACGCAGAATCGTGCGCGCATGCTCGACGATGGACTCCTTAATCGTGAGCGGATTGTGCGCGTCGAACCAGCAATCGCCGTAGTCGGTCACGGCGAGGTCGTCGAACGGATTGAAACCCCACGGATACGGATGCAACTCCGACAACTGCACGCTGGCCGCGCGCACCGCGGCGGGCCCCAGACGCGCGCCGGGGCGGAACGTGGTGGCCAGGTCGAGCGGCACGCCGGAGACCACGACGTCGACGCCGTCGAGTTCGCGTGTGTACTTGCGGCGCATGAACGACAGCACGCCCGCATAGGTGTTTTCGATCGACGAGCCATAAAGCGACGGGCGACGCATCGCGCCGTCGCCATAGACGAGTTCAGTCATGGATGAGCTGTTACCTTTAGGCAGTCCGGCGCGGCACGCAAAGCTTCCGGATAGCACACGCAACGCCGGCCTCGGATTCATTGGGAAACGCTACGGCGCGCATCACACGCGCCGTAGCGCCGGCTTCGCGAATCCTTTAGCGCAGCCGCACGAGCGTGGACTTCAGCTCGGTGTATTTTTCCAAAGCATGCAGCGACTTGTCGCGGCCATTGCCCGATTGCTTGTAGCCGCCGAACGGGAAGTTCATGTCGCCGCCTTCGTCGTAGCAGTTGACCCAGACTGTGCCGGCGCGGAGTTTGCGCGACACCTCGTGTGCGGTGGTCAGGTTCGAGGTCCAGACGGCGGCCGCGAGACCATATTCGCTGTCGTTAGCGATCCTGATCGCTTCCTCCACCGTGTCGAACGTGATCACCGACAACACCGGCCCGAAGATTTCCTCACGCGCGACCTTCGCGCCGGAAGCCGGAATCTCGAAGATGGTCGGCTCGATATAGAAGCCGCCGGTGTCCTCTTTCACGCGCGCGCCGCCGAGCAACAGTCCGGCTTCGGCACGGCCTGCCTCGATATAGCCGAGCACGCGCTCGAGCTGAACCTTGTCGACGATCGCACCCATCGACGTGTCCGGATCGAGCGGATTGCCCGGCGTATAGCTGCGCGCCGCGGCGATCAGCTTGTCGATGAAGAGGTCCTTGATGTCGCGATGCACGAGCAGGCGCGAACCCGCCGTACACATTTCGCCCATGTTGTAGAAGATCGCACCCGCTGCCGCATTCGCCGCGCGGTCCATATCCGGGCAATCCGGCATCACGATGTTCGGCGACTTGCCGCCGAGTTCGAGCCACACGCGTTTGAGATTCGATTGCCCCGCGTACTGCATGATCAGCTTGCCGACGTTGGTCGAGCCGGTGAAGGCGAGGCAGTCCACGTCCTGATGCAGCGCCAGCAGCTTGCCCGGCTCGCCAGCGCCCGGCACGACGTTGAACACGCCGGCGGGAATGCCGGCTTCGAGTGCGAGTTGCGCGAGGCGGATCGCAGTGAGCGGCGACTTCTCCGATGGCTTGAGCACCACGCTATTGCCCGCCGCCAACGCCGGGCCGAATTTCCACGACGCCATCAGGATCGGGAAATTCCACGGCACGACCGCGGCCACCACGCCAATCGGCTCGCGCGTGACGAGTCCGACCAGATGATGATCGGCTGGCGCGACTTCGCCGCCGATTTTGTCGATGGCTTCAGCGAACCATTCGACGCAATACGCCGCGCCTGGTACGTCGACGCTAGTGGTGTCGGCGATCGGCTTGCCGGCGTCGAGCGTTTCGAGCAGCGCGAGTTCGTCCATGTGCTCGCGAATCGACGCGGCCCAGCGCAGCAGCACGGCTTTACGCTGGCGCGGGTTGAGGCCCGACCACACGCCGGAGTCGAACGCGCGGCGTGCGGCCGCAACGGCGGCGTCGACGTCGGCCGCGCCGCTGTCGGCGACTTTGGCGAGCAGCTTGCCGTCGATCGGGCTCAGGCAGTCGAACGTGCGGCCGCCCTCGGCATCACGGTATTCGCCGTCGATAAACGCGCGGCCTTCGATCGATAGCGTAGCGGCCTTGTCTTGCCAGAAGGCGAGAGATTTCTTTTCCATCAGGATGCCTCAATGTTATGCGCTCGACGCAAACCCGCATCGACTTCATGCGGCACCGAACTGCGGCAGTGAGTTGCGGCAGTGAATCGAGTCGAGGCGCGTTGGCGCGGAGTCTTTAGAAAGTGGGCGGCGAATTGGCCGACACGATCTCGCAGAGATGCTCCGCGCTGGGATTGCGAAAACGGTGCGGAAGACGGCTTTCGAAGTAGTAGCTGTCACCGGGGTCGAGCAGCCACGTGGTGCCGTCCACCGTCAGTTCGATCTGACCGCTGACCACCACCCCGCCCTCGTGCCCTTCGTGCTCCAGCATTTCCGGCCCCGTGTCCGACAACGGCTGATAGACCTCGCGCAGAATGCCCATGTTGCGGTCTTTCACACTCGAACCCGCGAGATAGAACTCGATCGACTCATTGCCGAGGTTCGGCATGTCGGCACGGCGCGACACGACCGAACGTTCCACTTCCACTTCGAAGGTGAAGAACTCGGCAAGACTCATGGGTATGCATTCGAGCAGTTTCTTCAGCGAGCCGACCGAGGGGCTCACACGATTCTGTTCGATCAGCGAGATCGTCCCGTTTGTCACTCCCGCCCGTTTCGCCAGTTCACGCTGGGACAAGCCGTTCTTCTTGCGGATGTATTGCAGACGGGTTGCTACTTCTATGGACATCGCTAGGTTCTCTGACATTGAATACGATCGGGGCGCTAAGTGACCAGATGAAATGAACACAAGACTCGGGGCAACGCGCTGCTTGCGAGTGTTGAATATTCTAATCACTTTGATCTTTGCGCCGCTGGGGAAAACCCTGAAAGGATTCCGAAATATGAATGGCGCAACGAACGTTCCCACGGGCCGGGATTCTAGCCGGACCCTCGGGAAAGCCCTGATAAATGTTTTATCAAAAAGGGTTTGACGGCTTTATTGGCTCGTATATGCTGGTTCCCAGGCGATCGTCATACCGGCGTCGTGAGGCACCCAACGGTGTTTCGCGGCGCAGCGAATTCAGTTCGCATCGGTTCAAGGCGATCATCCCAGCGTCCTGTTTCTTTAAACGCCCCGTGCGGATTTCGAGCAGGCCGTTCAATACTTTCAACGTCGCTAGTCGAGTGTAATCGTGAGAGTCCGAGGCCCTTTGGTGAGATGGAATCGTAGTCAGGCGAGTTGTCCTCGCGCTGACGGCGCCATCGCCGACGGCAGCAGCGGCAGCCTTGCGTTCCGCCGCTTTCTGTCCGTCTTCACGATCCTGTCCCGCCGTTCAGTTCGACGTCACAACTCTATCTCCGCGCGCGCCTTCATTGCCGTGCGCACGGACGAAGTCGCCTCGCTGCTGCCGTAGCGCCTCCCCCTTTTCGCCGTTCGATTCATCCGTTTGCGTGAGCGCGCTCTTTCGAGCCGTGCGTTCCTGCCTGTGCGGTGCTGTTTGCCGCCTGTGCAATTCATGCCCATCGGAGCGGTTGCGCACCGCAGCGGATCGAATCGAACAGCTCATCTGACTATCACGCGCGGCGCGTTTCAGTTGACGACGACTGCCTGCACTACACCGGTGGCTTTGCGCTCGGCGCACGGCTGCGGAATCGTGCCGCGCTGTGTTTAACGTTGTTCATGCCGCGTCCCGCGGGGAACACACACGTCTATTCGTTATGCGAAAGAAACCCTTGGTCGGCATCAGCGCTGACAGAACGATGATGGGAGTCCACCCGTCGCACGTGGTCGGCGAGAAATATATCGCCGCGATCGTGGACGGTTCACAGGCGCTGGCCATGCTGCTGCCGGCGCTCGGCGAGCGTCAGTCCGCCGAAGACGTGCTCGCGACGGTCGACGGCCTGTTGTTTACAGGCAGCTATTCGAACGTCGAGCCGCACCGCTACGGCGGCCAACCCAGCACGCCGGGCACGCTGCACGACGCCGCACGCGATGCGACGACGCTGCCGCTGATGCGCGCAGCGATCGCCGCTGGCGTGCCGGTACTGGCAGTCTGCCGGGGCTTCCAGGAAATGAACGTGGTTTTCGGTGGGACGCTGCATCAAAGCGTTCACGCGGTGGACGGTCTGAACGACCACCGCGAGAACAAGGAAGACGACCTCGACGTGCAATACGCACCGTCGCATTCGATCACGCTGACGCAGGGCGGCTTGTTGCAGCGCCTCGCGGGCGGCACGAATGAAGCGCGTGTGAATTCGTTGCACGGCCAGGGCGTCGAGCGGCTGGGCGTCGGCCTCACGGCCGAGGCCACCGCGCCGGACGGCTTGATCGAAGCGGTGAGCGTGAAAGATGCGCGCGCTTTCGCGCTGGGTGTGCAGTGGCACCCGGAGTGGAAGCATGCCAACGACGCACTGTCCACCGCAATCTTTCGGGCCTTCGGCGACGCCTGCCGCGATCGAATGCGCACCAAGGCCGGCTATGGCGCGGCATCCGCCGCTGCCACGCATGCCTGAGCCGGTCGCGCACCAAAACAGAGAGAATAAACATGCATGACATCGACGATTTTCTGAAGAAGAACCGTGTCACCGAAATCGAAGCGATCATTCCGGATATGGCCGGGATCGCGCGCGGCAAGATCATTCCGCGCAGCAAATTCGAATCCGGCGAGTCCATGCGCTTGCCGCAGGCGGTGATGATCCAGACCGTCACGGGAGACTATCCGGAAGACGGCACGCTCACCGGCGTGACCGATCCGGACATGGTGTGCGTGCCCGACGCCAGCACCATCCGCATGATTCCGTGGGCCGTCGATCCGACCGCTCAGGTAATCCACGATTGCGTCCACTTCGACGGCACGCCCGTCGCGATCTCGCCGCGCCGCGTGCTGCGCCGCGTTCTCGAACTCTACAAGGCCAAAGGCTGGAAGCCGGTTATCGCGCCTGAACTCGAGTTCTATCTGGTCGATATGAACAAGGACCCGGATCTGCCGCTGCAACCACCTATCGGCCGTACCGGTCGTCCGGAAACCGGCCGCCAGGCGTACTCGATTGAAGCCGTCAACGAATTCGATCCGCTGTTCGAAGATATCTACGAGTACTGCGAGGTGCAAGAGCTCGAAGTCGACACGCTGATTCACGAAGTCGGCGCCGCGCAGATGGAAATCAACTTCATGCACGGCGATCCGCTCAAGCTCGCCGACAGCGTGTTCCTCTTCAAGCGCACGGTGCGCGAAGCCGCGCTGCGTCACAAGATGTACGCGACTTTCATGGCCAAGCCGATGGAAGGCGAACCGGGCTCGGCGATGCACATGCATCAAAGCCTCGTGGACGAAGAAACCGGTCACAACCTGTTCACCGGCTCCGACGGCAAACCCACTTCTTTGTTTACGGGTTATATCGCCGGCCTGCAGAAGTACACGCCTGCGCTGATGCCGATCTTCGCGCCGTATATCAACTCGTATCGTCGCCTGTCGCGTTTCATGGCCGCGCCGATCAACGTGGCGTGGGGCTACGACAACCGTACGGTGGGTTTCCGCATTCCGCATTCGGGACCGGCTGCGCGCCGCATCGAAAATCGCATTCCGGGCGTGGACTGCAATCCGTATCTGGCGATTGCCGCGACGCTCGCCGCCGGCTATCTCGGCATGACGCAGAAGCTCGAAGCCACCGAGCCGCTGCTCAGCGACGGTTATGAATTGCCGTACCAGTTGCCGCGCAATCTCGAAGAGGGTTTGACGTTGATGGGCGCATGCGAGCCGATCGCCGAAGTACTCGGCGAGAAATTCGTCAAGGCCTACCTCGCACTGAAGGAAACCGAATATGAAGCGTTCTTCCGCGTGATCAGTTCGTGGGAACGCCGGCATTTGCTGCTGCACGTGTAAGGCAAACGCAAAAAATTGGAGGCAGTCATGAGCTACAGAACAGAAGAAGTCGCTTACGTGCAGCCGGCCCAGCCGGCCGCGAGCGCGCAAGCAGCACAAGCTACGCAACAACGCAGCACCGCCGAATATCGCGCACTGGACGCCGCGCACCACATCCATCCGTTTTCGGATATGGGCTCGCTCAACCGCAGCGGCAGCCGCGTGATCGTGAAGGCGCAAGGCGTGTACTTGTGGGACTCGGAAGGCAACAAGGTGATCGACGGCATGGCCGGCCTGTGGTGCGTGAACGTCGGTTATGGCCGCAAGGAACTGGTCGATGCCGCGTACAAGCAGATGCAGGAACTGCCGTACTACAACACCTTCTTCAAGACGACGCACCCGCCGGTGATCGAGCTGTCGGCCTTGCTCGCGGAATTGGCGCCGGAAGCGTTCAATCACTTTTTCTACTGCAACAGCGGTTCCGAAGGCAACGACACGGTGCTGCGCATCGTCCATCAATATTGGGCGACGCAAGGTAAGCACTCGAAGAAGTTCGTGATCTCGCGCAAGAACGGCTATCACGGTTCGACCATCGCGGGCGGCACGCTCGGCGGCATGGGCTACATGCATGAACAGATGCCCTCGAAAGTCGAGAACATCGTCCACATCGACCAGCCGTATTTCTTCGGCGAAGCACAAGGCAACCTGACGCCGGAAGAATTCGCACTGGCCCGTGCACAGCAACTGGAAGCGAAGATTCTCGAAATCGGCGCGGACAACGTTGCGGCGTTTATCGGTGAGCCTTTCCAGGGAGCGGGTGGCGTAATCTTCCCGGCATCGACGTACTGGCCGGAAATTCAGCGCATCTGCCGCAAGTACGACATTCTGCTGGTCGCAGATGAAGTGATCGGCGGTTTCGGCCGCACCGGCGAATGGTTCGCGCATCAGCACTTCGGTTTCGAGCCGGATCTGATCACGCTGGCGAAGGGCCTGACGAGCGGCTACGTGCCGATGGGCGCGGTCGGCCTGCATGACCGCGTGGCCAAGGCAATCATCCAAAACGGCGACTTCAATCACGGTCTCACGTATTCGGGTCACCCGGTCGCCGCCGCTGTTGCGGTCGCCAACCTGAAGCTGCTGCGCGACGAGAAGATCGTCGATCGCGTGAAGAACGACACAGGTCCGTACTTCCAGAAACAATTGCGCGAAACCTTCGCCAATCATCCGATCATCGGCGAAATCTCCGGTACGGGTCTGGTGGCCGGCCTGCAACTCGCCCAGGACCCGAAAACACGCAAGCGTTTCGCCAATGGCGGCGACGTCGGCACGATCTGCCGCGACTTCTGCTTCAACGGCAACCTCATCATGCGCGCCACCGGCGACCGCATGCTGCTGTCGCCGCCGCTCGTGATCAATAAGGTGGAAATCGACGAAATCGTTTCGAAGGCCAAAAAAGCCGTCGATGCGACAGCGCAACAACTCGGTATTTCGTAACGGCAGTCCGTTCCGGCGTGAGCACACCCACAAAACACGCTCATGCCGGTTCTTCACATCAAGGGAAAAAACCATGAGCGTTAGTCATCTTCGTCATGCGGTCGCGGGGGCCGCGCTTCTCGCCTTCACGGGTTTTGCGGCGCTGTCGGTTACGCCGGCCCTTGCGGCCGACACGGAACTGAATGTGTACAACTGGTCGGACTACATCGCGAAGGACACGATTCCGAACTTCGAGAAGCAGGACGGCATCAAGGTCAAATACGATAACTACGATAGCGACGACACCCTGCAGGCCAAACTGCTCGCCGGCAGTTCGGGTTACGACATCGTGGTGCCGACTTCGAACTACATGGCCAAGCAGATTCAGGCCGGCGTGTACCAGAAGCTCGACAAATCGAAGCTGCCGAACCTCGCGAATCTCGACCCCGTACTGATGAAGATGATCGCCGACGCGGACCCGGGCAACCAGTACGGTGTGCCTTGGGCATACGGTACGGATGGCATCGGTTACAACGTGCAGGCCGTGCAGAAAGCGCTCGGCGCCAATGCGCCAGTGGATAGCTGGGCACTCGTGTTCGATCCGGCCAATCTCTCCAAGCTGAAAGGCTGTGGCGTGTCGATACTCGATCAGGCCGTCGACGTCTTCGCCGCCACGCTGCAATACATGCACAAGGATCCGAACAGCACGAACCCCGCCGACTATCAGGCCGCCTTCGAAGTGCTGAAAAAGATCCGCCCGTATATCACCCAATTCAATTCGTCCGGCTACATCAACGACCTCGCCAATAACGACGTGTGCGTCGCACTGGGCTGGTCGGGCGACGTCGGCATTGCCAGCCGCCGCACCGAAGAAGCCAAGCGCTCCTACCAGATCAAGTTCTCGAACGTGAAGGAAGGCGGCTTGTTGTGGTTCGACGTGATGGTGATTCCGAAAGACGCACCGCATCCTGAAGCCGCGTTGAAATGGATCAACTACATTTCGGACCCGAAGGTCAACGCCGCGATCACCAACGAAGTGTTCTACCCGACCGCGAACAAGGCCGCGCGCCAGTTCGTGACGCCTGCTGTCGCACAGGACAAGACCGTTTATCCGGGCGATGAAGTGTTGAGCAAGATGACGCTCATGAAGCCGATGCCGACCGACATTCTCCGCCTTGAAAACCGTCTTTGGGCGCAGCTTAAAACCGGTCATTAACCTGGCCACATTAATTAATCGATCCCGCGCTCAGGGATCGCTCGAACCCTGAGCGCATGAATAGCCGTAACGGTAGTCAGCCTGCGCGTTTGTTCTAACAGTCCCACCCGCGCGCAGTCCCATGTTTTCCGATCGCAGCGCACGTTGCGAGACGCCTCTAGCGCCTCGTATGGAGACACTTGCGCCCGCGATCCGCAAGGAATGGTTACATCATGAACTCGACGACCTCAAAAAGCGCAGCCGGCGCCACCCAGATGGCCCGCCCCGCAGTGACGACAAAATCGAAATCGGACGAATTCGTTCGGATTGAAAACGTCGTGAAGAAATTCGGCGACAGCACGGCTGTCGACAACGTCAACCTGAGCATCGCCAAGAACGAGTTGTTCGCGCTGCTCGGCAGCTCAGGCTGCGGCAAGTCCACGCTCCTGCGCATGCTCGCGGGGCTCGAGACGGTGACCTCCGGGCGTATTTTCGTCGACGGCGAAGATCTCGCCGCGATGCCGCCGTACAAGCGGCCGGTCAACATGATGTTCCAGTCGTATGCGTTGTTCCCGCACATGAGCGTGGAGGCGAACATCGCCTTCGGTCTGAAGCAGGAAGGCACGCCGAAGAACGAGATCAAGGAACGCGTCGCCGATGCGCTCAATCTCGTGCAGATGAGCAAATACGCGCAGCGTAAGCCGCATCAACTGTCAGGCGGCCAGCAGCAGCGTGTAGCGCTCGCGCGTTCGCTCGTGAAGCGCCCCAAGCTGCTGTTGCTCGACGAGCCGATGTCGGCGCTCGATAAAAAGATCCGCCAGAAGACCCAACTCGAACTCGTGAACATCATCGAGAAGGTCGACGTGACCTGCGTGATGGTCACGCACGATCAGGAAGAAGCAATGACGATGGCCGGCCGCCTCGCCGTGATGAGCGAAGGCCGCATCGTACAGATCGGTTCGCCGAGCCAGGTGTACGAGTTTCCGAATAGCCGCTTCTCCGCCGAGTTCATCGGCTCGACCAATCTGTTCGAAGGCACGGTGGTCGCGGATGAACCGGACCATATTTTCGTGGAAAGCGAAGAGCTCGAATCGCGCATTTACGTGAGCCACGGCATTACCGGACCGCTTGGCATGCCGGTAGGGATCTCGGTGCGTCCGGAACGCGTCAAGGTCTCGCTCGATAAACCGGCCACGCCGCACAACTGGGCGCGCGGTGTAGTCGCGGATGTGGCGTACATGGGCAGCTATTCGCTGTATCACGTGCGTCTGCCGAGCGGCAAGACCGTCGTGTCGAATCTTTCCAGTTCGCATCTGATGGCCGAAGGTGCGCCTTCCTATAACGACGACGTGTTCGTCTACTGGTCGCCGGCTAGCGGCGTGGTGCTGACGCAATGAGCAATCCCACTACCTCCTCCCCCGCGACGCTCGGCGCACCGTCCGGCAGCCGCCTGCTTGGCTTGCTGAAAAAACGCCTGTCGATGTTCGTGCCGTCGGGCCGCTCGACCGTGATCGGCGTGCCGTTCCTCTGGCTCACGGTGTTCTTCGCGTTGCCGTTCGTGCTGGTGCTGAAGATCAGTTTCGCCGATCTGCGTCTGGGCATTCCGCCTTACACGGATCTCGTCACTGTCAAGGACGGCATGGTGCATTTCGCCATGCAGCTCAGCCACTACGCGTTTCTGCTGCAGGACGATCTGTACGTCGCCACGTATATCAGCTCGCTGAAGATGGCAGCGGTCTCGACCTTCTTCTGCCTGCTGATCGGTTATCCGATTGCGTACTACATCGCCCGCTCGGAACCGACGAAACGCAACCTGCTGATGATGGGCGTCATGCTGCCCTTCTGGACGTCTTTCCTGATTCGCGTCTACGCATGGATCGGCATTCTGAAAGACGACGGCCTGCTCAATCACACGCTGATGGCGATCGGCATGATTCATTCGCCGTTGCGCCTCTACCACACGGATATTGGCGTCTATATCGGCATGGTCTATTCGTACCTGCCCTTCATGGTGATGCCGCTGTATGCGCACCTCGTGAAGATGGATCTGACGCTGCTCGAAGCCGCCTACGACCTCGGCTGCAAACCGTGGACCGCGTTCACGCGTATCACATTGCCGCTGTCGAAGAACGGCATTATCGCCGGCAGTCTTCTGGTGTTCATTCCGGCGGTGGGCGAATACGTGATTCCGGAACTGCTCGGCGGCGCCGACACGCTAATGATCGGCCGCGTGATGTGGGATGAATTCTTCAACGACATGGACTGGCCGATGGCGTCCGCCGTCACCGTCGCAATGGTGCTACTGCTGCTCGTGCCGATGGCCGTGTTCCAGTACTACCAGGTCAAGGAACTGGAGGGCGCGAAATGATCAAGCCTAATAAGACGCTTTCCAATAGCGTGCTGACGTTCGGATTTCTGTTTCTCTACATTCCGATCATCAGCCTGATTGTGTATTCGTTCAACGAGTCGAAGCTCGTCACGGTGTGGTCCGGCTTCTCGCTCAAATGGTATGGCGCGCTGTTGCAAGACGGCGAGTTGCTGAATGCCGCCTGGCTTTCGCTGAAGATCGGTCTGTTGACCGCGTGCGCCTCGGTTGTGATCGGCACATGGGCCGGTTTCGTGCTCGCGCGCTTCGGACGCTTTCGCGGCTTTACGCTTTTCGCCGGCATGATCAACGCGCCGCTCGTGATTCCGGAAGTGATTCAGGGCATCTCGCTGCTGCTGTTGTTCGTCGCGCTCGAACAGATGCTCGGCTGGCCGAAGGGCCGGGGTCTCTTCACCATCTGGATCGGCCACGTGATGCTGTGCGTGTCGTACGTGGCGATCATCGTGCAATCGCGTGTGAAAGAGCTCAACAAGTCGCTCGAAGAAGCCGCGCTCGATCTCGGCGCCACGCCGTTCAAGGTGTTCTTTCTGATCACGCTGCCTCTGATCTCGCAGGCGCTCATGTCGGGCTGGCTGCTGTCGTTCACGCTGTCTTTCGACGACCTCGTGCTCTCCGCATTCCTCTCCGGCCCCGGCTCGACCACGCTGCCGCTCGTCGTGTTTTCGCGGGTGCGTCTCGGCCTGAATCCGGAAATGAACGCACTCGCCACTATCTTCATCACCACGGTGACGATCGGCGTGATTGCCGTGAATCGCTGGATGCAATTGCGCGAACGCAAACGCAATCGCGACATGCAGATGGCTTTCGCCCTCGCCGAAGCCGCCGACCCCTTGCCCGCCGCACCACAACAAGCCGCCGTACGAAAGTCGCTCGATACGGCACGCGCATAAGAAGTCCATTCGCAATACGACCAATAAGGAGAATTTGAATGAGAAAGAAGCTCATCTGTCTGTTGGTGGCGGGGAGTCTGCCTGGCATGGCCATGGCGGATGCCACCAGCGACCAGATCAAGGCGCTCCAGGCCCAGCTCAATGCACTGCAAAAGGAGGTCAAGCAGCTGCGGGCAGAAGTCGCCACCAAGCCGAAGGCAGCCACGGCGGCGACAGCGGCCGCTGCCCCGGCGATAGTGGCCGCGCCGATGGACGTCTCCTCGCCTGATTACGGCAAGGCTCAGGCGACGCTGACCAACGACGACGTGACGGCGATGAAGCAACAGATCGCCAATCAGCAGTTGAAGGTCGATTCGCTCGAAGACGCGGCGCAGACCGGGCCGATCGCCGGTTTGTCGGTAACGGGTTATATCGACCCGACATACCTGTATAACCGTGCACAGAGCAGCTCGTCGTTCCTGTTCGCGAACCACGAAAGCAGCTATAACTACTTCAACAGCACGTTCGGCGATCTGTACCTCGACATCAAGAAGACCTTCGGTGTCGGCCCGATGGCGCCGTCGGCTGAAATCACGTTGATGCCCAACCGCGGCAACGGCATTACGCTGCTGCAGAACTCGCACGGCGATATCGGCAACAACATCCTGAACACGGCCGTGGTGAATGTGCCGTTGACGGCAACCACGACACTCGTGGCCGGTTTGATTCCGAGCTTCGGCGGCTATGAAGTGCAGCAGTCGAATCAGATGCTCACGCTCACGCACAACCTGCTGTACGACTTCTCGGATCCGGGCAGCTACATCGGGATCGGCGCGAACTACACGGCCGGCAACTGGGCGTGGAAGTTCTTCCTCGGCAACGAGCAGTACCGCACGTTCGGCGCAGTCACGCAGACGGGCACGAACGCGCTGGGCGATCCGATCACGACCAGCAACAAGATTCCGACGTTCACGGCTCGCACCGATTACACGTGGTCGAGCGCACTCGATCTCGGCGCGTCGATCAACATCGGCCGTCAGACCTTGCCTAGCTCGATCGACGCCAACGGCGCGGTCAGTTACGGCGTAGGCGGCCAGGCGCCGAGTTCGGGCGGTACGTTCTTCTTCACCGAAGCCGACCTGACCTACACGCTCGCCGACGTGCAATACAACGCCGAACTCGACTACGGCCAGCAGCAGAACGCCGCGTACAACGGCGGCCAGGCTCAGTGGTACGGTCTGTCGCTGCTCGCGCACCGCAAGTTCAATCTGCCGGTGGTGGGCCGCATGGGCGCGACGGTGCGTTATGACCTGCTGGTCGACAGCAAGAACGGCGGCGGCGGTGGCGGCATTGCGTTGAACGGCAACGGCATGGACACGGCGAACGGCTTCGGTATCGGCGCGGATTGTCTCGCCAATTCGCAGGCGAACGGTGGCCTCGGTTTCGAATGCAAGGGCGCGACCCGTCAGGACGTTTCGCTCGACCTGCTGTTCTATCCGACCCAGCAGATCACGGTCAAGGTGGAATACCGCCACGACTGGGCCAACAAGCAGGTGTTCCTGAAGAACGACGGTTCGTATGGCAAGTCCAACGACCTGCTCGCGACCCAGTTCATCTACTCGTTCTAATCTGTTTTGCCGGCGCGTGGCCTTGCTATCGAAAAGGCCACGCGCGCAGGCTCTTTCTGCATGCTCTGCCTATGCTCCGATTCTCGAACCAGCCTCACGTCGCCTCGTACTACGCCGCCACTGCCAACGACAGCACCCGCCATCCCGCGCTCGACGAAACGATCAGCGTGGACGTTTGCGTGATCGGCGCGGGACTGACCGGCATTTCCACGGCGCTCAATCTTGCTGAACGCGGCCATTCGGTCGCGGTGCTCGAAGCATCGAAAGTCGGCTGGGCGGCGAGCGGCCGCAACGGCGGCCAGTTGATCGGCGGCTTCGCGTGCGATATCGATACGTTCGCAAAGTACTTGCCCGCGGACGACGTGAAGCGTGTTTGGGACATGGGGATCGAAACCCTCGATATCGTCAAGGAACGCGTCGCGAAGCATCAGATCGATTGCGATCTGACCATCGGCTATCTGACCGCGGCGAATAAGCCGCGCGATACCGACGCACTGCAAAAATGGCGTGACGAAGCGCAACGGCGCTTCGGCTACGACCGCTTCAGTTATGTCGATGCGGACAGCGTCGGCAACTATGTTCAATCGCAGCGCTACCTGGGCGGCCTGTTCGACGCCGACAGCGGCCATCTGCATCCGTTGAATTACACGCTGGGCCTGGCGCGCGCGGCGCGCGAAGCGGGTGTGCAGATTTTCGAGGACAGTTGCGTCACGGCCTTGCGTGAAGAAAACGGCCGACATGTGGCTGAAACCGCACGCGGGCGGGTGCAGGCACGCTTCGTCGTGCTCGCCTGCAATACTTATCTCGGTCAGCTCGCGCCGGACGTGGCGAACAAGATCATGCCGGTCGGCACCTACGTGATCGCCACCGAACCGCTCGACCCCGATCGCGCCGAAGCGCTGATGCCCGCCAAAGCCGCCGTGTGCGACAGCCGCTTCGTGCTGGATTACTTCCGCCCGGCGCCCGATCACCGCCTGCTGTGGGGCGGCAAAGTGAGTTACTCGAAGCTCGCGCCGCGCAACCTCGGCGAAGCAATGCGCCGCGATATGCTGAAGACTTTCCCGCAACTGGACGACGTCAAGATCGACTATGCGTGGGGCGGTTTCGTCGACATCACCATGAACCGCGCGCCGCATTTCGGCCGGCTCTCGCCGACCGTTTATTTCGCGCAAGGGTTCTCGGGGCACGGCGTGAATACCACCGGTCTCGCGGGCAAACTGATCGCCGAAGCGATCGACGGCCAGGCGTCGCGCTTCGATCTGTTCGGCAAGATCCGTCACCGCGACTTCCCGGGCGGCGCTACACTGCGCACCCCTGCCCTCGTACTCGCGATGGCCTGGTATCGAATGAAGGACCTGCTTTGATGAATGCTCCGACTCCCGGCCTCAATGCGCCCAACACGCTTAACACGCTCGACCGCCGTGCCGATGCGCTGATCGCTAACTCCTACTACGAAGCGAGCGCGACCCGCCCGCTCGCCGACGACCCCGAGCTCGACGGTACGCTCGAAGCCGACGTATGCGTGATCGGCGCGGGCTTTTCAGGTTTGTCGGTGGCGCTGGAGTGCCGGGCGCGCGGCTTGTCGGTGGTCGTGCTCGATGCGCATCGGCCCGGTTGGGGCGCGTCGGGCCGCAACGGCGGCCAAACGCTGGTGGGTTTCGCGAAAGACGAGATCATGGAACGCCAGCTCGGTCTCGACGGCGCGCGGGCCGCGTGGGCGATGTCGGTGGAAGGTGTTTCGTTAGTGCGCGAGCGTATCGAACGCTACGGCATCGATTGCGATTTCACGTCCGGCTATCTGACCGTGGCCACCAAACCAAAACGCGTGCCCGATTTGCGTTCGTGGATGGAGTCGGCATCGCAACGATGGGGCTATTCGAAACTCTCGTGGCTCGATACGGACGAGGTCCGTTCGCGCGTCGCTTCAAAACGCTATCTGGCCGGGGTCTACGATCCGTTTTCCGGCCATCTGCATCCGCTCAAGTACTGTCTAGGTCTCGCCGACGCTGCGCGCCGCGAAGGCGCGCAGCTGTTCGCGCATTCGCCGGTGATCGAGGTCGTGCGGGGCGCGCGGCCTGTCGTGCGTACCGCTCGCGGCGAAGTGCGCTGCCGTTTCGTCGCGGCTTGCGGCAATGCCACGATCGGCGATGTACTGCCCGCAGCGGTGGCCGCGCGAATCGCGCCGATCGCATCGTACATCGTTGCGACGGAGCCGCTCGGCAAGGAGCGCGCGGATGCATTGATCAAAGGCCGCGAGGCGATTTGCGACAACAACTTCTTCCTCGACTATTTCCGCTTGTCGGCGGACCATCGCGTGCTGTTCGGCGGGCGCGCGAGTTCGACCGGTGCTTCGCCGGTACAGCTCGGCGAAGAGATTCGCCAGCGCATGATCGGCGTATTCCCGCAACTCGGTGACGTGAAAATCGACTATGCGTGGGGCGGATTTGTCGACGTGACGCGCAATCGCGCGCCCGATTTCGGATCGATCGATCCGAATTACTACTATGTACAGGGGTTTTCGGGGCACGGCGTCGCATTGACCGGTATTGCCGGGCGCGTGGTGGCTCAAGCAATGGCCGGTGAGACGAAAGCCTTCGATCTGTTCGCGCGGTTGCGGCACGCGCGCTTTCCTGGCGGCCCGGCGTTGCGCGGACCGGCGCTGGAATTGGGGATGATGTATCACCGGATTCTGGAGATGTTTTAAGCGTCACCGGCAGGCCGTGCGGCTTTTACGCCGCCCCGGCAACCGCGACGACACCCATCCTCAATATCATGCCGACAGCGCTGCTGTAACGTCGTAACGAGGCACGGCGCAATCCGGTCGCACATGCCCACTGCTTTACTATTGGTGGCCCTCAACAGCATACTGTCATACTTATTCGTATGCCGCTTTTGAGGAGACGCCGATGACCACTCAACTCACTCGCGAATTCGCGTCGAAATTCGCCAACCTGGCCCTTGCCCATCTCACGCGCGAATACCCGAACAAGCTGACGCATTCGCTCGCCGGGCCGCAAGACGTGCAAGGCCCGCGTGCGCTGCATCCAATTTTTTACGGCAGCTACGACTGGCACTCGTGCGTGCACGGCTACTGGTTGATTTTGCATCTACTCGACCGTTTTCCCGATCTGCCTGAAGCGACGCGCATCGTCGCGGTGGTCGACGAGCATTTCACCGCGGCTAATGTGGCCGGTGAAGTCGCGTATCTCGAACTGCCGCACAACCGTGGTTTCGAGCGTCCGTATGGCTGGGCCTGGCTGCTCGCGCTGAGCGCGCAACTCAGTTCGCTGAAGCTCTCGGAAGCCGCGCGCTGGTCGAAAACCTTTGCGCCGCTTACCGAACTGTTTGTCGAGCGCTTCGAGGACTTTCTGCCGAAAGCTACCTACCCGCTGCGCGTGGGCACGCACTTCAACATGGCCTTCGCATTGGCGTTGACGCTGGATTTCGCGCGGCAAACATCGCGTGATTCGCTGGAAGCACTGGTCGTGAATACCGCGGAACGCTGGTTTGTGAACGACGTCGCGTGTCAGGCATGGGAGCCTGCCGGCGACGAATTCCTCTCGCCTTCGCTCATGGAAGCCGAGCTCATGCGCCGCGTATTGCCGCCGGCCCAGTTCGTCGACTGGTTCGGCCGCTTTCTGCCGGATCTCGGCGCGAAAAAGCCCGCTACGCTGTTCGAACCCGTCACCGTGACGGATCGCACCGACGGCAAGATCGCGCATCTGGACGGCCTGAATCTCAGCCGCGCATGGTGCCAGCGTTCACTCGCGCGCGCCCTGCCCGCAGGCGATATTCGCCGGACGGTTCTATTCGACGCAGCCGAGCGGCATCTGCAAACCGCACTGCCGCACGTGGCCGGCGACTATATGGGCGAGCACTGGCTCGGCACATTCGCCACGCTTGCGTTGGAAGCTTGAATGAAGGCCTGATTCGAGACCTGGAATCGAACTCGACCGGCGGCATGGTCGACTGAAAAATACGAAAGCGGCGCCGCACGCGCGAATCGGTTTTTCAAACCAACCGATTCACGCTGCGAGCGCCGCTTTTCCACTATTGCGTCAATGCAGAGCCGCTTCTTGCGGCTCAACCAGCGACGCTGCGCCGGCTTCCCGCATTTACTGCCCCGTCAGCTTTTTAGGCTTTGGCGGCGCCTGAACCTTGTTGTACTGGAACTCGGGCGTTGCCTTCAAGGCATCTTTGGTAGCGCCCGCCAGATAGAAATTCCCCTCGCGGATGTCCAGCGCCGCGATAGGCACCGCCACGTCGTGCGATGCCACGCCCAGGAAGCCGCCTGCGGAGACGATGGCCGCGGACAGCGAGCCGTCCGGCGCGATCACCAGATCGCGGACCGTGCCGATTTTCGCGTTCTGGTCGTTGTAGACCGACTTGCCGAGAATGCTCTTCTTCACACTCCAGCCGCTCAGCAGCGCATTCGACTGCTCGACCGTGACGCTCAGCGGTTGCGTGCCGGCGACTTGCGCCTGTGCACCAAGGCTGGTTGCAGCTACCGCGACGACAACAACAAGTTTGCCCAAAGTCATATCGCTTACTCCGTTATTAGTAGACTTGACCGGCGCGTGGCCCGCGCCGTATGGAATCGCTGCACCACGATCATACAGACTGCGCGGCGCGGTTGCATCCAGCGTGCCGGAAGGTCGCACGCGCACATCGACGAGCCTACGCCACGATGCTCGGTGACGACGTCACCGGCCGTAGCGCATGGCGGTAAAATCGCGCAGGGCGATCACGCCGGTTTTAGAGGTGGCAGTTTGACTGAGCTTGAACAGGGTTTCATCTTGACCCGGCATTGGCGGGACACGCCCGCCGGCACCGAAGTCGATTTCTGGCTGGCCACGGACGGCGGGCCCCGGCACGTGCGCTTGCGCCCTCAGCCTTCGGTGGCGTTCATTCCCGCCGAACATCGCGAGCGCGCCGAGACGATTCTGCGCCGCGAAGCGCCGCTCGATCTGCGAGCGCTCGATCTGTGCGACTTTCAGCATCGGCCGGTCATGGGACTTTACTGCCCGCAGTACCGGCAATTGACGGGCTTCGAGAAACGCCTGAAGCAAGGCGGCGTCGACGTCTACGAAGCCGATGTCTTTCCCCCCGAACGCTACATGATGGAGCGCTTTATCACGGCGCCGGTATGGTTCAGCGGCGAAGCGCAGAGCACCGGAAAGAGCGGCCCGCTCGTGAACAGCGAACTTAAGCCGGCCGCCGGCTATCGCCCGCCCTTGAAACTGGTGTCGCTCGATATCGAAACCAGCGCTCACGCCGAGTTGTATTCGATCGCCCTAGAAGGTTGCGGACAGCGTCAGGTATATATGCTCGGGCCGCCGAATGGCGAGGCTGGCACGCTCGACTTCGACCTCGAATACTGCGAAACCCGCGCACAGTTGCTGGAAAAACTGAACGCGTGGCTCGAGCGGCACGATCCCGATGCGATCATCGGCTGGAATCTGGTGCAGTTCGATCTGCGTGTGCTGCAGCAGCATGCCGAACAATATCGCGTACCGCTGCGGCTCGGCCGTGGCGGCGCCGTGATGGAATGGCGCGAGCATGGGCTCAAGCAGAACCACTTCTTTGCCGGCGCCGCGGGGCGCTTGATTATCGACGGCATCGAGGCGCTGCGCTCGGCGACCTGGAGTTTCCCCTCGTTCAGTCTCGAATATGTCTCGCGCACGGTGCTGGGCGAAGGCAAGGCGATCGACAATCCGTATCAGCGCATGGATGAAATCCAGCGCCGCTTCGACGAGGACAAGCCCGCGCTCGCGCACTACAACCTCAAAGACTGCGAACTGGTCACGCGCATCTTCGCTAAAACGGAGCTGCTGCCGTTCCTGCTGGAACGCGCGAGCGTGACCGGTTTGCCGGCGGATCGCAGCGGCGGATCGGTGGCGGCGTTCACGCATCTGTATATGCCGCGCATGCATCGGCAAGGCTATGTCGCGCCCAATCTCGGCGATGTGGCCGGCGCCGCGAGCCCCGGCGGTTTCGTCATGGATTCGCGCCCCGGTCTCTATGATTCCGTGCTCGTGCTGGACTACAAGAGCCTGTATCCGTCCATCATCCGCACGTTTCTGATCGACCCTGTCGGTCTTGTCGAAGGCATGCGCAATCCCGCCGACGATCAATCGGTTCCAGGCTTTCTCGGCGCGCGCTTTTCACGCACGCGCCATTGTTTGCCGTCGATCGTCGGGCAAGTGTGGCAAGGCCGCGAAACGGCCAAACGCGAAAACAACAAGCCGCTTTCGCAGGCATTGAAGATCATCATGAACGCCTTTTACGGCGTATTGGGATCGACCGGGTGCCGCTTCTTCGATCCGCGTCTCGCCTCGTCGATCACCATGCGCGGCCACGAAATCATGCATGCCACACGCGAACTGATTCAAGGCGAAGGCTATGAGGTCATATACGGCGACACGGATTCGACCTTCGTGTGGCTGAAACACGCGCACAGCGAGGAAGACGCGAGCCGCATCGGCCGCGCGCTGGTCGAGCATATCAACGCGTGGTGGCGGCAGAATCTGCAGGAAAGATTCGGGCTCGACAGCGCGCTCGAACTGCAATTCGAGCGGCACTACCGGCGCTTCTTCATGCCGACGATTCGCGGCGCCGAGGAAGGCAGCAAGAAACGCTACGCGGGCCTCACCGTTTTGCCGGACGGCAGCGAAGACATCGTCTATAAGGGACTCGAAACGGTACGCACCGACTGGACGCCGCTCGCGCAGCAGTTTCAGCAGGAACTGTATCGGCGCATCTTCACGCAGCAACCGTATCAGGATTACGTGCGCGACTATGTGCGCGACACGCTCGACGGCAAGCTCGACGATCAGCTCGTCTATCGCAAGCGGCTGCGCCGCCCACTCGAAGAATACGAGCGCAACGTGCCGCCGCATGTGCGCGCGGCGCGTGTGGCGGACGAGTTCAACCGGCGGCAAGGGCGCCCGCTGCAATACCAGAACGGCGGCTGGATCAGCTATGTGATGACGGTTGCCGGACCCGAGCCGCTGGAGACGCTGCGCTCGGCAATCGATTACGAACATTATCTGACGCGTCAATTGCAGCCCGTCGCCGACGCTATCCTGCCGCTCCTGCGCGACGATTTCACGACCTTGATGTCAGGGCAGAAGCAGTTGTTCTGAGGCAGTGCCAGCATCGGGCGTATCGACGACGCACAGCAAAGGTCGCGCATGAGAAACGCATTAGCACCTGCCGCGACTCACGGCGTGGATGGCCGGTCCGTGTCGTACAGGCGGTCCGGAATAAACAGCGCGGTCACGCCGCTCAGGAAGAACACCGCGCCGACCACGAGAAAGCCCATACCGATGGAAAACTGCGTGGCCAGAAAACCGATCACGATAGGCGCCGCCCCCGAACAGAAGCGCCCGAGATTATAAGACCCGCCCACCGCCGTGCCGCGGATGGAAGTGGCGAAACTTTCGGACATGAACGTGCCGATCGTGCCCAGTGGTACGCCGTACAGGAACCCGAAGAACAGCATGAGAACGGCAATGTTCTCCCGCGTGTGCCAGAAGATGATCACCGGCAGAAAGAGCGCGGCGCCCACGCAGCCGAGCACATACACGCCGCGCCGGCTCCAGCGGTCGCCCAGCCAGCCGGCGAAGATCTTGCCGATGAACGCCACGACGTAGGTTCCGATCATGTACCCGGTCAGCGAGCTGAACTTGATATGCAGCTCTTTTTCGAGGTACGTCGGCAGCCAGTTATTCAGGCCGTAGAAACCAGAAAGAATGAAAACCGAGGCCAGCGTCCACAGGATAAACAGAGTACGCGTCTGTCGATTGCTGAAAATCACGTGGTAGCGGCTGTCGCGCCAGCGGCGCTGGCTCGTGCGCTCGATCGCCTGGCTCGCCCGCCAGCTAGCCGGCTCGGGCACCGCGAACTTGATCGCCAGAGCAAACACCACGGGTATCGCCGACACGTAGTACAGCGTGCGCCAGCCGTAGTGCGGCAAAATCCAGCTGCTCAGCGCAATGACCACGATATAGCCGGCCGAAATGCCGGTCTGCAAGGCGCCCAGAATCAGCGAGCGCCGCTCCGTGGGCACGTATTCGGCCACGAGTGTCGTGACCAGCACCATGGAGCCGATGCCCAACGAACCGATGAAGCGGACAATCGCGAACTCCACAAAACTGTGCGTGAGTCCGAGCAGCCCCGCGCCGAGCGAAAAGAGCGCCAACGCCCAGACCACCACCCTCACCCGCCCTATGCGATCGCTCGCCCAGCCGCCGAGAATCCCGCCGACTGCCATGCCGAGCAACGTCAGGCTACCCAATGCGCCCGCCTGGACATTGCTCAGTCCGAAGTCGTCCTTGATGCGCGTCAGCGTGAGGCCGTACATCATGACGTCCGCGCCATCGGCCATGAGCGCAAGATAACCGAGGATGAAAACAAGCAGCCAGCGGCCTTGCGAGACGGAAGTCTGGCTCGCCGGCGACGCCGTCGCAACGCGTTGGGTAGTGGTCATGTCAGAGCGGAGTCAAACTGCTGGCGGTTACCGGTTGGCGCGAAACGAGAGCGGGAGCCAGGAAGGAACCAATCAGCAATCCCAACTCTTCATGCCGCCTCGTGTACCACCTCTCCTGATGCGTCAGGTTCATCGTGCCGATGCACACGCCGTCGTACGCGATCGGAATGTTCAGTATCGATCCGAGGCCCATGCCGGTCATCACCGTGTGATCGTCGAACGCTTCGCGGATGCCTTGCGGGGTTTCCGCGCGAAAGGGCTCGAGCTCGAGCAGGATCTGTTTGGCCCACGGCGTGCCGTGCTTTTTCTTGCGCCCGCCAACCGGATAGACGTCGGGCATGTTCGTATAGACGCGCTCCACCTCCTGGTTTTGCGCGTCGTAGGACATGATCGTGAAAAGGCTGAAGCCGATTGCGCTTGCCGCCACGTCATGAACCGCACGGAAAATCGCCATTGGCTGACCCGTGAGCCGCATGGCCTTGGCAAGCTGTTCAAGGTTCGACATATCCAGCGCTTGCGAAATGGGCGGCGCAGTTTCGATCCGGATGCCTTGCATGGTCTGTGTGGGAAAGTTAGCGATCACGGCATTCAGCCGTGTATTTCGGTGGAACTGAGCGGGCCTCGAACATCTTGCGTGCGACCGAATTCCTCGGCCTCGATGTCTTCGAGCGAGCGGTTGCGAGTCTCGATACCCAGGAAGAACACCACGCAGGCCCCGATCAGCAGAACCGTCGTGGTCATCGCGAACACGCCGAGGAAGCCGAGCGCGGGATAGACGAGGCCGACCAGAATGGGCGCGCTCACCGAGCCGATGCGGCCGAACGATGACGACGAGCCGGTGCCGGTCGTGCGCACCGCGGTCGGGAATACTTCGGGGGTGTACGCATACACGCCTGCGAACGCACCGTTCATGAAAAACGACAGGCAGATGCCCGCGACCATGATCCCGATTCCCGTGTGAGAGAACGCAAGCGCGATTGCCGCTATGCCGCCCAACAACATGTATGAGGCGACCACCGCCTTGCGCCCGATCCGTTCATTGAGCCATGCAGCCGAGAAATACCCCGGAATCTGCGCGCCATAGATCGCGATCGAATAGCCGAAGCTCTTCGTCATGGTGAGCCCTTCTTTGAGGAGCAGGCTCGGAATCCAGGAGAAGAACGAGTAATACGCGAAGGCGACCGAGAACCACATCAGCCAGCTGACCGCCGTGGTGCGCGCGAGTCGCGGCGACCATAACGTGAGCACGTTCTGCAGCGCGCTGCCGCTGGCGCGTGCCGACGCGGGAAGCACGCCGACGGAGCCGACCGGCGGAAGATGAATGCCCCGGCCGGCAAACCACGACTCGATCGTGCTGACGATCCGGTTCGCTTCGTCCGTGCGGCCCTGGCTTTCGAGCCAGCGCGGCGACTCGGGCAGCGTTCTGCGCCACCAGAGCAGCATGACGACCGGCAACGAAGTCACCACGGCCAGGTAGCGCCAGCCGTCGACATAATTTCGCACCACGACGAAGCCGAGGATGGACGAACTCAGATAGCCGAACGACATGAAGCCGACCAGCGCTCCGCAAAACATTCCTCTGTAGCGGCGCGGCACGAATTCCGCGAGGAATGGCGCGATCACCACGGTCTCCGCGCCGGAACCGAATCCCGCGACGATGCGCAGCGCGAAGAACGTGTGCCAGTCCGTCGCGGCCGCACTCGCGAGCGACGCGACACAGTAGATGGCCAGCGCTGTCATCATGATGCGGCGACGGCCGATCAGATCGGCGAATACGCCTGACAGGAACGCGCCGAAGAAGTACCCGATATAGGTGCTACTTGCGACGAGCCCAGTTTCGGCGCTGCTCAGATGCCATAGCTTGCTCACGACCGGCAGCAGAAACGCGAGCGACGATGAATCGAGTCCATCGAACAGATACCCCAAGCCACCGATGAGCAGGAGTTTGCGGTGAAAGCCCGATAACGGAAGTCTTTCAAGACGAGCGGCTACGGCAGACACGGTAACTTTCTCCCTGAAGGAATGGACACGATTTCCGCCATGCCGAGGTTATCGCCCGACCGCGTAGGCCTGCATCTGGCGAGGCGTCGCCGCGCCGCGCATCAGACCGTTTCTGATTCCGACTGCGCAGACGCGCCCGAGCGACCAGGGTTCGGCCACCGTCAGGTCGTGGCCGCGCGCGCGCAGTTCGGCCAGGGTGCTTTCCGGAAAACGCGACTCGGCGGACATCTTGCCGAGATGCATCGCGCGCGGGTAGAACGAACCCGGAAAATGCGCGGTCTGGAACGACGGCGAATCCGCGGCCGCCTGAAAATTCATGCCGGCGTGCACGTGTTTGAGGAAGAGCTGGATCGACCATTGATCCTGCTGGTCGCCGCCGGGCGTGCCGAATGCCGCATAGGGCTTGCCCGCGCGAGTGACCAGCGTGGGCGAAAGCGTCGTGCGCGGACGGCGACCCGGCCCGAGCGATGACGGCAAGCCCTCTTCCATCCAGAACATCTGCGCGCGCGTGGTCACGTTGAAGCCGAGGCCGGGCACCGCCGGCGACGCCTGCAGCCAGCCGCCCGAAGGCGTGGCCGACACCATGTTGCCCCAGCGGTCGACCACGTCGAGATGCACCGTATCGCCGCGCAGTTCGGGCAACGCCGCGAAGGTCGGTTCGCCCTGGCCGAAGCCGCCGGACTGCTCCTTGCCGGCCATCGCCATGATGCGCGCGGCGCGGCGCTCGCTGTCGCCGAACGTGCCGGGACGGAATTCGAGCGAGGCCCGGAGCGGGTCGATCAGCCGGCGACGTTCGCCGTTATAGGCGTCGCTCAGCAGCATATCCATGGGGACGTGCGCGAACGCTGGGTCGCCGTAGAACACCTCGCGGTCGGCGAACGCGAGCTTCGAGCACTCGATGATCGTATGCACGAAATCCGGTCCCATTGGGTCCATGGCCGCGAGATCGAAGCCCTTGAGCAGCGCGAGCTGCTGCAGGAACATCGGCCCCTGGCCCCACGGGCCGGTCTTGTGGACACGAAGGTCGCCATAGTCGTACGAAACGGGGTCTTCGTAGGACGGTTCCCAGCGCGCGAGATCGCCGGCGTCGAGCAGGCCGCGGTTGCGCTGACCCGAGGTGTCGAGAACGGCTGTCGAACCGAAATACTGGTCGATGGCATCGGCCACGAAGCCGCGATAAAAAACCTCACGGGCGCGTTCGCACTGTTCGCTGCGGTCACGTCGGGTATTCGCTTCTCGCAGAATGCGCTTATACGTGTTCGCAATGGCCGGATTGGCGAAGAGCTGGTTCGGCATCGGTGCGTCGCCGTCGCGCAGCCATTGCTCGGCCGAAGTCGTCCATTCGGCCCGGAAGAAATCCTTGATGGCAAGGATCGATGAGGTCATGCGCGGCAGCACCGGGTAGCCGTTTTCCGCATAACCGATTGCGTAGCTCAGCACGTCTTCGAGCGGCAACTGGCCGTAATCGCGCAGCATGGCCATCCACCCGCCAAACGCGCCGGGCACGACGGCCGGCAGCAGTCCGGTACCCGGCACGACTTCCAGGCCTAACTTGCGCATGCGCTCGATGGTCATGCTCGCGGGCGTTACGCCCTGCCCGCACAGCACGCGCACGCGGTCTTCGCGCGCGCTGTAGAACACGACCGGCAGTTCGCCGCCCGGACCGTTCAGATGCGGCTCGACGATCTGCAGAACAAAACCGGCGGCGGCGGCGGCATCGAATGCGTTACCGCCTTTCTCGAGCACGGCCATGGCCGACGCGCTAGCCAGCCAGTGCGTGGAAGCCACCATGCCGAATGTGCCGATCAGTTCCGGGCGGGTGGTGAACGACATGCGCTGCTCCTTTTGCAATCGTGGGCGACTGGCGGCTGAACCAATCACGATAGGTACGAGTTGATCATCAGCAACGATACTGCCAGAGCCGATGAATTTCACATGATGCTAACCCGAAATATCCTTGCGATATACCGGGTCAAAATATTTTCTGGAAACTGCGCGCCACATTGCGTCAATTCTGCTACCGTTGGAACCAATAAACATTGGTTCGGTCGAGAAAAATGGAACAGACAGCATTGGAAGGGTTGCTCGGCTATATCGCCCTCCATCAACTCAAGGACGGCGACGCGCTGCCGCCCGAACGAAAGTTGGCCGAAGACCTCGGCGTCAGTAGAAGGGAACTGCGCTCGGTGCTGGCTTCGCTGGAGGCGTCGGGCCGGGTGTGGCGCGGTGTCGGGCGCGGCACTTATCTGGGCGCGCGGCCGCTGAAGTTCGGCCCCACGCTGCGAGGACTGCGCGCGGGAACCAGCCCGGCGGACATCGCCGAAATGCGGCTGCTGTTCGAGCCCGCTCTTGCGGAACTCGCCGCGACCAAAGCGAGCCGGGACGATCTGCTGGAACTGGAAAAGTGCGCGCGCAAAAATGCCGCTGCGAAGAACGACGAAGAGTGGCAGCAATGGGATCATCGCTTTCACTTACTGATTGGGCAGGCCACTCGCAATCCCGCACTCATCGCGCTCATGGAAGTCATCAACAGCATGCGCGTCAAACCGGACGTACGTGAAAAGACGGTGGCCCAGGAGACCCGGCAGTATTTCGCCCAGCAGCATCAGGCTGTCGTCAATGCGATGAAAGCGCGCGATGGAGAGACAGCGGCTCGCTGCATGCGCGAGCATCTGCTGAGCGTTCAAGGGCGGGCATCGGGCAAGGCGAATTGATTTTCGTGAAGACCCCGGCAGTCAGAACTTCAACCCCGCGCGCGCCGTTTCGATCTTGAGTCCATCCGCAATTTGACCTAGAAAGGAGGAGGCGCAAATGTGCCCGTTATTCGTATTGAATTAAACGAGTCACATCAATCATCGCTACGCTCAGGAGAGCATCAGTCATGGTCGCAAGAAAACGAATTCATGCTGCGCTCCTCGTCGCGATGATCGCCGCGATTGCGTCGGCCTGTCAGGCGCAAAACACCACTGATTGGCTCGCGAACACCTATGGCACTCTCGCCACTCATGTCGGCAACGCCGCGCGTTCCATGTGGGTCGCACCCGAAGGCGTCATCTACACGGCCTCCATGTGGGACGAGTACGAAGGCGGCGTCGCGATTTATCAGAATCACCGGAGCGCCGGTTCCATCGGCGCGCATGGCGAATTTCAGGGCAGCGCCATCACGGGTAATGTCAAATCGATTTTCGTGGCGTTGCAATACAGCGCGTCATACGGAAGCGGCGCGGTGGGACGATACAACCGCACCACCGGCGCTCGCGATCTTTTCATTCAGGTCACGGCGTCGAAGCACCAGCCGCGCGTCGACGTCGTCACCGGACTCGCCACGGCGGGCTCGCTGCTTTATGCGAGCGACATCGACGGCAATCGCGTGCGGATCTTCACCACCGACGGTGTCTGGCAGAGAGACATCAACGTCCAGAGCCCAGGGGCGCTTGCCGTGGATGGCGCCGGCAACGTCTGGGTCGCGCAGAAGAGCGCGGGCACGATCGTCGAGTTCAGTCCAACCGGGGCGCTGCTGAATACCATTCAGATGCCTGGCGGATCGCAGCCGTCGGCGCTCTATTTCGATGCGTCGTCGGAACAACTCATGGTGGGCGATGAAGGGCCCGACATGAACATCAAGCGCTACACGCTATCGGGTACGCCGACGCTGGCTGGCACGTTCGGCATTCAGGGCGGTTATCTCGACACCACCACCGGCATCAAAGGCCAGGTCGGTGCGAAGCGCTTCACACGCATCGCAGGCATCGGCAAGGACACCGCGGGCAACCTCTATGTGCTCAACAACCCGTGGGGCGGAAGCTGGGACCTTGGCCGCAACGGCGGCACCGACATTCATGCGTATAGCAGCGCCGGCAACCTGCAATGGACGCTGCGGTCCCTCAACCTCGAGGGCGACGCCGTACCGGACCCGCTCACGGACGGCACGATGTTCTATGGCGGCACCAACATCTACAGCGGCAGCGCAGGCGGCGCCTTCGTCGCGAACACCGTCGATCCGTTCGCCTATCCGTCGGACCCGCGCATCGACATGAACGATACTTCTCGGGACGAGCACTTCGCTCACCTGGCCACGGTCGGCGCCAACCGGATTCTCGTGGCGTCCGGCCAGAATCCCGATGTCTACTACTTCTTCCATTTCAACGCAGCGAACGGCTACATCGCGATACCGGACGCCACGCTTCCCGGCGCGGCGTTTAAAACCACCGCCCTGGTCAGGGACGGGTTCTGCATCGACAGCAAGGGCGGCGTGTGGGCCGGTCTGGACAAGACAGGCTACATCTATCACTACCCGCTGACCGGCTTCGACGCCAGCGGCAAGCCGACCTGGGGAGCCGGCATACCGATCCGCATTCCCGCGAGCATCCAGCCGCTGACGCGCATCCTCTACCTCGCGGACAGTGACACGATGATTCTCGGACAGGGCGTTGTCGGGAGTACGGATTGGACCGGGATAGGCACGCGGATCGAGGTGTATCACGGCTGGAGCGCGGGCAATACCACGAAACCCAATCCGGTGATCAACCTGACCCACGCCGGCGCCAAGTCGATCGACGCGGCCGGCCGCTATCTTTTCGTGGGCTACTGGTTCGGCAGCGGGCCAGCGTTGCCGGACATCGACGCGTTCAATCTCGCCACAGGCAACCTCGACGCAACGCTGGTCAACACCAGCCCGCGTACCGTGGACGCCAGCAGCGCGATCGATGCGATGTACAGCGTCAAGGCCTACCTTCGATCGACCGGCGAGTACGTGGTCACGAAGAACAACGTCAAGGGCTCCAGCATTACTGTTTTTCGCTGGACGCCGTGACCGCGTATAAAGACGTCAATCCTTACGAGCGTGAGGTTGCCTACCGCGAGATTTTTTCCAGCTCGATGCCCTTCGTGCGCGGTCCCATCAAGCCGATTGCCAGCATGACGATCAGCATCGCTCCAGCAATAAAGACGAACACCCCAGTGGTGCCAAACTGCTTCAACACGGCGGCAATCAGAAACGCCGTGAAGATCGCCGAAAAACGGCTCCACGAATAAACGAAGCCCACCGCGCGCGCCCGAATGCTGGTCGGAAAAAGCTCGGTCTGATAAGCATGGTAGCTGTACGAAATAATGTTGCCCGCGAGCGTCAGACACACACCGAGACTCACCAGCAACACCGCGCCCGACGCCTGGCTGAACCACAAGCCGCAGACGATATTCACACCCGCCATCACCACGATCACTGTCTTGCGCTCGAAGCGGTCGCCGATGATAAGTCCGATCAGCGGACCGACTGGCGCAGCCAATGCGATCACGCTCGAATACATCAGGCTCGTGGTGATCGTAATGCCCTGCTTGATCAGCAGCGTGGGCACCCAGTTCGCAAAGCCGTAGAAGCCCACGGTCTGGAAGATATTGAAGATCGTCATCATCAGCGTGCGGTTGCGATACGGCGGCACCCACATATCGCGGAAGCTGCCGCGCGGCGCGACCGCCACCGGCGGCGCGGGCGGCGGCAACTCGCGGCCGTATTCGCGGCGCACGTTCGCTTCGAGCGCCGTCATCACGCGGTCGGCTTCGGCAAGCCGTCCTTGCTGTGCGAGCCAGCGCGGGCTTTCCGGCAAGGCTCGACGAATCCACCATACGAACAGCGCGCCATGTGCGCCGATCAGCACGACCCAGCGCCAACCGTCGAGACCAAGCAATGTGCGCGGCACCAGCAGATACGACAGGAACGCCACCACCGGCACAGCCGTAAAACCGACCGCCTGCTCGCACGCGAACGCGCGGCCGCGAATCTGCTTGGGCACGAGTTCGGAGATGTACGTGCCGATCGTCACCAGTTCAACGCCGATGCCGACCCCTGCCACGAAGCGCCAGAAGTTCAACCCGGTCGCCGTTTCCTGAAACGCCATCACCACATTGGCCGCCGTGTACCACAGCAGCGAATACGTGAACACGGCGCGGCGTCCGAAGCGATCCGCGAGAAAGCCGCACGCGATCGTGCCGATAAAGAGACCGCTGAACAGCGCCGCGATGAAACTCGCGACACCGGTCGAGCCGAACAGGCCGTGCGTGGTCGCGCTCAGCAGACCGCTTTTGACGAGGCCCGGCGCGACATACCCGGAGTACAGCAGATCGTAGAGTTCGAAGAAGAAGCCGAGGCTCAGCAACACCACCAGCTTCCAGACGGAACGCGTGGCCGGCAGCCGGTCGAGGCGCGCGGAAATGCTGCCGGCGTCGAGCGGCGCGGCCGCGGCGGTGCGATTGACGGTGCTGTCGGAATGCGCCGCGCCGCCGCTTTGCTTCGCGACGGACCCGGCGTGATCGGGGGATGCCATGTTGTTTGTCTCCTGGTGATACTCGCGAAACGATAGGGCTCGCTGGACCGGTCTCGCCGGCCTCTTGTACTTTCGCGCGTCACACGCACCATGATGCCGGGCCCCAAGGTCCGGCCAGCATTCTAGCCGCGCGCGCGCTTCAATTGTTCGAAGGTCGTGATTTTTCCGGCCAGCGCGCTCGCCGCTACCGTGTACGGACTCGCGAGCCACACATTGCCCGGTCCCGAACGGCCCGGGAAATTGCGGTTGATCGCGCTGATCGTCACTTCGTTCGCCCGGGCCGATTGGCCCGGCCCGCAATTCGCGCACGACCCGCAGCCCGGCATGACGAGCGTCACGCCGGCGCGCTCGAAGACCGGCAAATAGCCGCGCTCCTCGCAATACGCGCGCACCGCCATGGTGCCGAACTGCAAGTAGAGACGCGTCCCCTCGGGCACGCTAAGACCTTGCTCGACGCCCCAATGCAGCACCTCGTGATAGAAATCGAAGTCCTCGCGCTTGCCTGCCGTGCATGAGCCGCCATAAGCGATATCGATGGCGACATCCTGTTCCAGTTGCGGAGCCGGCACGCCGTTGCCGGGGTCGCCGGGACGCGCGAGCATTGGCTCGATCGCGCTTGCGTCGATAGTGATCGTGTCGCGATAGGTGGCGCCCGCATCGCTTTCCATCCAGTTTTCAACGGTGAAATCGATACCGCGCCGCTCTTTGAGAAACGCCACCGTGCGCTCGTCCGGTTCGACGATGCCGGTGAAACCGCCCAGTTCCGCGACCATGTTGGTCAAGGTCGCGCGTTCGTCGATCGACATCGCGCGCACGGCCGCACCGCCGTATTCGAAGACGAGGCCGATCGCGCCACCCGAGCGGATCGCGTCCATTTGCAGCAGATGCAGCACCACGTCCTTCGCGGTCACGCCGTCGCGCAAGTGACCGCTGATTTCGATGCGCAAGGTCTCCGGCACTTTGCAGCGCACATAGCCCGTCACCCAGCTATTGGCGATTTCCGTTGCACCGGCACCGAATGCGAGGCAGCCGAGCGCGCCCGAATGCGGCGTATGCGAATCGGTGCCACACGCCACTTGTCCCGGCAACGCGTATTGCTCGGCCATCAACGCATGACAGATGCCTTCGGAGCCCGGCATGCCGTCGAGCGCGCCGTGCGAGCGCACCGGATAGTCGCGCGAGAACGACGTATGCCCTTCCATCAGATTGGCGACGCCTGGCAGCAGGCCGTCGCGCACGTGCGGAATGCTCTGCGATGCGAGCACCAGATGATCCTGGAACGCGATGATGTGATCCGGCGCATGCAGCGGCGCCGGTTTGCCGAACGCGCGATGCATCAGATGCGCGCACATGCCGGTGAAGTAATCGTGGCTGAAGCGCCAATCCGCGGCGATGAACACGCCGTCGCCGCGTTGCGCGCCCACGCTGGCCGGATGCAGATGGCGCCCGATGATCTTCTCGACCAGCGTCTTCGGCTGCGCGGCCTGCGCCATGTCAGCGTGAGCATCAGCGCTAGCGCTATCGCCCGAGCGCGGCGCGGGCCAGTCGGCGAACTTGCTGTACGCGAGCAGGCCGCCGCTGCGAATGATCTGCTGCGTGAGCGCGTCGCGCCCCTTGAGAAATTCGTCGATCGGCACCGCTTCTCCCGCGCTCAAACGATCGAGCACGGAAAAGTCAGTGGTGGTGAGAATGCCGATGTTGTCGCAGTTCTGCTGGTAGATCCGCTCGAAGCTTTCCGCGACGATCAGCCGGATACCGGCCGAGAGTTCCGCCAACGGACTCGATTCGCGCGACGATCCCTTGCCGTAGCGCTTGCCCGTCACCGTCACCTGGAAGCCGCCGTTCTTCACCGCATCGCGGCCGATCGGCATGCGCTCGCCGGCCTTGAAGCCGACATACGGAAACTGGCCGAGACGCTCGTCGTAGGTGAGCATGACGGTGACCGGCGTGATCTCGTCGGTGGAGACGTTGTCGCGAAGCGGTCCGGCTGTTGCGCGCGTGAAGTTCTCGCCGGCGAGTTGCGCCTCGATCACCGCCGGGTCCTGGGACAGGTACAGCACGCGGCCGTCCAGACGAATCGTGTCGCTCATATGCATTCTCCTTGCGACCACTATACGGCGCGCGCGGGCAATGCCGAAGTGCCGGTGCGGCAACGCAGACCTCTCGTTTGGCGATGCTTGGCGCGATCGTGCAGGACATGGTGGTCCGGGCGTTGGCGCGTCACCGCCGGCATACTAAAGCCGGCCACCGGCACAGACATGCATCGGCCAATTCGCGCGCCTTGGCTCGCGTCAACCGCCCTTGCCGAGAAACCCGACCAGCGCCGCCGCGCTCGCGCTCAACTGATCGCGCGCCTTGAAGATCATGATGAGCCGGCGCACCGCCCACGCATCGCTCAGAGACAGCAGGCTCACGTCGAGCGCATTTAAATAGAGCAGCCCGACCTGTTCGGGCACGATCGCGATGCCGAGCCCGGCATGCACCATCCGGCAAAGCGCGTCGAGACTGCTGACGCGAATCTTCACGTCGAGCTGCCGTCCCGCGCCGGCGGCCTGTTGCGTGAGCAGTTGCGTCAGCGCGCTCTCGCTGCGCAACCCGACGAAGCTGTCATCGAGCAGGTCGTCGAAGTTCACCCGCAACGCACCGGCGAGCCGATGACCACCCGGGACCAGCACCGCCAGCCGATCCTGCCGATACGGCACCTGCTCGAACGCCTCGCTGCCCGCCACCGGGTTGCAGATGCCGAAGTCCGCCGCGTGCTCACCGACAATCCGCAGCACGTCGGCGCTATTTTCCTCTTCCAGTTCGATCGACACCTCCGGAAACGCGCGCCCGAACGCGGCTACATCTTCCGGCAAAAACTGCACGATCGAAGACAGATTCGCCACCACCCGCACGCGCCCTTTCGCGCCCGACGAAAAGCGCGACAGCTCCGCGCTCATCTGCTCGATATTGCCGATGATCGCCAGCGCGTAGCGCAGCACGGTCTCGCCGACCGGCGTCACGGTGATGCCGCGCGACTGGCGCTGGATCACCGGCAAACCGATCACCGCCTCGATCTCGGCAATACGCCGGCTTACCGCGGACGATGCGATGAACTCGCGCTCCGCCGCGCGCGCGATATTGCGCTCCTGGCAGACGGCGACGAACAGGCGCAGCGAGGTGAGGTCGAGTTTCTTGAGAAGGTTTTCCATTGTTGCTGCTTCATACGCGGTGAGCCCGAAGAACCCGGCATCGGCATGAAGGGACCCTTGGCAAAAAAAGATGGGCAAGTGTAACGCCCTTCTCCAGGCCAACCTGTCATTCCCACAACCGGCTTTCGATTAGCCTCTTTGCTGCCTACACGCGCAATGAACACAGTAAGACGCGTCATCGCCGGCGCGTTTCACTTCAGGATATCGGTTGCCTTGTGCCGCTCCTCCACGCCGTCGATCAGAATCACCGGCCCACGCGCATGCCGCGTGCGCAGCGGCAGGATGCGCTGATACGCGTCCGAGCGGTACCAGGTGCGCGCGGCGGCGAGATCGGGAAACGCAATCGCGATCAGATCGCCGTGCCATTCGCCTTCGAGTATCTCGGGACGTGCGCCGTGCACGATGAAATGGCCGTCGAACGGCGCGAGCGTGGCGTCGATGCAATTGAGGTATTCGACGATGTCGTCGCCCAGTTCGACGTCGTGCAGATGGGCAATCGCGTAGGCGGTCATGGCGTGGCTCCTGGTCATGAGTGGATGCGAAAACTCGCATGCCGCTCATGGTCGGCTCGGGCGTGACGCGCGTCGATTACCTGTGAGGTAAAAGAACTCGCCGCGTCGCGCACGAGGCAAGCGCCACGCCGCTATTGCGCGCTGACTTGTGCAAGCGCGGCAATCAGGTCGCCGAAGCGTTCGCCCTGAACCAGAATGTGCCCTCTCAGCGCGGCGGCGGCAGCTTCGCCGTCGCCCGCTTCGAGCGCATCCACGACCGCCTGGTGTTCATCGAACGAGGCGGCCACGCGCCCCTTGACGCGCAACTGCAAACGCCGGTACGGGCGCAGCAGTTTATGGAGCGCCTTCGCCTGGTCGTGCAGAAAACTGTTGTGGCTGCCGTGATAGATCAGGCAGTGAAAGCGCTCGTTCAGATGGTAATACTCGTCCGGGCTGCCGGCGTCACGCGCTTTCTGACATGCGACATGCGCCTCGCGCAGCGTCTGCAATTCCTGCGCGTTCATACGCCGCGCGGCAAGGCGGCTGCACATCGCCTCGAGTTCGGCCATCACCTCGAACATCTCGATCAGCCTGTGCAGGCTGATCTTCGCGACCACGGCGCCGTGCCGCGGCCGCATCTCCACCATACCTGCCGCGGCCAATTGGAGAAGCGCTTCGCGCACGGGCGTTCTGGACACCTCGAAGCGCGCGATCAATTCGGCCTCGTCGAGCGGCGCGCCCGGCGGCAGGTCGCCGGTCGCAATGGCTTCCTCGATGGATTCGCGCAGCTGGTCTGCGAGCGTGAGCTTGTTTGTCATGTTTGGACTCCATACGGAACCGAGTTGACCACAACGAGCATCCTGCCACCGTACGCGTAAACGATAGTTGAGAACGGTGTCAGTCGAATTATAAATACGGATGAGCCTTATAAATATAAAGATAAACCCCTTACAAAATATTGACAGGCCAATCTGGGCATATTCGGTGTTGTTCACGCTGTTCGCCCGATCACGGTCCGTCGCATCCACACGCGCGCACTCCTTTTCCCTGACCGTGTTCGGAGGCCTGACCATGAAGGTGCAGTCGGTAGCTGTATCCGTAGGAGTCGGTGTCGGAATCGCGTTGCTCGGCGGCTGCGGGCACGACAGCGTGTCGTCGTCCTCGCCCGCCATGGCGAAGGGCGCCGGCTTCATCCAGAGCTTCCAGATCGTGTCGAGCGCACCGGCGTTCGGCGGCGCCACGCCGGCCGGCGCGGCGGGCCCCTACCAGGTGATCAGCGCGGTCGTACATGGCGAACTCGATCCGAACGACCCGCTCAATGCAGGCATCGTGAACCTGAAGAACGCGCCGGTCGGCAGCGACGGCTACGTCGCCTATACGACCGACGTGGTGATCCTGCGCCCGCAAAACGCGTCGGCCGCCAAACGCGTGCTGTTCTACGACGTCGTGAATCGCGGCAGCAAGATCGGCGCGGCGTCGTTCGTGGGCGGCGGCGCGCTCGATACCGGCGCGGCGCCCTCGTCCAGCTTCCCGTCGCTGCTGCGCAACGGCTATACGATCCTGTGGAGCGGCTGGCAAGGCGACGTGCCGCTCGCCGGCAACAGCACCACGTCCGGCGCCGGCCTGCTCGGCGCCAGCTTTCCGGTGGCGACCAACAAGGACGGCACGCCGATGACCGGCCTGAGCCGCGAAGAATTCATCCCAGACTATGCGGGCGGCCCGCCCACCACTATTCCGTTGACCTATCCGCCGGCCAATCTGTCCGACAAGAGTTCGGTCACATTCACCGCGCGCCAGTCGTGGCTCACCGCGTACGGCAGCATTCCAGGCGGGCTCGAAACCTATACCGCGCCGTCCCAGCCGGTGACGACCTGGAGCTACGTCAGTACGCCGAACAATGTCTACGAAGGCAACTACTCCGTCACGTTCACGCCGCCCGCGACCGTGCCGGGCCGGAACGGCACGCAGGTTGCGCCTGATGCCGGGACCATTTACAGCTTCGTCTATCAGGCCGCCGCGCCGACCGTCGACGGCATCGGTTTCGCCGCCTTGCGCGACCTGGTGTCGTTCCTTCGATACGATGCGGCCGACGCGCAAGGTGTCGCCAATCCGCTCAACGATCTTAAGAACGCGGGATGCGCGGCCACGACCTGCTCGACCAGCACGAACTTCGATATCGCGATCGGCGAAGGAATTTCGCAATCGGGCCGCTTCATGAAGGACTTCCTGTATCAAGGCTTCAACGTCGACAAGCACGGCAAGATCGTGTTCGACGGCATGTTCCCGATCATCTCGGCCGCGCGCCGCACGTGGACCAATGCCGCCTTCGCGCAGCCCGGCCGCTGGTCGAAGCAGCATGAAGATCACTTCATGCCGGGCTTCCAGTTCCCGTTCACTTATGCGACCACGACCGACCCCGTGAGCGGCGCCACTGACGGCATCCTGAAGGCATGCACGGCCACCAACACCTGTCCGAAGATCATGCAGCTCGACGGCGCGTTCGAGTGGTGGGGCGGCGCGGCGTCGCTGGTCGTGACCGACGGACGCGGCAACGACATCCAGTTGCCTTCGAACGTGCGCTACTACCTGGTGGCAGGCACGCAGCACGGCGGCGGCAGTGGCGTGACGACCGGCAACATGACCGTTCCGGCCACGGGCAGTCAGTGCCAGTTGCCGGGCTCGCCGGTCGAAGAAACACCAGTAGAACGCGCGCTGATTCCGGCGCTTGTCGCCTGGGTCGGCAAGGGCACGCCGCCACCCGCATCGCAGTATCCGACCGTAGCCGCCGGCACGCTGGTCGCGCCGACCCAAACCACGGTGGGTTTCCCGTCGCTGACCAACGTGATGGTGCCAAGCGGTGCGGCCGCGACGCCCACCTCGCTGCAATTGACCTTTAATGGCGAGTACAACCAGTTGTTCGTGACCGACTATAGCAATGCGGTTCCCGTGGTGAACACGGCGCAGGCGTACACGATTCTCGTGCCGAAAGTGGATGCCAACGGCAACGAAACGTCCGGCGTGCTGGTGCCCGACGTCGCCGCCCCGCTCGCCACTTACACCGGCTGGAACTATCGCGGCGCGGGACATGCGATCGGCGACGGCTGCATTTCGAACGGCGCCGCGATTCCGTTCGCGGTGAGCGCGGCCGCGCAGGCCGGCGGCACCGACACGCGCACCACGCTCGCCACGCTGTACGGCGGCAGCCGCTCGAAGTATCAGGCTGCGGTCGCGGCCGCGGCGAACGCGCTGGTCAGCCAGGGCTATCTGCTGCAGGACGACGCCACCAACGTCTTCATTGCGAACGCGAGCGCCGTGTCCGCGACCTTGCTGCCGCAACCTTGAACGGCCGCGCGCCGGGAGCGAACGCCATGATGCACAGAGCAGGATGCACCGCCGCCGCGTTCGCCGCCGCTGCGCTGGTTGCCGCATGCGGAGGCGGTGGCGGCGGAGGTGGCAGTAGTGGCGGCAGTGCCGGTGCGCCGCCCGCTCCGTCTTCGAACGCTTCGGCGTATCAGAACAGCATGACGCTCGGCAGCGTCGGCGCCGTTTCGCTGTCGCTCATCGCGGCGACGACGACCGTCAACGCCATGCTGGTGAGTCCCGTCGCTGCCCCGCTGCTCGTGGCCGGCAACAACACGCTCGTGTCGACGCATCTGGCTACCAACGTCACGGGCGCCGGCACGGCATGTGTGTCGGCGCCCACGAACAGTATCGGCACGGTGAGCGGCGTCAACGCTGGCGTCAATATCAAGAGCGTGGCCGCGCTGCTGGACAATACCTGGAGTGTGTCGGCCACGCCGTCCGCGAACTGGACGACGCTCGGCGCGAGCGGCGCCGTGTTCGACGGCTGGGAAAACTGCGGCGCGAAGGCAGAAGGCGCGCCTTCGCCGTCGTCCACCTTGACGGTCAACGCGGACGGCAGCTTCTCCGATAACGTGTTCGACGGTAATCCGTCCACCACCGTCACGACAGTCAATCAGAGCTTCACCGCCGCGCAAGCTGCCGCGTTATTGTCGGATGCCGGCTATGTCGATACCAGCCAGCCCGCGAATCCGCAGACCATCAGGTTGAGGATTTACCACAACGCCGCGCAGCAGACCGTGCTGGTCGAACAGGGCATTCCGGCGAGCGGTGCGACGAATCAGAATCCGGGTTTCGTGGCGATTTACTTTCCGCGCTGATGGCGTGCCGCTCGCGATCGTTACGAGCCCACCGTTAGCGACATCGGAAACGTGCGCGGCTTGAGTCGCGTCAAATACGTCAGCATCCACGTCCTTACAGGCTCGCCGTACACGGACAGATCAATGCCGCGATAACGCAGCGCGCCTTCACCCTTTCGATGACCTCGGCACGCTCCTGTTTCGTTCTCGCAACAGGCGCACCCCATCAGTAGCGTTTGAAAAAAAGCCGTCGCCGCCCTGTTCAGGTTCGGAACCCCCTTTGATTTAAAAGGGTTTTTCTCCGAGACGCGGCATTTCATCACTCCACGAAACAAGCTATTGTAAAAAAGTTAAAAGACTTTGGAACCGGTTCCATCTATCATCCCGCCGGCAATCCGATGACTGCCGCAACGCAATTGCGCGCTCCAATCTGGTGACTGGAACAACATGCCTTCATCCCCTATTAGCTCTCGCCGTGGCTTCTTACGTACGGCTATCGCTCTGGTTCCGGCCGGCACGCTCGCCGGCTGCGAGGTCAAGCAACCCACGACGGCCTCCGCGCCGGGTTCCAGCGAAAGCGCGAACGCGAACGCAGGCCGCGCGTCCGGCGTGGACTACAAACCGCATTTCTTCGACGCGAAAGAATGGGCGTTCATCCACGCCGCGGTCGACCGTCTGATTCCGTCGGACGGTGAAGGCCCCGGCGCCGTCGAAGCGGGCGTGCCCGAATTCATCGACCGGCAAATGGATACGCCGTACGCACATGGCGCGCTCTGGTACATGCAAGGTCCGTTCGCGCAGGGCGCGCCCGAACTCGGCTACCAGTTGAAGCTCGTGCCACGCGATCTGTACCGCCTCGGCATCGCGGCGGTCAACGCGTACTGCACGAAGACTTACGCGCATCCGTTCGACGCCCTCGATCCCGCCACGCGCGACACCGTGCTCGGCGCGCTCGAGAAAGGCAAGGTCGATCTGGACAACGTGCCGGCCGGCGTGTTCTTCGGACAACTGCTGCAAAACACGCGCGAAGGCTACTTCTGCGATCCGATCCACGGCGGCAATCGCGACATGGGCAGCTGGAAGATGATCGGCTTCCCCGGCGCGCGCGCCGATTTCATGGACTTCGTCAATCAGAACGGCGCGGCTTATCCGTACGGCCCCGTGTCGATCGAAGGAAAGCGCACCTGATGTCTACTCAAACCAAACCGCACGTCGACGCGGTGATCGTCGGCTTCGGCTGGACCGGTGCGATTCTCGCGAAGGAACTCACCGAAGCCGGTCTCAAAGTGGTCGCGCTCGAACGCGGCGAGTATCGCGACACCTATCCGGACGGCGCGTATCCGAACACGATCGACGAGCTGACTTATAACGTCCGCAAGAAGCTCTTTCTCGATCTCTCGAAGACCACCGTATCGATCCGTCATGCGCCGAACGATACCGCTCTGCCGTATCGCCAGTTGGCCGCGTTTCTGCCGGGCGAAGGCGTCGGCGGCGCGGGCCTGCACTGGTCGGGCGTGCACTTTCGCATCACGCCGGAAGAACTGCGTCTGAAGAGCCACTATGAGGAACGCTACGGCAAGCGCTTCATTCCCGAAGGCATGACGATTCAGGATTACGGCGTCAGCTACGACGAACTCGAACCACATTTCGATTTCGCCGAGAAAGTGTTCGGCACCTCGGGCCAGGCGTACAAAGTCAACGGCAAGATAGTGGGCGACGGCAACATTTACGAAGCGCCGCGCAGCGACAATTTTCCGCTCGCCGCGCAACTGAACACGTATTCGGCGGAGCGCTTCGGCAAGGCCGCGCGCGAACTCGGGCTGAATCCGTACCGCTTGCCATCGGCGAATACGTCGGGGCCGTACACCAACCCGTATGGCGTGCAGATGGGCCCGTGCAATTTCTGCGGATTCTGCAGCGGTTACGCGTGCTACATGTATTCGAAGGCGTCGCCGAATCTGAACATTCTGCCCGCGCTGAAACAGTCGTCGGACTTCGAGTTGCGTTCGCGCTGCCACGTGCTGCGCGTCGAACTCGACGACACGAAAAAGCGCGCCAAGGGCGTGACGTATGTCGATCCGGCTGGCAACGAAGTGTTTCAGCCGGCCGATCTGGTGATCGTCGCGGCGTTCCAGTATCACAACGTCCATCTGCTTCTGCTATCGGGTATCGGCAAGCCGTATGACCCGATCTCCGGCGAAGGCGTGGTGGGCCGCAATTTCGCGTACCAGAACCTCTCGACCATCACCGCGTTCTTCGACAAGGACACGTTCACCAATCCGTTCATCGGCGCGGGCGGCAACGGCGTCGCGGTCGACGACTTCAATGCCGACAACTTCGATCACGGCCCGCTGGGTTTCGTCGGCGGATCGCCGTTGTGGGTGAACCAGGCGGGCGCCAAGCCGATCAGCGGTATCGCCACGCCAGCCGGCACGCCGAACTGGGGCGCCGACTGGAAGAAATCGGTGAAAGACCACTACGCCCACACCATTTCGATGGACGCGCACGGCAGCAACATGTCGTACCGCGACGTGTTCCTCGACCTCGATCCGACCTATCGCGATTCATACGGCCAGCCGCTGCTGCGCATGACCTTCGACTGGAAGGACAACGACATCAAGATGGCGCGCTACGTGACCGGCCAGATGCAGAAGATCGCGCAGCAGATGGGCCCCAAGTCGATCAATGTCTATACGCGCGAATTCGGCGCGCACTTCGACTCGCGCCGCTATCAGACCACGCACCTGGTGGGCGGCGCGGTGATGGGCACCGATCCGAAAACGAGCGTGCTGAACCGCTATCTGCAAAGCTGGGACGTGCACAACGTATTCGTGATGGGCGCCTCGGCGTTTCCGCAAGGCATCGGCTATAACCCGACCGGACTCGTCGCGGCGCTGGCTTACTGGTCGGCGAGGGCGATCCGCACGCAGTATCTGAAGAACCCCGGGCCGCTGGTGAGCGTATGACGAAGAAGATCGATATCCAACGCCTCGCGCAGGCGATGAAACGCGTGGGCGCGGCGGCCGTGCTGGGCATGACCACGCTTGCCGCACACGCGGCAGCGCCACCAAGTCAAAACGACGCAGCGCTGATCGCGCACGGCGAGTATCTCGCGCGGGCCGGCGATTGCATCGCGTGTCATTCCGCGCCCGCAGGCAAGCCTTTCGCCGGCGGTCCGAAATTCGACACGCCGATCGGCGCGATCTACTCGACCAATATCACGCCGGACCGCAACACCGGCATCGGCTCGTGGACCTTCGCGCAGTTCGATCGCGCGGTGCGCGCCGGCGTGAAGCCGAACGGCGACACGCTGTATCCGGCCATGCCGTTCCCATCGTATGCACGCCTGAGCGAAGACGACATGCACGCGCTGTACGCGTACTTCACGCAAGGCGTCGCGCCGGTGAGCCAGAAGAACAGACCGGTCGACATCGTCTGGCCGCTGTCGATGCGCTGGCCGCTCGGCATCTGGCGTCACCTGTTCACGCCCGAGCCGGTTTCGTTCGACGCGAAACGTTACGCCGATCCGGTGATCGCGCGCGGCGCCTACCTCGCGCAAGGACTCGGCCATTGCGGCGCGTGCCACACGCCGCGCGCGGCGACGATGCAGGAACGCGCGCTAAGCGACCTCGACGGCCCGGCGTTTCTCGCGGGCGGCGCGACGATCGACGGCTGGATTCCGTCGAGCCTGCGCGGCAATCCGCGCACCGGCATCGGTGCGTGGAGCGAAGCCGATCTCGTGCAATTCCTGAAGACCGGACGCACGCAGCACAGCGCGGCCTTCGGCGGCATGACGGACGTCGTGCAGCACAGCATGCAGCACATGAACGACGCCGATCTCACCGCGATCGCGCGCTATCTGAAGACGCTGCCGTCGACCGATCCGCAGGAAACGCCATACGCGTACGACGACACCGCCGCGCGCGCCCTGCGCATGGGCAACGCCACCGCGCCGGGCGCGGCCGTCTATCGCGACAACTGCACCGCCTGCCACCGCAGCGACGGTCGCGGCTACAACCGCGTGTTTCCGGCACTCGGCGGCAATCCGGTCGTGCAGGGCAAGGACGCCACCTCGCTGATTCACGTGCTGCTCACCGGCAGCACGCTCGAAGGCACGAAGACCGCGCCCTCCTCGTTCACGATGCCGGCCTTCGGCTGGCGCCTGAACGATCAGGAAGTCGCGGAAGTGACCAACTTCGTGCGCAACAGTTGGGGCAACACCGGCTCGACAGTCAGCGCGACGGACGTCGCCAAAGTCCGCAAGACGGTCACGGTGCACGCGCCCGACATGCCGCCGGGCGCAGCGCTGACCCACTGATCGCACGCGGCCTCGCGTGACGCGTCCCACTCAAGGGACGCGTCACAAGCATGGCAAGCGCCGCTGCGCACACCCTTCCCCTGCTTCACATAGTCCGCTCCGTTGCTCAGGAGCGGGCATCGGTGCGCGCGCAAAAAAAGAGAAAGCGCCATTCAGGCGACTTGAGATAGAAGTTCCAACCAGGCTATGAATACGATGAAAAAGCAATGGATTGCCGCCCCCCTGTTGATGTCGTTCGCCGGCATTGCGTCCGCGCAGAGTTCCGTCGTGTTGTACGGCATCGTGGATGCGGGTATTTCATACCGCAGCAACGAGCGCACCGGCACCACCGGAAACTATAGCGGCCACTCGAACCTCGCAGTGACGAGCGGCAACCTCTCCGGCAGCCGCTGGGGCATCAAGGGTCAGGAGGACTTGGGCGGCGGCTGGAATGCATTGTTCCAGCTCGAGGACGGCTTCGATATCACGAACGGCAAGACCGGCCAGAACGGCGGGCTGTTCGGCCGCCAGGCGTACGTGGGCGTCGGCAGCAAGCAGTACGGCACGATCACGCTGGGCCGCCAGTACACCTCGCTGAACGACTTCGTTTCGCCTGTCGTGCCGGTGGCAATGGTCGGCGGTTACGGCGCACACCCGGGCGATATCGACGATCTGGATCAGACCGCGCGCGTCAACAACTCCATCAAGTACACGAGCGCGAACTATGCGGGCTTCACGTTCGGCGCCCTGTACGGTTTCGGCGGCCAGCCCGGCAGCCTGAAGCAGCAGAACACGTGGAGCGTGGGCGCCGCCTACGGCAACGGCCCGTTGCATGTGGGCGTCGGCTACGAACGCTCCGACAACAGCAAGACCGGCACGCTGGACGCGACTTACGGCAAGTGGAACGGCACGGACGACGGCCTGTTCAATTCATCCATCAACGAAGGCTACGCGAGCGCGCAATCGCAACAGATCATCGCGACGGGCGCGACGTACGACTTCGGGCCGGCGATCGTCGGCGTGAATTACAGCAACGTGCAGTATCGCTCCGGCGCGGACTCGCTGTTCAAGGGACACGCCACGTTCAATATCGCGGGCGTGTTCGGACAATGGACGATCCGTCCCGCCGTGCAATTGTTTGCGGGCTACAGCTACACGCGTGGCGGCGAAGTGGATGGCGTGGCTGAGCGCGCTCAATATCACAACGTGACGCTCGGCGCGCAATATGCGCTGTCCAGGCGTTCGACTGTCTATCTGATGGGTGGTTACCAGCACGCGTCGGGCGGCACGCTGGATGCGCTCGGCAGTCCGCTCGCCGCTACCGCATCGGTTAGCGACAAGGGTAATGGCCACTCGTCCGCGGCGCAGTCGCAGGCGATTGTCAGCATCGGTGTGCGGCATAAGTTTTAAAGCTTCAACGCGGCGCCGCTTGCCAATCGATCTAGCGCTGCGACTGCGGCGCCGCGTCGAGCATCTCCAGATGACGGGCTTCGGTTTCGTCGTCGGCGGGGAACATGCATTCGAGGCGTAACTCCTGCGCCGCGATCGTCTGCGGCGTGCCTACGGTCGCGACCATCGAGAAATACTTCATGACGTAGCCGTTTTTGACGAAGCCGATCGGGATCACCGGCATGGCCGCCGCCGACGCGGCCCCGGCCGCCAATTCGGAATGCCCCGGCTGCATGTTCGTTTCCACATCCGGGTAGGCGCGCAACGCATCGAGCAACTCGCGCGTACGATCATCGATCACCCGCCCCACCGACTCGCGGTAGACCCGCTGAATCAGACTGTCCGCCACGCTCTGCCAGTCGCTCACGAATGGGCGCATACCGTCCGGGTCGAACATCAGATGCAGCATGTTGCGCGGCCCCTTGCGCGCCGCCATGTCGATGAAGCAATCGAAAAAACGCGGCGCCGCCTCGTTGGTCATCAGCACGTTCCAGTAGCGGTCCATGACCAGTGCCGGAAACGGTTCATGCTGACGCAGCATGCGTCCGAGCGCATTCGTGACGCTTTGCATTTCTTGCGCATTCCAGGCGGCGTCGGCATACATCGGCGCGTAGCCCGCGGCCAGCAGCAGCGTATTACGTTCGCGCAGAGGGATGTCGAGTGCCTGCGCGATATCCATCAGCATCTGGCGGCTCGGCACGCTGCGTCCGCTTTCGATGAAGCTGATATGACGCTGCGACACGCCAGCATTGAACGACAGGTCCAGTTGGCTGATGCCGCGCACATCCCGCCAGTGGCGCATCAAGACGCCGAGATCGTTCGGGGGCGTTTTTTTGAGTGGGTTCGCAGCATTCATCGTGTGTTCCTGTCCGCAAGACGATACAGATAACGGGTTCGGCGAGCACAGCTCGGCCGAACCTCGTCGGTCAGCATACTCGCTGGCGCTGAGCTCGCCGTCCCTTACGAGAATCAAGCCGTCCAGGCGTGGACCTGAAACTGCGCTTCCAACGGCGGTTGCGTGATGCTGCCCACGTAGTTCGTGATCGTCGAGGCCGCCGCCACCGCGAGCACTTCGAGTACCTGATCGCGACGGAAACCGGCTTCGAGAAATGCGCTTACGTCGCGCTCGTCGAGATGGCCGCGCTCCAGGATCGCGGTTTTCGTCAACGTGGAAAGCGCGGCATGCTGGCGGTCCGCAGGCGCGCGGCCTGCGCGAAGCGCTTCGACATCGGCAGGCGTGAGTCCCTCGTTCAACGCCAATGCCGTGTGAAATGCGACCGCCCACGTGCATGCATTGGTGACGGCGTTGGTCAGCAACAGCGTCTGGATCTGCGCTTCCGTAAACGTGCCCGAATGGACTTTCTGAAACAGATTGATGAACGCACCGATCAGCACGGGCGATTCGGCCATGGCGCCCGCGATGTTGGGGATGAAGCCGAAGGTCTCTTGCAGTTGCTGCAATACCGGTTTGGATTGTTCCGGTGCGGATTCGATGGTGTGAACCTGAAACGTCGACATGATGTGTCCTCGATAGTGAACGGGTTCGGGGTGAACCGCGCGACAACCGAAGATTAGGCGTGGGGGTGAGGGGCGGCAATTACCTGGGATGTAATAGAAGCGGCGCGGCGAGGAACCGCACGCGCCAATAAAATGGCCGGGTGCGTCAGCCGCAACCCGGCCCATGTCATCACGACACTCTAAATCAGAACCGGTGAATAATCCCCACCCCCACCGCCACCTGACTGCCTGACGAAGACGGCGTCGAGTTATAACCATCGCCGAGCGTCGCCGTGGCGTCGATGATCTGCCCCGCGCCATTGGTGCCCAGCGTCTTGCCCTTCGCCTTCTGATACGCCTCCAGCGCATACAGACCGGTGCGCTTGGACAACGAGTAGTACTGGGACAGATTGAACTGGTGATATTGCGCGTTGTCGTCGATGCCGTTCGCGCGCGTCGCACGCGTGTAGCTGTAGCCCGCGCCGAAGTCCCAGGCAATCGCCGGCTTCCAGTGCAGCACCAGACCACCGGTGTTCCAGATCTCCGTATCATGAAACTTGGAGCCCGTGCCCGGAATGTACTGCACGTTCGAGTACGTGGCCGTGACGTCCCAGGCGCTATTGAACGTGTAGCCGCCGCCAACCGCAAACCGCTGCTGTGCCTGCGCGGTCTGATAGCCGTTCGTCAGCGCGGAGACGCCGATCTGCGAGCCGCCGTTGGTGGTGGTCGAATCCGCGCCCCACGCTCCGCCGCCCAACGTCGAGTTGTTGATCCGCGAGAAGCCGACCGCGAGGCCCACCGGACCCATTGCATACTGCACCGCCGTCGACCATGTCGAACCACGGTTCGTGCTGCCCGCCACGCCGCCCAGCGAATACGAGCCGCTCGCCGTCAAACCATAGAATTTCGGCGACGTGTACTCCAGCGTGTTGTTCGCGCGGTAGATCGTGTCGAGGCCGTCGATATCGCCCGGGTGCGCGCCGTAGTAGCCGGTGATCCAGGTGGTCGGGCTGTATGGTGAGAGCAGCTGGTAATACGACGCGTACTGCCGGCCCGCCGTGAAGGTACCGTACGCCGGATTCGTCACACCGACCCATGCCTGTCGGCCGAACATCGCGTTGGTGTATTGCTGGCCGCCCGTCGCCGAATTGAAACCGGACTCGAGCTGGAAGATCGCCTTCGTGCCGCCGCCCAGATCCTCACCGCCCTTCAGGCCGAAGCGGCTGCCGGCCCATACGCCAGGCGTCATCTTGACATCCGATTTGCCGCCCTTGGTCGTGCCGAGCGTCGACTGATTGTTGGTGTACGACAGGCCGTTGTCGACAATACCGTACAAGGTCACGCTGCTTTGAGCAAAAGCCGGCACGGCGGCTGCAATCGCCGCGCCGAACAGCACGGCGTCGACACGTCTGATACTTTTTTTCATGCTCCAGATCTCCAATTGCTACGTCGTTTGTTGAAATACTTTTTTTGCCGGCGTCCTGGCTATTGCGTGGCCTGTTGCAGCCGCCGTTTCACCGTCAAGGCCAACGGCACGGTAAAGAAGATGTGCGACATGAATCCGCCGATGATCACCGCCGGGTCGTAATAGTTCGGATGGTTGTCGGAAGCGATCATGATCGCCACATGCATGGCGATCCATGCCAGCACCGCGTAGAACAACGCCACCAGCGTCGCTTCATAGCCGCGTCGGCTGAAGTACGGCCAGATGGCCGCGAACAGCACGCCCCACGCGCTAGCGAAGACAAAGTGAATCGCGGTGCCCACCAGGTACGCCCAGATCCCGAGCGATGCCTGCATCTCCTTGCCGAATACGAGGCCGGTCGCGTTACGCGGAATGCCCGCGAGCGGCATGATGTGTTGCGCACCCACCCACACGAGCGCCTCATAAATCCAGATGACCACCGCGCCGATCAAGCCACCGGTCACGCCCGCGCGAATCATCGCCGCGCGACTCGGCCACGCCGATTGCGACGCGGCCGACCTGCCGCCGAGTTCCGCTCCACTCACACTGAAATTGCCACTCATGTCTCTCTCCTTGAAACGCGTGTCACATCAGGAATGCCGTACGGACATCAGCGCGCGAAGTCTCGCAAGACGCTTCGTGCCGCGCAGGAACCGCTCGTCGATCGGATAAGCCGTCGTCAACGGAGAAGAGCCCGTGACAACCGCCTTGGGATCCGAAGATAAGAATCGTGCGGGTTTCTAGAAAGTACGGGTAAACCTGAGACGAGCCGGGAAATATCGCTCGCCGTGGCTTGAATTGCGGGTTTTGAGCGTTCAAGGCGGCGCTGCAACCCGCGCGGCGCGTGGCCTCATCGGTATCCCGAGTGTGTGCCGACGGTCCTAGGCCAAGTCTCCGCTCCGCTACTCGCAATAAACAAAACAGATGACCCCGAAACGAAGTCGCAAGCCTCGCGAGAAGCGTGGTGAAGCGCCGTTTGCATGGCTATACTTGACGGCGTCCAACGAGTCGACAGCAATGAACGAGACCACCCAACAGGCGATTGTCCAGACCCTGCGCGAGAAGATTCTGGCGGGCGAACTGTCGCCCGGCCAGCGGCTCGTCGAAGCGCAGCTCGCGCAATGGCTCGGCGTATCGCGCACGCCGCTGCGCTATGCGCTGAGCGTGCTGTCATCAGAGGGGCTGCTGGACCGTTCCGGCGGCCGTGGTTATGTCGTGCGCCGTTTCAGCGTGAAGGATGTGCTGAACGGCATCGACGTACGCGGCGTGCTCGAAGGACTCGCCGCGCGCTCAGTCGCGGAGAGCGGCGTGGGCCCGGCGCTGGCCGCCTCGCTCGATGAGTGCTTGCGCGAAGGCGACGAGATCTTCGCCAAGGGGCGTCTGAACCCGGGCGACGACGTGCGCTACGCCGCCATGAACGGGCGTTTTCATGCGCTCATTATCGAGGCCGCGCAAAACACGGCCGTGAGCGCGGCCTTGAGCCTGAACGACAAGATCCCGTTCGTCTCGCCCGCCACGGTCGCCTTCGACGAATCCGCCAGGGAGCGCCAGTTCATGATGCTGATCTACGCGCATCGCCAGCATCATGCGATCGCGGACGCGCTGAGGAAAGGCGAAGGCGCGCGCGTGGAGGCCTTGATGAAGGAACACACGCACATCTCGAAGGAAAGCCTGAACCTGTCGCTGCCCACGCTGCATCTGATCGCGGGCGCGGCATGACGAGCGCCGCGACGTCCTCCGTCGGGAACCCGGCTTCAGCCAGGACGCCGTCGACCTCGGGCAGCAAGGAGTTGCTCAACCTCGCGCAGTTGCGCGCGTTTCGGCTCGTCGCCGATATGGGCAGCGCGACACGCGCCGCCGCCGCGCTGTTTCGCGCGCAATCGGCGGTCACGCGTTCCGTGCAGGAGTTGGAGTCCGCGCTCGGCGAGCCGCTCTTCGACCGCGGCCCGTCGGGCATGCTGCCGACACCCGTGGGCCGCGCCGTGCTGCAGCGCTGCGAAAGGATTTTCGCGGAACTGGAAGAGCTCGCGCATTGGTGCGGCGCGCGGCAGGCACGCCGCCGGCCCGCCGCGGAAGGCGCATTGCCGGCCTATCTGCTCAACACGCGGCGGCTGCAACTGTTCGTGGCGCTGGCGCGGCACCGGCACATGCCGAGCGCCGCGAAGACCTTCGGCATTAGCCAACCCGCCGTGAGCACCGCAATTCGCGTGCTGGAAAGCGGCTCGGGCCTGAGTCTTTTTCACCGAAGCCCGCGTGGCATTCTGCTCACCACCGAGGGCGAAACGTTTCTGCTGCACGTGCGCCGCGCGCTAAACGAACTACGCCACGTGCCCGACGATATCGCCGCATTGCACGGCAAAATCCAGGGCTCGGTGACGGTCGGCGCGCTGCCGCTCAGCCGCACGCTGATTCTGCCCAAAGCGATCGCGCGCATGACATCGGAAAATCCGGGCGTGCGGGTCGTCACCGACGAAAGCAGTTACGAAGCGCTCGTCGCGGGTCTGCGCGCGGGCGACATCGATTTCATTCTCGGCGCGCTGCGCGACAACGACGCCAGCAGCGGCCTGAAGAACGAGCGCCTGATGTCGGAAGATATGGTGGTGCTGGTGCGCCGCGATCATCCGCTTGCGCAGGCGCGCAACCTGACCATCATGGATCTGCGCGACGCGCGGTGGATCGTGCCGCGCAGCCATGCGCCGGCGCGCGCGCTGTTCGAAGCGCAGTTCAAGCGCATGAAAGTGAAGCCGCCCATGCCCACAGTCGAAACCGCGGACCTTGCGGTGATTCGCGGTCTTCTGTTCGGCACCGACATGGCGGCAGCGCTATCGGCGCAGCAATTGCATCATGAGGTGCAATCCGGGCAACTGGTGGTGCTCGACGTGCGGTTGCACAACACCCGGCGCGAGATCGGCCTGACCGTGCGCGCGACGGGCACGCCCTCGCCTGCCGCGCGCGCGTTGATCGATGCGATTCGCCTCTCGGTGGTCGATGTGACGCGCACGGTCAGCATCGCCGCGAGTTAGCCTCGGTGGACGCGTGCGATTGTCTGAATGCTTAATCCAGTAGAGCGTCGAAGAAAGCGCGCCAGTCGAATGGCGCGGCTAACAATCCTAACGAGCCGTAGTCGATACCACCTTCCTGCATCGCATCCACGATGTTGTCCTGCAGGCGCGCGCACGCCTCGCTCATGAACGGCGTGATGCCGGCTTCTTCCAGCGTCTGCGAGACTTCGCGCATTTCCGCCGCGCGCCGCCGGCCATGTTCCGCGACGCGGCTGATCAGATAGCCGGGCACGTCGGCGTCGGCACGCATCTTCGTGAACGTTTCGGTCAGCGAGGCGAGCACGATCGACTCGGCGTCATAGTGCCGTGCGGCGCGCAGGCACTCCACGGTCAACGCCTCGATGCCTTTGATCATCACGCTGCGGCACATCTTGGCGGCCGACGCCACGCCGACCTTTTCCGACACCGCGCGCACATCGAGGCCCAACGGCGTGAGCAAAGCCGCCACGCGCGCGGCCTCGGCGCCGCCTAGCAGCATCGGCACCGCGAGACCATAAGGCGGCACCGGCGCCATGACGGCGGCCTCCACATAACACGCGCCGGCGCGCTCGATGAAAGCTTGCGCGTGCTGCTTGGTGGTGGGCGAAACCGAGTTGATGTCGAGATAGATCTGCTCCGGCTCGATGCAGCTCGCGACCGCTTGCGCGACTTCGAGGTCGGCTTGCGCGGTCACTGCGGAGACGATAATCTGCGCGTCCCCGATGGCAATCGCCAGCGTATCGCCGACACGAACGCCCGCGGCCTGCGCCTTCTCACGCAGCGCGTCGCGCCGCAGGTCGAACATCGACACTTGCACGCCTTTTGCGGCCAGCGCCGAACCTAGTATTCCGCCGGCCTCGCCGAAGCCGACGAATGCAATGCGTTCAAGATCGTTCATGGCCGCGTTTCCCACACCGTCGCAACGCGCGAGCGGATTTCAATGCACATGAGGTTCGCGCGATATCCGTTCTGGTTGCGTAGAGCGAGTGCTATGCCTGAACGCCTCACGAGATTGCAGCTATGCGCTGTCACCGCCTGCGTTTGCTTGCCTTTCATTTGCACCTCACCACTGTTCACTACGTGAGTAGTGGTCATTGTAGGATCGGAAAGCACAATATGAAGCACTAGAGGTGCGCGCAATATCATCCATTCTGTTTATCGATGACGCAAAACCGCGACACGTGCCCGATTTCCTCATTAACCTGCGAATAGCCGCATGTGTTCCAACGCCGCGACAACACACGTGCGGCCTACGTCACGTAGCATAGGAATCAACGCGATATATAAAGCCAGGCCGCGACACAGCGAGCGGCAATTACCCGACAATAGAGGCCGCGACGATCTGGCCGAACCCGTCGCCCTTCTCGTCGTCCGGAGACAAGCAATGAATAAACGCAATTTCCTGACCAGCGCCGCACTGCTGGGCGTGACCGCTGCGCCTGCATTCGGCGGTCAGCGCGTCCGGAAAGAAGCCTGCGCGGCATCGCCCGTCGTTCTGACGATCAGCGGCGCGATCAAGCGCCACAATCGCGGCGCGCTCGATCCCGCGTTCGACCAGTTGCTCGCCAAGCATCAGGTGAAGTTCTCCGAAGCGTACGGCGTCGATTTCGCTGCGCTCACCGGCATGCCGGCGGTGACGATCAGGCCCACCACCGAATACGATTCCCGTCAGCACACGTTAAGCGGCCCGCTGCTCGCCAATGTGCTCGAACACGTCGGCGCGCCCGGCGCGGGCAGCACGCAGATCGTCATGCACGCGGTGGACGGCTACGCAGTCGCGACGACGCTCGACAAGGTACGCGCCTATCAATTCATCGTGGCGACGCAAATGGACGGCAAACCGCTGCCGCTTGGCGGAGTCGGTCCGCTGTGGGCTACCTACGACGCGGACAAGATCCCTGAGCTGTCGAGCAAGCCGCTCAAGGACCGCTTCGAACTGTCGCCTTGGGGTTTGTATCATCTGCAGGTAACCGAGGCTTAAAGGTGTGAGGACGGCCGCGATCAAGCTTCGTGCGGCGGGTCGCTGTGCTGGTCAACAACGTCGGCAGCACGATCGTCGAACAGGTTGGTGCGATTCTGCTTTTTCGCTTCCAACTAGGCTTTCTACCTCACCGGTAGCGTGCAGACCGTTGCCCATCGTGATCGAGGCTGACGTGAGCACCCTCGGAACATTAGGAATTTTCCAACCAAATCTTATGAAGTTGACACGCAGTCTTTGATAGGGAGGAAAAGCTTCGTCTGGTAGGCTTGCGAAAGTCAAATTAGCGTGTTGCTCAAGCCACGATTGGCACCATGTTCCAACCGCCGCGCATCACAAACGCGTCTGACTTAAACGTCGAGAGTATCGGCACGCATTGCGCGGAGACTCTGGAACGGCAGCTAAAAATAAAACAGTAATTGACCGGGAATCGCGCCGCTATGGACATTGACGATCGTTTCAGGGGCATCTCGGTCTTCATGCAGACCGCGAATGCGGGCAGCTTCACACTCGCGGCGGAGCGAATGGGGCTCACGACGTCGGCTGTCGGCAAGAGCATCGCACGGCTCGAAGTGCGGCTCGGCACCCGGCTTTTCCATCGCAGCACACGGCATCTGAGCCTGACCGATGACGGGAAAGGGTTTCTCGACAGTTGCCTGCGTGCGAGCGCCGAGTTGGAAGCCGGGCGTGCGGCGCTGGATTCCCGCAAGATCGCACCCGTTGGCCGCCTACGCGTCGATTTGCCGACCGTGTTCGGGCGGCAGTTCGTGATGCCGGTATTGTTCGACTTGACCAACCGGTTTTCCGAACTGGAACTCGAAGTCAGGTTCAACAACCGGATGGTCAATCTGATCGACGAGGGTGTCGACCTCGCGATCCGGATCGGCGAACTCGAGGACAGCTCGAACCTCGTGGCCCGTTGGCTCGGCCAACACAAGCTGGTCGTCTGCGGCTCCGCCGACTACTTGCGCATGCACGGCATTCCGGCATCGCCAGATGACCTCGCTTCGCACAGGTGCATCGCACACGGACGCGGCGACATCACGACACCGTGGTTTTTCGCAAGAAGCGACGGCTCGAAGGACAAATATCGCGTGCGCGGGCACCTGCAGTTCGGCAATGTCGACGTGATCGCGGATGCGGTTCGCATGGAGCGAGGGCTCGGCCAACTGCCAACCTGGCTGGTCAACGACGAGCTTGCCTCTGGTACGCTCGTCAGCGTCCTCGACGAGTACTCAACCGAAGGCGTGCCGATTCACGCGGTGTGGCCAAAGGTTCGACATACGATGCCCAAAGTACGCGTGGTGGTCGACGAACTCGTTCGGCACTTTGCCGCCACGATGCCGTGACACTCTGGCAACCGGTGACGCTCATTGACGACACGCGGTGACGGCGTCGAGCCGCCCGACGATATCGGCTACGATCGAACAAACACTTCTGTCGGTCGTATCGATCGACCAGGACGCGCATGCCGCGAACGCCGCTTCACCCTGGATAGCAAAAAGCCCCGAAACCGAGCGGCGCGCCCGTGATTCGAGAAGCGTGTCAGAATCTATGAAACTAATTCCAAGGTGCTTTGCAAGTCGTTGCCCCACTGTCGTTTTTCCCGTGCCCATCAAGCCGATCAGGCATATGCGAGGAACAACCGGCGGCCGTGCCTCAGCCGCGTGCGCCGGACTGGTTCAGACCCGTCATCAGAGGCGTCTCCAGATCGAACGATTCGCACGCGTTGCAGCGGCGATCATGCCGTGTGTCACCGCATCGGCAATCCTATCGAGCGTGATTCTTGTCTCACGGACTTCGACGGTCCATTGTCGGGCCGAGTCCCCGCGGCACCCGACAGTTTCGGTGCTGCCGATAAAATTCAGCACGATGCCGCCGAGTGCTCCGCGATCGTCGAGATGCATCTCGGGCAGCGAATGAGCGCCTCCCGTCGGGCAATCACCGTGCTTGCTGGAGAAGTCGAGGAAGAAATGCCTCAGCCCGGCATACGCTTTGCTCTCGAATTCAGTGGACGGACTCGGCAACTCATGCGTGCCGAGACTGGATGCAACCGTCCAGCCAACCGACGACGCATTTGCCGGAATCGACAAAGGCTCCGCCGTCTGAATCTGGCCGACCAAATCAGGAAATACATCCTCATTCCAGAGGAACCAACTAGAAATCACGTCCCGTTCGCTCGTGACGGTCGCGAGGGATGCCTCCAACGCGAGTGCGATCCCACACCTGCGCAACCACTTCGCGAGTGTATGGCCTTGAGAAGGGTCAGCGCGCTTGCAATCGTGCATCCAGATCATCGGCAGGATCTGGAGTTCGTCGACGTAAGCACGCTGAAGCTCGCGTAGCAGTTCAATCGTATCGCGGCGCATCAACGTATTGGGTGTTACGCGCAACAAAACGATTGCGCGCTGATCGCGGCGCTGAATAATCGCTTCCACGTCGCGCCGGGCGATTCTTTGGGTGACACTCATGCGAATACCTCGAGCACACCTGCTTGTCGGGACGGGTAAGAACCTGCAACGAACAGCGACGACGACTCCTGTCCCATGTCCGCGAGCGCACGCGAAACCGCCTCGTCCAACTGATGGCCCGCGAATTCAAGAAAGAACCGGTAGGTCCACAAAGTCGTCCTGACAGGACGACTTTGGATCCGCAGCGTCGATATCCCGCGCTGTTGCAACGGCGCCAGCAGCCGGGACAGACTGCCCGGCTGATTCTTCAGTTCGGCGAGTATCAGAGTCGCGTCGTTGCCGGTCGGAGGCTTCCGCTGGCCACCGATGACGAGGAAGCGAGTGGTGTTGATTGGCTCGTCCTGAATCGACCGCTTCATCAAGCCAAGATCGTAAAGCCGCGCGGCCCGTTCACCGGCGATCGCGGCGTAACCGGGTGTGGAGGCCGCCGCGCTAGCCGCGCGCGCATTGCTCGGCGACGCCCGACGCTCGACGCCCGGTAAATTCCGATCGAGCCAGCGCCTGCATTGCGACAGCGCTTGCGGGTGACCGAGCACGCACTCGATCTCGGCAAGTTCCGTTGCATTGGTAAGCAGACAATGGGCGATCGGTATTACTACCTCGCCAGTGACGGGCAGGCGCGCTTCGCCAATCAAATCGAGCGTGCGCGCAACGACGCCTTCAGTCGAATTTTCGACCGGTACGACCGCGCACTCGATCACGCCAGTCGACACGGCTTCGAACGCCGCATCCGTCGATTCGAATGGAGTCAGCAGTGAGACCGAGCCAAACTCGCGCAAGGCGGCGTCTTCGCAATAGGTGCCTCTAGGGCCGAGATAGCCAACAAGAGGCTTCCCTTGCATCAAGCGGTTAGCCGCAAATATCTCGTTCCAGATACCGGCTATCTCATCGGCACCGAGTGGTCCATGGCTCTCTGCCGCGAGATCGGCGAGAATCTGCTCCTCGCATGAGGTCTGCACGAATGCGATACCCGCCTGTCGCTTTGCGATGCCAATTGCTCCGGCAAGCTCGCAGCGCCGATTGAGTAGCGCGAGGATCTCGCGATCGATAGCATCGATGCAAATACGGTCGTTGTCGATCTTGTTCTGCATCTGTTCTCTGAATAATCGAATAGCTTCGGCCACGGCACCGGAAAAACGTTGCCAAATTCCGCCAGGAGCGCCAGGTCGGCGCGCCACCTTCCGCAAAACTCGGACAAAACGGCTAAACAGTTGCCGCCGGCGCGCCCATTTGCGTAAGCGCCGCGCCTGCTTCCCGGCGTAACCGGACCGAATGGGCAAGCTCTGTGAGCACCGCAACGGTGTCGTTCCAGCTGACGCACGCATCCGTGACGCTCTGCCCGTAGACGAGTGGGACGTCCCCGTTCAGCGGCTGATTACCTGCAACGAGGTGCGACTCGATCATCACGCCGGCGATGCGACGCTCGCCGGCGGCGAGTTGCGAGCCAATCGATTCGCACACGGCCAGTTGGTTCATATGGAACTTACCGCTATTGCCATGGCTCGCGTCAATCATGATCCGCATGGCGAGGCCGTGAGACGCGAGCGAACTGCACGCAAGATCAACGCTGCGCGAATCGTAGTTCGGCTGCTTGCCGCCGCGCAGCACGAGATGCGCGGACGGATTACCGGCCGTCGAACGCCTGATGGCACTTCCGTCCTCGGAGATTGCGAGGAAGTGATGGGGAGCGGAAGCCGAACGGATCGCATCGATCGCGATCTTCACGTTACCGTCAGTGCCGTTTTTGAATCCGATCGCACACGGCAGGCCGGATGCCATCTCGCGATGAATTTGCGATTCCGTCGTGCGCGCGCCAATCGCCCCCCAACTGACAAGGTCAGACAAGTATTGATGCGTCGTCACATCGAGAAATTCGGTCGCGACTGGCAAGCCAAGCGCCGTGATCTCCAGCAGCAGTTGGCGCGCGAGACGCAGGCCGGCTTCGATATCGTAGCTCTCGTTCAGATGTGGATCATTCACGAAACCCTTCCAGCCGAGACAGGTGCGAGGCTTCTCGAAGTACGCGCGCATCACGATCTCCAGGTCGCTGCCAAGCGTGGTCCGAAGCGATGCAAGACGCCGCGCGTAGTCGAGTGCGGCCTTGGGCTCGTGAATGGAACAGGGGCCCACCACGACGAGCAGTTTGTCGCTCTCTCCCAGCAGGATGTTTCGAATTGCTACCCGAGCACGAGAGACAAACCTGCCGCCAACGGGATGAAGTGGAAGTTCCGCCTTCAGCGAATATGGACTTGGCACGCGAATATCAAGAGCAACTTTCGTGGTCTGTTCCGTAAGCGACATGTCAATAGGCTCTTTAAATATTTTAAGTCCGACTTGCGATTGATAATGGAGCCAGTCTTTGGCGATGCGCAATCTACATTGACCGATTGTTAGATGCAACATCAATTTTGTCTCGATTCCCAATTTTGAATATTTTTCCCATGTATTTTATTCGAATCGCATTTCTTCGACGTTTGATGTTCAGAAATTTCGCAATGCATGATTGTTTGGTGGCGGAACGCCGGGCGGGGATGACCTGGTGGCGAGGAGCCTGCGCCCCTTGACGCAACGAGGCCAGGCGATGATGTAGCGGTGTCACGCGGCATTTATCATCGCGAATTTCAGGGCTTTTACATTTTTAAATTCTGAATCCACCTTCCGAAAATTCTGCATGCAACTGCGACACAAATGGCCTCATTGATTGACGACTGCTAGCCTAATCAAGGAATCAAAATCCACAAACACTGGAATTCGAATCGGTTTATTCCTGAAATACTTTTGAATACACTGTGCGGATTCCGAATATGTGGAGAGGACTTGATGAAAAATCAAACCGCCGGAACGCAAAAATTTGCTTTTGCGTTTCCACTTCTGGCCGTGTTGATCTGGTCCGGCAACACTGTCGTTGCGAAGCTTGCTGCGACCGCGGTACAGCCGGGTGCGATCTCGTTCTATCGGTGGCTCGTCGCCGGCATCTTGATGACTCCATTTCTCGGGCGTCATACGTGGGCGAACCGCCAGATCGTCAGGCAGCATCTCGGCAAGCTCGCCTTGCTTGCATTGCTCGGCATGGTGATCTACCAAGGCTTCGCGTATCTGGCCGGCAAGACCACCACCGCGACCAACATGGGGGTAATCATTGCGATCATGCCCCTCGTCTCGGCAATTCTGAATGCAGCCGTCAACGAAGAAGCGATAACGTCTGGCGTATTCGTGGGTGGCTTACTGTCGATCGGCGGAATCGTGTTCCTCATCAGCCATGGGCATCCAGCCAACCTGTTGGACAACGGCATCCGCTTCGGTGATGGCCTGATGCTCGCAGCGACGGTCTCGTACGCGGCGTACGGGGTACTCCTGAAACGGTGGGCAATTCCGCTGCCGACGTGGCAATCGCTGTATGCGCAGGTGGGCTTCGCGATTGTCTTCCTTCTTCCGTGGTTCGTCCTGTCGCCTTCGTCACCCGTCACTGCCGGGAACACCTCGTTGATCCTGTATGCAGCACTTCCCGCATCGATCCTCGCACCGTATCTCTGGATGAACGGCGTGCGACTGATCGGTCCCGGCCGGGCGTCGCTGTACATGAACCTACTGCCAATTTTTGTCGCGCTAGTCGCAATGCTGATGCTCGGCGAACCGCTCCACTCTTACCACCTGATCGGCGGCGCCGCGACGCTCGTTGGCGTGTGGCTCGGACAGACCGCAACGCGTCCGCTGATTCGGGCCAAGGGCGTTCAGCCCCGATAACAGAAGTTGGTGGTAACTCCGCACAGCTTAAGGTGCGAGAGTCAACGGAACACTGCGCTTCCACAAAAGCGAACGTTCGACATAGCTTTAGGGCCCGCGATTCCCCTTTTTTGAAATCGCAACGAGAGAAAATGAAAATGAACAAGCGACTCCACGAGACAACTATCGAGGTCAAGTATCGTGACACGGACTCCGTCGGTCACGTCAGCAGCCCGGTCTACTACGATTACATACAACACGCGTATGTGAAGTACATGCATGAACTTCTCGACGTAAGTTACGACGAGAAACTTCCGCAGATCATGGTCAAAACGCAGTGCGAATATGTCAAGCCGGCAGTGCTCGGCGACACGCTAACAGTGCGTTGTGGCGTCAGCAGATTTGGCAACAAGAGCTTCGAAATCGAGTATCTGATCGAAAAAAGCGACTCCGAGCGGACGCTGATCGCGAAGGCGCAATCAACGCACGTCGCGTTCGACTACGCGGCCCATCGGCCGATTCCGGTGCCGGAAAGCCTGAAGGCGTCCGTCGCCGCCTTCGAACAAAGCGTCTGATCAGACCAGAGGCAGACATGCAGTTCGAATGGACAGCGGAACAGCGGGGAATCCGAAACCGCTTTGAAGCACTCGGCAGACGCCTCGCGCAAAGTGCAGCCGATGCGCCAGCGGAAACCTCGGCGCCACGTGCATGGCAGGCTTTCAACGCCGAGCGGTTGTGGCACATCCTGATACCGGCAACGCACGGAGGCGACGGCCTCGGATGGTGGGAATTCGCGGCAGCATTTGAAGGGCTCGCGTCGGAAATCCGCAGCACCGCGCTGTTGATGTCAGTCGCGAGTCAAGCGGGTTTTATCTACGCCCTGCTGTCGTACGGCTCAAAGGGCCAGCAAAAAAAATACTTTCACGAACTGCTGAACGGTGCGGTCTCAGCAATCGCAATCTCGGAGCGCGTGACGGGAACCAACTTCCAGAACCTGCGAACGCGACTGACACCTAGTGCCAACGGCTATACGTTGAGCGGCAGCAAGTACAACATCAGCAATGCGCCGGCCGCGGACGTCATTCTCGTCGTAGCGAAACTGACTGAGCAGACGAAGGAAAACGTCGCACTCGTACTGCTCGACCAGGGCACGGCCGGCCTGAATTGCGCCGCACCGGACTCGAAGCTTGGCAATGTGGACCTCCCTACCGGTGCGCTGACGTTCGAATCGGTCGGAATCGCCGAGGAGAACATACTGGGACCTATTTCGGCGGGCGGGCGGAATCTGATGGAAATCGCGTCGGTGATGCGGATCTTCTTCGCACTCGCAACGGCGTGCGTGGTCGCACCGTATCTGCGCAATGCGCTGCGTTATGCATCGGTCAGGCAAGGCCAGTCGCAGCCGTTGAATGCGCACCAGTACGTGCAGAAGAAACTGGTCGACATCAAGATCGGTCTTGAGCGAACGAAATGGCTTTCATATGCGGGGCTCTCGCAACTGCTTGCCAGGGATCCAGAGGCGCTGATGACCTGCTCGATCGCAAAGATCGTCGGATCAGAGGACATTAGCAATAGTGCGTTGGAGTTGTTGAAACTCTACGGCAGCGATGGATACCAGATCGGTGAGATCTCGCGTTTCGTCACGGACGCACTCGGTTTCCTCAGTGCCGGCGGAACGGAGGAGATGCATCGCAACAGCATCTTTGGCCAGTTGACGCGAGTCGCCGCATCAGCCTGATCAACACTTAAAAAAGGTAGCGCAATGAGTATCCAGATTGGAATGAAGACCTCGAAGGTCCACGGAGTCAGCAGCGCTGAGTTGGCGAATCATTGGGGTGGAGAAGCCGGTGCGCTCGCAAGCCCAATGATGATTATCTTTATCGAAATGACCTGCATGTCGATTACCGATCATTTGCTTGAGCCGGATCAGATCACGGTCGGCTATCGATTCAACATCAACCATCTCGCCCCAACGCCGCCCGAGTGGAAGGTGCGGGTCGACGCCGAACTGATCGATGTCGACGGCCGCATGATGACATATCGCATCGAGGTACATGACGCCGCAGGCAAGGTTGCGGACGGAACACACACACGCTTTGCCGTCAGCAACACTCGCTTCCACGAGCGGATGCAAGGCCGCAAAGAGGCGGCCAGCGTGCTCGATAGTACGCCCCCGTAAACCTCAGCGGCCTGAACGTCGCTGGACTGTCCCATCGCCAGACGCTATTCGCGTCAGCGACGGGTTTGACATTTGCATTTCCTGATAAGGTCCTGCCTTGCTACCGTCGATTCTAAATAACCTGACGCTCCCGATTATCTCGTCGCCGCTATTTGCAATTAGCTATCCCGAGTTGGTTGTTGCACAATGCAAGGCTGGTATTGTCGGATCGTTCCCAGCGCTTAACGCTCGTGAGCCGGATACGCTTGAAGACTGGATCGATCGCATCAATACGCAACTCGCGGTGCTCCGAAAAGAGACCCCACACGCGATTGTCGGTCCTTACGCGGTCAATCAGATCATCCATGCTTCGAACACTCGCGCGGAGCGCGACATCCGGACCTGCATCGATCTGCAGGTGCCAATCCTGATTACGAGCCTTCGTCCTCCTGAGCGAGCGTTGATCGATGCAGTACACGAATACGGCGGCCTCGTGCTGCATGACGTCATCAACCTGCGTCACGCGAAGAAGGCGATCGACGCAGGCGTAGACGGATTGATCCTCGTCGCCGCCGGGGCCGGCGGACACGCGGGCACGCTGTCGCCGTTCGCATTCGTTGCGGAAGTCAGGAAGATTTTCGATGGAATCGTTGTACTCGGCGGCGCGATTGCAACTGGCGAATCGATCTTCGCGGCGCGCGCGCTTGGCGCCGATCTCGCGTACGTCGGCACGCGCTTCATCGCGTCGCGCGAGGCAAACGCAAAGGACGCGTACAAATCGGCACTTGTCGAAGCGCAGGCCGGCGACATCATCTACACCGATGCGTTCACCGGCGTGCACGGGAACTACGTCCGTCAAAGCATCCTTGCAGCCGGGCTGGATCCCGACGCGCTGCCGGAATCCGCGGGGGCGAAAATCGATTTCTCAGCAACGGAAGGCATGCAGATCAAGGCATGGCGCGACATCTGGGGAGCTGGCCAAGGAGTTGGCTCCGTCGATGACGTCGATTCGGTCAGCGAGATTGTCGCAAGACTCTGCACAGAATATCGTGGCGCGCGCGAGCGGATGCTCGGCTAGTCGGCAAGCATGGGCGCACGCGTCATATATCGCCACCGCCGTGCCGCCTGCCGGCGGCGGCAAATCCTACCCGCGCGCAGCCTCAAAACAAATGATGAACCCCGGCAAGAACCACCGTCTGCCGTCCACCTGACGCAGCCCCAATCCCAAGCGTATTCGCCACCGCGCCACCGCCCGCGGTCTCGAACATCAGGTCGGCGTAAAGCTGCGTCGTCTTCGACAACGAATACACGTTCGCCACCGTGAATTGCGTCCAGCGATGTCCATCGAGCGTCGCGGCCCAGGCTCCGGCCGCGACTTCCTCGGCCGGCGTCAAGCGCAGATTGGCGCCGCCGTCGAAGCTGCGGAAGTGCTCGCTGCCGCCGTTCGAAGCGATCCGCACATCGGTGGCGAGCGCATGCAGCGTCACCCGTTCGAACCGGTACGATCCGCCGATACCCATGTCGCGCACCTGTTTTGCGTTGAAGCTCGCGCCGGGTACGAGCGTTTGCCCTTCGAACGAAGTCAACCCGAGCCCGTTCGACAACGGCAGCAAACGGTCGCGATACTCGGAATACGCCGCCACCAGTTTGAGCGGACCATTCATATAGTTAGCGCCGAAGCTGATGGTGCGCCCGTTGGTATTGCTGGCCGCCGCGCCGGGAAATCCATAGAGCACGCCGAGCGTCAGGCCGCTATAGGTCGCGCTTTTCCATTTCACCGTGCTCGACAATTGCACGGGCAAGGTACTGCCGAGACCATCCAGATTGCCGGGGTGAAACGCGGAGAAGTCGCCGAGTAGTTGTCCCGTCGAGACCGAACCGAGCCAGTCGAAATTCCAGTCGGTCTGACGGCCGAGCGTCACCGTACCGAACAGCGGATCGGATAATCCCACGTACGCCTGACGATTAAAGAACGTCGTGCTGCTCGCGGAGGCGCCGGTCGTCGTGACGAAACCGCTCTCGAGTCTGAACACGACCGAACGGCCCGCGCCGATATCCTCCACGCCCTGAAGGCCGAAGCGATCGGCCTGCAGCGTGCCCTGCTCCGCGATAAAAGCCGATGAGCCGTGCAGATTGCTCACATAACCGAGACCTGCGTCGAGACTGCCATACAGCGTGACACTGCTCTGCGCAAAAGCCGTCGAGGAAACGACGAGCGCAGCCGAGCCCGCGACGATTGTCGCGAGGAAAGCGATTTTGATTTTCATGGCGTGTGGTGAAACGTTGGAAGGAAAACAGCGTGGGCGTGGAAAGCCGGAATCAGATGGTTTGCACTTTCTCCGCGGGTGCGAGGCGCCATGGGCCGAACACCAGATTGACGACGATCGCCGTGAGCGTGCCCGCGGCCATGCCGTTACCCAGCACGATCTGTAACGAGCCCGGAAACGCCGCATAAACATTCGGCACCAGCACCGGTATCAGTCCCACCACGAGCGCCGCGGCTAGCGTGTACTGATTGCCGCGCACGTGCAGGTCGACCTTGCCGAGCAGATTGATGCCCATCACGCCGATCATTGCGAAGACGATCAACGCGGTGCCGCCGACCACCGGCGCGGGAATCGCGTAGGCAAAGCGTCCGAGCGGCGCGAACAGCGCGACGAGCATCAGCATGGCGCCCGCCGTCGCGGTGACGTAGCGAGAACGCACGCCCGTGGTTTGCACGACCCCGATATTCTCCGCGCTGGTGATGATGAGCGAAGTGCCTAGCAGCGCGCCGATTAATGACGCCAGCGCATCACCGCGAATCGTGCGCGGCACGTCGCGGCGCATGTCGATCTTCCGGCCCGTGATCTCGCCGACGGCTACCGTTTGCCCCGTCGCTTCAGCCATCGAGATCACGCTGAAGATCAGCATGGGCAGCGCGGCCAGCACGTCGAAACGCGGCATGCCGAACGGCAGCAGCGCCGGCAGCGTGAAGAGCGGCCCGCTCCACAGCCCATTGGCGGGCATCAAGCCCATCGTCCAACCGGCGAACGTACCGGCGGCAAGACCTAGCAGCACCGCCAGCCGGCCCACCGTGCCCTTGAACAGACGCGCTACCGCGAGCGTGGCCACGATCGTGAGCAGCGCAAGTCCAAGCGATTGGGGCCGCGCGAAACCCGCCGTGCCCGGCTGTCCGACCACGATACCGACATAGATCTTGATCAGGCTCACCGACACGAGGACCAGCATCGTGCCCACCACCACACGAGGAAAGAACCGCAAGCAGCGCGCGAATACCGGCAGCACGATCCAATAGAACAGACTGGTGAGAATCGCGGCGCCGGCCGCCGTGCGCAAATCCGTTTGCGTCGCGATGACCGCGAACAGCATCGCGGGCGCGCCGCCCGGCACCATCACGAAGGGCAGACGCGCGCCGATCGATCCCGCACCGAGCGATTGCAGCAGCGTGCCCGCGCCGCACACGAAGAAAGTCGCGCCGATCAGATGCACGGTCATGTCCGACGGCAGCGACAACATGCGCGACACCAGAAACACCGCGGTGACGGGCGAAGCGGCCATCGACAGCACATGTTGCAGGCCGAACAGCACGAGTTGCCACGCGGGCAGGCGAGCGTCGACGCTATGAGTGGCGGGTTCTGGATTCACGTTACCCTCGCAGTTTGAAGCGCAATGAAGCGCGGCAGTTACGCGCGCAACCACGGCAATTGCTCGCGGCTGTAGCGGAAGGTCTGGAACACACTGTTCAACTGGCCCGGACCGGTTTTACGCGCCGCTTCATCCGGGTATTCGCCGAACCACGGAATCACGTATTCCCACACCACTTCCCCTGCCGGAGTCACTTCGAATAAGCGCCCCGTGGCGGACTCGGTAATGTGCGTATTGCCGTTCGCGAGGCGCTGCGCGTTGCCCATGAACGCGCTGTAGAACATGTTCACCATGTCGTCCGCGTATGACCACACTACTTCGCGGCTAACAGGATCGATCTCCAGCACTCGCGAGAACACCACGTGCGCGCCAGCGCGGAAATTGCCGTTGTCGAAGGTAAGAATGTTGCCGTTGGCGAGCGCCACCGGCGCATGCTGATGCGAAACCACGCTCGGTGGAATATGCATTGTCACGGCGCCCGATTGACGATCGACCGCGATGATGCCGGACGTGGTGCGCAAACTCATCAGCACCTCGCCCTGCGCGTTCACACCGAGCCCGTTTACGAGCGGCCAGTGATAGCGGCCGAAGCCGGGCGCGATAGGAAAGTCCTTGGGATTCAGGTGCTCCCAGGCCTTCCATTCCCATACGAGCTCGCCCGCTCGATTCACTTCGCGGATCACGTCGCCGTACATCGCTTCTTCGGGACCATGCGCGGTGCCGCCCGGCACGCGATCCGCGAAACCTGCCGGCACCGGCGCGCATGCGGCATAGAGCAGATTGCCGTTCGGCAGCCACTGCGCGTCATGATGATGCGCCGGGTCTTGGTAACGCCAGACCACTTCGCCTTGCGGCGTGACCTCGTAGAAATCGCCGCCATGCCACATCGACCACGGTGCATAGCGGTCTTCCAAGTCCGCATGGTTGCCGTTGTAGCCGAGATTGCCGTTCGGCAGAATCACCGCGTGACGGCCGGGACGCACGGGCATCTGCCATTCGTGCACGACCTCGCCGCCGATATCCACGAGATACACGCGCCCGCCTGCTGTCTGTGGCGCGATCAGCGTGTAGCCGCCGGCGGACAGTTCCGGGTCGTGAGCAATGAGGCCGACGCCGCGGCGGCGCTGGGTAATTTGATCGACTGTGGTGGTCACGATTCGCTCCGTTAAGATGGTGGAACAAATCTAGGCCATTCAATGCGTCAGGAAAATCTGATTGTTCTATACGGGCCGTTCGAGAAAACTATACAGTCCAATCATGCGTCCAATATCACAGACATTCCGCTGTTTCGACGAGGTGGTCAGACGCGGCTCGATCCGAAAAGCAGCCGAATCGCTGCATCTGACCGCTGCCGCAGTGCACCAGCAAATCCTCAATCTCGAGGAGCAGGTCGGCTCGCCGCTGTTCGACCGCTTGCCACGCGGCATGCAGCTCACCACCGCCGGCGAAATCATCATTGCGGCAGTGCGGCGCGGCCAGCGCGATTTCGACAACGCCATGACACAGGTCGAAGATCTGCGCTCGCTGAGACGCGGGCATGTCAATCTGGCGGTGTCGCCGTCGTCGGCCGAGCAATTGGTGCCCGATGCGATCCAGGCCGCGATGGAACGCTATCCGGGCGTGACCTACAGCGTGCGTTCGGGCAACGGCGAGAGCATCCTGAAGTGGGTAGAGACCGGCGAGGCCGATATCGGCTACGGCCTGCGCCGCAAGCCGCCGCCAGGCGTCGTGGAAGTGCGGGCGTTCACGCAGTATCTCGGACTGGTCACGCCCCCGGGGCATCCCCTCACGAAGCTGCAGAAACGTCCACGCCTGCGCGAATGTCTCGACTATCCGCTCATCCTGATGACGCCGGATACCGAACTACGCGCCATGGTGGACCAGATCGATCACCGTGAAAGACGCAAGGCGCGTCCTCTGGTGGAAACCAGTTCTGTTTCGATGGTGCGGCGGCTCGTGGCGGACGGCGTCGGCATCGGATTTCTGATCGCGGAGAACGTCGCCGAAGACGTGGCCGAGCGCAAGCTGGCATGGACACCGCTCGCCGATGCGGGCGCCCAATCGTTCAGTTGCCTGTATCAGCGCTCGGACCTGACGAGTACGGTCGCGATGAGCATGTTTCTGCAGTTCCTCGGTCAAGCGATCGAAACGATCGAGGACCGCTTTCACACGTCGACGCAATCGACCCGCAAGCGTGGCACGCGCGTCAGGTAGGCGTATGGGCTGCCGCGCCGAATCGTTCGACGCACGCCTGACGCACCCGTTCGACCGGCATCGACCAATCCTCGCCCGGCGCGCGTCGGAACAGACGCAGCGTGTGCGGATACCACGGCGAATCGTTGCGATCGTGCAGCCAGCGCCAGTCGATATCTTTTTCCGGCAGCATCACCCAGCACGGCTTGCCGAGCGATGCCGCCAGATGCGCGGTAGACGTATCCACGCAAATCACCAGATCGAGTTGCGCGATGATCGCGGCGCTGTCCGCGAAATCCATCACGCGCGAGCCGAGGTCGAGTAGCGGTTGACCGGCGGGCGGCTGGTGCGCCTCGTCCTCGCCGCGCCCCTTTTGCAGACTCACGAAGCTCACGCCGGGCACACTCCAGAGCGGCGCCAATATGGCGAGCGACGGGATCGAGCGGTTCACATCGTTATGATGGTTCGCGTTGCCTCTCCATACCAGACCGATCCTGCGGCCGGAAGGCAGCGCGTCCAGCTCGGGCCGCCACCGCTCGACCAGCGCCGGCTCCGCCGCGAGACGCACGGCGCGCGGAATCGTGTCCACGCTCGTGCGCAGATGCAGCGGCGCGCTCAGCAGACTCGTCCAGCAATCGTAAGCAGACGCTTGCGCACGCGCGGTGTCGTGATCGAGAACGGCATCGACGCCGTCGACGCATGCCATCAGCCTGTGCAGCGACGGTACGCACGCGAAGGCGATATGCGAGGCGCCCTGTGCTTTCAGCAAGGCGAAATAGCGGCTGAACTGGATCATGTCGCCGAGACCATCCTCCTGCCACACCAGCAGCGACTTGTCGGCGAGCGTGCCGCCTTGCCACTGCGGGCAAGCCAGCATCGCCACAGTCTTGTGATGGACGAAACCGGGTTGCTCGTAGCGGCATTCGTAAAGACGCCAACCTTCTTCGAAGCGTCCCATGCCGAGCAGCAGCACGCCCAGGCCGAATTTCGCATCGCCGTAATCGGCACGTAAAGCGAGCGCTCGCCGATACGCGCTTTCGGCCTCGGGCAATTGCATGAGTTGCGCCCGCGCCGCGCCGAGGTTGTAGTGCGCCTCGGCCATCTCAGGGCACACGCTGAGCGCCTGCTCAAAAGCGTCGACCGCCGCCGGCAAACGATCCAGCCGGCGCAGCACGCACCCCAGGTTGTTGTGCGCGTGAACGAGACCGGGCCGCAGGCGAATCGCTTCCCGGTAAGCCGCTTCGGCCTCGAACAGATGCTCCATTTTGCACAGCGTCACACCGAGGTTGTAGTGCGCTTCCGCGTAGTCGGGACGTTGCGCGATGGCGTCGCGATAAGCCGCTTCCGCTTCATTCAAACGTTCGAGATCGGCGAGCACGGTGCCGAGATTCAGGAGGGCTTCTTCGTAATCCGGACGAATAGCGAGGGCGAGGCGAAAAGCCAGTTCGGCTTCGGTGTGACGAAGCGTCGCCTTCAGTACGCCGCCAAGGTTGTTGAGCGCCTCCGGATACTGCGGCCGAATTGTCAGCGCCTCGCGATAGGCGGCGTCCGCTTCGGCGAGACGGCCCAATTCCATCAGCACGTTGCCCAGATTGTTATGGACTTCGGCGTGAGCCGGCAGTCCCGGCAGCGCGTCCCGGAACGCCGCTTCCGCTTCCTGCAGGCGGCGCAGTTCGTGCAACACGATGCCCCGGTTGTAATGGGCTTCGGCGTAGTCGGGGCGAATGGCCAGCGCCTCGCGATACGACGCCTCCGCTTCCTCCTTGTAGCCGAGCCCGTAGAGCACGGTGCCGAGATGATTGCGGGCGTCGGCGTCGCCGGGCCGCAGTGCGACCAGTTGCCGGTACATCGCCTTGGCCGCCGACAGACGCCCGAGCGACTTGAGCAGCATGCCGAGACTGCCGTACACCTCGGCATAGCCCGGTCTGAGTTGCAGACAGCGACGCCAGTAGCGTTCCGCCTCCGCGGGACGCTGCAAGGCGAACGAACAGGCCCCGGCGATATTCAACGCGTCGGCGAGGGCGCCGTCCGGCATCGCATCGCCTTCGACGAGCGGCGTCACTATCGACAAAGCCTCGGCGAATTGGCCGGCCGAGAACGACGAGACGGCCCGCTGGTTGATATCGTCGATGGGGGATGCGAGCTGCGTGTGGTTCATGAGTCGTGGTAACTGGAGTCGGCGACGATCCGGCCGGGTCGGTCGCATGCGCCGCGCACTGAACGGTACTTCGGCTGCGGGATCAGGCGTGCCAAGCCTCGGTGCGGCCGCGAAAGCGGAACATGTACCACGCAGCTTACGTGAATCGGCGCGCCTGTAACGCGGCGAAATGAGCGGGATTCGGCCTTCTAATCCCACGCTATAACGAGCATTACGAACAAAAAGACGGCGCGGCAATGTTAGAATCGCCCGCGTCTTTACACCCGACATCATGAATCCACGCTCTCGCAACCACCTGACCGCATGGCTTGGCCTGTTCGCCATGTGGCTCGTCGTGTTCGCGCCGGTCGTGAGTCAGATGTTGATGGCGAACCGCGCGCACGAGCCCATCGCCGCGCTGTGTTCGGTGTTGCAACCGCGCAATTTCAGCGTGGTCAGCACGGCGAGCGCGACCACGCAGGCCGCCCCGGCACCGGTCAATCTCAGCCACGACGACGCGTTCGGCGCGTGCGGCTACTGTCATCTGCTTCAACACCACGTCGCCATGCCGACGGTCGCCGCCGCCGAGCCGCCGGCCGCCCTCGCGCTTGCCGGCACCGCGCCGCCCACACTCTCCACCCGCTTCACGCCGCTCGGCGCCTTTCCGTCCGGCCGTCCCAGAGCTCCGCCCGTCGTTTCCTGATCGCCATCGGTCCTGATCGCGCATTCGTCGCACCCGTCGAGGGGGCACGCGATCGTCTGTTCCATGCATCGAGGAAACGTTCATGTTCAACTTCGCCTTGCGAAGGCTGCCCTTTTGCGCCCGCCGTGGCGCGCGCGGCGTCTCGCTTCAACCGCTGCCCCGGCCGTTCCTGTCCGGCTATCTGCCGGCCATCGTTCCCGCGTTTGTTCCTGCATTTGTTCCCGCGTTCGTCCCGGCCTTCATCGCTTCTTCCGCTCATGCGCAGAGCGCGAGCGCCGAAGCCGCGCTGCCCGCCATCAGCGTCAGCGCGAATGCCGCCGCGCCGCGCGCTGTCGATCCCAACCTGCCGGCCTCGGTCGAAACCGTCACCCGCGAGCAGTTCGACAACTGGAACGTCGTCAACACCGAAGACGTGCTGAAGTACATGCCGAACCTTGCGGTGCGCAAGCGCTTTATCGGCGATCTGAATTCGATCATCGCCGTGCGCGGCACCAGCAACACGCAAAGCGCGCGCGGTCTCGTCTACGCGGACGGTCTGCTGCTCAGTAATCTGCTCGGCAACAGCTACTCGTTTCCGCCGCGCTGGTCGATGGTGTTTCCCGACGAGATCCAGCAGGTCGATGTGATCTACGGACCGTTTTCCGCGCTTTATCCGGGCAATTCGCTCGGCGCGACCGTGCTCATCAGCACGCGCATGCCGAAACAGTTCGAAGCGAGCGCCGACGTCAAGGCTTTCACGCAGCACTTCAGCCTGTTCGGCGTGAACCAGAATTTCAACGGCAGCGAAGCGAGTGCGACACTCGGCAACCGCATCGGCAAATTCTCGTTTCTGCTCGGTGTGAATCACCTGGAAAACACCAGCCAGCCGCTGCAATTCGCCACGCTCGCCAAGTCCGGCACGCCCGCCAAAGCCGGTGACACGCCGGTCACCGGCGCGTACTTCTACAACAACCAGACCAACACACCGACAGCGGTGCTCGGCGTGAACGGCGAAGGCATCGAACACACGGTGCAGGACCAATTCAAGCTGAAGATGCAGTACGACTTCACGCCGACACTGCAGGCCGGCTTCACGCTCGGCTATTGGCATCAGACCTACAACAGCCAGACCTCGAGCTTTCTGCGCGATGCGAACGGCAATCCGGTCTACAGCGGCAAAGTCGCGATCGATGGCTACGAGTACACGATTCCCGCCGCCGCGCTCGCCCCGAGTCTCGGCCATAGCGAGAACTGGCTGTATGGCGTGTCGCTGAAAACGCGCAATGCCACCGGCTGGAACGGCGAAGCGATCGCTTCGTACTACGACGTCAGCAACAGCGTGGCGCGCACCGCGAGTTCCGGTGCGCCGGGCAACGGTCCGGGCACCGTGCTCTTCGGCGACGGCGCCGGCTGGAAAACGCTCGATCTGCGCAGCACCTACACGCCCGCGACGAATCAGGCCGGACTCGCGAATCACGCGCTGAGCTTCGGCTATCACTACGACAACTACTTCGTCGACAACGAAAGCTACAACACGCTGAACTGGCGCGACGGCGCGGCCACGTCGTTTGCCAACGCGTTTGCGGGCAAAACGCAAACCCAGGCGCTGTACGCGCAGGACGCCTGGCGCTTTTTGCCGCGCTGGAAGCTCGTCTACGGCGTGCGCTATGAAGACTGGCAGGCTTATGGCGGCTCGCAGTCGCTGGGCGGCACGACGCTGCCGTATAGCGACGTGAGCCAGCAGCACTTCTCGCCGAAAGCCTCCCTGTCGTTCGACGTCACCGACGATCTGATCCTGCGCGCGTCGATCGGCCGCGCCTATCGCTTTCCGACGGTTGGCGAGCTGTTTCAAGGGCAGATCAACGGCTCCGCGATCGTCAACAACAATCCGAACCTGAAGCCCGAAGACGATCTCTCGAAGGAACTGAGCGCCGAATGGGCGCACTGGAACGGCGTATTCCGCTTCTCGCTGTTTCAGGACGACGTGAAGAACACGATCTTCAGCCAGACCGATACGACCGTGATTCCGAACGTGACGAACTTCCAGAACATCGGCAAAGTCCGCTCGCGCGGCGTCGAAGCGAGCTACTCGGGACAGGATGTGCTGGTGCGCGGCCTGGATCTGCTGGCAAGCGTGGCCTACACGCAGTCGAAGATCATCGCCAACGCGCAGAACCCGGCCACGGTCGGCAAGTACTTCTACCGAATTCCGCTGTGGCGCGCGAATCTCGCCGCGACGTACCACTTCGACGAACGCGCCGCGCTCACGCTGGCCGCGCGCTATTCGGGCCGTCAGTACAACACGCTCACCAACGCGGACACGAATCCGGATGTGTTCGGCGGCACCAGTTCGTACACGGTGGCGGACGCGAAATTCAGCTACAAGCCGACCAGGCTGAGTGAAATCGGCATCGGCGTCGACAACCTGTTCGATGCCCGCTACTTCGTCTATCACCCGTATCCCGGCCGTACGTTCTACGTGGAAGCGAAGCTGCGCATGTGAGCGCGCTGAAACCAGGCGCTTACGCATCCACGTCGCTCGAACTGATCGATTCATCTTTGCTTCAGGAGGATTTTCATGTCCACCACCACTGGCGCCGACGCCCGGCGCGTCACGCCGGCGACCGCCGCTGTCCATCCAGGCTATCGCACGCTCTGGCGCTGGCATTTCTATGCGGGCCTCTTCGTGATGCCGTTTCTGGTCGTGCTGGCGATCACCGGCACGCTGTATTGCTTCCAGCCGCAAATCGAGCCGCTGCTTTATCCGGGGCGCCTGATCGTCACGCCGCAAGCGACGCCGAGACTGCCCGAAGAGGCGCTGCTGGCGAGAGCGCGCGCGGCCATGCCACCGACCGCGCACGCGCTGACCGCGGTTGTCGCGAACGCACCGGAGCGCAGCGCCGAATTCGTCTTCCGTCTCGCGGACGGCGATAGGCAGAGCGTCTATGTGAACCCCTATACCGGCGCGGTGCTGGGCACGCTAAGTGTCGAACGCCGCTTCATGCAAGTGGACCGGATGCTTCATCGCAAGCTGCTGCTCGGCAAACCCGGCGAGCTGCTGATGGAGCTGGCCGCATGCTGGACGCTCGTGATGATCGGCACCGGCGTCGCGTTATGGTGGCCGCGCGACAAAATCACGGCACGTGCGGCGCTGTTGCCGCGCTTTGCGCTGAAGGGACGTGCGCTGTGGAAGAACGTCCATGCCGTGATGGGCATCTGGCTCGCGCTCGGCGCGCTCGCGTTCGTGTTGACGGGACTGCCGTGGACGGGTTCGTGGGGCAAGCAATTCAAGGCGCTCGCGACCGCCGCGAATCTCGGTGCGCCACCGGGTTCGTGGGGCGCTCTGCCGTTGCGTTCCGCCATGCCGGCAAAGAACGGCGCGCAGCACTCCGCAACGGATACGCACGCGGACAACACGGCGCACGATGAGCACGCCGAACACAACGGCCACGGCGCCCATGCCGCCAAGATGGACTCGATGCCCGGCATGGTGATGGACGACCTGCCGCTGCCGCTCACGCCCTGGGCCGTCGGCAACACACGCGTGCCCGACTCCCGCTCGCCCTCCTCCGCCGATGAGGCAAGCGTCGCGCATCCGCTGCCGCTCGGACGCGTCGTCGCGCTGGTTGCCTCGCTCGGCGTGACGGACGGCTACAACATCGTGCTGCCTGCTTCCGCGACTGGCGTCTACACGGTCTCGTACTTTCCAGACGACCCGAAAAACCAGCGCACGCTGTACATCGATCAATACAGCGGTGCGATTCTGAAGGACATCCGCTATGCAGATTACGGTGCGGTGTCGAAGGCCGTGTCGTACGGCACGTCGCTGCATATGGGTCGTTATTTCGGCGTCGCCAACCAGATTCTCTGCGCCGCGATTTCTCTAGGGCTGGCGGCGATGGCCGTCACCGGCTGCGTGATGTGGTGGAAGCGGCGGCCGCAACGCGCGCTCGGGGCGCCGTCGCGCGAACGTGCCGCGCCGCCGATGCGCGGCTGGAAAATCGGCCTCGTCCTGCTCGGCATCGTGTTCCCGTTGATGGGCGCCACGCTGCTTGCGGTGTGGCTCGCGGATCGGGCGATCTTCGGCCGTGCCGCGCGACGGGCGGCGACGTTGTGACGGCGGCTGCCTGGCCGTTTGTGTGATTGCGGGGGAAGACGGGGCGTGGCTTGCCTGAAACACACCTAAAACAGGCCCGGAATCACGCGATAACGCACGCGGCCCTTGTAGTTGCGATAGCCTTCGTCCGCTGAGAGAAGCTGCTCCTCGCGTACGATGCGCCCCACCTGCAACGCGAACTGGCACCCGTAAACCAGCAGATTCTGCAGACCGAAGTTCACCAGCAGGAAGCCAATGTCGGTGATGAAGTAACCGAGGTACATCGGATGCCGAATGAAACGATAGGCACCGCGCGATACGACGCCGCGATTGGCGGGCAAGATGCCGAACGAGCGGCGCAGCGATGCTTTGGCGAACAGTTGCCAACAAATCCCCAGCAGTTGCAGCGCCGCGCCCACAGCCTCCGGCACAAGCTGCACGCCGGGCGCGAGACGCACGGCGAGGAAATAGTACGTGCCGCCCATTGCACACAAGAAAGCGAACGGCCGCCAGTCGCGTTTCATCGGCACCCGTGTGAAGAGCGACAAGCCCACCGTGAAGCACGCCGCCACCACCAGCAACAACAGCGTGATCCGCGAAGGCGCCGCGCGCCATTGCGTGATCGCGGCATAGGCGAACAGGCTCAGCATGGTCGCGGCGCCCGCGCGCGCCAGCACTTCCACGAACGCGTGGCGCAGACCGCCAACACTGCCGGGATCGGCAGGCGTGGTGCTCGACGCAGCAGCGTCTTGCGGGCTGGCCGTGAGTGGCAGGTCTTGCAAAAGTGTCGTCGGTGTCATGGCGTGCTCACTTGGAAATACGCAGGATTTGCGAAGCCAGTTGCGAAAAGCACGGCTTCAGATCGGCCGGTGTCGCGGCGTAGCAGTACACGCCGACCGGCTGTTTCGGGCTGTAGCAGCGCGCGGGTGAATCGGCGGTGTTGGCCATGCACTTGAGCACGTCCTGGCCGATTTCATTGTCCGGACCGGCGGGCTGCACCAGTTCGGGTCCGTACCCGAGCGTGAACACGTAAGTGCCTTCGGCGCGCGCCGCCGCGGCCATCGCTTCGAGCAGATTGCGCGACGCGCGGTTGACGTTCACATACGTGATGTCGCCGTTCGGCACGGCGCGCGGCGCGCTCACAGGCCAGATCGGGAAGACCTGTTCGTTCTTGTCGTGCGCGTTGTACCACTTCGGCATGGCCGTCACGAGCTTGGTCACGTTGCTCTGGTAGCACGGCGAACCGAGCGTCTGGTTGAGCGAATTCATGTCGTACAGCCCGGACATCGTGCCCGCGCTGTCCGGGCTCGCGATGGTGCCGGCGGTGTTATTGCAACCGCTCTGATTGGTCGTGAAGAACGAAGAGAAACTGTTTGGCGCGCCGTCGGAGAAGAACACGATCACCCGCAAGCTCGACGGCTGCGTGATTACCGTATTCAACTGATTGCGCGCGTTCCAGATCGCTTCGGCCGAATTGGTGCTGCCGTTGAACGAGTATTTTTTGATGTCGGCAGTCATCGTCGCGCGATCGAATCCGCGCGTATTGCCTTTGAACGGCACATCGACCACGGTGCCATAGGCGAAGTGCATCAGCGCCACGCGGTCGTTGGTGACATCGAAATTATTGAGGAAGGCCACCGCATTCGAGCGTACCGCGGCCGGCACGCCGGACGTATTCAGCGAGCCCGTGGTATCGATCACGAACGCCATATCCAGAGTCTTGCGAATCGCTTGCGAGGACGAGCTCACGTTCAGCACGTTGAATCCAAGTACTTTCGTGAAGGTAACCGGCACGCTCGCCTGCGCGGTCATGCCGATCGTCACCGTGCCGGCGTTGAACACGATCGACGGCGTACCCGCGCTTACGCTGGAGCCGAGAAAACCTGCCGGGTAGTTCGCCGAGAAAAAAGCCGTTGCCGCCTGCTGCGCGTTGTTGGTCTGCTCCGTCTGGTTGCTGCCGCGCGTGACGGCTTCGCCGGCCGCGATCACCGCGCCGTCGGTGGCGGCATCGAGGCGCGCCTTGATCATGTAGCCGAGACCGGAATCCACGGCGAGACCGAGGATGCCCAGCAACGCGATCAGCGACACCGCCACGATGATGCTGACCGATCCCCGCTGCCGCCTTCTTAATGCCACCGTTCTTTTCGGTATTGTTGTCATGCCTACCCCCGGTCCTGCATTTTTTTATTTGACCCGGCTATTCGCCGGGTCAGAACACCGTCATTGCGTAAAGATTCGGCGAGAGCGCGGGCGTCGTGAAGCCGCCGCCCAGATCCAGCGAACCGATGAGCGGCTTCTGCAAATAGAACGCCTCGACCGCGTACGCGATCTGCCCGTCGGAGAGCTTGCCTTGCAGAAGGTTCACCGCCGGCGACGATTTCCCCGCCGCCGGAATGCCGCTGCAACCGCCGGTCCCGTCCGTCGCCCAGCGCGTGCCGGCGTTGCCACAGTTCCATAGCTGGCTCGCCGGATAGTAGTTGCCGCCGGTCCAGCGATACTGCGCGACCACCACGCCCGTGCAATTGTTACCGCTGCTGTCGCAGTTGTTGTTGCCCATGATCTCGGTGATGTAGATCATGCCGTTCGCGGTCATGTTCAGCGGTGGCGTGGTCGACGTGAGCGAGGTCATGATGGTCTGCATCGGAAACGTGAGCGACGCGCGCGAGGACAGGCTCGCGCCCTCGCGGCTCACGTTGATCAGAATCATCTGCGCCTGAACGTTGCGCGCAATGTCGTACACCGGCAGCGCGAGTGCCACCAGCATCGGCAGCAACAACGCCATTTCCACACTGACAATGCCTTTGGACGCGCGGCGGCTTCGCAAGGAACGTGTGCGCATGTCAGAAGCCCTCGTTGCGCATCGTCGCCGCGACGCTGAAACTGAAATCGCCGTTGGCGAAGAACGGCTTGACCAGCGGCGTGAGAAGCGGCCAGATGCAGTTGATCTGCAGCACCACGATGTCGCCGGGATTGCCGAACATGCCGGTGCTGTAACTCGTCTGCGTGTTGTAGGTCTGGGTCGCGCCATTGATAGTGATCACGTAACTCGGCGAGACGAGCGAATAGAGACCCATCGAACTGTCCTTGATCTCCTGCACGACGGCCAGATAACGTTGCTGGTTGGTCGCGTTCGGGTCGAGGTTGGTCTGCCCCGTTACCGAATAACGCGCGCCTTCCCGCACCGCGTATTGCATGGTCAGATTGACCCACAACGCGACGCCGAGGTCCATGGCGATGCACAGCAGCAGAATCAGCAGCGGCGCGACCAACGCGAACTCGATCGTGGCCGCACCTCGCTGCTTGCGTGCGAGGCCGCGCCTGTTTGTGCGCGCTTCTGCGCGAGCGGCGGTGTGGCGGCGAGCGGCTTTCATTTCGTCTCCTTGTCCAGCACCGGCATCCGCACCGGTTTGGCGCTACGGAGCCCCGCGCCGCGTTCGGCGCGCAGGCGCAGCGGCCAGCAGAACGCTTCCAGCAGCGAACGTGGTTGCGTGCCGTCGTCGAGCCCCGTGGCCGGCCACTCTTCTCTGGCCGGCACCCACTGCGTGTCGAACAGGTGATCCCATAACGGCAGAAGTTGCGTGAAGTTATGGTCGAAATGCTCGGTGCGGTTCGAATGATGCAGGCGGTGATATTGCGGATTGTTGACCCAGGTAATGTATCGGCCGAGGTCCACGCGCAGATTCAGATGCGCGAAGTAATTGCCGAACATGAATACGACCGAAGTCAAACCGACAATCCACGGTTCGACCTTGAACAGCACGCCGACGAGCGGATACAGCAGACAGCCCTTGATGAGCGATTCGACCCAGTGGTGCCGCCACGTGACCGTGACATTGAACTCGACCGCGCTATGGTGCAGCGAATGCAGCTTCCACAGCACGGGCCACGTATGCTGCAGGCGGTGAAACGCATATTCGAGCACGTCGATTGTGAGCAGCACGATCACGAACGAGGCCAACGCGCCGAACCCGTGCGAGTTCAGGACCACCATGCCGCCGCCGAGCGCATTCACGATCGCGATGCTCGCCGCCGCCGTAAGCGGCCTCATCGCTTCCACCATCGCCAGATACATGCCCGCGTAGGCCACGTTGAAACGCTGCCCGGCACGCGATTGCAGCATCGCGGCCGGCCAGCGCCGTTCCAGCGCCGCGCCCGCGGCCATCATCACCAGGCCGAGCGCATATGCGCGCAGCCAGATGCTTGCATGATTCATCAGATCAGGAAACGGGCCGGATGCGAACATGTGATTCCCCAGTGAATGCCTGGCGTTCAACCGCCCGCGATGCCGTTGATGGCCGGGAACAGCTGGCGCATGACCTGGATCGCCGACGGACCGACCAGCACGGCCAGCAGCGTCGGAAAAATAAAAAACATCAGCGGAAACAGCAGCTTCAAGGCGATCTTCGCAGCCTGCTCTTCAGCGCGCAAGCGTCGTTTGGTGCGCAGGTTGTCGGTATAAACACGGAGCGAGTCGCCCACGCTGGTGCCGAAGCGGTCAGCCTGAATCAGCATCGCGGCCAGCGTGTCGATGTCTTCCACGCCGGTGCGCAGCGACAGGTTGCGCAATGCCTTGTCGCGGCCCGAGCCGGCACGCAGTTCCAGCAGCACCATGTCGAATTCGTCTTTTAGCGTGTGGCTCTTCACGCCGATTTCCTGGGTGACGCGCATCATCGCTGCATCGAGGCCGAGGCCCGCTTCCACGCACACGGTCATCAGATCGAGCGCGTCGGGCAAATCCTCGAACAGCTTGCGCTGACGGCTCTCGACGAGACGCGTCATCACCAGATTCGGCAGATAAAAGCCGAGCGCCGACGCGGCAAGCACCGTCAGCAGCAGATAGATGCGCTGACCGGCTTCGAAGGCATTGCCGAAAAAAATCAGTGCAAGAGCGGGCAGTGCGAGCGCGAGCACCGTCTTGGCAGCGAAATAGAGTGCCGGCGCGGATGCTGTGCGGATGCCCGCGTTCGCGAAGCGCAGACGCAGCGCCGATTTGTCCCAGTCGTCCTTCGGCAACGACAGTTTGGCAACCCGCTCGGACACCTTAGTGACCGTCTCGATCCAGTTCTTCTGCGTACCCGCCTCGGCCTCGCCGTCGATGCCCGGCTGCCCGAGTTCCTCGATGCGCCGCTGCACTGGATCGGGGCGCAGCAGCGACATCGCCTTCAGCGCCGCGCCGAACACGATCAGAAACATCACCCCCAGCAGCACGATCTGTTCTATTTTCATGGTCTGCGGGCCAGGCCCGCGCTCCTCGTGTCGAAAGCGGTGGTCTAGATATGGATGCGCACGACTTTGCGCATCCACAAGATGCCGAACAGCATCATCGTCATCGCCACGCCGGCGAGTTGCGCGCCGGCGGGGTCCGTCCAGAACACGCTGATGTAGCCGGGATTGAGCACCGACAGCAGCCCAAGAATGGCGAATGGCAACACGCCCAGCACCCACGCCGACAGGCGCCCTTCCGCCGACAGCACGCGCACCTTGCCGAGCAGCTTGAGCCGTTCGCGAATGATGCCGGCGATGGACCCGAGAATCTCCGCCAGATTGCCGCCCGCTTCGCGCTGGATCAGCACGGCGATCACAAAGTAGCGCAGATCGTCGACCGGTACGCGATTCACCATGTTCAGAAGCGCGTCGTTCATCGACACGCCGTAGTTGATCTCGTCGAACACCAGCGCGAATTCACCGCCGAGCGGATTGGGCAATTCTTCGCCAACCATGCCGAGCGCGGCCGGAAACGAATGGCCGGCGCGCAGCGCGCGGGCGATCAGGTCGGCCGCGTCGGGCAACTGGCGCTCGAGCTGCAGCACGCGTTTGGTGCGCTTGCGGCGAAGAATCAGGGTGGGCAGCAGGCCCGCCGCCACGGCGAACACGCCCATGACCGGCGCGGGCAATTGCAGCACAAACCCGCCCAAAGCGCCCAGCACCGCACACAGCAGCGTGTAGCTGACAAAGCGCGCCACCGACCAGGTCAACCCGGACTGCTGCAACTGCCGGTCGAGCGCATGCACGCGCGGCATGCGCAGCAGCAACTGCGTGACGAACGGCGACTCGCTCAGCATGCGCTGCTTGAGAATCGAAAGCTGTTGGCTGCTCACGTTGCCGCCGGCGGAGAGCGCGCGAATGCGCTCGTCCATGCGCTTGACGTCCTTGCCGTGATGGCTGCTCCAGAACAGATAGACGGCTTCGATGGCCAGCACCACCGCGAGAAACGCGAGCACCGCAAAGCCGATAAACGACGTGTTCATGTCCCTCTCCTCAAAGCGGTTGCGCGCTCATACTTCGAAACGCCGTGCCGGATCGAACATCTGGTCCGGCAGCACGATGCCGAAGCCCGCCAGCCGCTCGCAGAATTTCGGCCGCACCCCGCTCGCGCAGAAATAGCCTTTGATCGTGCCGTTCTCGTCGACACCGGTACGCTTGAACGTGAAGATCTCCTGCATGTTGATGATGTCGCCTTCCATGCCGGTGATTTCGGAGATGCTCATCAGCTTGCGGCGTCCGTCGGTGAGACGCGAAGCCTGCACCACGACCGTGATGGCCGACGCGATCTGCTGGCGGATCGCCTTGATCGGCATCGTCAGACCCGCCATGCCGACCATGTTCTCCAGCCGCGTGAGCGCGTCGCGCGGCGTGTTCGCGTGCAGCGTCGCCATCGAACCTTCGTGGCCGGTGTTCATGGCGTGCAGCATGTCGAGCGCTTCGGCGCCGCGCACTTCGCCCAGCACGATACGGTCGGGGCGCATCCGCAGCGCGTTCTTCACCAGCGAGCGCTGCGAGATTTCGCCCTTGCCTTCGATATTCGGCGGCCGCGTTTCGAGCCGCAGCACGTGTTGCTGACGCATCTGCAACTCGGCTGCGTCTTCGATCGTCACGACCCGCTCGCCCTCGGGAATGAACCCGGAAAGCAGATTGAGCAGCGTGGTCTTGCCGCTGCCCGTGCCGCCCGAAATCAGTACGTTCAGCTTCGACTTGATCAGCGCTTCGAGCAGTTGCGCCATCGCGGGCGTGAAGCTCTGGTTGTTCACCATGTCGGTGACGGTGAGCGGATTCACCGCGAAGCGGCGAATCGACACCAGCGGTCCGTCGATCGCCGAGGGCGGAATGATCGCGTTGACGCGCGAGCCGTCCGGCAGGCGCGCATCCACCATCGGCGTGGATTCGTCGATCCGGCGGCCCACGCGCGAGACGATGCGCTCGATGATCTTCATCAGATGCGCGTCGTCGTAGAAAGTCACGTCGGTGTGTTCGAGGCGCCCGCGCCGCTCTACATACACGTGCTGGGACGTGTTCACCAGAATGTCGGAGATGGTCGGGTCGTTGAGCAGCGGTTCGAGCGGGCCGAGGCCGACCATTTCGTCGTGCACGTCCTGAGCGAGACGGCGGCGCTCGAGTTCGTTCATCGGAATCTTGTCTTCGTCGACGATCCGTTCCACCAGTTGCGCCAGCTCGCGCTTGATCTGCTCGGGCGACAGCCGTTGCAGCTTGTCGAGCTCCACCCGGTCGATGATCGCCTGATGAATGTTCATCTTGAGCTGCTGATAGGCGCGCCGCGCCGCGAGGCTTTCAGTGGCCGCGCCGGCCGCGGCAGTTGCGGGACTGGCGCCGTCGAACGGCATCGTGCCGCTCTGGATCATCAACTGTTCGCGCAATGACATGGTGCTCTCCGCATTCTTTTCGATGACAAGCCGGCCTGAATGGCGTCAGGCGGCATGTCCAGATTTCAATGTCCGGGTTTCAGTTGCGGCGGCGAATTCGGCCGGCTCTGGAACAGACGCCCGAGCACGCTCTTACGCTGCGCGACCGGCAACGGCCACAGCAGCGCAGCCAGTTGCGAGATTCCCTGGGCGAGCGCGCCGCCCTTCGCGCCGGTCACGAGCGGCACGCCGTGATTCAGCGCCTCCGTGGCCTGCTTTTCGTCGCGCGGCAAGTGATGCGCGACTTTTGCGCCGAACGTTTCTTCGAGCGTCGCCAGGTTGATGCGGGCGTTCTTGTCGTACTGGTTGACGATCACTTTCACCTTGCTCGCCGGATAGCCGAGCTCCTTGAAAATGTCGAGCATGCGGCGGCCCGCGTGCAGGTACAGAATGTTCTGCCGCACCACCATGCAGATCGAGTCGCTGTGATCGAGCGCGTGGATCGCGAGCGGATTGATGTTCTGGCCGACGTCGATCAGCACCGCGTCGTATTGCTCGCGCACCAGCGTGAGAATCCGTTCGAGATGCGCGGCGCGCAGTTCGCCCGACTTGACCGGATCGCCCGCGCCGGCCAGTACGTCGAGATTCGCGTGCACATGCATCACGCAAGATTCGAAGAACGCGGCATCGAGCCGGTCGATCTGCGAGCACAGGTCCGCGAGCGTGGCGGGCGGCGCCTTGTCGGCGACCAGCAGACTCGCGTCGGCGAATTGCTGGTTGAGGTCGATCAGCAGCACGCGCTTGTCGCGCAAGGCGGCCAATGCATAGGCGAGATTCACGGCGATCAGTGTCGTGCCGCTGCCGCCCTTGCAGGAGGTGAACGACACCACACGGCCGTCGCGGCGCGTGCCGCCGTGTTTCTTTGCCGAGACGTGAGCGAGCGCGTCGGCGATCTCGGCGTCGTTCAGCGGCCAGGAGAGCACATGCCGCACGCCGACCCGCATCGCCGCCATCAGCAGCGCTGTGGACGGCGCCGGAGTGACCAGCATGCAATGCAGGTTCGGCAGATGCGACAACACCTCCTCGATGCCGCCCAGGTCGCGCGGCGCCAGCTCGGCGTCGTCGACGATCAGCAGGTCGGCGCTCCTGATCGCCGCGGCGTGCACGCGCAATTGCTTTGCCGTACCGTGCAGCGTACGCAGACGAAACGCAATGCCGCTTGCTTCGAGACGCGCCGCGATGTGCGGCGCGCGCTCGGCGCTGGACGAAACGAGAAGGGTGTCGATCATGGTAAGTCTCCGCTGGCTCTGCCGCGAGCCGCCTGGTTGTGCCGCTTCAGTACGAAGGCGATGAGCCGACGCCGATCGTCAAGGAATTGGTGGGCGGGGGCGGCGCCGTGAAGGATTTGGCGTAGCTCTTCTGTGCGGCGGCGGCGGCCGTCCCGTCGATACCCGCGACCGGATCGGTGTTGGCCGAGGCGTTCGGATTGAGTGTCTGCATTTCCTTGATCTGGTTGACCGAGTCGCCGAACGTCGCGTCCCAGTGCGGCGTCGAGCTCAGGCAGCCGGCGAGCGCGGCGCTCAAGCCGGCGCACAGCGCCGTGCGGATCAGTGTCTTGGTGCTTGTCATGTCGATCTCCGGTAGGCCGCGCATTTACTGCGCGGCATTTGAGGCGCTGGTTTCCGGCGTGGCCGGAATCACGGCCACGGACGCAGCCGCGCTCGGAGCAGGTGCGGGGGCCGGCGCAGGCGCAGGCGCGGGTGCAGCGGCGGGCACCGAAGCCCCCGCAGCCGGCGCGGCGCGCTTCTCGCCTTCCATGTGGCCGGTCAGGTAGACGTTCGCTTCGCTGGCATCGCCGAAGTGGTCGGTCGGCAGCGGATAGTGCTGCGGCAGTGGCTTGGCGAGACGCGGCGTCACGACGAACACCAGTTCGGTCTTGTCCTGTTCGTAGCTGGTGCTGCGGAACAGCGCGCCGAGCACGGGCAATTCGGCGGCGCCTGGCAAGCCCTTGATCGAGCCGGTCACGTTGCTTTTCAGCAGGCCGCCGATCGCGAAACTTTGACCGTCGAACACCTGCAGCGTCGTGGAGGCACGGCGCGTCGTGATCAGCGGCAGGATCGTCTGATTGTTCGAGTTGCCGGCGCTGACGACCACGCCGGTAGACGACAGCTCGGACACCTCCGGCGACACTTTCAGGTTGATGCGGCCACCTTCGAGCACGGTCGGCGTGAAGGTCAGGCCGACACCGTACTGTTCTTCCTGCAGCACGATGGTCGTGCCGTTCGCGCCGTTGCTCTGCGGCACCGGAATATAGACCTTGCCGCCCGCGAGAAAACTCGCTTCCTGGCCGCTGATCGCCATCAGGTTCGGCTCGGCCAGAATCTTCACGAGCTGGTCGGTCTTTTGCGCATCGATAGCGGCCCTGAGCGGCGAATTGTTCGCTTTCGAAGCGGTCAGCGCGCTCAGCCCGCCCGACAGATAATCGGCCAGCAAGCCGAAGCTCCAGCTGCCGATGCCGCCGTTGATATTGGCCGCCACGCCGAGCTGGTCGATCAACGTCTTCGAGACTTCGGCGACCTTCACTTCGAGCATGACCTGCTGCGGCGCGGCCACATGCATCATGTTGATGATGCGTTCGCCGCCCGCGCCGCCGAGCGCCGGCGCCGGCACACCCATCGCGCGCGGCGCGGCGCCGACCGGCAACGGGCCGCTGCCCATCGGCGCAGCGCCTTGCAAGGCGGCGGTCGGACGGGCCACGAAGGCGCGCGCCAGTTCGAGCACGCGTTCGGCCTTGACCGCATCGGAGACCGTGCCGGTCAACACCAGCGTATCGGCGGCGGCCTTCACCTGAATGCCGGTTTCCTCGGGCATCAGCGCGGCGAGGGTTTGTTGCAGACCGGCCGGATCGGCGCCGACGCTCACGTCGATGATCGTGCAGGAGCCGCTGCGGCCCTGCACGATCATGTTGGTGGTGCCGACATCGGAGCCGAGCAGGTAGAGCGTTTGCGGCGACACGAGCATGGCCTGCACGACGGCCGGATTGCCGACGCTGCGGCTCTTCACCGGTTCGCGCACATCGACCATCGTGGATTTGCCGACCGGGATCGTCACCGAGCTATGTTCGGCGACCGGGCCGCTGCAGTTCGGGCCGCGAGCGCCCTGCAGCGCGCCGCCGGACGAAGCACCCGGGCCCATGCCGCTCGCGGCGATGGTCAGATGCACCGAACCGTTCGACGCCACCGTAAGCGGCACGTCCGGCAGTCCGGGCACACCCGCTGCGGCGTTTTGGCCGGCCGCTTGCGCCACCGGCAGCATCGTCAGATACAGGCCCAGCAGCACACACGTGCACGCTTCGGCGATCCGGGTGCGGCCCCGCGGCAGGCGCGAATTCGCTTCGCGCGGGCCGAGCGGGTGCCGCGGCGCGCTAGCGCGCTGAGTGGTTCTGATGTTCATGTCCTACCCCCGTTATGTGCCGCATTTTTTTGCGTGCCGCTTTGAATGTCAGTCACGCGTCGGTCACGGCTTGCAGGCTCGAGCCTGTCAAAAGCATTCCTGTCTTACGTCGGCGCCGTCGAGCACCCGTACGCAGTTGGCCGGCGCGTGCACCGCGACTTTGCGCACGATATGCACGGGCTTCGGTTCGGGCGCGGGCGCCACGGCGACCGGCGTTTGCAGCAGGCTGGCTTTGGTGGCGCCGGCGGTGTCGATCGCTTTCGGATCGATCTGGTTACGCAACACCAGCGACAGCGTGCCGATGCTGCGCGCAAGGTCGATCTTCTCGGCCTGTTCCGGCGACACTTCGAGCGTCACCGCGTCGACCACCTTCGGCTTGGTTTCGTCGCGGCCCACTTCCTGCGCGACGGCCAGCACGAGAATCTTTTCGAGCACGATCTTGGAGATGTTCTGATCGCGCTGGGTGCCAGGATCGCGGCCATCCTTCTGCGTGTTGACGATGATGTCGACGTAGTTGCCCGGCAGCGCGAAGCCCGCCACGCCAATCACGTCGTTCACGCGCACCGTGATCGCGCGCTTGCCTTCGCCGATCACGGCGGAGAGGCCGCCGAGCGTGCCGATCGGCGTGAGCTTCGCATCGAGAATCGGTTCGCCGCGCAGCAGGCTTTCCTTCAGCACGCGGCCGTCGAGTTTCTGGATGTCGGTGTACGAACCGGGTGGCACGCTATTGGACGGCCAGTCGGTGAGCTTGAGGTAGTCCGGGCCGATCCGTTGACCGAGATTGATGTCGGCCGCCGCCACCACGACTTTGGTCGTGGCGTTCGACGACTGCGAGACCATCCAGCGCGAGGCGAACACCACCGCGGTGAGGCCCGCAATCGTCGCGATCAGCAGCATCGTTACAGCGCGCGCGTTCTTCATTTTCAACCCCTGATTTTTTGTCCCGCTCCGGCACGCGTCACACGCTGGCGAACAACACGCATGCGCTGCCTATTGCTATCGCAATGCCGTAAGGCATGGTCCCGGTCGCACTGCTTTCTGCCACACTGCCCGGCCCGCGCAGCGCGCCGTTGCCCGGCGTCGCGCAGCTGATCACCAATGCCGCCACCCCGTTCAGTCCGGCGCGCATCTGGCGACGCCGCAGCCATATTGCGAGCGACCCGATTGCGCCGATTACACAGGTTGCCAAACCGATTTCGAGCGCGCCGTAAGCGCCGCAGAAGGCGCCGATTGCCGCCATCAGCTTCACGTCGCCCGCGCCCAGCAGCCGCATCGCGTAGCCCGGCAGAAAGATCGCGCCACCCGCGAGCATGCCGCCCAGCCACATCGCCGTTCCGTCGACGACGCCTTGCGTGAACCACTGCACCGGCATCGCCACGATCAATCCCGTCGCGACCAGCCAGTTAGGAATCCGGCGCGTTTGCATGTCCCATAGTGCGGAGATGAGCACTAGCGTCATCACGCACGGTCCAACCGGAAAAGGAACCCCGTTCATTGCCTGCTCCGTTTCGAGGATCGAATTGCCCTTCTTTAGTGGAGTCGTTTCTTTCAAGCGCTGGGCCGTCGCTACCCTGTCCCGAAGGACCGTCGAGGCAGGGCGCGCGATCGGCTTTTGCACCTGATGCCGCGCGGTGCGTCAGGCCGCGGCGGTGGCGAGCTTGTTCGAAATGGTCGTGAACACGGCTTTCAGGTTCGTGCCCATCGTCGTCACCGTTGCAATGATCGCCACTGCGATCAGGCCGGCCAGCAGGCCGTATTCGATCGCTGCCACACCGTCTTCTTCGCGCAAAAACTTCTTGATCGTGTTCTTCATGCTAACCCCCGTAGAGTGAAAGTTGACTTCGGTTTAGTGCCGTCTGCGGCCGCCTGAAAAACAGGTCTGCCGAAGCGGCGTTCATGCCCGTCACAAGGACGGAAAAAAGGGGCGAGGCCAGCGCCTTACTTCGTCACGATCACGCGAGGCTGATACCCCGTATCCATCGCCGTGTCGTTGTTTCTCGACAACCGTTTTTCGTTGGCCCCGCCGCACCCCGTAAAACGCGTGGACTTCCCCGAACGCGATTTACGAAGACTGTTGTTGCTGCCGGACATTGCTTGCTGCTTTCCGTCTGCAACATGTTTTTCGCTTTGTGACTCTCTATTTGCAACGGCTATGCCAACAGGCCTCAAAGCCTTGCTGGGCAACGATCGGCGCTCCGGAGAAGGATGCGGGAAGGAATTCACAACACGCGATGGCTCGGATTTGAGACATCGAAAAACGCCGCAGTGGCGTCCGCCTGGCATGCTTCACGCGTTATTTCCGCGGGGCGGAAAACCGTAGGACCATTGGCTGGCAATGGTTCGACAAATATCCCGGTCAAATTTGCTGTGATTGCGCCTACAAAAGTAGGTTTTACTGGGCATGTCCGGGATGTTGCAAACCTGAGACTGACGGCGTGAGAGGGGTGCGTCGACGAGGCGGCTAAAAGCGATATCCGCACACTTCGCTATGTGGGGTAACGCGCATTGCGCGATTGACGGTGGCGCGCCCCATCGTTCTCGCGCTGGATGAAATACACGGGATAGATGCCGCGGCGAAAAATTTTGAGGTTGCCGCGAGCAATGCATCCGTTGCCCTCGGACGATGCGCTGCGCCTTGGCGGTAGCGCTTATCAGAGCGATCAGGAGTTTCGGCCGGCGCCGCAATTTCGCGAGCGCAACGATAAAACCACGGCCGACTGCGCGCGCCATTGCGACCTGGACGCGAAGAAGCCTGACGCGTCCGGTTTCGTTCAGCCCTGCGAGCCGGCCCAATAAATGGGCGCACGCACAACGGTGGTGGTGCACATCGCTGTGAACCGTGAATGCCTTGACGCGCCACATGTAACGGAGCGTAAAAGACCCTGCCGGCGCCACTCGACTAATGCGACGATGGCGCCGCTCCGCCCGCACGCAACCAAGGCCGCGCTCGTTCCGAAGCTCGATCGGAACGATGGGAACGCCATGCGGGTTCCAACACCTCGTTACAAATCGACACTGAAGGCACTCGATTGGCGGTCAACACTAGGTGACGCGCGGCGACACTGCGCGCGCAAAGCCCAACCAAAGAGGACACGTTCGAGGTCGAAACCGTCCGGGCTTTACGCAGCAACCGTTCAGAAGTCTTTGGTCGTTTCACGTCAACCTCATTGCGGTGAAAACATGCAGCAGACTTTCATACCCGTGCGACGCTTCAAAAAGAACACGGCCGGTCGCGACTTTGTCGTAGGCGATCTGCACGGCTGTTTTAGCCGGCTTGGAAAAGAACTGGAATTGCGCCGCTACGACCCGTCGCGCGACAGACTGTTTGCGGTCGGCGACCTGGTGGATCGGGGCGTTGAATCGCCTGCAGTGCTCGAATTCGTGGATCGATACCGCATTCAATCGGTGCGCGGCAATCACGAGGACACGATCGTGCGCTGGCATCGCCACGGCGGAAAAAACGCGTCGATCCGATCCAACGGCGGAGAGTGGCTGTTTGATATGGCGTACGACGAAGCGGCGCTGCACGACATCGTGACGTATATGGCGGCCTTGCCCTACGCCATCGAAATCGAAACGGACGAAGGTCTGGTCGGAATCGTGCATGCCAACGTGCCCATGCAATCGTGGCCGAAGATGGTTCAGGCGCTCGAACAGGAGGACCGCAACGGGCCGGTGCGCCGCAAGGTGATCTGGGATCGCTCGCGCTGGATCCCGGGCAAGGCCGCAGGTTTTGTTTCGATGCGGCGGGCCTTCGCGCAACTGTGCCAACGGTTCGCGTCAGGATGGCGAGACCCGGGCAGCCGCATCGACGGCGTGGCTGCGGTGATCGTCGGGCACACGCCGGTGCGGGAGCCGAAGGTTCGCGGCAACGTCATCAATGTCGATACGGGACTCGTGTACGGCGGAGCGCTGACGCTGCTGCGTCTGGACGAGATACCCAACCTGCTCAACCGCGCGGCGCGCGAACAACCGGCGTTCGGCCGCTCGGAAGGATATCCGGCGGGCTCGGGCGTGTGATGACGGGGTGAAGAGGCGCTGCGCACCTCTGGTCCCCCTGCGAGAGCGGCCACCGCCATCACAGCCTGTACACCCGCTCCGCGTTGTCATGAAACAGCGCAGCCCGCTCACCCGCCGAAAACTCCCGCGTAATCTCCTTGAACGCGTTGAACACATCGTCATAGCTGCTGAACAGTTTGTCGACCGGGAAGTTGCTCGCGAACATGCAGCGCTCCACGCCGAATGCTTCGATTGCGTGCAGGACGAACGGGCGGATACTGTCCACCGTCCACTTCCAGTCGCCCATACCCAGACCGGAGATCTTGCAGAAGACGTTGTCCGCCGAAGCGAGCAAGCTCATGCTCCTTTTCCATGCTTCGATCTCTTCGGGCTTGCGGTCGACGGGCATGCCGGTGTGGTTGAGCACCATCAGCGTATCGGGAAAGTCGCGCGCCAGCGCGAGCGCTTCTTCCATCTGCGTGTAATAGAGTTGTAGATCGAACGACAAGTCGTGGTCCTTGAGCAGCGCATAGCCGCGCCGCCATTGCGGATCGCTCATTAAATGCGGACTGTCGATAAACGTCTTCACCGGATCGCGGTGGAAATTCAGGCATTGGCGAATGCCCCGCACGTTCTTGTACTGGCAGTGCTCTTCGATCACAGCCTGTGCATTCGGCGAAGACAGATCGGCAAAACCCACAATCCCGTGCGGATAGCCGTGCTCGTCGGCAACACTCTGAAGCCATCGCGTCTCGGCCACCGGATCGTTGTGATCGTATTCGACCTGCAGATGAACCGTCTTGACCACATTCTGATTCTTGATGTCGGCAAGAAAGTCGTCGATCAGATAGTCCTTGCGAATGGCCGAATAGTCACCGAACACGCGATCGAGCATCGGCCCCTGCAGCCACGGATAGTTGCCGGTCTTCAGATCGTACAGGTGATGATGCGGGTCGATGATAGGCAGATTGTCCACAGTGCCTCCTTTAAATTTATACGACGCGCGGCGCCGCTCGCGAAAAAACGCAACGCGACGAGCGGCCCGCGCAATCAGCTCAACGCCGGTTCCTCAGTACTTGCCCGCTGACGGCGGATAGACACGCTTCACGGTGGCCTGCGCATCCGGCTGATCGATCGTCTCCTTCGTCACGAGCGGTTCCTTGAGCGCGAGTTCCTGCGTGGTCGGCTTATGATTCAGCGCATTGAACACCTGGGTGGTCGCGTCGATGCCTTGCCCGACCGCCTCCTGCAAAAAGATGCCCTGGATCGCGCCGTCGCGCAGCAGCTTGATTGTCGTCGGGCTGCCGTCGGCCGTGACGACCGCCACCTTGCCGATCGCGCCACGCGTTTGCAGCGCCTTGGCGGCACCCGTCGCGGCTTCGTCGTACATGCCGTAGATGGCTTTGACGTCGGGGTGAGCGGTCAGCACGTCGTTGGCCTGCTGCACCGCTTCGTTGACCGTCAGTCCGTGCGTCTCGAGCACCTGCACGAGATCGCAGCCATCGGCCTTGAACGACTCCTGCGCGCCCTTCATGTACTTCTGCGCATTCTCGCGATCCTGCGGCAGGGACAGCATCGCCACCTTGTTGCTGCCGCGATCTTTCGCGAGCTTGCACACATACGTGCCTTGCGCCTTGCCCGTGTCGTAGTTATTCGCCGTCACGGCCGACGTATAGTCCGTCTGCCCCGCCTGCGGCCCGATCCCGGTGAAGGCGACCGGCACGGACTTCGACTTCAGAAGACGCAGCACGGGTGGCGTGCTGGTCGAACTGACCGGCCCGATGACGATCGCGTTGACACCGCGCGTCATGGCCGTGCGCACGTTGTCCATCTGCTTGGCCGGCGAGTTTTCCGAGGTGAATTCGACATAGTCCATGCCGAGTTCATGCGCCCGTTGCTTGACGCCATACGCGACCCACTGCCAGTACGAAATATCCAGCGACGGCGCGATATACGCGACCGTCTGCTTGTCCGCCGCCACCGCCATCTGCGAGGCGAAAGCCGCGGCGAGCGCGACGATCGACGCCATGGCGATCCGCGCTACCGGCTGCGTCGTATATGCGCCGGCCGACCTGAATGTGCGCTTGTTCATGATGTGTCTCCTTCCTGATAGTTTTAGCGAACCCGCGCTCAGCGCCGGGCTTTGGTGACGCGGTCCACAAGAACCGCGATGAGAATGACGACACCGGTCACGGTGCCTTGCCAGAAACTGTTCACGCCGATCAGATTCGCGCCGTTCTGAATGATCGTGATCATCAGCGCCCCGAGCAGAGCGCCGATGGCCGAACCGGTCCCGCCGAACAGGCTCGCGCCGCCGATCACCACGGCCGCGATAGCCTGCAGCATCAGGCTCGATCCCGCGGTGGCCTCGGCATTGCTGATGTACGACACGCTGACGATGCTCGCGAACGAAGCCAGCAAGCCCGAAAGCAGATACGCGCCGAGCCGCACGCGATTGACAGGAATCCCGATCACGCGTGCCGACGAACTGCTGCTGCCGATCGCATACAGCCAGCGGCCCGCCACCACCTTGCGCAAACAGAATTCGATCGCGACGAGCAGCAGCACGCACCACAGCGCATAGTTCGGCAGGCCGGGAATCAGCGTTCCGGAATCGAGCAGCCAGTAGTCGGGATTGGAGATCGGCAGCGAATGGCCGTCGGTCACGATGAACGAGAGGCTGCCCGCAATCGCATACGTGCTGAGCGTCACGACGAAGGGCGCGAGTCCGACGAACGTCACGAGCGCACCATTGAGCGCGCCGATTCCGACGCCGACCGCCAGTCCGGCGACACTGCTCGCCACCGCGCCGTAGCCGTGCGCCATGGCAAGGCCGGTGACCATGCCCGTCAACGAAAACACCGAACCGACCGACAGATCGATGCCGCCGGTAATGATCACGAGTAACACGCCGAACGCCATGATGACGAGCGGCGCGGCCGCCTGCGTCACGTTGGAAATATTGCCACCCGACAGCGCCGCCGGCACGATCATGCCGACCGCGAATTCGATCACGATGATCGCAATGGCAATCGCGATTTCAGTGCGGTATGCCGAAAGCAAACGGCGTCCCGCGCCGCTGCGTTTCGGCTGCGCCTCCGCGATCGGATGAGTGGCTGATTTCATGACTGTCTCCAGATTGATGATGTTTTGGCGCGACGCGACGCGGCGAGATGTTGCGAGATGCGGTGCTTACCGACGTTAGGCGGCCATGCCCGTAGCGGCGGCGAGTTGGGTTTCGTTGACATCGGCGTGGCGCAAGACTTCGGTCGGTTTGCCGTCCAGATCGAACGCGAGCACGGTGTCGCACAACTCGACCAGCTCGATGTATTCGGTGGACCACCAGACGATCGTCGTGCCCTGCTGCGCCATCTTGCGAATCAGCGCGTAGATTTCGCGCTTCGTGCGGATGTCCACACCGCGGGTCGGCTCTTCGAGCACCAGGAGCCTTGGCCGCAGCAATAGCCAGCGGGCAATCAGCAGTTTTTGCTGCGTGCCTCCGCTCAGTGTGGCCGGCAAGTCCCACAGCGAGCCGGCGCGAATCTTCAGGGCGTCGAGCAGCCGCGTGCTCTGCTCGATCTCTTCGCGCTTCACGACACTGCGCCGGTTGACGACGCGTGCTGCCGCGACGAGGTTATCGACGATCGGCAGCGTGGCGAGCACGCCCTTGTTCGAGCGGTCGCCCGAGACGAAGCCGACGCCGTCGCGCGCGCCGGCCGACGGATGCGAATAGCTGACATTAGCACCGTCGCGCGTTATGGCCCACGAACCGGCGGGCGCGATACCGGTCAGCGCATCGATCAGCGAAGACGGGCCGACCGGCGCGCCCGCGAGACCGACGATCGCGCCGGCCGGCACCTCGATCGCCACGCCGTCGCGTTCGATCCGCAATGCGCCTGCGTGGATGCGAGCGCCGCGCTCACCGATGTCCTGCTCCCCTGTCGGGTTCGCCTGCCCCAGTTCCGCCGATTCCGCGACGCGTGCCGCCGCTTCATCTACAACGATGCTCTGCCCCATGCATTCGATAATCTCGCGGTCCGTGATCGCATCGAGCGCGACGCGATCGACGGCCGTCTTGCCGTCGCGAATGATCGTGCAGACATCGGCGATCTGGCGAATCTCGCGCATGCGGTGCGAAACGAACAGCACCGCAAGTCCCGTATCGGCGATGAGGCGCCGCAGCACCGCGAAGAGCCGGATGGTTTCCGCAGCGGTCAGATTCGCGGTCGGTTCGTCGAGCAACAACAGCTTCGCGCCCGAACCGAGCGCGCGAGCGATCTCCACCAGCTGGCGCTCGTGCAAGGTCAGATCGCCGACCAGCCGTCCCGACGATTCACGCGCGAACTGCGGATCGATCAGCGACAATGCTTCGACCGCGATTTCCATCGACGCGCGCTCGCTATATTTCGCCGCGCCGCGCCGCAGCCGCGGCATTGCGATGTTCTCGGCCACGGACAGATGCGGCAGCAGCGCGAGTTCCTGATTGACGACCGCGATGGTGCCGGCGGCGACATGCCCGCCTACGGATGCACCAATCGCTTGCCCGTCGAATTCGAGCGTGCCGCCGTCGCGTTCGAACTGACCGGAGATGATCTTGATCAGCGTGGATTTGCCCGCGCCGTTGCCACCGAGGAAAGCGTGCACTTCACCGGGTGCGATCGAAATGTCGAAGCCCTTCAATACGCTCGTCGGTCCAAAGCTCTTGACGATTGCGCGCGCCGTCAACAAGTAAGGCTGCTCAGCCATGTCCTCTCTCCTTTCGCGTTTTCCGCGCACGGTGCATGTTTTGCGAGTGCGCAGCACGACGTTCGCCAGTACGCCGCATAGGCGATAGCCAGTGAAATGCGTTTACTCGATATGGAAGCGAACAGGACTAGAGCGCTGCGTGTGAGCGTTTGCTGTTCGCGCGCTCACCAGGAAAGTCGGATAATCCATTACTGTCTCCTGCGCAGTTGTTGCACTGCGCAACCTGTGGTTATGATTAGCCGCCTCGCGGCAGTGAAACTGCCGGGTTAGTACCGAGAGGACTTCATGCACCCCTGGCTGCGCGGCTTGTCGACAGAATGGCAGTGCGAATGGCGTGTGAACAAGGCGGTTTCATTCAACTGCATCTGAAAAAAATTTCACTATGCGCATTCCACCGGTCAAGGCCATCGTCGCGTTCGAGAGCGTGGCCAGAACGAAAAGCGTCAACCGTGCCTCGGAAGAGCTCGGGCTGACCGCATCGGCAGTCAGTCATCAGATCAGCAATCTGGAGTCTGTAATCGGCCAGCCGCTCTTCTATCGCTCGGGCCGTGGGCTCGTTCTCACGCCGACCGGCGAGCGTTATCTGTCCGATGTGACGGGCTCGCTGGCGGATCTGAGCCGCGCCACCGAGCGCGCGTCGAGCCGCACCGACGTCGATATCCTGCGGGTGCATTCGAGTCCGAGTTTCGGGCTCATGTGGCTGTTGCCGCGGCTTGCGTCGTTTCAGGAAGCCAATGACGATATCCAGTTGAATCTCGCCTGCTCATACGAGGACGTCTCGTTTACCAGCGGTTATTACGACATCGACCTGCGCCACGGCTACGCGAATTGGCGCGACCTCGAAGTCAGAACGCTGCGCGGCGAATTCATCGCGCCGCTCGCGTCGCCGAAATATCTGGAGAACAATCCGGTCAAAACGCCCGAAGATCTGCTGCAACATCGGCTGATCTACTCGGAGACGCCGCTCGTGCAGTGGAAGCAGTGGTTCGGGCGTACCGGCGTGTCGGCTGCCCACAAGACCTTCGACTTCTCCTTCGACCGCTCGTACATGTCGCTGGAAACGGCGGCGCTCGGCCTCGGCATCGCGCTCGAAAGCGTGATGCTCGCCTCGGTCCGGATCAAGGAAGGCGCGCTCGTGCCGGTCTTCGACGATACGCACGCCGTGGAGGTCGGCGCGCATCATCTGGTCTATCCGCCGCAAAACGCAGAACTGCCGCGCGTCACGCGCTTTATCGCGTGGATCGAGCGCGAGGTCGAGCGCATGGAGCGCAAGGCCTAAGTCCACGTCTATCTTGGCAGGGTTTTCCAGCACCCCATGCGCATGAGATTGCGAATGCGGCGTCGCACCATGCAACCCCTGCTTCGAAGCAGCACGTCACCTGAAAATTTCTCAAACATAGTTGAGCAGTACGTCGTTGATGCGACCGGCCGCGCGGTAGACACTTCGGCCATCACATCAACACTCAGGAGACAATCATGCTGCTCGATAACAAAGTCGTCGTCGTGACAGGCGCGGCCTCACCGCGCGGAATCGGCAAGGCAACTGCTAAAGCAATGGCCGCCCAGGGCGCCCGCATCGTCATTCTCGATCTACGCGAAGAAGACGCGCAGCGCGCCGCCGCCGATCTCGGCGACGATCACCTCGGTCTCGCCTGCGACGTCACCGACAAAGACGCGTGCGTCTCGGCGGTCAAAGCGACGCTCGAACGCTACGGTCGCATCGACAGCCTCATCAATAACGCCGGCATTACGCAGCCGGTGCGCACACTGGACATCACATCCGAAAACTTCAACGCGATCGTCGACGTCAATCTGCGCGGCACGCTCTACATGTCGCAAGCCGTGCTGCCGGCCATGAAAGAACAGAAAAGCGGCAGTATCGTCTGCATGTCGTCGGTTTCCGCGCAACGCGGCGGCGGCATTTTCGGCGGCCCGCACTACAGCGCGGCGAAAGCCGGCGTGCTCGGTCTCGCGCGTGCGATGGCGCGCGAGTTCGGCGGCGACAGCATTCGTGTGAACTCGATCACGCCAGGTCTGATTCAGACCGACATCACCGGCGACAAGCTCACCACGGAAATGCGCGCCGATATCATCAAGGGCATTCCGCTCGGCCGGCTCGGCGATGCGAGCGACGTGGCGAACGCGTGCCTGTTCCTCGTCAGCGACCTGTCGACCTATCTCACGGGCATCACGCTCGACGTCAACGGTGGCATGCTCATTCATTGACTGATCGTGACGCGGGGCCGCTCGCTGGGAGCGGCCGCGTGACCGGCATCCGGGCCAAGCCGGAGCCATGGAAGGAGACACACATGAAACCAAAGTACCCCGCTGCATCCATTGCCGCCGACATGCTGCCGCAAACCGACTCGACGAGCTTCGAGTCGAAGACCTACGCGAAAGTGAGCCGTCGCCTCATCCCATTCCTGATGCTGTGTTATCTCGGCGCTTATCTCGACCGCGTCAACGTCGGCTTCGCGAAGCTGCAGATGCTCAACGACCTGCGCTTCAGCGAAACCGTGTATGGGATGGGCGCGGGGATTTTCTTTCTCGGCTACTTTCTCTTCGAAGTGCCGAGCAATCTGGTGCTGCATCGTGTCGGCGCGCGCAAGTGGCTCGCGCGGATCATGCTGACGTGGGCGGTGATCTCCGCTTCGTTCATCTTCGTGAAGTCGCCCACAACCTTCTATGTGCTGCGATTTCTGCTCGGTGTCGCGGAAGCGGGCTTCGCACCGGGTGTGATTCTCTACCTGACTTACTGGTTTCCCGCTGCGCGCCGCGCCAAAGCGCTGTCGCTGTTCTTCATGGCGATTCCGCTGGCCGGCATTATCGGAGGCCCGCTGTCGGGCTGGATCATGCACTCGCTGCAAGGCGCGATGGACATGGCCGGCTGGAAGTGGCTGTTCTTGCTGGAAGCGGTGCCTTCGCTCGTGCTCGGCGTCGCGATCCTGCTCTATCTCGACGACGGCATCACGAAAGCGAAGTGGCTGACGGATTCCGAAAAGACGCTGCTCGCGCGCAATGTGGCCGGCGACAACGCGCATAAGATCGCCCACGTCTCGGTCAGGTCGTTCATCGGCGACCGCCGCTTGTGGCTGATGGCGGCGATCTACTTCTGCGTGGTGCTCGGCCAGTACGGCCTGACCTTCTGGCTGCCGACCATCATTCGCAAATCCGGCGTGGCCGATCCGCTGTGGATCGGCGTGTTCACCGCGATTCCTTATCTGTGCGCCATCATCGCGCTGCCTCTCGTCGGCATGAGTGCGGACCGACATCGCGAACGCCGTCTGCACCTGGCGATTCCGATGCTGATCGCCGCAGCGGGCTTCATTCTGCTGCCGGCCATCGGCAGTGTGCCGGCCTCCATCGTTTGTTTGAGCATCGCCGCCGCCGGCATTCTCGCGTCGTCTTCGCAGTTCTGGTCGCTGCCGACCGCGTTGCTCGGCGGCATGTCGGCCGCCGCGGGAATCGCGGCGGTGAACTGCGTCGCCAATCTTGCGGGCTTCTTTTCTCCGGCGATCGTCGGGTGGCTGAACGATCTGACCGGCAAATCGACCGCCGGGCTGATCTTTATCTCAGTGGCCGTCACGTTCGGCGCCTGCCTCGTGTTCCTCGTGCCCGCCCGGTCGGTGAACCGTTAAACCCTTTCTATTCACGACTGATCACAGGAGACAGCATGAACAGTCCAGACCGCGTACCGACGGCAACCCTTGCCGGGCACGCTTACCGTATCCGTAGAAACGCGCTTTTGATGGGTGAAGTGCAGGGCCAGGGTTATATCGGCCAGGCGCTCGACATCGCCGATGTGCTCGCTGTCGCTTACTTCGGCGCGATGCGCTACCAGCCCGAAGATCCCGACTGGGAAGAGCGCGACCGCTTTCTCCTGTCGAACGGGCATTACGCGATCGCGCTGTATGCGGCGCTATTCGAAGCCGGCATTCTGCCCGCCGAAGAACTCGAAACCTACGGCAGCGACGACAGCCGTTTGCCGATGTCGGGCATGGCGAGCTACACGCCCGGCATGGAGATGTCCGGCGGCTCGCTCGGCCAGGGCTTGACGATCGCGGTAGGCCGCTGCCTCGGATTGAAGCGCAAAGGGTCGAAGTCGTTCGTGTACACGCTGTTCTCCGACGGCGAACTGGATGAAGGCGCGATCTGGGAAGGCTTGATGTCGGCGAGTCACTGGAAGCTCGACAATCTGATCGCCGTGGTCGACGTGAACAACCAGCAGGCCGACGGTCCGTCGACGCAGATCATGGCGTTCGAGCCGCTCGTCGAGAAACTGGAGGCGTTCGGCTGGTTCACGCAACGCGTGGACGGCAACGATATCGCCGCCGTGGCCGCAGCGTTCGATGCGGCTCGCGCGCATCCTGAAGCGCAGCCGCGCATCATCATCGCGGACACGCGCATGGGTTGCGGTGTGCCGTTCCTCGAACAGCGCGAGAAGAACCACTTTATCCGCGTCGATGCCGATGAATGGCAACTGGCGCTGGAAGCACTCAAAGAAGGGAGACAAGCATGAGCAGCGCAACCGCGAGCAAACCGCGCCTGAAGACCTCCGCGATGATCGCCTCGATCGCAAGCGAAGGACAGGTCACACGTTCCGCACCCTTCGGCCACGCGCTGGTCGAACTGGCGCGGCAAAAGCAGAACGTGATCGGCATGACGGCCGACCTCGGCAAATACACCGACTTGCACATCTTCGCCAAGGAATTCCCGGAACGTTTCTACCAGATGGGCATGGCCGAGCAATTGCTGATGGGCGCGGCATCGGGATTCGCGCATGAAGGCGCGCAACCTTTCGTCACCACCTATGCGGTGTTCGCCACGCGCCGCGCGTACGACTTCATGCATCAGACGATCGCCGAAGACAACCTCGACGTGAAGATCGTCTGCGCGCTACCGGGTCTGACGACCGGCTACGGTCCCAGCCACCAGGCCGCGGAAGATCTCGCCCTGATGCGCACGATGCCGAACATGACCGTGATCGATCCCTGCGACGCGCTCGACATCGAGCAGATGGTGCCCGCGATCGCCGCGCATAAGGGTCCCGTCTATGCCCGCCTGTTGCGCGGCAACGTGCCCGCCGTACTCGACGAATACGACTACACGTTCGAGCTCGGTAAAGCGAAGCTGCTGCGCGACGGCGCCGAAGTGCTGGTCATCTCGTCGGGCATCATGACGATGCGCGCACTCGAAGTGGCGAAAGCACTGGAAAGCGACCGGATCGGTGTCGCCGTGCTGCATGTGCCGACCATCAAACCGCTCGACACGGAAACGATCGTGCGCGAAGCGAAGCGCTCAGGACGTCTCGTGGTGGTGGCCGAGAACCACACGGTGATCGGCGGTTTGGGCGAAGCGGTCGCCACGGAACTGATGCGCGCGGGCGTAGCGTGCCACTTCCGTCAAGTGGGATTGCCCGATGCGTTCCTCGATGCCGGCGCGCTGCCGACACTGCACGACCGCTACGGCATTTCGACCGCCACGATGTCCGAGGCGATCAAGGGCTGGTTGAACTGAGTGTCTTGATGGACGACGCCGGCATGCTGCGGCGTCGCCTCATCGCTACGGTGCCACGCCGATGACAAACAACTCACCTCAGCGGGCGCTGACCACGTCGATCCGCAAAGCGTCCCCGCCTGCGGCAATCGCGAGCAGGATGTCGACGTTCGGATGCGCGCCCGGCCGATTGCGCGCGTCGGCCGTGTGCTCGGCAAACACGACGAGGCCGTGCTCGGCCGCTTTGGCGTCGAGCGTGCCGAAGGTCTGCTGCAGATAGTTGTACACCGCCAGCGAACCCTGCTTGCCCGGCTTGTTCTCGATGCTGGCCACCACGGCGCCCTCGCCGTCCACGAGATCGATACGCGCGATTGCGTCGATGCCCGGCATCTGCGCGAGGTTGTCCTTGAATACGTTGCCCGGTTGAATCATTGAAACCACTCCTTGTGTTCAGAAAATTGCGGCGCGGGCCGTATCTTATCCGATAGGGTGGCATGCCATGCCGAAGCGCACGGCCGTCACGGCGTCCAGCGATACACCACGATGCTCGACCCGTTGTAGTTGTCTTTCGTGATCACGTACTCGCCCGCCGCCCTCAGATAAGCGCGCAGGCCGTACATCGAATCGACGTCGTTGCCGACATCCACGGTGCCGGGACTGGAATTGGTCAGCGTAGTAACGAGCTGGCCCGTGGTGAGATTGAAGGCGTCGATATTGGGCACCGTGTGCAGGTAGCCGACGAACAGATAATTGCCCGCCGCCGTGATCGACTTGGGATTGGCGCTATTGAGCGTGATCACCGGATCGGGCCGCGTGGTGTTGCCCGCGCTCCAGCCGTGATAGACCTCGATGCGCGACTGCATGGCGGTCCAGTCCCAGCTTCCGGCAATGCCTTGCGCGAGGATCATGGTATCGCTCTCCGCGAGGTAGAGAATGCGCGTGAGCGGCCGGATGCTCTGCGGTATGGAGATCGTGACTGCCGGGCCCCATGACGGTTTGCCATTGCCGTCGAAACCGGTGAGCGGATAGTGATAAATGTGATTGGTCCGGTCCAGACCGGCCCACACGTCGCCGCGACTATCGATGCAGAAGCCGCCCGTGACCTGCACGTTCGTATTGAACGCTGCCCCTGGAATCGACGCGTCCGGTATCGCGATGTAACCGCTCGCCGGGTTGAAATGAAAGAAGTAGAAGATGCCCGGGTTCTGCCCGGACGCCACCAGAATCCGGTTGCCACCGACAGTGACGAGCTGGCCGAAGTGTTGGCCGCGCTGCGTGTCGTTCATGTTCAGGCGCGGATCGGACGGATACGTAAATGGATCGACCGTGTTCGCGACAAACGTGCCGCCCGCCGTGCCGGTGTAGATGTGCGTGCCGCTGTAGAAGTAGGCGGCGTCCGTCGATGGGTCCGGCGCGGCGATCGCCTCGAAGTTGAGCGACTGTAGCTTCCATTCGAGGTTGCCGGCGCTGTCGTACGCGTGAAGATCGGTAGCGCCGTTGCGGCCGAGATCCCAGCCGCCGCCCCACGGATTGTTGAGCACGTACAGATTGCCGGCAGCGTCCTTGCCGACGCCAACCACGCGTGTGAAGCGCTTGTCGCCCACCTGCCCTTTGATGCCGCTGGTGGTGTCGAGATAACCGCCCTGAATACCGAACGTGCCGACGAGCGTCGGCGTGCCCGCGATCGTGTAGCGCTTGATGTTCATGTCCGGCCCCTGGTCGCCGACCATGAGTTGCCCGGACGCGCCGTCGAAATACAACGCGGAGGGCCGCGACGCCGCCGGCATCTGAATCGTATTCAGCAGCGCGCCGGCCGGGCTGAACTCGACGATCGCGCCCGCGCTCTGCTGCGCGACCCAGAGGTTGCCGGCGCTATCCAGCGTGAGCGCGCCGGGGCTCGATACCTTGATATCCTGCTGCCAGACACCGTCGGTCGTAAAGACGCGCACGCGATTGCCGAAGAAGTCGCTTGCATACAGCAATGAGCCCGCGGTCGCGAGTCCGGTGATGACATCGGCATGCAGTATCGACGTCCACACGCTGACGGGGATGATCAGGTCGCGCGTTTGCGTGACCCGGTTATAGCGTCCCACCGAGCCGCTGCCGAACGACCTGTTGTATTGCAACGCTGCGAAGATCGACGTGGCATTGCCGGTAATGGCGCTGCCCTGGAAGTCGGCGTGCGTGCCGATCGAGCCGAGGCTCTGGCCGTTCTGATAGATCGCGACGCCGCCCTCGTTCTCGTCCCACAACGAAGCCGTGTAGATCACGCCTTCGGGCGCGACCCACAGCGAGCGCGCGGTATTGCCCACGTGCGCGGCGAGCGTGCCGAACGTATTGCCCAGCCAGTCGGTGGTGTATTGCGCGTAACAGGTCTGCGCGAACACGGTGATCGCCGCGCATAGCAGCGCGACACGGAGGCGGTGCTCGACCATGAATGATGTTCCCCGAACAATCGTTCCTCGACAATGTACCTCGCCAGATATGAAATGTTAGTGATTGATATGAAGATAGTTAAGGTACGGTGATTAAACCATGCAGCGTGCATGTAAAACGAAAATCGGCCACCCGCTAGCAAGCGGAACACCCCTGTTTTTCGCACTTTACCGACGGCTAACCTCTGGCGCACAATCTCTGCGGACAGGACGGTCCGCTGTCTTTTCCGGTCAATCAGATCAATCGCGCCGTGCCGCATCCGGCTGCGAGTTCACCCCAGCGCGCATATGCGCGCGCCATTCGGAACGCTCCATGGGCAATAAATCGTCAAGCAGACCCGAAGACCTGGTGGCGGGCGGCAGCCGTCATCATCAGATTTTCCCGAGGCTCAATGAAAAGCAGTTTGCCGTGCTCGAACGATATGGTGAACGCCGGCGGCTGAAAGCGGGCGACGTTCTGTTCACCGAAGGCGACCGGCACATTCCCATGTTCACTATCGTCTCCGGCACGATCGAGGCGTCGCGGGGCGCCGGAGACAAGCACCACGTTCTCGGCACGCACGGCCCCGGCAGCTTCACCGGCGAAGTGGGAACGCTCGCGGGCCGCGGCGCGGTCGCATCGGCACGCGCCACCAGCGACTGCGAAGTGATCGTGATCGACGAAGAATCGCTGCGGGCACTCGTCGTCGCGGAAGCCGAACTGAGCGAAACGATCATGCGCGCCTACATCCTGCGGCGCGTCGCGTTCATTCAGGACCAGCACGGCGGGACTCTGGTGATCGGCAGTTCGGCTTCGTGGAGCACGCTGGTGCTGCGGCATTTCCTGAGCCGCAACGCGCAGCCGTTCGCCTACTTCGATATCGTCGAGCACGAGGAAGCCAAGGCCCTGCTCGAACGTTATGACGCGACCGAAGCCGACATACCGGTGATCGTCACCCTGCAAGGCAACGTGCTCAAGCAGCCGACCAACCGCGCGGTGGCCGATGCGATCGGCCTGAGCCCCGACCGGCTGAACGGCGAGCGGTTCGACGTGGTCGTGGTCGGCGCGGGACCGGGAGGGCTCGCGGCCGCGGTGTACGCGGCGTCTGAAGGACTGCGAGTCGCGGTGGTCGACACCAAGGCGCCGGGCGGTCAGGCCGGCACCAGTTCGAAGATCGAAAATTACTTTGGATTCCCGACGGGTATCTCGGGGCAAGCGCTCGCAGGACGTGGACTGTCTCAATGCCGAAAATTCGGCGCGGAAGTCGGCGTGCCGATCGAAGTGCTTGGCATCGAATGTGAGAACGCGCCGCCCTTTCACCTGCGCCTCAATTACGACGAGCACGTGTATGCCAACGCGGTCGTCATCGCGACCGGCGCGCGCTATCGGAAACCGCAGTTGCCGCGTCTCGAAGAGTTCGAGGGAAGCGGCATCTATTACAGCGCGACCTATATGGAAGCCGCGTTCTGCAACAACCAGGAATTGATTATCGTCGGCGGGGGAAATTCGGCTGGGCAGGCCGCGGTGTTCCTGTCGGGATTCGCGCGTCACGTGCATATCGTGATTCGCGGCGACGGACTCAGCGCGAGCATGTCGAACTATCTGATCCGGCGCATCGAAGCGGCGGCGAACATCAGCGTTCATGTGCGCACGCAAATCGTCGAACTGAACGGCGAGACACAGCTCGAATCGATCAAGTGGGACAGTCAAGGCCATATCGAGGAGAAACCGATCCGCCATGTGTTCCTGTTTCTCGGCGCACAGCCGAGCACCGGCTGGCTCGGCGATTGCGTCGCGCTCGACAAACATGGCTTCGTGCTCACGGGTCCCGATGCAATGCCGCAGTGGTCGTCGGACCGCCCGCCGCATTATCTGGAGACGAGCCGGCCGGGTATCTTCGCCGTCGGCGACGTGCGCAGCGGTTCGGTCAAGCGGGTCGCCGCCGCCGTCGGCGAAGGAGCGGCCGCGATCCAGTCGCTGCATCAATATCTGGCGCTGAACCGCTGAGGCGGGCGCCCGGTGGTTCGCGACGGCCGCTACGGCTTGGGCAGATTCCTCAACGTCAAGCGGGCTTCCAGGCCGCCGCCGGAGCGGTTGTGCAGCGTGAGGGTGGCATCCATCGCCATGGCCAGTTGCCGCGCGATGGCGAGGCCGAGCCCCGTGCCGCCCGTATCGCGATTGCGTGACCCTTCGAGCCGGTAGAACGGCTCGAACACCGCTTCCAGCGATTCGGCGGGTATGCCGGGACCGCGGTCGAGCACGGCGATCGCGGTCTCGCCGTTGGGCAAAGTAGCCGCCGTGATCTCGGCCGCGCCGCTGAACTTCAGCGCGTTGTCCACCAGGTTGCCGAGTATGCGGCGCAAGGCCTGCGGACGCGTCACCAGCGAATCGCCCAGCCGCCCTTCCAGGCTGACCGCCTGACCGGCGTCCACATAATCGCAGACGAGGCTGTCGAGCAGCGCGTCGGGATCGACACGGCAAGGGACTTCCGTCGCGCCGTGCAGCGTGCGCGCGTACGTCACGCCCTCCTTCACCAGGCTTTCCATTTCCTGCAGATCCTGGCGCAGCTTCGCGCCCTGGGCGTCGTCGTCCATTACGTCGACGCGTAGGCGCATGCGCGTGATCGGCGTTTGCAGGTCGTGCGAAATCGCCGCCAGAATCTGCATGCGTTCAGTCATATAGGTGGCGATGCGATCCTGCATCGCGTTGAAGGCGCGCGCGGCGCGCGACACTTCCGACGGCCCGTCCTCCGGCAAGCGCGCCGCCTTCAGGTCCGGGCCGAGCGTATCCGCGGCGAGCGCCAGCTGATGCAACGGCCGCGTGGCGAGCCGCACCGCCAGCCAGCAGCACGCCACCAGCACCGCCAGTTGCAACGCCAGCACGAGCGGCAGCCAGCGCGACAGTGGTGCGCCCGACATGGGGCGCATATCGATGGTCAGCGGCGTGCCGTCGCTCAATTGCAGATGCACTTGCAATCGTTCTTTGTCGCCGGGAACGCCATTCACCGTCAGCGGATAGTGCTTGCCGATGCCCTCCGCGATGGATTGCGCCACACGCTCGGACAGATGCGCATCGATCGGGCTGCCGGCAATGCCCGGGCCCAGGATGAACTCATAGCTGCGCCGCGCGAGCCGCGGCAACCACTGCGCGCGTTCGTCCGGCGGCAGATGATCGAGCAGCGCCACCGAGCTGCTCACTTCCCGCTCGATGTAACCCATCATCACGTTGGTCATGGTCTGATCGCGCTCGGTCAGCGTGAGCCAGAACGACAAGGTCTGCGCCAGCGCGAGGCCGACGAACAGAATCAGAGCGAGCCGCGCGAACAGCGTGCGCGGCCAGTGCAGCCAGGACCAGCGCTTCATTGCGGATCCCCGATGGCCGTCACCGCCGCGGAGAACACGTAACCCTCGCTGCGCAGCGTCTTGATGTAACGCGGCTCGCGCGCGACGTCGCGCAAGCGTTGACGCAGACGGCTCACCATCAGATCGATCGACCGGTCGAACTGATCGGCCTGGCGGCCCTGCGTGAGGTTGAGCAGTTGATCGCGCGTCAACACCCGCTGCGGATGATCGAGAAATACGCGTAGCAAGCGGTACTCGGCGCCGCTCAGCGCGACCATTGTGCCTTCGGCGTCCAGCAGATGACGCGCGGTGGTGTCGAGGCGCCAGTCGCCGAAGGCCAGCATCGGCGCCGATTCCGTCACCTGCATGCCGGGCGGCAGCATGCGCGCGCGCCGCAGCACGGCGCGAATGCGCGCGAACAACTCGCGCACGGCAAAGGGCTTGGGCAGGTAGTCGTCCGCGCCCATTTCCAGTCCGACGATGCGGTCCGCCTCCTCGTTGCGGGCCGTCAGCATCAATACCGGCACTGCGCGGAATTTGCCGGCGCGCAGTTCACGGCACAGTACCAGACCGTCCTCGCCGGGCATCATCAGATCCAGCACGATCAGATCGGGCGCGCCCTGCTCCAGCGCCGCGCGCATCTGGCGCCCGTTCGCCGCGAGCGACACGCGCATGCCGTTCTTCTCGAGATAACCGGCCAGCAATTCGCGGATGCCGCGGTCGTCGTCGACAATCAGTACGTGATCGATGGTTTCCATCAAGGCTTCATCTCTTTTGGCGTTTCAACTGCACCCGGCTCGCAACCATCAGTGAACACTGCACCGGATGCGCCAGTTCGGCGGCAAGGCCGCCGGTCAGGAAGACGACGATAGCCAGCAGGCGTTTCATGCGTCCTCCAGCACGGAGAGGCTCGCGCCGTCCGCGACCCCCGCTTCCAGACTATACGGATCGACGCCTTCCAGGCAACCGATGTTGACTCGCCACGACTGCGGGTCTTTACGCGTCTGATGAAACGGATAGATGCCGCAATGCTTGCAGAAATAGTGCCGGGCCACCCGCGTGTTGAACTGGTAGAGCGTCAACGAATCTTCGCCGCTCAGTATCTTCAACTGGCTTGCCGGGAACAGCGGCGTCATCAATGCGCCCTTGCGGCGGCACAGGCTGCAGTTGCAGCGGCCGGCCGGGGTGATCGGGCAACGTACTTCGAATTTGACGGCCCCGCAATGGCAGGATCCGTGCAGCAAGTCGGCGCTCATGGTGCTCTCCGTGTTTTGGCAATGCCTGCTTTATAGCCTGGCTCGCACGGGGAATTGTGTCGCAGTGTATCTGGACCTCGTACAGATACACAACATTGCACCCACGCGGCTTCGGCGACACATGCCAGATACCTGCGGACGCTTCAATACAGTCATTCGCGGCCGGTGCGCGAATTGCCTTTTTTAGCCTCTTCCTGAAAGGACCCTGACATGCTCTCCGCAACCAAGATCAAAACGCTTGCCGTCGCAACCGTGATCGCCGCCGCAGCCGCGAGCGGCATCGCCGCCTTCGCGGGATCGCCCGAACCGGGCGCGAGTGTGCCCGCGCTCGGGACCAACGCGGCGGCTCCCGACTTCACCGGCATTTCGCAATGGCTCAACAGCGATCCGCTCACCTTGCAGCAACTGCGCGGCAAGGTGGTTCTGGTCGATTTCTGGACTTACACCTGCGGCAACTGCATCAACACGCTGCCTTACGTGAAAAGCTGGAATCAGAAATACAAGGATCAGGGGCTGACGGTGATCGGTGTGCATACGCCCGAGTATCCGTTCGAGCGCGATACCGACAACGTGAAGTCCGCCATCAAGCGCTTCGGCATCACTTATCCGGTCGCGCAGGACAATCGCTATGCGACCTGGAACGCCTACAACAATCAGTACTGGCCGGCTTTCTATCTGCTCGACAAGCAAGGCCGGATTGTCTACACGCATTTCGGCGAAGGCGACTATGCGAAGACGGAAGCGAAGATTCAAGCCCTGCTCGCGCAGCAAGGATAGCCGCGGGTTCGTATCGGAATGTATCAGGGGATTGCGGCGATACACGACATTGCAATTCGCCGCTTTCCCGACACATGCCAGATACGCCCGCGCGGTTCAATACATCAACGCCGCTTCTCTGACAAGAATCGCATCGCAGCAAGTCCTGGTCGACCTCTGCTCTCGCGTTCAGATCCGCGGACGTCTCTTATCCAACCGTTCAAGGAGAACGATATGAAAGTTTCCATGATTGCTTTGACCTTTGCCGCCTGCGTGATCGGAAGTATTGCCCACGCTGCGGTTCCGGCGCCCTCGACCGCTAGCGTCGATTCTTCGTCGATCGCACAGGCGGCGCAGCCGCAATGGTCCGCGAGCACGGCCAGTGCCGTACAGAAAACGCGTGCACAGGTGCGCCAGGAACTCGTGCAAGCCGAGAAGGATGGTCAGCTCGCCAATCTGAATCGTTCGATTTATATGGGAAGCTGACGGGCTGTTTGGCGTTGACATTGGCGTCACGCGGAGGGCTCTGACTATTCGCGGCGTCGAATTCGAGTGCGTGGACGAGCCCGCTAAAAGCGGAGCGTTGACGGGCGTAAGGGACCTCGACAGCGCCTCGCTCCGCCCCGCGCAAATTCAGTACTCGACGAGAATCGTCACGCGACGATTCGCGGCGCGCGCCGCCGCGTCGTCGCCGATGATCAAGGGGAAATTGTCCGCCCGGCCGATCGCGGCCATTCGGTGCGCCTCAATGCCTTTGTCCGCGAAAAAGCGAACCACCGCGCCGGCCCGCGCGGACGACAGCTCCCAATTGGATTCGTATTTCGCCGTTGAAATAGGCACATTGTCTGTGTGACCTTCGACGAGAATGTTGTTCTTCGATCGCTCACGCAGTACACCGGCAATCTGATTCAACACGTCGAATGATTCCGGCAACAAACGCGCGTCGCCCGAATTGAAAAGAATTTTTGCGTTGATGGCGATTTCCACGCCTTGCGCCGCGTTCGAAATCGTAATCTGGCGATTGTCTCGCAGCGGCTCCAGCAGAGAAAGCAGTTGCTTCTTCGAGGCATCCGGCGTAGCGGGCGCCGCCTCTGTCACCACGTGGCGCTCCAACGCCTTGATTTCGAGTTCTCGCGTTTTGGCCAACTGCAGCACATAGAGCGCAAGGAACAACACCATCAGCGTGGTGATGAGGTCGGAGTAAGAGATCAGCCAGCGCCCGGACTCTGCCTCGCCTTCGTCTGCGGCGTCGTAGCCGGTCTTGTCCGCCGTGAGGCGCTTGTTACCCGAGGAGATGTTCATAGCCGAAAAGTTTGCGCCCGAAATTACGTATGATTGGCGTCGAAGCACACTAGCCCAGCAACTCGGCCGATCTTTCCCGCACGTCACCCGCTAGCCGCGTTTCAATGGTGTGAGGCGACTCTTTACGCGAGATCGCGAGCAAGCCGTCAAGATATAACCGCCTGAAGCGCAATTCGCTGTCCACTTGTGCCCTGATCTTTCCATACAACGGCAGAAAGACCAGATTAGCCAATGCGAGGCCGTATAGCGTTGCGACGAAAGCCACCGCAATACCTTGCCCGAGTTGCGCGGGTTCGAGCATATGGCCGGTCACCTGAATCAGACCGAGTACCGCACCGAGAATGCCGAACGTGGGTGCGTAGCCGCCGGCCTGTTGCCAGATCCGCGCGGCCAACATGTGATTGCGCTCATACGCATCCAGTTCTCGCTGCAAAGCGTCTTCCAGCACGGCCGTCGAGACACCGTTTGCCAGCAACTCCAAACCTCGTTTGGCAAACGGATTGATGCCGCCCGCCTCGATCGACTCGAACACCAGCATGCCGTTCAGTTTGGCCTGATCGCCCCATTCGAGCAGGACGGACAGGCTCTCGCGATCGACCTGCCGCGCCTTCACGAAAGCAAGGCGCAGTTGCTTGATGCCGTCGAAAAACCGTGCCCAGGTGTTCTGAATCATCACCGCGCCCAGGGTGCCGCCCAGAACGATGACGAATGCCTCCAACTGAAACAGCGAAGTAAAGTGCCCGCCCTCGAGCGAGAAACCCGCGACGATCGCCGTCACGCCGAACACCGCGCCAAATAGCGTCAACAGATCCATATGTCCTCTCGAATGGCCGGCCGCGACTTCGAACTTCGAAGCCGATGCGGCCGGCTGTTTGCGTGTTGCGCGTCAGGCGTCCAGATTGGAAAGCGGCGCAGCCGTGGCCGCCGGAGCTTTGATTGTCCGCACGATCTCCAGAAAACGCTCTTCGATCTCCGCGATTTCGAGTGGATCGATCTTGATCTCCCGACGCATGACCCACGAGACTTCTTTCTTTCTCGCCTCGGTCATCACCGAGAGCAGCCGCTCGGCGATCGGCTGGCCCGTCACGGCGGACAGCAGTTTCGCGAGGTCGTATGTGTCGAACGCGCTCACCGCTTCGAACAAGGTTCGCTGGTCGACGAACTCCAGATCGTCGAGCGACTTCAGGTCGGTCAACCCGCGGGTATTGCGGCGCGAGAAATAGCTGATGCCTTTTTCCTCGACGTAATTCAACACCCTGGTCTTGCGAAACGCGAAAAGATCTTCCGCGATTTCCGAGTGGGACAGCTTGTTGAGAATCACCTTCTTCTCGACGCCGATCAGAGCTTCCAGGTCGTCCAGTTCGATCAATTCCAGTTCGCTGCTGATGGAGAGATCGAGATCGTGGTCCGCTACCTGTTGCGCACGCTCGGTGATTCGCACGGGATCGAACGTAACCAGTTGCCGGCTCGTTGCGCCGTCCTGCGCGGAATAGCGCGCCGAGGCGGTGCTCGGGCGGTCGGTCCAGCCGGGTTCGAGCGAGACGAGGTTGAGTTTCTCCATTCGTTTGAGCATGGCCATCACATGCGGACGCGAATGGCCGGCAATGGCATGGCACTTCCTGATCACGTCAGGCAGAGGCACAGAGAACTCCTCCCCTTGCGCGCGACGCATGCGTCCATCCAGCCTGTCGGCACTCTCGCCGCCCGCCATCAATGAAAGGACGTGCGCGTAGGACACGACACCCGGCAGAAAGTCCGCGTGCGTATTGGTAGCAAGGACATCGTCCTTCTTTTTCACGCGCCGGATCAGCGTGCGTACGATATGGCGAAGCAACGGCGAGACACGTTCGAGTTCCTCCTCCACCACGTTCGCCGCGATGACGGTCAACTGGCAGAAGCTCAGCGCCTTCGCGGTGTGCGCTCGTGGTTCCGGCGGCAGCAAAGCCGCCTCGCCAAAAAACTCGCCTTTACCCAGCGTGGCGAGAATCACCTTCTTCTCGTCGCACTGGGTGGAGATTTCGACTTTGCCATCCGCAATGACGTAGACGACGGCGTCGCCCGCAAAGCCTTCGGAATAGATGACTTCGCCCGGAGCCGCTGTACGCGACCATGGCGATCGTTGGTGATTCAAGATGATTCCCCCGAAGAGCGATTTCCTCGTCAGCGCTTACCGTGCAAAAGGCTCGCGCATGTCCGATGGTCCAGATTATTTGACTGGATAACGACATGCAAAACGCAAAGCTTTAATAAACGTAATCGTCAGACTTAACGGCGCAAACGTTTGGGAGCCCGACTGGATAAGGCTTTGCGCGATACCGGTTTTTTCGTTTGACGGCACGAGCACCCGTCGTCCGCGCGCCGGACGTTCAGGAAAATGTAAGACTCAAATTTTTCTTCACAATCGCGAAAAAAATTTGGAATAAGAGAAAACCCGATGTGTTCGCCCCTACAAGACAGCGACAAACGCTGCACGGTAGTGGCGAAACAGGCATGTGCGCGCGGCTCTCATTGCAAGCGGCTCATGTTGGCGGGTAAGCAAAGACGTGGCTTCAGTTGATTCGCAAGGCACCTTTAATCTCTTACTATTTAGGCATCCAAATGAAAAGCAAACTTTCCATCATTCTTTCGCTGATCGTTCTTGCTTCGGCAGGTTTTGCTACGCAAGCTTCAGCGAAAGAACATATGCATACGCACACGCAGCAATGTGTCGGTCCCGCGGGGTTCTGCACGCCGTACTTCGGCAGCTGAAGCTGCACGCTTCAGGCAATCGTTGTCTCTCTACTCATCGCATTTGATCAAGGAATCTTTATCATGAAAAACGCTCTTGTTTGTTTCGCTCTCGCCCTCGGCACGCTGGCCGCCCCTGTTGCGAGCTTCGCACAATCGAATGGCCCCGTCACACGTGCTGAAGTGCGTGCCGATCTGGTGCGCCTCGAACAGGCCGGCTACAACCCTTCGCTTGGCGACGACGCTGATTATCCGGCCGCCATTCAGGCAGCCGAAGCAAAGGTCGCCGCGCAGACCGCACCGCAGACGACGCAGCCGTCGTACGGCGGCATGGCGCAAAACGGCAGTTCTTCGTCTGGCATGCGCAAGCACGCGTCGACCGATTCCAGTTGCGTCGGCCCCGTCAGTTTCTGCAATGTTTTCTTCGGCAGCTGAATGACACGTATCGGGAATCCTGTTTCGCCCTTAATTTCAACAGGATTCCTACCTTTATCAAGCGAATTAAAAATATCTTTTCAAGAATAATTTCTTACTTATGAACCGGAGTGTGTCATGAAAGTTTTGCCTCTCGTCGCCGCGGCCTTGTCGTTGTCTGCCGCGCTTTTCGCCTCAACCGCCGCGATGGCGCAAGACGCTCAACCGCAAACCGCGCCCGTCCACAACATTGTTCTCGTACACGGCGCGTGGGTAGACGGCTCCGGCTGGAAGCCGGTTTATGACAGGCTGACCAAGGACGGTTATCACGTCACCATCGTGCAGGAGCCTCTGACATCGCTCGACGACGACGTCGCCGCAACGAAACGCGTGCTCGATCAGCAGGACGGCCCGACAATTCTCGTGGCTCACAGTTACGGCGGCTCGGTCATCACTGAAGCCGGCGTGCACCCGAAAGTGGTGGGCCTGGTGTATGTGGCCGCGCACGCGCCGGCCGTCGGCGAAGATGAAAGCGACCTTGGCAAAGGCATGCCGAGCTACACATCGAAGCAACCGGACGCCATCATGAAGACCGGCGACGGATACACTTATCTGAATCCCGCGGATTTCGCGAAGGATTTCGCTGCCGATCTGCCACTCAAGCAAGCGCAGTTCGAATCGCACTCGCAAATTCTGACGGCCGCGAAAGTCTTTTCGGCGCCGATGACGGTCGCCGCCTGGACGACCAAGCCCAGCTGGGGCATCGTGGCTGCCGACGACAAGATCATCAACCCCGATCTCGAACGCTGGTACTACGCACGCGCGCATAGCCATACTACGGTGATCTCGGGCGCAAGCCACTCGGTCTATGAATCTCGGCCAAAAGAAGTGACAGCCGTCATCGAAGACGCGGCGAAGCACGCGCGGTCCTGAACTGATGGGTCGACAATCCCAAGCCATTCGAAGAGCTTCATTTAACAAGGCAATCGCTCTCTGCCGCCACGCTGCTCTCAGCGTGGCGATGCTCGTGGCTCGTCAACGAGCCACATCCTGAACTCTAGCGACCACGGCTGCAACTTCATCGCACCTGAATGAACCGCGTCGTCAGCAAGAGCAACGGCTGCCTGCTCGAATCGACAAAAGGGTTCGACATGCGATCAAACCCGCCTCCCCCGCCGCATTAGCCGGCACGCGAAACCCACAGCCGATAACACGCACGGCTCCGCGCTAGCTGCCCAAAAACGGGCAACCGCGCAGGCGTGAATTGCGCCCGCCATCTCATCCCACGCCTTAAAACCAACGCGCCATCAACTTGTCATTGTTTTCCGTGAATGTAATGATATAACATTCCTGCGACGACGTGACAGAGTTTCGCGGCTGAAAGGTGATCCACGCCGCGAGTCGCGAGAACACACGTCAGCCTCAGAAAAACCGTCGACCAAGACAGAACAACGCATACAGCCAGTCGCCAACACACTCGAATACATAACGATGAAAATCCGCAAGCGCGTCTCTTCCGCAGCTCTGCTGCTGTTCGCCATGGCTGCCCACGCCCATGCCGCGACTGACGAAAGTTCAGTAACCGGCGCAGTCACAGACGCCGCTGGCCAACCCGTCAACAACGCCACGGTAATCGTGCAGAACGCGAGCGGCACCGCTGTCAATGAGGCGAAAACGAACGCCGAAGGCCGCTTCGCCATTGCACATGTAACACCGGGCACCTACGCGATCGTCGTCACCGCACCGGGATTTGCGAGTGGCAACAGCATCACCACCGCGAGCGCCGGTGCGGAAAGCACCGTCAGTGTCAGTCTTGCGAAGAGCGGCACACTCGAAGTTCAGGTGAATGCGAAGCGACTGGACAGAGCGCGCAATGGGTTGCTGCCCGAGACCGGCAGCAGCGTGTACCGCTTCAGTCAGGCCGATATCGAAGCGCTGCCCGCGGGCCAGAACACGCCACTAAATCAGGTGCTGCTGCAGGCGCCCGGCGTGGCCAGCGATTCATACGGACAACTGCACATGCGCGGAGACCACGCCAATCTGCAATACCGCATCAACGGGATCATTATTCCTGAACCGATCAGCGGCTTTGGGCAAGCGCTCGACACGCGCATCATCGACCAGGTCAATCTGCTTACCGGGGCTCTACCGGCGCAGTACGGCTACCGCACGGCAGGTGTCGTGGACATCCGCACGAAGACGGGCGACGCGGGCAATGGCGGCACCATCGACGTGTTCGGCGGCAGCCACCAGACCCTCAAGACCAGCGCCGACGTGTTCGGCACGCAAGGTCCGTTCAGCTATTACTTTAGCGGCTCGCTCGGCGTCAACAACCTCGGCATCGAGAATCCGACTGCAAGCGCGAACGCATTACATGACCACACCCGTCAGGGCGATGCGTTCGGTTATATGTCATACATCATCAATCCGCTCACGCGAGTGAGCCTGATGTTCGGCACCACGAGCAACCAGTTCGAAATCCCCAACACGCCTGGGCTGCAGGCCAATTTCACGCTCAACGGCAACAACACGTTCGATTCGAGTCAGTTAAACGAAACGCAATCCGAGTTGAACAATTTTGCGGTGCTGGCGCTTCAAGGCACCAATGGCGGCGCACTGGACTATCAGGTCGCGCTATTCACCCGCTACACGCGAACGCAATTCAATCCCGATCCGGTGGGCGACCTGCTTTTCAACGGCGTTGCGTCCCAGGACTTTCACAGCAACTCGGCTAACGGTGCGCAAGTCGACACCACGTGGCGACTCAACGAGAAGCATACGATTCGCGCCGGCCTCTTTTTCCAGCAGGAACACGCCGTGTTCGACGACAGCGTCGACGTCTTCGCAGCCGATGCCGACGCCAATCAGCTATCGGATCAGCCCTTCAATATCCACGACTCGAGCAGCAAAACCGGCTATCTGTACAGCGCATACGTGCAAGACGAATGGAAAATCACCGACAAGCTCACGCTCAATTACGGGCTGCGTTATGACAAGATGGATGAGTACGTCAGTGCGAGCCAGTTGAGTCCTCGCATCGGGTTGGTCTATGCGCTGACGCCGACCACCACGTTTCACGCCGGCTATGCGCGCTACTTCACACCGCCCGCATTCGAACTGGTGTCGGGGTCCACGATCACCCGCTTCAACGGCACCACTAACCAGAGTCCGTCGAGTCAGAACGATCAGGTGCAGCCGGAACGCAGTCACTACTTCGACCTCGGCGTCACGCAGCGTCTCGGTTCGAATGTGACGATCGGCATCGACGCCTACTACAAAAAATCCACTAACCTGCTCGACGAAGGTCAGTTCGGCTCCGCCCTCATCTTCACGCCGTTCAACTATCAATACGGACGCGTGTACGGACTCGAGTTCACCGCGAATTACAAGCAGGACAACGCGTCCACCTATCTGAACCTCGCCTACAGCCGCGCGCAGGGCAAACAGATCGACTCGGCTCAGTTCAATTTCGAAGCGGACGAACTTGCCTACATCAACGACCACTGGGTGTATCTGGATCACGACCAACGCATCACCGCGTCATTCGGCGGCACGTATGACCTCGGCAGAACGACGTTTACCTTCGACGGCCTGGTGGGCAGCGGCTTGCGAAGCGGCTTTGCCAACACCGATCGCCTGCCCGTCTATGCGCAGATCAATCTCGGCGTAATCCAGCATTTCAACCAGCCTCTAGTGGGCAAGTTCGATGCGCGCTTGCTGGTCGTCAATGCATTCAATCGCGTTTATGAATTGCGCGACGGCTCGGGCATCGGAGTGGGCGCGCCGCAATACGGGCCGCATTTCGCCGTCTACGCCGGTATCACCAAGCATTTCTAAATCTGTCGCGCAGCAACGAGGTCGGTCATGCAAGATTGGACGAGTATTCTGGCGGCGGTACGCGTGGGTGGATGGGTGATCTATCCGCTCACGGTACTTGCTGTTCTGGCGGTTGCGATCGTCCTCGATCGCGCCTATGTGTTTTTGCGTTTCGGCCGTCTGCCGCCGGGCACTGACGACGTGCGTGAAATTCACATGCCAAGATCCTCCACCGGCGTGGACAGCGGAATGAATCGTGCGCCACGCCAGAACGCATTCAAACGGATGAGTACATCGTGGCGGCCCGATGCATCCGTTCCACTGTGGCTACGCGAAGCCAATGCGCAATCGATCGCTTCGCAGATCGAGCGCGACATGAGCAAGGGTTTCTGGGTGCTGGAGACCATCGTCACGGCCGCGCCGCTGTTGGGCTTGCTCGGCACCATCGTCGGCATGATGCATTCGTTTCAGCTGTTCGGCGGCACGGGGCTCGTCGATCCGGCCGGCGTCACCGGCGGCGTCGCGCAGTCGTTGGTGGCGACGGCGATCGGTCTCGTCGTCGCGCTGTTCGCACTCTTCGCGTTCAACTATTTTTCCCGCCGGCTTGAACGCCTGATGGATGAACTCGAATCGTTCGCGACTGCGCGGCTCGGTGAAATACGTCTTGCCACGAGCGTCGCGGGAGAGCAGCCGTGAAGTTCAAGCGTTCGCGCGCGGCCAGACGTGGCCGCATCGAAATTATTCCGATGATCGATGTCATGTTCTTTCTGCTGGCGACGTTCATGCTCGCATCGCTCGCCATGCAGCGGATCGATGCCGTCAAGCTGACGTTGCCCGCGGGTCGCGCGCAACAGTTGGCCGAGCATGAGCCACTAACCATCTCGGTCGACAGCCGCAACGAGATCTTCGTGAACCATCTGCCGGTGCGCCCCGATCAGATCGAGCCGACGGTAAAGCGACTGCTGCAGCCCGACGCCAATGTCGTCATTGCCGCGGACAACGCAGCGGGCCACGGCGCGGTCGTGCAAGCCATGCTCGCCGCACGCCGAGCCGGCGCGGCGCGGTTTCTGATCGCCGTGCGTCGTGAATAGCGCGATGCGTCTGACCACCACAATCGATGATTCGCAAACGCTTCGGATCGTACTGTCGATCGTCGTCGCGCTCGTAGTCTGGATCGTGTTTCTGCTCGCGCTCGGACATTGGCTCGACGCAACGACATCGGAGCCAGCACCAGACAAGCCGCTGGAGATGCGCGTGGTGGAGCTCGATCCGCAGTCGCCAGTTCATCCCGAACCGATGCCCACGATCAAGCCACAGCGACCGGACGAGCCACGTCCGCATGCCACGCCGAAACCCGCTCAAGCACGCGCACCGCGGCTGCCACCACCGGACATTCAGCCAACTAGAATCCCCGCGCCCAATGAACCTACCGCGCCCACCACGCGTTCAAATAACTCCCAAGAGGAAAGACAGAGCACATCACAACCCACTCTCCCTCCCAGTGACACAGCCGCGCGCTCTATCGCGCAACCGTTACCCGAACTACCCGACGATCTACGCGAGCAAGCCTATCAAACCATCGCGACCGCGCGCTTCGTGATTCATGTCGACGGCTCGGTCGATGTTGAACTGCTCAAGCCGACACAGAATCCACGCCTCAACCAGCTTCTCCTCGAGGCCCTACGCAAATGGCGCTTCTTTCCGGCATTGCAGGGCGACCGTCCGATCGAAAGCAAGCAGGACGTCCGCGTGCATTTCAATGTGAGCTAGTGCGCCGAGGCGTCGCGTCCGCCAACGCACTTTCACCATCGGCAACTACTGCGCACTGGCAGTCGTCGCATTCGCAATAGCCTCGCCTTTCATCTTCCGAACCGCATCGGCGGCCGAAGGCGCGAGGTTCTGCCCCGCCAGCGACGCGTCGAACGCTTCGCGGCGCGCCTGCTTCGCCTGTACGTAGTCGGCGTCCAGTTCGGCGATGCGGCGGTCGTACCAGCTCTTTACGCACGCCTCATCGGTGCAGTTGTGCTGGCGCCAGAGCCATTGATGCGTACGTGCCGCTTCGAGCGCAGCCGTATCGAGCGTTGCGTCTTTCGCGCGTTGCCACGCGGCGGCAAGACGATCGTCGAGCGCCGACAGCGCCGGCTCCTTACAGACGATCTTTTCCGATGCGGACGACTTGCTCGTGCATTTGAAGCTTGCCGCGGACGCGTCCGCAGCAAGCGTGGCGCCTGCGAGCAGCACGCCGATCGACAGCATGGTGGACGGCGTCGCGAGACGTTGAAGAGCGCGGGACAAAACGGTGTTCAAGGTAGACATACCGGGCCTCTGTTCAGGGAAGTAACCAGGCACAGGCGTGACGAGACTATGTCGTGGCCTGCTGCCAGGCAATCAGGGATTGCGCTGGCTGTGGCAGTAGATTAGCGCCCGCGAAATGCCGCGATGAAGGGAGAACACGCCTTGATTCAACAGTGCTTACACGATATTTCCACGCAGTGCTGATGCCACCGATGACGGCATCGATCAAAGCAGCGCGATTGCGAAAGTAATGCAATCCAATCTATTTTTCTTATCGCACGGACCGATACTCGCGACGCAACTGCTCAACGCACTGCCTTGCCGGGCCGCGCGACAACCCACCCTACCTCATTGATTTTGCAACACTTTATAGTTAATGAAACGCTCCAGATCGCGTCCGTAATTTGCCGCAACAGGCAGAAAGTTTCGGATAGCTGACTTTGATCGCACGTCTGCCCGGCCGCGCCACGCCTTCTTTCCCTTACCACGCCCGCCTATATTGAACCCGCGCACCGAGGTCGATTGCGGTGCGCTTCAAACGGCCTCTATTCCGAAGGTCGCGGACAGTGTCCGCCCCCGCATTAATCGACGACAACAGGAGATAAAGATGCCTGGTCTTTTCAAAACAGGATGTGCAACACGAGGCTGGCTGCCGGCAGTACGGGCCTGGCTTCTTCAACGAACCGTCGGCGGCAGATCGATTGCCGCGCTAACGGGCGCCGCGCTCATTGCGCTGCTCGGCATGCCGATCAATGCCAGCGCTGTCACCACTGGTTTAGCCAATTTGCCCGCCGTCATGCCCGCCATGAATTGCGCCGCCGTGATGAGCATGGACCTCAGCGGCGTCACCGACGGAACGGTCACCATTACGTCGGCCACGGTGCTTCCCGCGGGTACCGTCGTGGGACAGAACACGCTGCCAGCAGCCATGTGCGATGTGAAGGGGACAATCGGACCGGGTGCCTCGCTATTCGAGTTGCAACTGCCGACGCAAGGCTGGACGCAACGCTACCTGCAAGCCGGTTGCGGCGGCCTGTGCGGCAACCTCTCTGTCAATGCGCCGATGGCCTCGACCTGCGTGCCCGTCACCAACGGGCAGATCGCGATGGCCGCGACCGACATGGGTCACGAAGGTGGCAACGACGGCTCGTGGGCACTCAACCCTCAAACAAAGATCGATTTTGCGTATCGCGCGGAGCATGCCACTGCACAGGTATCCAAAGCAATCATCAACAAGTTCTACGCGCGGCCAGCGAAGTATTCGTACTTCGACGGTTGTTCCGATGGCGGTCGTGAAGCGTTGATGGAAGCACAGCGTTTCCCGGACGACTTCGACGGTATCGCAGCGGGCGCGCCGGCGAATGACCTCATCGTGCAGAACACGTTTCATCACGCATGGCCCGCGGTAATCAACGTCGATCCGAATACCGGCAAGTACATTCTGCTCGCGAGCAAACTGCCGTTGATCCATGCAGCCGTGCTGCAAGCGTGCGATAGCATCGACGGCGTGGCGGACGGCGTGATCGACAATCCGCAGGTATGCCATTTCAATCCGCAATCCATGCTGTGCGCAAAAGGCCAGGCGGCATCCACTTGCCTCTCGCAGGCCGAAGTGAATGTGGTACGGCAGATTCATGACGGCGCGACCGATGCGAACGGCGTCCACCTCGAGCAAGTGGTCTCGCGCGAATGGGGCGGCGAATTGAACTGGAGTCTGTTCGTGCCGACCACCGACGCCGGACCGAGCGGCAGCATCAACTTCGTTTTGCCGTTCCTGCAGTACCTCGACTATTTCAACGGTTCGAATCCTTCCGCCGCCTTGAGCAATCTGAAGTTCACGATCGAAGGCTTCCTGAAGACCGTGCCGGTGTCGAACTATCTCGCGGCAACCGATCCGGACCTGAGCCCGTTCGCGCGTCGCGGCGGCAAACTGATCCTGTGGCACGGTCTGGAAGATCAGCACATCACGCCGCGCGGCACGATCGAGTACTACGAGCAGATGAAGTACTACATGGGTAGCGACAAGGTCGATCAATTCACGAAGCTCTATCTGTTCCCCGGCGTCGCGCACTGCGGTGGCGGCAATGGCCCAAACACGTTCGACATCGTGACGTCGGTGATGGCGTGGGCGGAGACCGGCACCAAGCCCGGCAAGATCGTCGCCTCGATCGTGGATGCGAACGGTCAAACGACGCGCACGCGTCCGGTGTTCCCGTATCCGTCGGTGGCTCATTACACGGGCTCGGGCAGCACGGACGACGCCGCCAACTTCGTGGCCTCCACGCCGTCGTCGGATCCGCGCGTCGATCTGCACTGGATCGGTGAGTGGCTGTACTCGCCGGGCTACGAAGCCTGGTGCCAAACACACGGTTCGGATCTGATCTGCAAAGGCGGCAATAACTGGAGCAGCTATCGCAAGGTTCCGGCTCACTGGGACAATAACTAAGGTCAGGCACGACTACTGAATTGAATTGACCACGCCCCTGCTATCCGCACCTCTTGCGAGGCAACGCGGATAGCAGAACTTCAACCGCAAAAAAAAGCCCGCTTTCGCGGGCAACCCTTCTCAACACGACACACAACCACTTCAACCCTTCGTCGCCCCAAACGTCAAACCGGCGACAAAATGCTTCTGCATCGCAAAGAACATCGCCACCGAAGGCAATGCCGCGAGAATCGATCCCGCCGACACGAGATTCCACGCCGTGGTCCACTGCCCTTTCAACGCGGCCACGCCCACGGTAATCGGCGCGGCATCGTCACCTTGAGTCAGACACAGCGCCCAGAAGTAGTCGTTCCAGACAAACGTGAACACGAGAATCGCCAATGCCGCGAGCGCCGGCCGGATCAACGGCAGCACGATCTTGAAGAAGACCGTCCACTCATTCGCGCCCTCGATGCGCGCCGCCTCGACCAGTTCGAATGGCAACTGCTTGATGAAGTTGCGCAGAAACAGCGCGCAAAACCCGGTCTGAAACGACACGTGAAACAGAATCAGCGCGCTGACGGTATTGAACAGACCGAGTTGCAACGACAGGTCTCGCACCGGAATCATCAACACCTGCACCGGCACGAAATTGCCCGCCACGAAGGTCGCGAACAAAGTCGAATTGCCACGGAACCGGTAGATCGCCAGAGCGAAGCCTGCCATCGCCGCCAGTGCAATCGAACCCACCACGGCAGGCACCGTGATCAATACGCTGTTCCAGAAGTAATGCAGCATGGGCGACGTGGTCAGCGCCTCGCGATAGTTGTCAAACATCGCGAAGTGCTTCGGCCATCCCCAGTAGTTGCCCTCGCTCAACTCGTCTGTCGAACGCACCGATGTGACGAGCACGGCGATCATCGGCAGCAGCCAGATCAGCAGCGCGACCGGCAGCGTCAATTTGTACATGCGGCGAGTGGCCGGCTTCCATTTGTCGATGGGAATTGGAAACATGGTCGGCTCCTTATTGCTCGGCGCGCAGCATCCGCCGCAAGTGATAAACGATGTACACCAGCATGATGGCGAACAGCACGACCGCCACTGCCGCCGAATAGCCGATGCGGTAGTACTTGATCGCCTGGTCGTACATGTAATACGCGAGCACGGTCGAGCTTTCGAACGGACCGCCGCTCGTCATCACCGAGATCAGATCGAAACTGCGCAGCGCGCCGATAATCGTCACGACAATCGCCATGAACGTGGTCGGCCGCAGCTGCGGCAGGATCACGTGCCACAGCATCGACCAGCCACGCGCGCCTTCCATGCGCGCGGCCTCGATCTGCTCGGCGTTCAGCGAGGTCAGCCCGGTCAGATAAAGAATCATGCAATAAGCGGTTTGCGGCCACAGCGCTGCGAACACGATCCCGAACGTCGCATAGCGCGGGTCGCCGAGTACCGGCACGCCGTGGCCGAGGATCACGGCGAGCAGGCCGAAGGTCGGGTCGTAGAACCACGAGAAGATCAAGCCGACCACCACGCCCGACAGCACGAACGGCGCGAAGAATAGCGATTTGACGATACGGATGCCGGCCACTGCCTGATTCAGATACAACGCGACGGCGAGTCCCATCGGCGGAGCAAGCAGGAACAGCAGCAGCCAGATGAGGTTGTTCTTCAGCGCGGTGTAGAACGTCTGCGCATGAAATAACTCGACGTAGTTCGCGAGTCCGACGAACGACGGCTCGCTCATTCCGTCCCAGTTGAAAAAGCTGAGGCGGATAGTGGAGAGGATCGGCCACACCACGTAGATGGCCACCATGACGCAGGCCGGCGCAAGGAACAGAAAAGCGGCGCGCCGCTGCCGGCGCGCGGTGGGCGACGGACCGCGCCGCCGCGAACTGGCCGGCTTGCCGCCGCGCACGGCGCCGCCCGGTGTGGGCAAGCCCGGTCCGCCGGGTTCAGCAGGACCGCTCACAGTGTGGCGGGTGACGGAATGCGACACAATCGTTCTCCAGATCCAGTTCCTGACTCAATGCAACGGAAGGCGGCCTCGCGGCCGCCGCCGCTTACTTCTTATAGATCCGCTTGCGCGTCTGCTCGAGTTGCGCGAGCACGTCGTCGAGCTTCGTGGGGTCGGAGATGAACTGCTGCATCCCCTTCATGCCTTCGTCGGCCATTTCCTTAGTCATGTCCCGATCATAGAACTGCGCAATACCGCCCTTGGTGTTCGCAAGAATCTGGAAGCCGATCTTGGAGATCGGATCTTCCGGTTCCGGCGACTTGCTATTTGCCGACAACGAACCGAGCCCGGTCGCCAGCTTCGCGCCAATTTCCGGCGTCTCGACGAACGCCAGGAACGTGTGCGCATCCGCCTTGTTCTTCGCCTTCGACGGAATATGCAGCGACTCCACCGGGCCGTCTTCGGCAGTCGGCACCTTCGCGTCGATGATCGGGAACTGGAAGTAGCCCATTTCCGGCTTCACGTTCGACGGGAAACCCGCGGTAATGAACGTGCCCATCAGCATCATCGCGGCCTTGCCCTGGAACAGGAACGGCTGCACCGAATCGAGATCGTAGGAGAGCGAGTTGTCGATGAAATAGCCCGCATCGATCAATTGCTTCCACGTCGTGTAGACCTTCTTCACGCGCGGATCGGTGTAGGGAATCTCGCCCGCCATTAGCTTCTGATGGAACGCATTGCCGTTCAAACGCAAGTCGAGATAGTCGAACCAGCCGGCGAGCGTCCACGAATCGCGGCCTGCCACGGCGATCGGCGTGATGCCGGCGGCCTTCAGCTTCTTGCAGTCTTCGAGAAACTGATCCCACGTTTTCGGCTCGCCGCTAATACCTGCCTTTTGAAACAGATCCTTGCGATAGAACATGCCCCACGAGTAGTACACGGTCGGCGCGGCGTACTGCTTGCCCTTATACGACGAAGCCTCTTTGGTCGATGCATACATCTCGTTCCAGCCGTTCTTCGCCCAGTCGCCGCTCAGGTCTTCGAACAGGCCGCGCTGCGCGTAATAGGCCATGCGTTCGCCGTCATGCCAGTTGACGATGTCGGGCGCGACGGTCGTCAGCCAGCCGGGCAATTGCACCTTGTACGCTTCTTCGTCGACGAACGATACTTTCACGTCGATGCCGGGATGCGCCTTCTTGAAGTCGTCGATGACCGACTGCCAGACCGCGCGCTGGCTCGCGCCCTTGAACGCGATATTGGCCGTGAGCGTGCCCGCCTGTGCCGTGCTGACGGCAGACGTCCCCACCGCCGCGGCGGCCAGCGCGAGTGCCAACAGAATCTTGCGTGGTTTCATTTTCATGTTGCCTGTCTCCTTGATTCCTTGATTTTGCGTCGTTGTCGTTACTGCATGGAATGTCGTTGGACACTGCGCCGGTGCATCAGGTCGCCATCATGATCGATAGACGGCCACGCCCTGCGGTTCGATTGCGTGCGAACCGAACACGAAGACGTCGTCGGCTACGCCGGTAAGCGTGTGCGTTTCGTCGCCGTAATTGAACACGTAGGTCAGCGCGCCGCGGCGGCTCACTCGCACGCCGTCGCCGAGCGGCATCGTTTCGAGCCCCGCTTCCTGTGCGATCCGCGCGAACAGACGCACCGTGAGCGCGTCGTCGAACAGACTCGCCAGGTAATGGAACGCGCCGCCCCGTACATACGCGGGATGGCCGTCCGCGAATCGGGCCCGCACGTCGAGCGATTCCGCCGCCTCGGTGTCGATGAAATCACGCCAGTGACGGGCGAAACCGTCTGCTTCACCAGCACTTTTGCCGTCAGCGAGCCGCACGGCTTCAGTCACGTTCGGCCGCATCGATTCGACGCGCCACACGCGCACCGGCAACACCGAAGTCAGCGCGCCGGGCGGCAGGTTCGCCGGAATCTGCAAATCGTGGGTCTTCGAACCCGTGCGCGGACCGAGTACGACCTGCGCACCCGAACTCGCCAGACGCTCCGCAAACGCCTCGGGCACGACCGGCAGCGGCGGCACGACGATCAGGCTGTAGCCGTCCAGCGGCGCGTCAACCGGCACGATATCCACGTCGAGCCCAAGCGCGCGCAACGCCGAGTAATACTCGAAGGCGAAGCGCGGATAGTGAAAATCCGCGCCCTGCGGATGAATCTCGAACAGCCACTTCGCCTCGTAGTCGTAGATGAGCGCGACTTTCGACCGGACCGCGGCGTTGGCGTCGGCATTCGCTGCGAGCACCGTGCGAATCTCGCCGGCAACTTGCGACGCTTCGCTGCCGCCCACGTCCAGACGGTTGTCCGGCGTGTTCAAGCCTGCATGCATCTGCTCCTGCGCAAACGGCGCCTGACGCCAGCGGAAATACGACACGCAGCCCGCACCATGCGCGAACGCCTCCCAACTCCACAGCCGCACCATGCCCGGCAGCGGCGCCGGATTCCACAGCGCCCAGTTCACCGGACCCGGCTGCTGCTCCATCACCCAGAACGGCAGCTTCGACATGCCGCGATAAACGTCGTGATTGAACGACGCGAAGTCCGGGTGCCCGCTGCGCAGCCAACGCGCTTTCACTTCCGGCGCGAACCATTGCTCTTCGAGCGCGCCGAGCGGATAACTGTCCCACGTCGCCACATCGAGGTCGGCGGCGACCTTGTAGTGATCGAACTCGGTGAAGAGTTGCATGAAGTTGTGCGCGACCGGCCGCCCCGGCGAATTCGCGCGGATGATCTCGACCTGCATGCGGTTATAGCGCGCCACTTCGTCCGAGGCGAAACGGCGGTAGTCGAGACGATGCGAAGGATGCGCTTCCGTCACGGTCGCCACCGGCGCGTCGATCTCGTCGAAGCTGCGGTACTCCATGCTCCAGAACACCGTGCCCCAGGCGCGGTTCAACGCGTCGATGGTGTGATAGCGCGCTTTGAGCCACTCGCGAAAGCGCCCGACAGCCGCTGGCGAATAGCTGACCACCGTGTGATGGCAACCGAACTCATTGTCGGTTTGCCAGTAAGCGACAGCCGGATGCTTGCCGTAGCGCTCGGCCACCGCCGTGCAAATCTTCTGCGACGCGGCGAAATACGACGGCGACGAGAAATCGTAATGACGCCGCGAGCCGAACGCGCGAGGGCGTCCATCGGCGCCGACCGGCAGAATGTCGGGATGGCGGTCGATCAGCCACTTGGGCGGCGTCGCGGTCGGCGTGCACATCACCACTTGCAGGCCGGCCGCGCCGAGCACATCAATCGAACGGTCGAGCCAGCCCCAATCGTATTCGCCCGGCGTAGGCTCGATGCGGCTCCAGGCAAATTCGGCGATCCGCACCTGCTCGATGCCGAGGGCTTTCATCCGGCGAGCGTCGTCTTCCCACATCGACTCCGGCCAGTGTTCCGGGTAATAACAGACTCCAAGGCGCATCCGAATGTCCTCTATGCGTAGTGTTCGACGGATTCGAGCGAAGCGGCGGCAAAGCCGTCTTCGGTAAATAAATGGCAGGCGGCACGGGGCACGCGCAGGCTCGCGCGCTCGCCGGGCGCGAGGCGCGTATTGCCCGGCGCTTTGGCGATCAGCGCGGCGCCGCCGGGCTGATCGAGATGGACATAGCTGTGTTCGCCGAGTTGTTCGACGAGCGAGACGGTGCGTGTGAGCACGGCGTCGTCCGGCGCGACGGAAGACGGATCGACAAATTCCAGGTGCTCGGGGCGCACGCCGAGCGTGACCGCTTGCGAGGTTTGCAGCCCCGCGCCGTTCACCGGCACGCGCACAGTCTCCTGCGTGTGATCGAGCGTGATGGTGACGCCTTGCGCATCCACCGAAGCGACGCTTCCCGGCAGAAAGTTCATGCGCGGCGAACCGATGAACCCCGCGACAAAGCGGCTCTTCGGACGGTGATACAACTCGAGCGGCGCGCCAATCTGCGCGATGCTGCCGTGGCGCTCGGTATCCTTGCCGGCATGCAGCAGCACGATCTTGTCGGCGAGCGTCATCGCCTCGATCTGGTCGTGCGTCACGTAGACCACGCTGGCTTTGGCAAACTGCTTGTGCAGCCGCGCGATCTCGATACGAGTCTGGCCACGCAGCGTGGCGTCGAGGTTGGAGAGCGGCTCGTCGAACAGAAATACACCCGGCTCGCGCACAATGGCGCGGCCGATCGCCACCCGCTGCCGCTGGCCGCCCGACAGCGCCTTGGGCTTGCGTTCGAGCAGCGCTTCCAGTTGCAGGATGCGCGCGGCTTCGCGCACCTTGCGGTCGATTTCATCCTTGGGGGTTTTCGCGAGCTTCAGGCCGAACGCCATGTTCTCGAACACGCTCATGTGCGGAAACAGCGCGTAACTCTGGAACACCATCGCCACGCCGCGTTGCGCGGCCGGCACGTCGTTCATGAGTTTGCCACCGATCGAGAGGTCGCCGTCCGTGAGGTCTTCGAGACCGGCAATCATGCGCAGCAAGGTCGACTTGCCGCAACCGGACGGACCGAGAAACACGCAGAACTCGTTTTCGCCGATCTCGAGATCCACGTCGCGGATCACCGGCGCGCCGTCGCCATACGCCTTCTGCACGCCTCTTAACGAAATGCTCGCCATTGCATCGACTCCGTGATTTAATCAGCTCGAAGTCGGAGATTAAGCGCTTAATCAGAAAGGGCCGAAAAAAATCGATCGCTTGGGATCGTTGGGGCCTTGCCTGTCTCCGAGATCGTTTTGTCTGTGCGACAGATGGTGCCGCGCCTTGGCGCGCGATGCAAATGTCGGGCAGCCATCCCAAATAATGAAAACATCATGCCCACACTTAGCGAAGTCGCGCGTCATGCCGGCGTCACCCCGGCGACGGTCTCCAACGTGCTGCGCAATCGCGGCCGGGTCGGCGCGACCACCCGGCAGCGCGTGCTCGAGGCCGTCGAAGCGCTCGGCTACCGTCCGCATCTCGCCGCTCGCGCCCTCGCCGAAGGTCGCGCGCCGACGCTCGCGCTAATGGTGTCGAGCATCGCGAATCCGTTCTATCCGGAGTTCGCGCTCGCCGTCGAACGCGCGGCGCGCACGAGCGGACACTTCGTGATCATCTGCAATACGAACGAAGATCCGCACACCGGCCGCGCGTATCTCGACCAGATTGCCGGCACGCTCTCCGAAGGCGTGCTCGTAACGAACGCGAACCTCGATTTCGCCGATCTTCATACGACCGAATCGCGCGGCACGCCGGTCGTGCTGTGCATGTGGGAACGGCCTAACGAGCCGCCGGGGTTGCCGTGCGTCGCGGTCGATTTCCGGCGTGCCGGCGAACTGGCGGGCGCGCATTTGCTGGAGCTCGGCCATCGGCGGATCGGCGCGATCGTGGGCAGCAAAGCCTCGGGCATTCATGCGGCCCGTTACGAAGGTTTCGTCGATGCGCTGCGCGCCGGCGGCGCGCCGAAAGGCCGCGTCAAACATGCGGTCGATACGATCCAGGGCGGCTACGCAGCGGCACGCGCGCTGCTCGAAAGCGATCCGAAGCTCACCGCGATCTTCGTCACCAACGACCTGCCCGCGCTCGGCGCGATGCACGCCGCCGCCGACCTCGGCCTGAACGTGCCAACGGACCTGTCCGTGATCGGCATCACCGACATTCAACTCGCGCGCGAATCGCGCCCCGCGTTGACGACTGTCGCGGTGCCGACGGTCGAAGTCGCGGGGCTTGCGGTATCGCTGTTGCGTGAACTGATCGAGTCGTCGTATGGACAGGCGGGTCGCCCAACGGCCAGCGTGCCGATGCGCATCGCCTCGCCGCCCGAACTGGTTGTGCGTGCATCCACGGGCGTGCCGCGTTCGCGCTGATGTGGCCGTAACAACATCGCGGACGTTACGTAGCGAATCCTTCGACGCGCGTGCGGCCCTTCCTCACACGCCGCCCGTAAACGCACGCCGCAAGCAGTCCCACGGGCTGCGCACAGCATTCATCCAGCGATCCATGCAGTTGGCACGGTCCCTGCAATAACTCAGGGAAAGGCCGAGCGCCGCGACGACCCACAGGCCGTCCGCGCTCTCCAACCGGCCGGGCCAAGGCCGTAACACGCATGGATATTCGAATGATTGCCGATCTCTCGCTGGATGCCGATGTCGCCGAACAAACCCAACAAACCCTCGACGCCGACTCGAACTTCGCGCAGCGCCATCCCTTGCAAATCGCCGTGTGTCTGCGCCAACTGGTGACCGGACAGGACTTCGTCACGGTCGAGTTCGGTGGCCGGCAAATCGTCACGCAGATACTCGATGTGGACTCGCGCAATGCGCGCTTCGTCTTCGATGCCGGCAGCGTGGCCGATGACAACGATGCCTTACCCGCTGCCCGTCAACTGACGTTCCGCAGCCTGCCCGGCGGCATTCGCACCGAGTTCACGACGCTCGATGCCACGCCGACTCAGTTCGACGGACTGCCGGCTTTCGAAGCGCCCTTGCCTGCGTTGCTCCACTACGTTCAACGCCGCGAATTCTTCCGCGTGCAAACGCCCGTGCTCGACCCGTACATCGCCAGCGGCCCGTACGCGGATAGCGGCTCGTTCCGTCTGGAGTTGCAGGATTTGTCGCTGGGCGGCATCGCCTTGAAGACCGCCGACGAACGCTTCGGCTCGCTCGAACGCGGCACGGTGCTGCGCGACGTCGCATTGCAACTCGGCGGCTTCGGCATGCTGCGACTCGATCTGGGAATCGTCGCGCCACGGCAGGTGCGCACGGCGAAGGGCGACCGACGCTTTGTGATCGGTTGCAAGTTTGTCGCGACGCCGGGCTCTGCCGAGCGGACCTTGCAACGCGTCGTCACGCAACTCGAAACGAGGCGGCAGGCGCTCACGCCGCGCCGTTGAGCTGTTGGTCACGGACATCGTGATAACCGCGATGTCCGCACACCTCAGGGTCCGCTGAATACCCTCGCGACGCAAAAGATCTAGCGTCGAGAAAACCTCAATTAGCTTTCAATTCGCCTTCATACGAGCCAGGACTTTCCCCAAGCCCGAACGCTCTATCGCGCACCGCAATACTCCGCCGAAGCCGCGCCGCATAAGGCATTCAGCCTGCCGGCAGCTTTCCGCGCGCAAACTTTCATGCCCATGATTTCCTTGACGCGAGTCGACACGCCTGCTGTACTAAATCAACCAAAGTGATTTAGGCGGCGCGAAACGACCCGGCTACAAGCCGTTTCGAACCGCCTTCATCTCGCGGCAGATCGCAAACCAGGTTGCCAGCACGCAGCGTTCGCGCAGGCAGCCGCCAGTACCACAACGTCGTTGCCAAAAACCGGAGGAGCGTCCCATGAATCTGAATTCCCGCAGGCTTCCTGTCGCCAGGAAAATCGTGTCGATGTGCGTCGCGGCATCGGCGGTATGGTGTGCGAGCGCGAGCCAGGCGGCTGACCAGCCTGTCGTCGGCCTCATCACCAAGACCGACACCAACCCGTTCTTCGTCAAGATGAAACAGGGCGCCGAAGCGGCTGCCTCGAAAGACGGCGCGAAGCTGATCACCGCGGCCGGCAAGTTCGACGGCGACAACGCGAGCCAGGTCACCGCCATCGAAAACATGATGACGGCCGGCGCGAAGGCGATTCTGATCACGCCGAGCGACACCAAGGCGATCGTACCGAGCATCAAGAAAGCGCGCGCCGCCGGCGTGATGGTCGTCGCGCTCGACACACCCACCGATCCGCAAGACGCCACCGACGCCCTCTTCGCCACCGACAACTTCAAGGCCGGCGTGCTGATCGGCAAATACGCGAAAGCCGCGCTCAACGGCAAGCCCGCGAAGATCGCCACGCTCGATCTCGCGCCCGGCGTCTCGGTCGGCGTGCTGCGTCATAACGGCTTCCTGGAAGGCTTCGGCGTGAAGGAAGGCGATCCCTCGGTGGTGTGCAGCCAGGACACACGCGGCGATCAGGCCAAGGGCCAGACGGCGATGGAAAACTGCCTGCAGAAGTCGCCCGACATCAACGTGGTCTACACCATCAACGAACCGGCGGCCGCCGGCGCTTACCGCGCGCTGAAGGCTGCGGGCAAGGACAAGAGCGTGATGATCGTCTCGATCGACGGCGGCTGTGAAGGCGTGCGCAACGTCAAGGCCAGCGCCATCGCAGCGACCTCGCAGCAGTATCCGCTGAAGATGGCCTCGCTCGGCGTGACGGCCGGCGTCGAATACGCGAAGACCGGCAAGAAAGTCTCCGGCTATCAGGACACCGGCGTGACGCTGATCACCGACAAGCCGATGGCCGGCATCGACAGCAAGGACACCAAGTTCGGCCTCGACAACTGCTGGGGCAACAAGTAACGCGCACTGAATAGGGCGGCCCGATTCGCCGGGCCGCCATCGGATTTGCCGCGTGGCCGAGCGCCACGCTTCTGCATCGAGGTCATCCATCATGTCGACTCCTTCCGCGCCCGCCGGCCACTCACGCTCGTTTGCCGAGCGCATGCCATCGCTTGCCGAGGTCGGGCCACTCATCGCGCTGGTACTGGCTTGCGGCTTCTTCATTTCGCAGAGCAGCCGCTTCCTGTCGTTCCAGAACCTCTCGCTGATCCTGCAGCAAACCATGGTGGTCGCGGTCATCGCCATCGGCCAGACGCTGATCGTGCTGACCGGCGGCATCGACCTGTCGTGCGGCATGGTGATGGCGTTCGGCTCGATCATCATGACCAAATTCGCGGTCACGCTAGGTGTACCGCCGGTGCTCGCGATTCTCTGCGGGGTCGGCGCGAGTACGCTGTTCGGCGCGCTCAACGGTGTGCTGATCACGCGCATCAAATTGCCGGCCTTCATCGTTACGTTGGGTACGTTGAATATCGCGTTCGCGCTCACGCAGATCTATTCGAACGCCGAAAGCGTGTCGAACCTGCCGGACGCGATCATGTTCTTGGGCAACACCTTCAAACTCGGCCCCGCTGATGTCACGTACGGCACCGTGCTCACTTTGCTGATGTATCTGGCCACGTGGTTCGTATTGCGCGACACGGTGCCAGGCCGGCATCTGTACGCACTCGGCAACAACCCGGAGGCCGCGCGGTTGATGGGCCTGTCGTCGCAGAAAATATTGCTGACCGTGTATTCGCTGGCCGGCGCGATCTACGGCGTCGCTGCGCTGCTGTCCGTCTCGCGAACCGGCGTGGGCGATCCGCAGGCGGGGCAAACCGAGAATCTCGACAGCATTACCGCGGTCGTGCTCGGTGGCACGAGTCTGTTCGGCGGACGCGGCTCGATTTCCGGCACGCTGCTCGGCGCGTTGATCGTGGGCGTGTTTCGCAATGGTCTGACGTTGATCGGCGTCTCTTCGGTCTACCAGGTGTTGATCACCGGCATGCTGGTGATTCTCGCGGTGGCGGCGGACAAACTTTCCCATCGTCGCGGTTGAACAGTCAGAGGAATCCGTCATGTCTACCCCTACTTCCGCTTCTTCCGCGATGCCCGTTCTGCAGGCGCGCGGACTCATCAAACGCTACGGCAATGTGACCGCGCTCGACGGTTGTGATTTCGAAGTGATGCCCGGCGAGATCATGGCCGTGATCGGCGACAACGGCGCGGGAAAATCGTCGTTGATCAAGGCCCTTTCCGGCGCCACGGTGCCGGACGAAGGCGAGATTCTGCTCGACGGCAAAGCGGTCAAATTCCGCAGCCCGCTCGATGCCCGCGCGCAAGGCATCGAGACGGTGTACCAGGAACTCGCCGTGGCGCCCGCAATGAGCATCGCCGAAAACCTGTTCCTTGCGCGCGAACTGCTGAAACCCGGCTGGCGCGGCTCGATCTTCAAGATGATCGACAAGCGCCGCATGCTGGACGAAGCGACCGCGCATATGAAGGACTTGCAGATCGGCATACGCTCGATGCGCCAGGCCGTCGAAACACTGTCGGGCGGCCAGCGTCAGGGCGTGGCCGTGGCGCGCAGCGCGGCGTTCGCGCGGCACGTGGTGATTCTCGACGAGCCAACCGCCGCGCTCGGCGTGAAGGAAGGCAACATGGTGCTGGAACTGATCCGGCGCGTGCGCGACCGCGGCCTGCCGGTGATCCTCATCAGCCACAACATGCCGCACGTGTTCGAGATCGCGGACCGTATTCATATCCAGCGGCTCGGCCGGCGCGCGGCCCTCGTGAACCGGGCGGACATCCACATGTCGGAGGCGGTGGCAATCATGACCGGCGCAAAGGAAGCAGACGTCAAGGCGATTGCATGATGCGCGCATCCTGCTGAGCGGGCGCTCGCCATGGAAACCACCGGCACCCGCTCGCCCCTCAAACGCACGGTCGGCTCGAATCAGGTCGGCATGCGGCAGTTCAACGAGCGCATCGTGTTGCAGGCGATCCGCTTGCACGGGCCGCTGCCGAAAGCCGACGTGGGCCGCCTCACGCGTCTTTCGATGCAGACGGTGTCGATGATCGTCGAGCGTCTTATCGAGGACGGGCTGCTCGAAAAGCAGGCTCGCGTGCGCGGCAGGATCGGCCAGCCGTCGGTACCGATCGCGTTGCGCGCCCAAGGCGCGTACACCATCGGCATCAAGGTGGGACGCCGCAGTCTCGACGTGCTGGCGATGGATTTTGCCGGCCACGTAGTGCACCGCGATGTCTTCGACTACGCGTATCCCGATCCGCGCACGCTGTTTCCCGCGCTCGAAAATAAACTCGCGCGCGTGAATCAGACGCTCGGCGCGAAGGCCAGCCAGGTGGTCGGTGTGGGCGTCGCGGCGCCTTTATGGCTCGGCGGCTGGCGAGACTTTCTCGGCGCGCCGCCCGAGGCGCTGGAAGCATGGAACGAGATCGATCTGCGCTCGCGCATCGGCACCATGACGGGCTTGCCCGTCGAGTTCGCCAAAGACACCACGGCCGCCTGCGCCGCCGAACTCGTGATGGGCCAGGGGCGCGGCATCCACAATTTTCTGTATCTGTTCGTCGGCACGTTTATCGGCGGCGGGCTCGTGATCGACGGCCGTCTGCATGGCGGCCCGCACGACAACGCGGGCGCGGTCGGCTCGATTCCGCTGCGCGAAGGCGGCGCGCGCAAACCCGCGCGCCAGCTATTGCACGCGGCGTCGGGCTTCGTGCTCGAAAAGCTCTTGACCGATGCGGGCGCGCCGGCTGCGGCCGCCCACGATCATCGCGCGTTGTCGCCGGAACTGTGGCGGCACACCGAGCAATGGCTCGATAGCGCGTGCCCCGCGATCGCCACTGCGTTGACCAATGCAGCCGCCCTGCTCGATCTCGACGCGATCGTGATCGACGGCGAACTCGACCGGCAACTGCTGCGCGAAATCATTCGCCGCACCGAGCGCGTGCTCGATCGCTTCGAATGGGAAGGCATGGTGCGTCCGCAATTACTGGAAGGCGCGATCGGCGCCGATGCGCGTGCGATGGGCGGCGCGATTCTGCCGCTTTATGCGCATTTCGCGCCGGTGCATGAGTTGTTCCTGAAGCCGGCGGCGGAGACGGTTTATTGAGCGCTGCCGGTATGATGCATCTGCGTCGACACCGGCACGCTTCGCCCAACGCTCATTGCGCGGCGACCTTCGCAACCGAAGCCGTCTTCACAGGTGTCTCATTCAGCAACGGCTGCAACACCGGCGCCAAAGACTTCAGCAATTGCACCGACAACGCGCTCGTGAATTCGTAATGCGCGGCATACGGTTCATGCACCCACGCCGTCAACGTGCCGTAGAACCGGTCGCCCATCGCGAACACAAAGGTCGCACTGCGGTTCACCTTGCGCGACTCGATCAGCCGCGCGCCTTTGGCGAACACATTGAAGCGCTGATCGCCGGTACCGGTCTTGCCGTACACCTCGAGCGTCTGGCCATCGGGGAACGTCATGCCTTGCGCGAGACGCTTCGCCGTGCCGCCGGTCACGACATCGCGCAACAACACTTTCACCGTGCTTGCGATTTCCGGCGACAACTGCTGCTCGGGCGCCACCGCCGCACGCTTGAAATGCGTTTCGTACGGCGTGTCTTTTGCGAAGTCGAGTTGCGTGAGGCTTTCCGTCGGCACCTTGTTGCCGTTGTTGGCGATCACGCCGATCAGTTGCGCGAGCGCGGCCGGCCGGTCGCCCGACGCGCCGATTGCCGCGGCATACGAAGGCGTAAGCGTCGCGAACGGATAGCCGAGCGCCTGCCATGATTTGCCGATCGCATCGTAGGCGCGCAGTTCGACCATGCGTTTGATGCGGCGGTCTTGCGTCGCGTGATAGCGCGTCTTGAAGAGCCACGAATAAGTCGACAGACGCACGTCGCGGCTCGCGCTCTGGATCTGTTCTAGCGTGGCGTCGGGATGCTCGCGCAGATAGTTGAGCGTCCACAGTTCCAGCGGATGCACGCTCGAAATATAGCCGCGATCGTTCAGATTGAAGCGGTCGATCGCGTATTTAGCGTACAGGTTGGCCAGGTCTTCGTCGTCGAGCACGGAAGCGGCCGGCGTGTTTTTCAGCGCCGCGCGCATCTTGACGTTGAACCACGCATTCGACTCGTCCGGCGCAACGCTGCGCAACACCGTCGCCACCTTGGGCGGCGATTTGCGCACACCGAGCAGCAGCAGCGCCAAGGCCTGGTCGGGTGTCTTGCCGTGATACTTCGTGTAGAAACGGTTCATGTACACGCGGCTTTCCTGATCGGCGAAGCGCGTCAGATACATCTTGCGCATCTCAGGATCGCCCAGCCATTGCGCCGACGGCCCGGTGGTCTGCACCATTTCATAGTGGACGATGTCGCGCATCAGCCGCACGAACACCAGATTCACCGAATGCTGGAACGCGCGGTGCACGGTCAGGATGCGGCTGTTGTCGTCGGATTCGAAATTGTTGAAGGTCTGCGCGCCGCCACCCGTGTAGAACGTTTCACCGGGACTGGCCGAGTATTTGCGCTCCACGGCCGCGTCGAGCATGGCTTGCAGCGAACGGTCCGAGGTGTGCGCGAAATAATCGAGCGACCAGCGCGTGAGTTGATCGTTCGGATCGTACTTCACGGCTTTCAGTTCCGCTGTGCTCAGCGGTGCATAACGCTTGTGCAGGTCGGAGACAATCTGCAAATACGTCACCACGGTACGCAGTTTCGCCGTCGAACCAAGATTCAGACGCGCGCCGGAGTTGATGTCGAACGGTTGGTTGACGCTGTCGGTTTGCACCCGCACGAGGTTGGCGCCGTCGCGCCGCTCGAACAGCGTGAAGCTATACGCGATCCTCGAAGGATCGTCCGACGCGCGCAGCATTTCGAAGCCGACCAGACCCGCGGCTCTCGCCCCGTCGCGCGTGGCGGCAGCGGCGAGCCGGTCGCTCACGGCTTGCTGAACGGCGTTGTTGAGCGTGCCCTTCGCCTGCAGATCGAGGCGGTCGAGTTCGTAGAAGCTCGGAATGTTGAGCGCGGCCAGCAGATGCGAACGCATGGACGTCACCGCCTTGCGCGACACGAAGGAATCCGCGCTGGCGGTTTTGACGGGCGCCCGATGCAAATCGACCACCGCGGAGAGCGCCGCGTCGCGCAACGGAATCGACACGATGCCGCCGTTCGCCAGCAGCCGCAGATAACTGTCGGTCAGCCGTTCAAGTTCCTTGTAACCGTGATGCAGGAAATACGACGGCGCACGTTGCGCGATCATCAACGAAAGCACCTGCCGGAATGCGATGCCCTGCTCCGGCAGATTCTGTTCGGTCGACGGCGCGATCAGGATGCGGTTGACGTCGTTGAAATCGCGGCCATACCAGGCGGCGAGACCGTCGCCAATCCCGTTGATTTCGCCGATGCCCGGCTGCGCGGCCAGCGGCACCGAGTTGAGATAGTGGACCACGATCTGCCGGCGCGCCGGCATGGTTTGCGGCCCGTTCAGATAAGCGCGCACCGAAGCCGAGGCGATCTGCCGCAACTTCTCCGGCGGCGTCGCCGTGCGGCCGCCCGCCGAGTGGCGGAATTTTTCGATCTGCGTGGCGAGCGTGCTGCCGCCGGGCTGCGATTGATGGTGATTGAACACGCGCACGCCCTGATCGGCCAACGCGCGGCTAAAGCGCCCCCAATCGATGGCTGGATTGCGGTTCGGTTGATTCGGATCGAGCAGATAGCGGTCTTCGATAAACAGCAGCGAATTCACGACCAGCGGCGGAATCGCATCGAAGTCGTCGTACACGCGGCCGGGAAACTGCGCGGCGAAGAGCGGCGCGCCGGTGCCGTCGAAGAGTTGCAGGCCCGCACGATCTTTTTCTTCGTACGGCAGAAAGAGGCCGTTATCCGCCAGCGACAGCATCCGCTCGGAATCGCGCGCCTGGGTGGTGATTTCGAAGCCGCGTTGCAGCAGACGCTGCTGGATCGACGGCAGCAACGCGTAGCCCAGACGGCTGTCGTAAGGACCTTTGTCGGCTTCGGGAAAACGGATGGAATGACTGGGACCGTCGGCGACGGAGAAACCCACGTCGCGAGTCAATTCGGAGAGATAGTGCGCCTGCAATCGCGAGGTTTCGATCTCGTTCTGGCAAAAGCGTGCCGCCAATGCCAGCGCGAGCAAAAATGCCGCGACCAGCGCCCATTTGAACCATTTGCGCACAGACGCCACGCCTGTCGCGCGAAACGGTAACCGAACCAGCGGCCGATTCATGGTGCTCTCCCCGAGCGGACGCCGGTTTCTTCTGGCCCGGCGCACCTTCAAAGCAGTGTAGCGCGGAACGTGAACCTGCGATCCGTTCGGATTTACCCGAGAGTGTCGCGGCTACAACACCCGTTTGCGAAACATGGCGCGGCGTGAATCGCCATGCGATATTCAGCGTCTTTCCTGTGATGAAAAACCGCCGCTTCAGGCGGTTTTTTGCTTTCTCGTCGAGCGTTCCGGCAACCGCCCTTGCGCCGGTTCGATCGGCTGCGCGCACAGCAATTCGATGAACTGTTCCGCCGGCGGCGACAGCACACCGCCCTTGCGCGTCACGATGCCAAAAGTCTGCGAAGGCGACTTGAGCTTGACCGGCACGAGGCGCAGCATTTTTTGCCGGACGAATAAGGCGGCGATCGCCGTGGGCAGCAGCGAAACCAGATCGTGACTGCTTTGCAGGAGCGCCACCGTCACGAACGTCGAGGCCGTGGAAACCGGGTTATCCGGCATCTGCAGACCGGCCAGATCCATCTCACGTTCGAGCAGCGCGTGCAGCGGCATATGCGACGGATACATCACCCAGCGGTGGCCCGCCAGATCGCGCAGCTTCACCTCTTTCTTCGGCAAGGACGGATGGCCGTAGCCGACCACCACCGAGAGCGGTTCGTCACCGAGCGGACGATAGTGATATTTCGACGGATCGGCCGCCACCGCCGCGCGGCCGATCACCAGATCGAGCCGGCCGTCGTCGAGTTGCTGCAGCATGCGCGCGCTCGTGTCTTCCACTACTTCGACGGAAAGACCCGGTTGCGTGGCATGCAGTTGATTCAGCGCCGGCACGACGCACTCCGGAATCGCGCCCATGATCGCGCCGATCGCGAGCCGTCCGCCGCGCCCGGAACGTATTTCAGCGACGTCCTGGCAGAGAGCGGTGAGATCGGTCGTCATGAGGCGCGCGTAGCGGATCACGCAATGGCCGAGCTGGTTCGGGATCATGCCGCTTTTCGAGCGCTCGAAGAGCGGCGCCTCGAGCATCGACTCCAGTTCCTGCAAGGCCTTGCTGGCGGCCGACTGCGTCATGGACATCGCGCCGGCGGCTTTGTGCAGCGACTTCAGGTCGTCGAGGGCGATCAGCAATTGGAGTTGCTTCATGCGCAGCTTCGACAGCAGGACGTTGAGAGTGTCTTTCATGGCGGATCGAATTGCAGTGCAGGTGAGTCGCAAAAGCGATCACAGGATGGAAACAATTCAATATACCTGCCGTGTCCGGCGCCGTATAGTCGGCTGAGTTGCATGCCGACATCCAACGCCAACGAGACACCCACCACCATGACGCAGTCATCTCATCCCGCAGCAATGCGCGGCGTGTTCCCCGTCGCGCCGACCATCTTCGACGACGCCGGCCGGCTCGACCTCGAAGGCCAGAAACGCTGCATCGACTTCATGATCGACGCGGGCTCGAACGGGCTGTGCATTCTGGCGAACTTCTCCGAGCAGTTCGCGCTCTCCGACGGCGAGCGCAACACGCTCATGCACGCCGTTCTCGAACACGTCGCGGGCCGCGTGCCGGTGATCGTCACGACCACGCATTTCAGCTCGTACCAGTGTGCCGAGCGCAGCCGCAGCGCGCAGGCTGCGGGCGCCGCCATGGTGATGGTCATGCCGCCGTATCACGGCGCGACCATCCGCATCGGCGAACGTGGCATCTACGAGTTTTACCGCACGGTGTCCGACGCGATCGGCATCCCGATCATGATCCAGGACGCGCCGGTCAGCGGCACGCCGTTGTCCGCGCCGTTTCTCGCCCGCATGGCGCGCGAGATCGACAACGTGTCGTACTTCAAGATCGAAGTGCCGCAAGCGGCGAACAAGCTGCGCGAGCTCATCGAACTGGGCGGCGACGCAATCGTGGGTCCGTGGGACGGCGAAGAGGCGATCACGCTGATGGCCGATCTGGATGCGGGCGCAACCGGTTCGATGACAGGCGGCGGCTACGCCGACGGCATCCGTCTGATCGTCGACGCCTATGCGGCCGGCGACACCGAGGCGGCCGCCGCGCACTATCAACAGTGGCTGCCGCTGATCAATTACGAAAATCGCCAGGGCGGCCTCGCTTCGTGCAAGGCGCTGATGAAGGAAGGCGGCGTGATCCGCTCGGACGCGGTGCGCCATCCGTTGCCGCAAATGCATCCGGCCACGCGCGAAGGATTGTTGAAGGTCGCGCGGCGGCTCGATCCGCTGGTGCTGCGCTGGGGTCGTTAAGGCGCACCTCGAAACAACCAGGCGCAAATTGAGGCGGCAAATACCGCACGAACACATTAGCCCATTCCGGTCCGGATAGTCGCCGACAAATCGTCAACCGCCCGGACCTGGTCTCGGGAATGAGCCGCGCACCCCGTACTTCGTCATACCGCCCGCGACGCCTCATTTCCTGCGGCATCGTCTGGCTCCGTTGTCGGCCTCTGGTTTTCGTCAGGCTAGCGCAACGGCCCTGCTCCCACTCACACGCACCCCGTGTCCGGACTGCCCTGCAAGCGCCACGTAGCGCGCCCTATCGTCATGGCGCGAGCACACGCAACGCCGGGCTCTGCAGCCACATACGCAAACCGCTTCCTTATGGATGCAGGCCCACGAAAAAAAACCCCATACAAGCTGGCGGAGAAGTTGAGTAACATAGGCGCGCAAGCTCACCCTAACTCCCTCCATGACCGCCAATCCTCGAGAACTGACGCCGGAAACGCTCGCCGAACTGCTCGAACGTGTCGCCAAACAAGACGGCGCGGCGTTGCGCGAGCTTTATGATCTCGCCGCCCCGAAACTGTTCGGTCTCGCGCTCCGTATATTGAGCAGGCACGAGTGGGCCGAAGAAGTTTTGCAGGACAGCTTCGTCAATATTTGGCGCTTTGCCGGCGACTATCGCCGCGCCTTGTCCGCGCCGATGACGTGGATGTCGGCGATCGTCCGCAACCGTGCTCTCGATCACCTGCGGCGAGTCAACACGCAGGAAACGGAATGGAGCGATGCGTTGGACGATCTCGTGGCGACCGGCGACCCGGATCCCGAAGCGCTGAGCGCGGTCAGCCTGCAGGCGCGTTTGCTGGCCGGCTGCATGCAGCAGCTCGAACCCGCGCAACGCCAGGCGGTTGCCCTCGCGTATCTGCGCGATCAAAGCCATAGCGAGATCGCCGAAATGCTGAGCGTGCCGCTCGGCACTATCAAGTCGTGGATCCGGCGCGGCCTCGCCAAGCTGAAGACCTGCCTGGGAGGCGAGTGATGAATCTGCATCGCCATCCTCAGCTCGTCGATCTGCTGGCCGCCGAATATGTGCTCGGCACATTGCGCGGCGGTGCGCGGCGCCGCTTCGAACGCCACGCGGACCACGACGCGACGATCCGCAAAGCCGTCGACGAATGGCAGCGGCGCATCTCGCCGATGGCCGAACTCGCCGAGCCGCGCATGCCGCCGGCCGCCGTCTGGGACGCCATCGAACGGCGACTCGGCCTCACGGCCACGCGCGAGGCGGAGCGTCCTCGCACCGCGGTGGAAACGCCCGCGCGGCCATCGCGCAGCCTCTTTGAAAACCTGGCGTTCTGGCGCGGCTGGGCGCTCGGCGTCACGGGTCTCGCAGCGGTTGCCGTGGTGGTCGCCGTGCGCTCGCTGTTGCCGTCCGCCACGCCGCCTGTCACGGCGCCCACCGTTGCTCAGCAACCCGAAACCGCCGTGTCGCATGTCGCCGTGCTGAACAACAAGGACGCGCATCCGGTCATGCTGGTCGCGTGGGACGAGGCGCATTCGACCATGTCGGTGCAGCCGCTCGGCAAGGTCGAGTTGCCCGCCGGCCGGGCGATGGAACTGTGGGGCATTCCGGCGAGCGGCCATCCGGTCTCGCTCGGCATGCTGCCGGACAGCGCGAACGGCAAGGTCACGGCCGGCCAGCAGAAGCCGGAGAATTACGCGGCGCTGGCCGTGTCGATCGAAGCGCCGGGCGGCTCGCCCGATCACAACGCGCCGAGCGGTCCGGTGGTGTTCACCGGCAAGCTGTTGCCGGTGTCCTAGGCGTTTCATGATTAGCCGGAGAAGGCCGGCATTCGCTCGACGCGAATGCCGGCTTTTTTATACGCGCTTCGACACCGCGATCATGCGACGGCTGGACGCGAGCGCGCGATTGCCGCTACCCTAGCCGTATGCAAAGCTTTTACGAAGCCACTGTCACCCGTTCTTCCGCCTATGCGCCGCTAGCTGGCCGGCGTGCCGCCAATGTGTGCGTCATTGGCGGCGGCCTGGCGGGATTGTCCACCGCGTTGGGACTCGCCGAACGAGGCGTCGCGGACGTCACTGTGCTCGAAGCCCGGCAAGTGGGCTTCGGCGCGTCCGGCCGCAACGGCGGGTTCGTGTTTGGCGGCTATAGCCTCGATTGCGCCGATCTGCTCAAAACTCTCGGCGCCGTGCGCGCCCGCGAACTCTATACGCTGACCACCGACGCAGTCGATCTGATGCGCAAACGCATCGCGCGCTATCACATCGACTGCGACGCGACCGACGCCGGCGTGATCCTCGCCAACTGGTTCGACGAACCGGCTCGACTGGAATCGCAGCGGCGCCTGATGCGCGATTCGTTCGGCGTCGAGTGGGAACCGGTTGCGGCGCAGCAGCTTGCTTCGCAGCTGAAAACGCGCCGTTATCACGGCGGGCTGTTCGAGCGCAATGCGTTTCACTTTCATCCGTTGAAGTACGTGCTCGGCGTGGCTAACGCGGCGGCGCATGCCGGCGTGCAGATCCACGAGGATTCGCCGGTCGTGCGTCTCGAGCGTGACGGCACCGGCTTCGTGGTGCACACGCAGCACGGTGCGCTCGACGCGCAACACGTCGTGATGGCGGGCGGCGGTTATGCGCGCCGCGTCTATTCGCGGGTCGAACGCGCGGTGCTGCCGATCGCCACCTACGTAATGGCGACCGAACCGCTTGGCGCCCGTCTGCAAGATGCGATCGACACGCGCGCCGCCGTCTACGACACTCGCTTCGCCTTCGACTACTATCGCCCGCTGCCCGACACGCGCATTCTGTGGGGCGGCCGCATCTCGGTACGCGACCGCGAACCCGAGGTGATCGCGCGACTGTTGCGGCGCGATCTGCTGAAGGTCTATCCGCAGTTGCACGACGTACGGATCGACTATGCGTGGGGCGGCCTGATGAGCTACGCGCGGCACAAGATGCCGCAGATCGGCCGCAGTGCGGATGGTGTCTGGTACGCGGTCGGCTTCGGCGGACACGGCATGGCGCCGACTACCGTATCCGGCGAACTGCTGGCCGCGGCGATTGCCGGTGAGCGTCCGGTGCCCGAGGCGTTTGCGTCGTTCGGCCTGACACCCGCTTACGGCGCGCTCGGCCTCGCCGCCGCGCAACTGACCTACACCGCCATGCAGACACGCGACGCGCTCGCCGCGCGTCGCCGGCCTGCCGTTTGACCTCGGCCGACACGTCGTCGCACATGCCCGCGCGCCGGTTAAAAGGCCAATTTCGCCATGCTAGAATGCGCCGTCACTGCCGCTCGAATACACAATGAAAAAGGGAAGCAAGGCCGCCGAGCCTGATACCAACGGCATCCCGTCCGACAGTCCGCGTACCGACGCCCGGCGCAAGTACGATCCCGAACAGACGAAGCGCAACATCCTCGACGTCGCGACCCAGGAGTTCTCCGCGATGGGACTGACGGGCGCGCGCGTCGACGCGATCGCGGAGCGCACGAACACCACCAAGCGCATGCTGTACTACTACTTCGGCAGCAAGGAAGGGTTGTACCAGGCGGTGCTGGAAAAGGTGTATGGAGACATTCGCGCACTCGAACAGGATCTGCACGTCAGCGAACTCGATCCGATCGAGGGCATGCGTGCGCTCGTCGAGTTTACGTTCGACTATCACGACCGTCAGCGCGATTTCGTGCGGCTCGTCACCATCGAAAATATTCACGGCGCCAAGTACGTCGAGCAGGTCAAGACGTTCAAAGGCCGCAACGTCACCGTGATTCATACGATCGAAGATCTGCTCTCGCGCGGCATCGCGGCTGGACAGTTCCGCAGCGATATCGATCCGATCGATCTGCACTTGCTGATCAGTTCGCTGTGCTTTCATCGCGTGGGTAATCGCCATACGTTCGGCACGGCGTTCGGCCGCGATCCGTCGCATCCGCGTTTGCGCGCGCGGCATCGCGCGATGATCGTCGATGCCGTGCTGCGGTTCGTGCGCAAGGACGATTGAGGGAAGCGGGCCTCAAGTAAAAACGGGACGCGCCGCGTCCCGTTTTTTTTCGTCTAGCCTCAGGCAGCCGTTTAATCCACCAGCACGATCCGCTTGATATCGCCGACGATGAAGATGTACGACAGCGCCCCGATTAGCGCGATCGCGCCGATGAACACCAGCGCGCCGACGAACGAGCCGGTTGCCGCGACGATGAAACCCACCACCAGCGGCGTCACGATGCCGGCCAGATTCGCCGCGAAGTTGAAGATGCCGCCGGTCACGCCGAGCAGGCCGTCCGGCGCGATGTCGGACACCAGCGTCCAGCCCAGCGCGGCCATGCCTTGCGCGAAAAACGCCACCGACAGGATCGCGATCACCGCCACGTTGCTGTCCACATAGTTGGCGAGAATGATGGTCGACGCGAGCAGCAGGCCGGCGATGATCGGCAGCTTGCGCGCCACGTTCGGCGACTTGCCGCGGCGCAGCAGCCAGTCGGAAAAGAAGCCGCCGAACATCACGCCGATCGACGCGGCGATGAACGGCATGATCGCGAAGAAGCCGATCTTCAGCCAGGCCATATGGCGTTCGGTGGCGAGATACGTCGGGAACCAGGTGAGGAAGAACACCAGCGTCGAGTTGCCGGCGAACTGGCCGAGGCAAATGCCCGTCAGTTGACGATGCTTGAGCAGGCGTCCGATGGTGCGCCATTCGAAGCCGCCGCTTTTTGCCGATGCCGCCGCTGCCGCATCTGTGCCGACCGCCGCATCGGCATCCTTCTTCCGATGCGTGAGACCGCCGCCGGCTTCGATATAGTCGAGCTCCGCCTGATTCGCCGACGGATGGTCGCGCGGCTCGCGATAGAACATCCACCAGATCCCGCCGAACACGATGCCTACGCCGCCCACCACGTAAAACAGCGAGCGCCAGCCGAACGCGCCCATCAGCATGAACAGGAACGGGCTGAAAAAAGCGAGGCCGATGTATTCGCCGACGGTGTACGTGCCGGTCGCCATCGCGCGTTCGCTCTGCGGGAACCACGTGGCAACCACACGGCTATTGGTCGGAAAGCACGGCGCTTCCGAGACGCCGAGGCCGAGGCGGAACGCGAACAGCGCGCCTATGCCATGCACCAGCCCTTGCGCCAGCGTGCACAGCGACCAGAAGGTCATCGACAGGAAATACGTGAGCTTGCTGCCGAAGCGGTCGAGAAACAGACCGCCCGGAATTTGCGAGGCCACATAGCTCCACGAAAACACGGAGAACAGCAGCCCCATCAACGCGGCGTTGATGCCGAGTTCCTTGGTCAACTGCGGCGCCGCGATGCCGAGCACCGTGCGGTCCAGGTAATTGATCATCGTCCCGACCGCGAGCAGGGCCAGAATCTGATAACGCGCTTTGGAGCGGCGCGCGGTGCTCGCCGTCACACCTTGCGGCGTGGCGGCATCGGCGGGACTGGATTGAATCGGTTGCTGCATGGGTTTCTTGTCTCCTCGATCTTCTCGTTACCGGTCGGCACGCTGCCGGTTAGCGTTGCAACAACGACTGAAAGTGGGTGTAGACCCGCTCGGCGTCCGGTTCGAGACCGGTGAAAATGCGCATGGCGTCGACCGCCTGATACACCGCCATGCCGCCACCGCTCAGCGTGCGGCAGCCGAGCGCTTCGGCCGCCTGCAACAGCGCGGTGCGGATCGGGAAATAGACGATGTCCGCGACCCACAGATCGCGGTGCAGCAATTCGACCGGCAACGGCAAGCCGGGCAATTTCGCCATACCGGTGGGCGTAGCGTGAATCAGGCCATTGGCGGCCGCGAGCGATTCGGCGAGCGAACTGCCGGCGCTGACGGTGGCGGCCGGGAAACGCTTCTGCAATTCGTCGGCGAGCGAGGCGGCGCGCGTGGCGTCCACGTCGAAAAGCGTGAGCGATTTCGCGCCCATGTTCAGTGCGGCGTGCGCGACTGCCGCGCCGGCGCCGCCGGCGCCGAGTTGCACGACACGTTCCAGCGACACGTCCGGCAAGCCGCGCTGGAACGCGCGCGCGAAACCGGACCAGTCGGTGTTGTGGCCGACGCGTTTGCCGTCCTTGAACAGCACCGTGTTGACCGCGCCGAGTGCGCGCGCGTCGTCGGAAAGCTCGTCGAGCAGCGGAATCACGGCCTGCTTGCACGGGTACGTGATGTTCAGACCGTTGAAGCCCATGCGTTCGGCGGCCATCAAAAGATCGGGCAGCGCGGCGACGTCGAGTTTCAGCGGTTCCAGGTCGATGCGGCGGTACACATAGTGCAAACCGAGCTTGCTGCCCTCTTCCTCGTGCATGGCGGGCGTCAGCGATCCGCCGATACCCGCGCCGATCAGGCCGACCAGATAGGAATGAGGTGTTGCCTGTGAGTTCGCTTGTACGTTCATTTCGCCGTCCTATTCTTAAGAATGGTCGCCATCCGCTCCAAAGCCAGTACATAGCCCTGCGTGCCGCAACCGATGATGACCGCCTCCGCCACCGCCGACACGTACGAGTGATGACGGAACGCCTCGCGGCGATGCACGTTTGAAATATGCACCTCGATGACCGGCTTTTCGATCGCGGTGAGTGCATCGGCGATGGCCACAGACGTATGCGTATAAGCCGCCGGATTGATCACGATGCCGTCGACCTTGGTGCGCGCCGCGTGCAGCCAGTCGATCAGTTGATGCTCGGCGTTCGACTGACAGAAGTCGATCGACAGATTCAGGCGCTCTGCCGCATCGCGGCAAAGCTTCGCGACGTCGTCGAGCGTTTCCGAGCCGTAGATGGCCGGCTCGCGCGTGCCGAGCAGATTGAGATTCGGTCCGTTGAGGACCAGTACTGACGCATAACTCATGACAACCACTCCCGCTAGATAAGGCAACAAGCCAGCCACGGCAATCGCCGTGGTTTTGCAATGTGAGCGAAGTGTGCGCGCATTGGACGTCGCCGTCATTCGGGGTTTCTACGAATTTGTACCATCTAGTTAGTTTGTATAGACTGTCGAGAATTTCGGTTAGTGTGGGCGATTGTGGCTTGCGTCTTGATGACGCGTGTAACGAACTGGTCCATTTTCCGCACTGCAGCATGTCCGTCGCCGGACCTGCGAGCGTCGCGCGCCGGCCGTTGCGCGCCTTATTCAACAGCCGTTTGAGTGTTTTTGCAGGAGCCGTTCATGCAACGTTCGATTGCCACCGTGTCGATCAGCGGAACCCTCGTCGAGAAGCTGACCGCGATCCAGGCGGCGGGCTTCGAAGGCGTCGAGATTTTCGAAAACGATTTGCTGTATTTCGACGGCTCGCCCGCCGACGTGCGGCGCATCGCCGAGGATCTCGGGCTGAAAATCATGCTGTTTCAGCCGTTTCGCGATTTCGACGGTGTCAGCGCGGAGCGTCTCGAGCGCAATCTCGACCGCGCGAAGCGCAAGTTCGACGTCATGCATGAACTGGGCACGGACCGCATTCTGGTGTGCAGCAACGTTTCGCCCGACACCATCGGCGACGACGCCCTGATGACCGACCAGCTCGGCGCGCTGGCCCGCGCGGCGGAGGCGGCCGGCGTGATCGCGGGCTATGAAGCGCTCGCATGGGGCAAGCACGTCAAAACCTACCGGCACGCGTGGAAGCTCGTGAATGCGGTGAATCATCCGAATCTCGGGCTCGTGCTCGACAGCTTCCACACGCTGTCGCTGAACGACACGCCGGACGCGATCGCCGATATTCCCGGCGACCGCATCGCTTTCGTGCAGATCGCCGACGCGCCGAAGCTCGCCATGGACGTGCTCGAATGGAGCCGCCATTACCGCTGCTTCCCCGGCCAAGGCGATTTCGATCTGGCCAATTTCACGGCGCAGGTCGTGAAAACCGGCTACAGCGGGCCGCTTTCGCTTGAGATTTTCAACGACGGCTTTCGCGCCGCGCCGACCACCATCACGGCCGCCGATGGTCACCGCTCGCTCCTGTTTCTCGAGGAACAGACCCGCGCGCTGCTCGAAAGCACGCAGCAGCCGGTCGGCGACCTGTATCGCTCGCCTGCGGCGCCCGCGCACGTCGGCTACCAGTTTCTGGAGTTCGCGGTCGACCACAGCACGCGAGCACAACTCGTCGACTGGCTCGGCAAACTGCGCTTTCGCGAGGCGGGCCGGCATCGCTCGAAGGAAGTCACGCTGTATCAGCACGGCGCGGCCTCGATCGTGCTGAACGCCGAGCCGGATTCGTTCGCTAACGCGTTCTTCCAACAGCACGGCTTGTCGCTGTGCGCGTCGGCGTTTCGCGTGGACGATGCCAATCAGGCGTTCGAGCGCGCCGCCGGCTTCGGCTACGCGCCGTTTTCCGGGCAGATCGGCCCGAACGAGCGCGTGCTGCCCGCCGTGCAGGCGCCGGACAGCAGCCTGAACTATTTCGTCGACGAAACGCCGGATCAGCCCACCTTGTTCGAGGCCGATTTCGTCCTCACCGACATCAACGGCCCCAGCGAAGTGGGGCCGCTCAGCCGCATCGACCATGTGTGCCTGTCGGTGCCGGCGAATTCGCTGGATACGTGGGTGCTGTTTCTGCGCACTGCTTTGGGCTTCCAGGCCGAGCCCGGCGTGCTGGTGCCCGATCCGTACGGCCTCGTGCGCAGCCGCGCGCTGCGCAGCCACGACGGTTCGGTGCGGATCGTGCTGAATGCCTCCGTGGACCATCACACGGCCGTGGCCGAGGCGTTGCACACCTATCACGGTTCCGGCTTGAACCACGTCGCTTTCAGCACCAGCGACATCTTTAGCGCGATTCCCGAGTTCGTCGCCAATGGCTTGCCGGTGCTGCGCATTCCGCGCAATTACTACGAGGATCTGGCCGCCCGCTACGCGTTGCCGGACGAGACGCTCGAGGCGCTACGCGCCAATAACATCCTGTATGACCGCGACGAGCGCGGCGGCGAGTTTTTCCATGCTTACACGGAGCAGCTCGACCAGCGCTTTTTTATGGAGATCGTCGAGCGGCGCGGCGGTTACGACGGCTACGGCGCGGCGAATGCCGCCGTGCGGCTCGCCGCGCAGGCGCAGCGGCGCAAGTAGGGCTTTGGCGGTTTGGCGGTTTGGCGGTTTGGCGGTTTGGCGGTTTGGCGGTTTGGCGGTTTGGCGGTTTGGCGGTTTGGCGGTTTGGCGGTTTGGCGGTTTGGCGGTTTGGCGGGCAAAATTTTTAGTCGGCGACTCCGGCCAGGCGGGCACGGCGTGTGCGGCATCGGCAGGGATAGCCGCGCCACACCGATATAATGGCGCCTGATTTCACGACCGATGCCGCGCGGTTGCGTCAGAAGCGGCGCCGCATGTGCCTTTGTCGGCCGAACGTAACGTCAGGAGAGATATGAAGAAGTTTGCCGCAGTCCTGTCAATTCCCCTGCTCCTCAGCGCTTGCGCGTACTTCCAGAAGAATCCGGACGCCGGCGAGCCCGTTACGGACACCACCACGCAACGCTCCGTCAACGACGTGGTCTCATGCCTCACGCAACTGGCCACCAGCCACGACGCTGCGTTCAAATCCACGGCGATCCCACAAGGCCAGATGCTCGACTTCGGCGATTCGAATATCGTCAAAGTGCGCAGCGATAACGGCGCGACGACTTACCGTTTCTATGCGGGCAAGCGCCACGTGAGCAATCTGTGGATCGAGTCCGCGGGCAAAACCTGCGCCCCGTAAGGGTTGGCGGGAGGGAAAGAAAACGTAAGTGTGACAATCGGTAACATGGTTCGATGCAATCTTCATGTCATGGTGTTACAGGACAATGGGTCTTAAGAATCGTTTAAGACTTCGTCCGCATCATCCATCCGACACGAAACCGCACAAGGTGCGAACCATGAACCAGCCCGATCACAACACGAACGACACCCCGGCGCCGGCCAAGCGACCTACCATTTTGCGCCGCCTGCTGAGCCACCACGAACTGGCGACGCTGCTGCTGTTGCTGCACGCGCCGATCGACGCATTTGCCAAACCCGAGATTCCGCAGCTTCACGAAGCTGGGTTGATTGAAACGGTGTCCAGCGACGCAGGCGGTTCGCGTATCCGTCTGACGCCCGAGGGCAACGCCGTACTTCGCGGCCTCGGCATAAAGTAACGCACGCCTTGATTCGCGCTAGAAGGCGAGTGAAGCGCGCGCGCATGGGTCTCAGGCCGCTTAACCTGGCAGAGCACCGACCAGACTCACGCTGACAAGCGCCGCGACCGGCTCACGAGCATCACGCCTGCCACACGCCGTACCCCAATTCACGCAGTCCAATCGCCAATTCCACTTCCATGTCCTGTGCGCCGCGGTAAGGCATGGGATTGAACACCTCGTACAGTTCGGGCACAAGGCGCAAGCCGTAATCGCGCACATACCGATTGGCCTGAATGCCGGCCTTATGCCGGTCGAAGCGCAGATCCGGGTCCAGCCCCGTCATTCCCACGTACACGCAAGGCTTGTCGAACCGGTAGTCCGGATTCGCGCGGCGAAAACGCGCCTCGTTCCAGACCTTGTCGTCCAGCGCGACGACGTAGACGTAGTAATGGTGCTTGCGACGAGCCATGTGCTGCGGTTCAACTCCGCGAAGTGCCGTGCAGCAGCATGCGGTATTCGGTCGGCGTGATGCCGACGGTCGCCTTGAACTGGCGCGTGAACGCGCTGTGGTCGGTGTAGCCGCACAGCGCTGCGACGTCGGTGACCTTGTCGTGCGACACCAGCAGCGCCGTGGCGGCGTCCAGGCGGGTTTTCAGCAACACCTGGCGCGGCGTAAGATGAAACACTTTGTGAAAGTAGCGCTCCAGTTGCGCGACCGACATATTCGCCATGGCCGCGAGCTGCTTCAGATTCAAAGGCTGAACGTAATTTTCCTGGATGGACTGCACGACCGCGGCGAGGCGGCTGTAGGCGGGATGGCTGCTTTCGTCCGCTTTCAGATCGCGGGAAATACCGGCCAGGCCCACCACTTTGCCGGCAGGATCGCGCAGCGGCTGTTTGCAGGTCAGACACCAGCCCGGCTGGCGGCCGGGATACAGATGCAGTTCCAACTGGTCGATCATCTGGTTGCCGACGTTGATGATCGCCTTGTCCTGCGCCGTGTAGATACGCCCGAAGCGGCGCGGGAACACGTCCTCGGCCGTGCGGCCGAGCAGCGCGGACTTTTCCTTGAAGCCGCAGCGCGACGCGAGCGTGCGGTTGACAAGCGCGTAGCGCGCCTCGGCGTCCTTGACGAAGAACACGACGTCCGGCATCGCGTCGAAGACAGGCTCGAGGAGCCTGAAGTGCGACAGCATGCCGGAAAGCGTTGCGTCGTCCGGTTCGAGCGGATGAGCCACCGTGTTCATCGTGCGGGTTCCGTTGGTCGGGGGCGTTAGTGGGAGCGGTTGGGGGAGTGTTTGGTTTTGTGGTCTAGGAATTCGGGTTGCGGGTTGCGGGTTGCGGGTTGCGGGTTGCGGGTTGCGGGTTGCGGGTTGCGGGTTGCGGGTTGCGGGTTGCGGGTTGCTCGGTTGCGGACCGACGCTCGGTGCGAAGAGCTCGGCGCTCGGCCCATGCGCCCGACACGTGCGGTCGATTATAGGGCCGCGCCGCCACCGACAATATCCGCTGGACGCGTGGACGCGTGAACGTCCCGCAACTCATTCAACGGGCGGCGCCTCCACAACCAACCCCATCAACGTACCGATTTGGGCCGGACTGAAGGGCGGACACGGCGCGCCGGCCTGCCATCCAAAATACACGCTAGCCGCCGTGCCGCAGATTCTTCCCTGGCAGGCGCCCATGCCGCAACGCGTATGCAGCTTGGCCTCGCGCCAGTTGGCGAGGGCGCGCACCTCGCCGATGCTCACGTCCTCGCAGCGGCACAGCAGCGTGCTATCCGCCGGCGGCGTGCGCGCCAGGTCCCGCAATGCGAACGCCGTATCGACGCGGCGCCCGAACCGGCGCCAGCGTGCACGTTGCGCGTCGAGCGCGGCATGGTCCGCGCCGGCGCCGCTTGCCGCGAGACCCGCGATCTCGCCTTCCACAGCGGCCAGCTCCGCGCCGCCGACACCGGTGCATTCGCCCGCCGCGAACACGCTTTCGACCGACGTACGCTGCGCGCCGTCGACAATGATCTCGCCCGCTTCGCCGATCGCGCAGCCGAGCGCCTGGGCCAGCGTGATGTTCGGCACGAGTCCATAGCCGCAAGCGACGCGATCGCAATCCAACGTCACTCGCCTGCCGTCGCGGCCACGCCTGACGGTAACGCGCTCGACGCGGCCCTCGCCCTGCACCTCTTCGACGATGCTACCGGTCCAGTAGTGCAAGCCCGCGAAACCACGCGTCATGCCGACGGCTTGCCGCAACTTTGCAGGCGCCGCCAGCAGGGAAACGCCGAAGCGCGCGACGTCGAACGCCGAAGCCTGCTCCACCACCGCCACCACCCGTGCTCCGGCCGCGCGCGCCGTAGCGAGCGCGGCAATCAACAAAGGACCGCTGCCGGCAATCACGATCCGCTCGCCACGCACCGGCATGCCGCCCTTGATGAGCGCCTGCAACCCGCCCGCGCCGGTCACGCCGGGCAAGGTCCAGCCGGCGAACGGCAGGAGCCGTTCACGTGCGCCGGTCGCGAGAATCAGGTGCTCGTAGGAGACGCACGCGCCGCCGAATTCCGTCGATTCGAGCAGCAGGCCGCGAGAACTCAACGGCGCAACGACGCGTGTCGACGGCCAGTGTGTGATGGCGCTTTGCCCGCCGATCGCTGTGAGGAGGTTCTGCAGTTGCGCCTGCGGCGCGTGGCCCGGACCTTGACGCCAGATCTGGCCGCCCGCGCGCGGATTGTCGTCGACGAGCGCAACCTTAGCGCCCGCGCGCGCGGCAGCGGAGGCGGCGTTCAAACCAGCGGGACCAGCGCCGACGATGACGATGTCGAAGTGCTGTTTCATCGGATGCCCGCTCATTGGTTCGACTTGGCCAGGCCGGCGCCCGTGGCGACGATATCCAGGTGTCGTTTCATCGGGTGAGCGTCCGTTGGTCCCAAGTTGGCCGAGCCAGCGCCGAAGGCGACATTATCTGAGCGCACTTTCATCGAGGGTCCACCGCTTCGTTCGACTCGTCCAGACAAGCCTCCACGACCACAATATCCAAGTGCAACCTCATTGCGCACCCGCCGTGTCCTGAGTACGAACCACCTGCCCTTCCCGACACAAAGTCTGGCACGCCAACGCATGCGCCCGGGCGTCGATCGTCACGCGGCATTCCTGACACACACCCATGCCGCATAGCGCGGCGCGAGGTTGGCCGCCCACCGACGTCCGCGTGCTGCGAACGCCCGCTAACACGAGCGCCGCGGCCACGGTCGTGCCGGCATCGACATCGATACGGTGGCCGTTGATCGTCACGCTCACGCGCGTCGCTGCACCCGCGCTATTCATGAATCACCTTTTGGGCAAAACGAACCGGCAAATAAGGATCGAGAGGAATCGCCGTGCCAATCTCCACGATTTGCGCTGCAAGCAGCTTCGCAGTCGCAAGCGAGGTCGTCACGCCCAGCCCCTCGTGTCCAGCGGCGAGCCACACACCTGGCGCAAAATCGCCGGCTGGACCGATCAGCGGCAGGCCGTCCGGCGATGCCGCGCGAAACCCGGTCCACGCGCGAATGCCATGAAGAGTCGGCAGCACCGGCAAATAACATGCAGCGCGCTGCAGCATCTGCGCGAGCACGGGCAGGTCGACGGCGGGATCGGTGGTGTCGAACTGGCGCGATGAGCCGATTAACAATTGTCCCGTCGGTCGCGGCTGCGCATTGAATGCCACCGAGGTACCGGCCGCATGATGCGCGCTCTTGATGTAGCCGAGTTCGAGCAGTTGATGCCGGATCAGGCCGGGATAGCGGTCCGTGATCAGCAGATGGCCTTTCTTCGGCTGCAACGGCAGCGACGCCACCAATTGCTGCGCACCCAGACCATTCGCCACGATCACGTGCGCCGCGCCGATGTGTTCGCCGCTCGTCAGCGTGACGCCGCTCGCGCTGACCGACGCCACCGCGGCCCCCAAACGTAGATGGATTTTTGCCGCGCCCGGCGATCGCGTCAGCAGCCACTCGGCGACGGTCGGCGCGTACACGATGCTGTCGTGCTCGATCCGCAAACCGCCTGCCATCGATGCCGCCAGCGCCGGCTCGCAAGCCCGCAGCGCGGGCGCGTCGAGCAATTGCGCGGCGATTCCCTGAGCCTCGAACGCGGCATGCATCGCGCGCGCGGCCTGCCACTCTTCTTCGTCGGCGGCGACCCAGAGCGTGCCGCAGCGCGCGAACGCGTCGCGCGGCCGAAGTTGCCGCGCGAGCTCCAGCCACAAGTCTCGTGAATAGCGGCTCAGCGCGAATTCCGCCGGCGAGTCGTTCATCACGACGATGTGGCCCATGCCCGCCGCCGTCGCGCCGCCGCCGATGCCCTGCGCGTCGAGCACCTCGACCCGCATGCCGAGCGCGGCCAGTTCCGCCGCGCATGCCGCGCCGACAATGCCTGCCCCGACGATCAGCGCGTCCGCCGTCATGCCGCGGGGATGCCCCACGCGAACGGATCGCGCTCGTCGAAGCAAAGGCGCGCTTCTGCCGTGATGTACGCGTGACCGGTGATGGTGGGAATCACGTGGACGCCGTCGCCGGCGTGGCGATAGCTCGCCTCGAACACGCTGCCGATAATGCTTTCCTGCCGCCAGACCGCGCCTTCGGCCAGCTTGCCGTCGGCAGCAAGGCACGCCACTTTGGCGCTCGTGCCGGTGCCGCAAGGCGAGCGGTCGTACGCACTGCCGGGACAGAGTACGAAGCTGCGGCTGTCGAGGCCATCGCGCGAACCCGGTCCGAACAGTTCGATATGGTCGATCAACGCGCCGTCCGCGCCGGTGATGCGCTGTGCGATCAGCGCATCGCGAATCGCGCCGCTGAACGTGGTCAGTTCGCCGATCCGCGACGCTTCCAATGCGCGCCCGTGGTCCGCGACGAGAAAGAACCAGTTGCCGCCCCAACCGATGTCGCCGGTCAGCATGCCGCAACCCGGCACTTCCACTTGCACCGACTGGCGATACCGGTATGCGGGCACGTTGCGCACGGCAACGCTGCCGTCGTCGTTGAGCGTCGCTTCGACAATGCCAACCGGCGTCTCGATCCGATGCCGTCCCGGCCCGATCCGTCCCAAGTGCGCCAGCGAGACGACGAGTCCGATCGTGCCGTGCCCGCACATGCCGAGATAGCCGACATTGTTGAAAAAGATCACGCCGGCCGCGCACGTCGGGTCGTCCGGCTCGCAGAGCAGCGCGCCCACCACCACGTCCGAGCCGCGCGGTTCGGTGACGATGCCCGCGCGCCAGTCGTCGAACTGCGTGCGCAACACGTCGAGCCGTTGCGCCAGCGTGCCGCCGCCGAGATCCGGGCCGCCCGACACCACGAGGCGGGTCGGTTCACCGCCGGTGTGCGAGTCGATGATATCCAAGGTTTTCATGATGCCCATGTTAGAAACGGCGGGCGGGCGAGTCTTGGTGTGCTTACGCGCGGATTGTGACGATTTCGGCATAGCCATGCGATGACGCCATGGCCTTTCACGCTCCTGTTGACACCACTCGGGACAGGCGTGCACCAGGCACCGTTTGCGTAACCCGCAGCGCATGCCGTCATGCTGCTCACGCGCACTTAGCGCCACCTCGCCCTTCATCCTAAAATAGGCGGCCCACCCTGATTCGATGACTCGACGGGCAAATCCGCTATGCCGAAATCGTCATCTGCCACGCGCGATTCACGCAAGACGGCAGGATTTTCCCTGCTTACACTGCGCTGAACACATCAACACTCAGGAGAGCAGTCGTGGCGCATATCTGGGAAGGCGTATTGCCCGCAGTCACCACCAAATTCAACGCAGATTTCAGCATAGACCGCGCGTGGACCGGCAAGAATATCGAGGCGCAGATCGACGCTGGTGTGGACGGCATCATCGTGTGCGGATCGCTGGGCGAAGCGTCGACGCTCTCGCTCGATGAAAAGCTGCAAGTGCTCGACATCGCCGTCGAGGCTTCGCGCGGCCGCGTGCCGGTCCTGCTGACGATCGCCGAAAACAGCACGCTCGACGCCTGCCGCCAGGCCGAGGCCGGCAGCCGTCATGGCGCGGCCGGTTACATGGTGCTGCCGGGTCTGCGTTACCTGTCGGACCGCCGCGAGACGCTGCATCATTTCCGCAGCGTCGCCGACGCGAGCACGCTGCCGCTCATGATCTACAACAATCCGCTCGCCTACGGCGTCGACATGACGCCCGACATGTTCGCGGAGATCGCCGACGAGAAGAAGATCGTCGCGATCAAGGAATCATGCGGCGACGTGCGGCGCGTGACCGACCTGATCAACGCGGTCGGCGACCGTTTCGCGATTCTCTGCGGCGTCGACAATCTCGCGATGGAGGCGATCCTGATGGGCGCGCATGGCTGGGTGGCCGGTCTCGTATGCGCGTTTCCGCGTGAGACGGTGGTGATCTACAAGTTGCTGAAAGCGGGACGCCTCGAGGAGGCGCGGGCGATCTACCGCTGGTTCGCGCCGCTGCTCGCGCTCGACGTGTCGGCGAAGCTGGTACAGAACATCAAGCTTGCCGAAGCGATTGTCGGACTCGGCACGGAGCCGGTTCGGCCGCCGCGTCTGCCGCTGGCCGGCGACGAACGCAAGGCCGTTGAAGCATTGATTCGCAAGTCGCTCGAAACGCGGCCCGCGCTGCCGCAGATTTGATCCGACGCGACTGGTTGGCGTCAGGCCGCCTGCTTTTCGACGTCGATCTGCGCATTGATAACCGCGGCTTCAGCCTGACGCAGATGCAGCAGCCGGTAGCCGCTTTTGTAAACCGGTTGCAGCCGGAATTCGTTTTGCGGCTCGATCTCGAGCAGGAGGCGCAGCCGCGAAACGTGGCTGTCGATGGTGCGGGTGAATTCGCGGAACTCGCGACCCCATACCATCGCGAAGATGTGGTCGCGCGACAGCACGCGGCCGATGTTGGAGAAGAACAGCGACGCCAGCCGGTACTGCGTGCCGGACAGCTGAACCGGCTGGCCGCGCAGCATGACGAGCTGACGGTGCGTGTCGAAATGGTAGGGGCCGACATCGAAACTGGCGGAGCTGAACCGGTCCGGATACGCCCGCCGCAGCAGTGCCGCGACCCGCTCGCGAAACTCGGCGGCGCGCAGCGGCAACGCGGCATAGTCGTCCGCGCCGGCGACGAACGCCCGCACGATGTTTTCCTCGGCCGTGTCCGCCGACGCGAACATGACCGGCAGACGGTCGCCGCCCACCGCGCGCGCCGCGCGCAATACCTCGGCGCCCGAGAGGCGCAGGCCCTGCCAGTCGAGCACGAGCAGATCGACCGTGGAACGCGCGAGCGCTCTCGACATGCTCAGGCCGTCGTCATAGGTCGAGCAGGAATGGCCGGCGCTCGTCAGGACCTTTTCGATCGACTGACGCATGACCAGGTCACGCTGAAGAATCGCAATACGCATGGGATGACTCGTAAGATAGCTCGGACGCGATTCTCAGAGGCGGCCCCATTCCATCCCATAGGAGCAATCCTAATTTACATATGAATCGATCCGCCCGGACAACGCCGCTCCGCATTCCTACATTCGCTAGCGACAAGTCCTGAAAGCACCGTCGTCGCGCTTGATGTCGAAAAAGCACATTCCCGGGAACTTTTCTTAATCTAATTAAGCACCTCCCGAAGCAGTCGGCTTTCATCCTGTAAAATCCCGCCTGGCCTCAATCGTTATCGCGCTTGCCCTACCCGGGCCGGCGCGCCGGTGTCCCGTGCTCTACCCAGCGCTTGCCACACTTCTCGCCCGACGACCGCCGTATTTCCACGCGCTACGTGTGGCTCCCAATTCAAGACATGACATAAGCAATGCAAGCGACAAATCTGGGTGGAGCGCAGGCTGTCACCCCACGCCCTCTTGGGCGCAGCGATTACAAAACGCTCGGACTCGCCGCCCTCGGCGGGGCGCTGGAGTTCTACGACTTCATCATCTTCGTATTTTTCGCGCCGGCGATCGGCCAGCTGTTCTTCCCGGCGGCAATGCCGGACTGGCTGCGTCAGGTACAAACCTTCGGCATCTTCGCGGCAGGCTATCTGGCGCGGCCGCTGGGCGGCATCATCATGGCGCATTTCGGCGACCTGTTCGGCCGCAAGCGCATGTTCACGCTGAGCGTGCTGCTCATGTCGGTGCCCACGCTGATGATGGGCCTGCTGCCCACTTACACCAGCATCGGCGTGCTGGCGCCGGTCCTGCTGCTGCTGTTTCGCGTGATGCAAGGCGCGGCGGTCGGCGGTGAAGTCCCGGGCGCGTGGGTGTTCGTCTCGGAACACGTGCCGCCGCGGCACATCGGCTATGCATGCGGCACGCTGACGGCCGGCCTCACGGCGGGCATCCTGCTCGGCTCGCTGATCGCCTCGGCGGTGAACCGCAACTTTGCGCCGGCGGAAATCTCCGCCTACGCGTGGCGCATTCCGTTCCTGGTGGGTGGCGTGTTCGGCATGTTTTCGGTGTATCTGCGCCGCTGGCTGCATGAAACGCCGGTGTTTGCCGAACTCAAGCAGCGCAAGGCGATTGCCGCCGAAGTGCCGCTCAAGGCCGTGCTGCGCGACCACGGCCGCGCCGTGGTCGTCTCGATGCTGCTCACGTGGATGCTCTCCGCCGCGATCGTCGTGGTGATCCTGATGACGCCGACGCTGCTGCAAAAGCAGTTCCACATCGCGCCGGCCACGGCGCTGCTGGCGAACTGCGTGGCGACGCTGTGCCTGACGATCGGCTGTGTCATGGCGGGCTCGATTGCCGGCCGCATCGGCGCGGGGCGCACGATTTTCATCGGCGGCCTCGCGCTGGCGGTGACGTACTACGTGATGTTCCAGCAACTTGCCGTCGACGCCTCCACGCTCGTGCCGCTGTATGCGGTGGCGGCCCTGTTCGTCGGTGTGATCGGCGCGATTCCGTTCGTGATGGTCAAGGCGTTCCCGCCGGTGGTGCGTTTCTCGGGCATCTCGTTCTCGTACAACGTGGCATACGCCGTGTTCGGCGGCCTTACGCCGATCGCCGTCTCGCTGATGATGAAGTCGAACCCGATGGCCGCGCCGATGTACGTCGGCGCGATCTGCATTCTCGGGGCATTGACCACGCTGTTCATCAAGGACGCGCCGCAAAAGCACTGATCGGCTGCTTGTGCTTTGCAACGACGGCGCACCGCAAACGGTGCGCCGTTTGTGTTTGCATCGTCGGGCTCGACGACGGCTTTCGCTTGCGCGTGACAGCGTGACATCCACACTTCACGCCGCTCCGAAACATGGTGCGCTGCATCGAGCCTACGATGTATCGCATGAACTCCTCAAACTCCCTCCATTCGTCCGCACTCGGCCGTGTTCTCGCGACGGTCAGTGTCGGCTTCGTCGTCACCCAACTCGATGTGACCATCGTCAACATCGCGCTGCCGAAACTTGGCGCGGATCTGCATGCGAATGTCGCCGGCCTGCAATGGGTCGTCGACGCCTACACGCTCGCGTTCGCCGTGCTGATGCTGTCCGCCGGCGCGCTCGGCGACCGCTTAGGTGCGAGGCGGCTGTACGCGGCCGGCATCGTGCTATTTGCGCTCGCGTCGCTCGCCTGCGGCCTCGCGCTCGATTCGGCCATGCTGGTCGCAGCGCGCGCGGTGCAAGGCGTCGGCGCCGCCGCCATGCTGCCGAACTCGCTGGCGCTGCTCAATCAATCGTACGGACACGATCCCAAACTGCGGGCGCGTGCGGTCGGACTGTGGACCGCGGCGGGCGCGATCGCGATCGCGGCGGGGCCGGTGGTCGGCGGCCTGCTGATCGCGGCGTTCGGCTGGCGCAGCATCTTTCTCGTCAATCTGCCGATTTGCGTTGCAGGCTTCCTGGCGACCTTGCTGTGGGTGCCACGGCCAGCAGCCGCGACGCGTCAAAAGCCGTCGTCGCCCGCAACTGCGGCCTCCGACACGAAGCCACGCGGGATCGATCTGGGCGGCCAGTGTCTTGCCATCGTTGCGCTGACCGCGTTCGTCGCTGCCGTGATCGAATGGCGGCCACTAGGTCTCGGCCACCCGCTCGTGGCCGGCGGCTTCGTGCTCGCGCTGATCGCGGCGAGCGCCTTTGTCCTCGTGGAATCGCGCGTCGCGGCGCCGATGCTGCCGCTCTCGCTCTTCAGCAAACGCTCCTTCAGCGTGGCGGTGCTGTTCGGTATCTGTGTGAATCTGACGTACTACGGCGTGGTGTTCGTTCTGAGCCTGTATTTGCAGCGCGTGCGCGGCTATACGCCGTTGCAGGCGGGCCTTGCATTCCTGCCGTTGACGGGCGGCTTTTTGCTGTCGAATGTGGCGAGCGGCTGGGTGGTCGGCCGCTTCGGCGTGCGGGTGCCGATGATCGCCGGCGCGATCACCGCCGGGCTCGGCTATGGTCTCCTGCATTTCGTCGATGCCGGCACGCCGCTCATCGGCCTGCTGCTGCCGTTTCTGCTGATTCCGTCGGGCATGGGCCTGGCGGTTCCGGCGATGACCACCGCCGTGCTCGCCTCGACGGACGCGCCCCGTGCAGGCACGGCGTCCGCCGTGTTGAACACGGCACGGCAGGCAGGCGGCGCGGTCGGCGTGGCGGCTTTCGGCGCGTTGGCGAGCGGCGCGGCTGCGGCGCAGATCGTGGCGGGCATGCGGGTATCGACCGCCGTGTCGGTCGGCTTGTTGGTGATCGGCGGCGTGCTGAGCTGTTTCGTGCATCCGCAGCCACAGTCGTCGGACGCCGCGCATCGCCATACGGGTCGCGAACGGGTCGGCGAATCGCGCTGAGGGTGTCGCCTGTCAGGATCGTGTGCACAAAAAACGACCCCCGCGATGCTTGCGCATGGCGGGGGTGGTACCGCTGGTTCGGCGGCAAATGGCTAGTTCGCCACGCCGCCTCCCGGCTTACAGCGACGCTTCCTGAATCGTGCCGGTGTCGATGGCGCGCTCGATCAGCCCGTCGTTTTGCGCTTTGGCGATGGCGTCGGCGATCAGCTTTTCCGGTTCCTCGATCTCGGCCTTGATCGTGCTGATGAACCCGGACGCATCCAGAACCACCAGCGTCTTCGCCGAATCAGCCAGGCTGATGATCACCCGATGCGGCGTGGGCCCCTCACCAAGACTCGCGCACAACTGCGTGGCCTTGCCGGCAATGATTTGCTCAAAACTTTGAATCATTATTTGCTCCCTTGGTTACGGCCAGAATCGAAAGCGACTCGCACAGACTACCTCAACCGCCGCGTCAAAGCCCGAGTCCGCTGCGCGGCGCTCGCGCACCGTCGATGCTGATACGGCCCGCGCCCGTCACGAACAGCAGCAGGAAACCGCCGGCAATGCCGATGTTCTTCCAGAAATGAATCACCATGTCGCGCTGCAAGGCGGCGTCGGTGACATTCCAGAAATCGTGGCCCAGAACGGCGGTCGCCACCGTGTACACCGCCATGATCAGCGCGAGCGGCCGCACCTTGAAGCCGACGATCAGCAACAGGCCGCCGAGCGCCTCGACCGCCGTTGCGATCGGTGCGGCGATCTGCACGAACGGCACGCCCTTCGAATGCAGGTAGCCGACAAAGCCCGCGTAGCCCAGCAGCTTCATCACACCGCCCCACAGAAACAGCACAGCAAGCGCAATACGGGCGATGAGGATAACGCCGGAATCGACGGGACGCGACATGAGGCACTCCAGTAGATGAATAAGCAGCAGACCCGGCCAGCAGCCCGCAGTTCCCCACTTTGCACCGGACGACAGGGCGTTTGCCCGCCTTTTCCTAGCACGAACCAGGATGAACGGCACGCAACCCGCGGCATGCCGGGAATGGAAAAGCGTCCATGCGGCCCTCCAGGTAGCGGCCACGGCGAGCGCCGCTGGCGCAATCGCCGCCGTGCTTATACGTGAGGATACGTTGCGACTTCGATCAGATTGCCGTCCGGATCGCGGCAATACACCGAGGTCATCTTGCCGCGCGCGCCGTCGCGCTCCACCGGACCGGCCTCGATTTCGACGCCTTGCGCGAGCCAATGCGCCTTGACTTCGGCCGGGCTCGTGGTCGTGACGAAGCACAGATCGGCGCTGCCGGGCACCGGTTCGCGGCCGGTGAACCACCCGACAGTGTCGGCGGTCACGGGGCGCAAATTGATCTTCTGATTGCCGTAGAACATCGCCACCCGCGTGCCGGTGCGCGACTCGAACTCGGCGCGCCGCATGCCGAGCATACGTGCGTACCACGCCGCGCTGACTTCCACGTCGGCGACGTTCAGAACGAGATGATCGAGCGTGTCTATCGAGAAGCTCATGGTTTTCGTCACCGTGATGTAGGGCGATGCGCGGCGACGGATCAGCTCGATCCGCCGTCAGCGGCCAGACGAAAAATTAGCACGTGCGCGAGATCCGCGTGCGGCGGCCGGCGCGTTGCGCTCATGGCTTCGCGCCGCAATGGAGTTGGCGAAGGTTACGACTGAGGCGCGTCCGGCGCGAGCAGAACGCCCTTGGTGAAGACGAAGCAACCATAGCCGCGCTCTTCACCGGTCGCGATCACGCAATACGCTTTGCGCGCCCGTTCATAAAACGCAAACCGTTCAATCGACGCGAACGGCACGTCGCGCCCTTCCGCGGCGTTGATCTCGGCCTGCGCCTCGCGCTGCACGGCCGGAATGGTGTGCGGCTCGGCCACCACTTCCATGCGCGACGCGGGGTGCTCGATGAAGGTGTCCAGCGGCATCACCGACAGCACCGCGCGAATCGCGCGCGGCGAGCTCACGCCATCGAGGCGGAGCACTTTGCCCAGCACGCTCTCGCGCGCAACCGAATCGCTGGGGAAATTGGCGTCGCAGATGACGAGTTCGTCGCCATGGCCCATCGCGCGCAGCGCATGCAGGATATCGGCATTCAGCAGCGGGTCCAGATTCTTCAGCACGGTGTCTCCTTGTAGTCCGGTTGGCGGCTGACCGCCGAGGTTTGGACGTGGGTTATCGGGTCGCGCGAAGCGGGCGGTCACGCGAAACGACCGGTTCATGCCCGCACTCGGGTCGGGCCGAAGCAGCGGGCGCCCGGCTCGGCGAACGCGTGTCCGCGCGACGATCGCATTCCAGCGGACGATTGTAGCAAGCAACGTCGTGGGCATTCGTCGAGAGTGGCGCGAGGCGGCTGCACGTCGCGTTGTTGGAGCCGGCGGTCGGGCGGACGCGCTGCATGGCCGGCACGGTCACGGCTTCACCGCACTGCCAGCGCAACCAGCCGACCACTGCCAGCAGCACGAGACCCGCGCCGCCCAACACCGGCTCGCGCCAGCCCAGCAGCGCGATGAACATGAACGCGCGCGCTCCGGCGAGCAGCGCGAAGCCGGCCACCGCGCTGGACAGCGAGTCGAGTGCGCCCGCCAGGCGCGCCAACGTGATGGCCGATTGGGGAGCCGTGGCGGCAGCGGGCTCGTGCATGATCGTCTCCGTAAAAAAGTTTTTGGTCAGACTCCGTCGGGCACCTGGTCGAGGAAGCCGGTGACGGCCTGCAAGCGTCCATGCGGATCGATCACACCGAAGTCGGATCCCTTCACGATCGCGTCGCCCGCGGGCGTGGTCAGCTCCCACGAGAAACGCAGCCGGGGTCAGCGAAGCCGTCGATCTGGCCCGTACGGCGAAACGTGTGATGCGGGAAGCGCTCGTGCACCGCGCGGATCATCGCGTCGATGCCGGCGTGGCCCGCGCCCGCCAGCAGCGGGTCGCGATAGTCGGCGCCGGCGCTCCATGTCGCGGCGATCAACTCGCGACGGCGCACGCCATCGGTTTCGTTCCATGCGTCGAAATAACGGTCGATCAGATCGGTATGCGCGTTCATCTCCAGACTCCTTGATTGGCAGCACTGAGCACTACGCTCGGCAGACTCGTTGTATGCGGCGGGCTCGGAGTGAAGATTGACGGCTCGGACGCGCTGCGTCGATTACGTGACAGGTAAGCATCCTCGCGCTTCGTTGTTCGTCGGATTGGCCATCCGGCCGAGTCGTCAGCCACGCTGGCAGCCGCTAACCTCGTGTGGCGAATGGGGCCGCGCGTCGCCGGCGCGCCGCACACGACGTACTCGACAATCACGGACACGGGGGCCTTTTTTAATATGGTTTTCACACTTGCAAGATCGTATCCACAAGGATACACTGCACAGCAGATCGGTTCACCGCCTGTGTACGAAGTCAACCGCACCGAGCAATTCGACGCATGGCTTGCAACGCTCGCGGATTTACGAGCGAGGGCAAAAATACTCGTGCGGATCCGGCGTGCGGAACGCGGGCATTTCGGCGACGTGAAATTGCTGGAGGACGGTGTATCCGAGATGCGCATCGACTGCGGCCCGGGCTATCGGGTTTATTTCGCGCGTGAAGGGCGCATGGTGTATCTGCTTCTCTGTGGTGGCGTCAAGGCCACCCAGCCGGCCGATATCAAGCATGCCAAAACAATGTGGGCAGCAATCAGAAAGGAACTGTCATGAGCAAAATCAAAACCGCGCGGTTCGACGCGTCGGACTACCTCGATAGCGAGGAAGCGATTGCCGAGTATCTCAACGCAGCGCTTGAAGACGGCGACGCCGACGTGCTGCTTGCCGCCATCGCCGACATCGCCAAAGCGCGCGGCATCGCCAAGGTTGCGGCAGACGCCGGACTCGGGCGCGAAAGCCTCTACAAAACACTCGCACCCGGATCCAAACCGCGTATGGACACGGTGCTCAAGCTGCTGCGCGCGCTCGGCGTCAAACTCAACGTGGTGCCGGAAGGCGTAGCGGCGGCCTGAGTCGCATTGCCGCTTGTGGCGACTTCACAGGGCGGTCAGCAGGTTGGATAAGCTGGGCGGTCAGGAATGTTCCGGGGTTTCGTAGGCCTGGCCGGGTGCATTCCGGGGTATTCCGGGGTATTCCATTACCCCTCAGGTAATGGATGGCTAGCGCGGTTTGGCTATCATCGGTGGCATGAACACACTTTCTCTTGCGCAAAACGTCCCGTCGCATGCATCGGCGGCCAGCCGCACAGTCGGCGACCTGCTGCGTGAATGGCGCCAGCGGCGAAGAATGAGCCAGTTGCTGCTTGCAGCTGAAGCCGATATTTCGACCCGGCATTTGAGCTTCGTCGAATCGGGTCGCGCGGTGCCGAGCCGGGAAATGGTCATGCATCTTGCCGAACGGCTCGACGTACCGCTGCGCGCACGCAATGCACTGCTGGTCGCGGCCGGTTATGCGCCGCTGTTCCGCGAGCGTGCGCTATCGGATCCGCAGTTGGCCGCCGCGCGCGAGGCCGTCGAGTTGGTGCTGAAAGGACACGAGCCCTACCCGGCGCTCGCTATCGACCGGCACTGGACCATCATTGCCGCGAACAACGCGCTCGCGCCTCTGCTAACCGGTGCCAGTCCGGAACTGCTAAAGCCGCCGGTCAATGCGCTGCGCCTGAGCTTGCATCCGGAGGGCATCGCGGCGTCGATCGTCAATTGGCACGCATGGCGCGAGCACATTCTGGCTCGGCTGCAGCGACAGATCGACGTGAGCGGCGACAGCACGCTGAGCGCGTTGCGCGACGAACTGGCTGCCTATCCGGCGCCGCCGGACGCGGAAGCGGCCGGGCACGACAACGCCACCGTCAATCAGATCGCGGTGCCGTTGCGGCTACGCACGCCGATCGGCGCGCTGTCGTTTTTCAGCACGACCACGGTCTTCGGCACACCGGTCGACGTGACGCTCTCGGAGCTCGCCATCGAGGCGTTCTTTCCAGCCGATCAGCAAACTGCCGCCGCACTGCGCGAATTCGGCGAGAGCCAGCGCACCGAGGCGGGCCGCCAACCGTAGCCTGATGACGGAAGACGATGCACACTGCCGCGCTAAGCTCATGCCCTTTCACTCGCCAGATTGACGCGGAGAGACGCACTTGAACGACAACGCCGTACTCGTACGTCAACTCGGTCCCGACGACCGCGACGACCATTTCCAGCTTCGCCTGCGCGGACTGAGGGCTCATCCGGAGTCGTTCGGCCAGAGTTACGAGGAAGCGCTCGCCAAAGGTCCGTCACAACACGACGCGATGCTGAAGGGCTTACATGCGGCTCAAGGCGATTTTTTGCTCGGCGCTTACGCATCGGCTGGAATGCCGTTGATCGGCGTGGTCGGCCTGATCCGCAATCCAGGCGACAAGCAGCAGCATAAAGCCGCCCTGATCGGCATGTATGTCGCGCCGGAAGCGTCGGGTCGGGGCGTCGGTCGAGCCCTGCTCAATGAATTACTGGCGCGGGCCTCGCGCGTGGAGGGTTTGCGGCAAATCCAGTTGCACGTCGGCAGCCGTAACGAAGCGGCGCGGAAACTGTATGAGTCGCTCGGCTTCCGCAAATTTGGCTGCGAGGTCGGCGCGCTGAATGTCGGCGGCGTGTTTCATGATGCGGATCTAATGGCGCTGTTTATCTAATAGATACTGGCGGCGAGCGTCGCGCCCCGTCACCCTCGTTCGGCCGCCCTGCCGCAGCACGCGATCCGTGCTACTTTTTGACTGCCTTGTCGCCACACCGGCCCCGACAACGGTTCTCCAACCGCCCTCGGGCTGGTCTCGACCCATCGCTTGTCAGTCAACTCACATATGTCCGACCTCTCCACTTCGCATCCGCGCGTGCCGCGCCGTTTCGATACCAATCCGAAACCGCTCGGCGCCGCGCTCGTTCTGATCGCGCTCGGCGCGGTTTATCTGGCGCAGACTGTCAGCGGCCGCCAGGCCGCGCTCTACCTCGTCGGCGCGCTGCTCGGCATGTCGCTGTATCACGCGGCGTTCGGCTTCACTTCGGCATGGCGGGTTTTTATCGCCGACGGCCGCGGCGCCGGCCTGCGCGCCCAGATGCTGATGCTCGCGCTCGGCGTGTTGCTCTTCTTCCCGGCACTACAAGCCGGTACGCTGTTCGGTCATCCGGTGGTCGGACTTGTCGCGCCGGCGGGCACGTCAGTTCTGGTCGGGGCCTTCATGTTCGGCATCGGCATGCAATTGGGCGGTGGCTGTGCGTCCGGCACGTTGTACACCGTGGGTGGCGGCAGCACCCGCATGATCGTTACGCTGGCGGCGTTCGTCATCGGCTCGGTCGTGGCGACCGCGCACATGCCGTTCTGGACCGCCTTGCCGTCGCTCAAACCGCTCTCGCTGGTGACCGCGTTCGGCGCGGGCTGGGCCATCGCGCTGAACCTGCTGGTGTTCGCCGCCATCGCGGCGCTCACCGTTCTGATCGAATGGCGCCGTCACGGCCAACTGGTCAACGAGCCGCCGCGCCGGCCGCACACGTCGCCGTGGTTGCATGGTCCGTGGCCGCTGTTCGTCGGCGCGATCGCGCTGGCTCTGCTTAACTTCGCGACACTGGTGCTCTCGGGGCGTCCGTGGGGCGTGACGTCCGCGTTCGCGCTCTGGGGCGCCAAGCTCTTTGCCGCGCTCGGCATGGACGTGGCCGATTGGCCGTATTGGGCCGCTCACGCCAATGCGAACTCCCTCGCCGCCCCTGTTACACATGACGTCACCTCGGTGATGGATATCGGCATCATCCTCGGCGCAATGTCAGCCGCCGCGCTGGCCGGACGTTACGCGCCCGTGTGGAAAGTGCCTGCCCGCTCGCTGATCGCGGCAGTGATCGGTGGCCTGATGCTTGGCTACGGAGCCCGCCTGGCCTACGGTTGTAACATCGGCGCCTACTTCAGCGGCATCGTATCAGGCAGCTTGCACGGCTGGCTGTGGCTGGCCGCTGCTTTCGCCGGAAATGTGCTGGGCACACGCCTGCGGCCTGCCTTCGGTCTGGATGTCGAACGCGTTCGATCCGCCGGCTGCTAGATGTTACGTAAGACGTTACAAATGTGGCCTGGTTTGTAACCGGGGCCGCACCAACCTGTTACACCTCTGCTGTGTCCCCATTGCAGCACTTTATAACGGTATTTATTACTCTATATCGTGCACGCTTTCTGTTTCCTTTCTGAGTCGAGCGGGAATTACCGATTCGCAACCGGCCCGCTCACCTTCCTCAGACAAACCAGCCAAACGCCTGTGATACAAGGGTTTCCATGGATCAGACAAACGCCTCTGATAGCGGAAAATCCACGTCGCATCGTCTATTACAGGACCGTGAAAGAGTTACCGAAATTTGATGTATCTTTTTGAGATATTTTTTTGAGAAGGGATTGATTTCTTGTTTTACCCTTCATACAATTCGTCCCAAGCTGTTACGAAATGTAACGCGATGTATCAAAAGGTCGCTGTCTGTATCAGGTGGTGACCCGTAGCCGGAGGACAACGTTTCCGGCGAGGCACAAAAGACATAACGGCAAAAAATGCCGACATAGTAATTCGGGGCTTCGGAAAAAACAGAAATGGACCGTAGCAGCGAGACGCTGGATTCTATCCGCGAGATTAACTTGTCTTACATCATGCTTGCGCAACGCATGTTGCGTGAGGACAAACCGGTCGGCATGTTCCGGCTGGGACTGTCGTCGGAACTGGCTGATTTGCTTGCCGGACTGTCGCTCGCGCAGATCGTCAAGCTGGCTGCTTCCGATCAGCTTTTGTGCTTCTTCCGCTTCAACGACCACTCGATGTTGTCGGCGTTGACGCAAACGACGAAGCACACCGCAGTGGCACCGACTCACGCGGCGATCCTGCTTGCAGGCCAGCCGGCTGAACAGTTCGCTTAATCGAGGTGACTGCGATGCTCAAGCGTAGCCTGACGGAAGACGCACAGGAAGTATTCCGCGCCATTGCACTGATCGAACTGGGCGCACGCATGCAAGTGCTGGAGAGTGAATTGACGCTCTCGCGCGACCGCATGATCCGCCTGTATCGCGAGGTCAAGGGTGTGTCGCCACCCAAGGGCATGCTGCCCTTTTCGGCGGACTGGTACATGACGTGGCTCGCGAACATCCACGCGTCGCTGTTCTACAACACGTACCTGTTTCTGAAGAACGAAGCGCGCTGCTCGCATCTGGATGCGCTGACCAAAGGGTATCGGCTGTATCTGGAACATTGCCAGCACAGCGAAACCGAACCCGTGCTGGACTTGACGCGTGCGTGGACGCTGGTGCGTTTCTTCGACGCCGACATTCTGCAATTGACCAAATGCTGCCGTTGCACCGGCAAGTTCGTGGCGCACAAACACGATCTGCAGCACAACGTGGTGTGTGGCGCCTGCCAGCCGCCGTCGCGTGCCGGCAAGACCAAGAAAGCCGCGGCCGCCCGCCAGGAAGCGCTTGAAGCAGCGCAGATCGCGCAAGCTGCCTGAGTAAAGCGCCGCTGACTCGATGAGGGCAGGTCCAGCCCAATTCGAACCGAAGCCTTGATTAGAAAGTCCGCCTCCGAGCGGACTTTTTTTCGTCCCATTCGCGCCGCTGCCTGGAAAAGGCACACGGCGAAAAGCCACATCAGCCGGCCAGTCCCACCGTCTGCAGCACCAGCCACAGGTTCGCCGCGCTGATCACCACGAACAGCGTCCACGAAACGAACCGCGTCAGCAGCGTGTTGGCGAATTCACCCATCAATGTACGATCGCTGGTCATGCGAATCAGCGGATAAAGCGCGAACGGCAGTTGCAGGCTCAGCACGACCTGGCTTGCGACCAGTAACTTGCCGACCGCACCGTTGCCCATCATCTGCACGCCGATCAGCGCGGGGATCAAGGCCAGCGTCCGAGTGATGAAGCGCCGCTGCCAGCATGGAATCTTCAGCTTCAGGAAACCTTCCATGATGACCTGCCCCGCCACGGTGCCGGTGAAGGTCGAGCTTTGTCCCGAGGCGAGCAGGGTCACCGCGAACAACACCGCCGCGAAACCGGTGCCGACGATCGGCGCGAGCAGCTTGTAAGCGTCTTCGATTTCGGTGACCTGATTATGGCCGGTGGCATGAAACGCCGCGGCGGCAAGAATCAGGATCGCCATGTTGATCAATAGCGCGAACACCAGCGAGCCGATCGTATCGATGCGCGACATGCCGATCGCCGAGCGGATGCTGGCGGGGTCGCGCTTCACCGCGCGCGTCTGCACGATCGACGAATGCAGATAAAGGTTGTGCGGCATGACCGTCGCGCCGAGAATGCCGATCGCCAGATACATGGGTTCGCGCGAGCTCAAAGCCTGCCACGACGGAATCAGCCCCTGCGCGACCGACGGCCAATGCGGCTGCACCAGCGCGAGCTCGATGATGTATCCCACGCCGATGGTCGCGATCAAGCCGAGCATGATCGCTTCGAGATCGCGGAAATTCTTGCCCTTCAGGCCGAGCACGATCAGCGTATCGAACGCAGTCAGCAGGACGCCGGTAGTCAGCGAACATTTGAACAGCAGATGGAAGGCGAGCGCGCCGCCCAGCACTTCGGCCAGATCGCAGGCCACGATCGAAAGCTCCGCGAGCAGCCACTGAAAGCGCGCCACACCCGGCGAATACCGATCTCTCGACAACGCCGCGAGATCGCGTCCGGTCGCGATGCCGAGGCGCATGCTCAGGCATTGCAACGCCATCGCCGCAAGACTCGACAGCATGACGACGAACAGCAGGCTGTAGCCGTAGCGCGATCCGGCTTCGATGTCGGTGGCCCAGTTGCCCGGGTCCATATAGCCGATCGAGATGAGCAGGCCGGGGCCCGCGAATTGCAGGATCTTCTTCCAGAAAGGCGCGGCCGGCGAGACGGCCACGGAGCCTTGAACTTCGGACGGGCAAAACGGCGCCGTTGCGGTGGTCGGTAGTTTGAACTGCAATCCGGAAATCTCTTGAAGGGGATAAAACGCGGCGGCTCGTGCCGGCCGCCGCGAGCCGCCTCAAGTGTACAAAGAAACTTCCGGCAACGCGCCAGTGAGCGCGTATCGGCCGACGTCGCGCACGCGATAGTCGAGCGGATCATGCAGCGTATGCACGCGGGCATTGCGCCAGAAACGGTCGAGCGCGAGCGGCGCGTGCGTCGCGCGGGCGCCACAGGCGTCGAACAGTTTTTCGCTGACGTCGAGCGCGGCGCGATGCGCGACGATCTTCGCCTCCGACGTGGCGAGCGCAACCTGCGCGCGGGCCTCCGCGGTAAGCGCCGGACCTTGTTGCCACGCGTCTTCCAGCAGCCAGGCCGCACGCGTCGCCAGCGCTTCGGCGCTCACCGCCTGCAGGCGCATTTCGCCGAAACGCTGGATCAGGTAGGGATCGTCGGTGGCCTTGTCGACGCCGGAATAGATCCACGCCTTGCCGTTCCGCGTGACGTAGGCACGCGCTTCGTCGAGCGCGCCTTGGGCAATGCCCACGAACAGATTGGTCAGCACCTGTTGCGAGATCAGCGTGCGCAAACTTGCATGCGGCGTGTCAGGCCGCACCATCACTTCATGCGGTTCGATCTTGACCCGCGTGAAGGACACGCTGCCGCTGTCGGTCTGCCGCTGGCCGATCGGGTTCCAGTCTTCGTGAACGGTGATGCCTGCACGCGTCGTCGGCACGACGCCGAAGACCGGTTTGCCGCTGAGCGGATCGTGCGCGGAGACCGTCATCATCTGCGAGCCGCGTGTGCCGGAGCAGAAGCCCTTCTGGCCGTCGAGCAGGTAGCCGCCGTCATCGGTTGCGCTTGCAACGAGCCGCGTGTCGAGCGGATTGACGGCGTTGCCCCACCACCATCGTCCTTCGACGGTGCCGCTCAGATAGCGGGCACGTTGTTCCGGATTGCCCCATACATTGACGCTGACCACCTGCAGGCAGGTGAAGCCCAGCAAATGCGCGAGCGCGCTGTCCACCTGCGCGATCTTGCGAATCGTCTCGTAGATGTCGGGCCAGCGCGCGCCAAGGCCGCCGAATTCGCGCGGCACCGCGAGCGTGAGCAGGCCCGCGTCGGCGATCCACTGTTTTTCCCGCGCTGCGTGGCCGCCGTCGATATCGCGCTGCGCGGCGCTGGCGCGCAACGCGTCGAGCAAACCTGCGAGATCGCGCACTTCGGACGCAGCGAATGCCCGAGGCGTTTGCAACGCATCGGCATGACGAGGATCGTTCATGCAGTTTCCACTTGAAGAATGGTTCGGCGAGCGGCGCCGGACGAGCGCCTATGGCTACGCTCGATGCCGTAGCTAGCATGATAGGCGGCGATCCGCGCGCGGCAAATGTGAGCAGTATTCTTCATGCAAATAGCGGCCTCACGGTTAGTGCGATCACACCCGCTGCGCAAGCCGCCGCACGAACCGGTCGCCGACGAACTGCACCGTCGTGACGATCGCGATCAGCAGCACGATCACCGTCACCATCACAGTCGTGTCGAAGCGCTGATAGCCGTAACGGATCGCCAGATCGCCAAGGCCGCCCGCGCCGACAGCTCCCGCCATCGCCGAGGAACCGATCATCGCCACCACGGTAATCGTGAAGCCGCCGAGAATGCCCGGCAGCGCCTCGGGCAGCAGCACATGCCGGATGATGTGACGGCGCTGCGCGCCCATGGCCTGCGCGGCTTCGATCAAACCGTGGTCTACTTCGCGCAGGCTCACTTCGGCCACACGCGCAAAAAACGGAATCGCCGCGATGCTGAGCGGCACGATCGCGGCCCATACGCCGATCGTCGTGCCGATCAGCAAACGCGTTAGCGGCAGCAACGCAACCAGCAGAATGATGAAGGGCGTGGAACGGAACGCGTTGACGAGCGCACCGAGCGTGTTGTTCACCGCGCGCTTCTCGAAGATGCCGCCGCGTGTCGTCGTGACGAGCACCAGCGCCAGAGGAATGCCGATGAGCGCCGCGAACAATGCGGACACGCCGACCATGACGACGGTGTCGCGAATTGCATCGGCGAGTTCGGAGAGCCACAACTCAGACATAGCCCAATACCTCGACATGATTGGCATAGCGGCGCGCGCTGTCGAGCAGCGCCGCGATCTGCTTCTGCACCGTGCTGCCATCGTCCGCGCGTAGTTGCGCCGACACCACGAGGCGCCCTTGCGCATGCCCCTGAATCCGGTCGATGCCGCCATGCACGAAATTCACGCGGCCGCCATCGACACTCAACGCCGACGCAAGGCCGCCGAGATCGGGCTCGCGCGCATCGACGCCGGTGAAACGCACGTCCAGCAAAATCCGCGCGTGCGCTTGCGCGATGTCGTTCAGCGGCTTGATTCGTTGCGCGAGATCAATCGGCAAGTCATGCACCAACGTGCGCAACAACGCGCGCGTCGCCTCATGTTGCGGATCGCCGAACACGCGCCAAACGGGACCGTTCTCCACCACTTCGCCGCGCTCGATCACCGCAACCGTATCGCAGACCTCGCGAATCACCCGCATTTCGTGCGTGATCAATACGATGGTCAGATTCAGTCGCTGATTGATATCGCGCAGCAACGCGAGAATGGCTTGCGTCGTTTCGGGATCCAAAGCAGAGGTCGCTTCGTCGCAGAGCAGAATATCCGGGTCGGTGACCAACGCGCGCGCAATGCCGACGCGCTGTTTCTGGCCGCCGGACAAGCTCGCCGGATACGCGTCGCGTTTGGCGGACAGGCCCACTAATTCCAGTAGCGCATCGACTTTCTTGTCGATCGCCGCTTTCGGCACGCCAGCGATTTTCAGCGGCAACGCAATGTTCTCGCGTACCGTCTTCGCCGAAAGCAGATTGAAGTGCTGAAACACCATGCCGATGCGCCGGCGCAATGCCACGAGTCCGCGCTCGTCGAGTTCGCCGACGCTCTCGCCATTCACGCGCACCGCGCCCGAACTCGGCTTTTCCAGACCGTTGACGAGCCGCAACAGCGTCGACTTGCCGGCGCCGCTGCGGCCGATAATGCCGAACACTTCACCACGCGCCACATTCAACGTGACGTTGGCGAGCGCCGCGGTCGACACGCCGCGGGCGTCGGCGAACACTTTGCCGACGTTGTCGAATATCACGGCGGGTTGCGTCGCCGTTGCATGCGAATCAGGATTGACGGCGAGAGACGGCGCGTCTTCGATGAATTGCGGCACGTCGAGAAGATTGGTCATGGTTTAGTTGCTCTCCTACGCTTCTGCAGCGGCTCGCACGCGCCGGCGATGCTGCGCGCCCGCATGCACCTCCGGCAGCCGGGCACGCCCTCCGCCGAACAGTTTCTCCCGCAGCGTCGGTGCGGGATCGTAATCTTCCTTATAGACGCCGCGATTCTGCAATTCCGGCACCACCAGATCCACAAAGTCTTCGAACGACTCGGGCATCACCGTGCGCGTCAGATTGAAGCCGTCGACGCCCGCTTCCTCGATCCACGACACCAGTTCGTCCGCGATCTGCTGCGGCGATCCCACCACTGGCTTCGCGCGGCCGCCGAGCGTCATTTGTTCGAGCACTTTGCGTTTGGTCCACACACCGCTCACGCTCTTCTTCGAAATCGCCTCGACGGCCGATTGCATCGACTCGGTCTTCACGTAGGAGATCGGTTCGTCCAATTCGTATTGCGAGAAGTCGATGCCGGTCGAACTGGAGAAATGCGCGATGCCGCCTTCGGCGCTCGCATAACGGCGGTATTCCTCGAATTTCTCCTGCGCGGCCCGTTCGGTTTCGCCGACTACAACGGTGATGCCCGCGAAGATCTTGATGTCGTCCGGCGCGCGGCCAAAGCTCACCGCGCGCGCGCGGATGTCGTCGACAATCGAGCGCGTCAGTTGCTTGTTCTGCCCGCCGACAAACACGCACTCCGCGTGACGTGCCGCAAAATCGACACCACGGCTGGACGATCCCGCCTGGTACAACACCGGTGTGCGTTGCGGCGACGGCTCGCTGAGATGAATCGCGTCGATCGAATAGTACGGACCGTCGTGCTTCACGCGATGCACCTTGTCCGGATGCGAGAAGATGCGCGCCGCGCGGTCGCGCACCACCGCGTCGTCTTCCCAGCTCTGCTCCCACAGCTTGTAAACCACGTCCATGTAATCGTCGGCGCGGTCGTAGCGGTCGTCGTGGCTGATCTGCTGCGCGAGGCCCATGCCGCGCGCCGCGCTGTCCAGATAGCCCGTCACGATGTTCCAGCCCACCCGGCCTTTGGTCAAATGATCGAGCGTCGACATGCGCCGCGCGAACAGATACGGCGGTTCGTAAGTCAGATTCGACGTGACGCCGAAGCCGATGTGTCTGGTCACGTGCGCCATGGCGGGCACGATCAGCGACGGATCGTTGATCGGAATCTGCACCGATTCGCGCAGCGGCGTTTCCGGGCCGCCTTGATAAACGTCGTACACGCCGACGATATCCGCGAGAAAGATCCCGTCGAACTTGCCGCGCTCCAGCGTTTGCGCAAGACTCGTCCAATAGTCGAGGTCGGTGTAATGCGCCGAACGGTCGCGCGGGTGCGTCCACAATCCGTGATTGATGTGGCCGACCGCATTCATGTTGAACGCATTCAGCAGGATTTTTTTCTTCGCCATCGTGCGGCTCCTTGGGCTTTGCGGTTTCGGCCAAGCGCGCGGCTTACCACGCGACAGCGTAGAGATTGCCGAAGGCTTTATCGAGCGCGGCGCGCACTGCCGGCGAATGCTGATAGATCGCGATGAACTTGCGGATACGCGGATCGTTCGCGCTTTCCGGACGCACGACCCATTGAATCGCGTAGTTTTTGTTTTCCAGGCCGTCGAACAGCAGCGCGCTATTCGGATCGGTGGTGCCGGCGAGCTTGATGAAACTCGGATAACCCTGTGCGAGATCGACGTCGTCGAGCGAACGCGCCAGTTGCGATGCTTCCAGCTGTACGATCTTCAGATGCTTCGGGTTGTCGATGATGTCGAGCGTCGTCGCGCGATAGTCGATGCCCGGCTTCAGCTTGATGAGACCGGCGCGCTGCAGCAACAGCAGGCCGCGTCCGCCGTTGACCGGGTCGTTGGCAATCGCGACCGTGGCGCCGTCTTTCAATTCGTCGAAGCGTTTGATCTTCTTCGAGTACAGACCGATCTTCATGATCGTGCCCGGCGCGATTGCGACGAAGTTATAGCCGCCCTGCTTCTTCGCATTCTCGAGAAACGGAATGTGCTGGAAGTAGTTGACGTCGATGTCCTTGTTGGCGAGCGCCGCGTTCGGCGTATTCCAGTCCGTGAACTCGATGATCTTCACGTCGAGGCCCTGCTCTTTCGCTTCGCGCGCGGCGATTTTGAGCGCTTCGATTTGCGGGCTGGTTGCGGTGCCGATTTTCAGCGTGGGCGAGTCGGCCGCTGAAGCGGGCGTGGCCTGCAACGCGAGCGCGAGACCGAACGCGCTGATGAGCGAGAATGCCGGCGTGTGGAAAAAGCGCTGCAAGTTAGACAGAAAAATGCGCATGGTGAACTCGTCAGTTTCGGGCGTGGTTTGATTCAAGGCGAGCCGATCCGATGGCATGCTTTGAGGCGCCTACAAAGGGATTAGCTCTGAGACAAATCAGGCTTGCCGGATAGGTCGGGCAACGGAAAGTTCGCAACGTGCGGCTTAAACCGCGCGTGGCAGCGACAGGACGCGCAATGCGGTCAGCGCGGACAGCGGAAGGTCGGACAGGTCATCGCCTCTCTCCAGATGAGGTGCGACTCATCATAGTGGGCGACAAAGCGGCGGTCTACGAAGGGATTTTTGGAAGGAAAGCGGGAAAAATGATTTGGACAAAAAACGCCGGGCCGCACTTTCGCGCGACCCGGCGTCTGCCACTCGTCCGTGATTCGACGAGTTATTGCTTCGCCACCTGTTGCACGGCAGCGGCCGCCGTCACCGGCGCGGATGCCGGCGCAACAGCGCCCACCGCCGTATCCGCCGCTTTCACATCACCCCAGCCACCGCCCAACGCGCGAATCAGATTGACGGTCGCCACCGCCTGCGTGCCCGACAGATGGCTCGCCTGCAATTGCGAGGTCAGCACCTGCCGCTCGCCGTCGATCACGTCCAGGTAGCTGACCGCACCCTCCGTGTACTGCGTGCGCGACAGATGCGCCGCCCGTTGCGAAGCCTGAACCGCATCGTTCTGCTCGCGCATCTGGTCATCGAGCAAACGCAAATCGGACAGGTTGTCCTCCACCTCACGGAACGCCACCAGCACCTGCTGACGATACTGCGCCACGTCCTCGTCATACTTCGAACGGGCTTGCGCGAGGTTCGCCTTGCGGCGGCCGCCGTCGAACAACGGCAGCGTCAACGCCGTGCCGGCGAACGGCCCGAGAATAAACGCACGGCTCGACCACTTGAACAGATCGCCGAGCGTCGCCGATTCGAAGCCGGCGCCGCCGGTGATATCGAGTTTCGGGAAGAACGCCGACTTTGCGAGGCCGACACGCGCATTCGCCGCCTGCATCGCGCGCTCCGCCGCCGAAATATCCGGCCGGCGTTCCAGCAGATCCGAAGGCAAGCCCGGCGGCACGCGCACCGTGACCGGAACCAGCGGCGCTTCCGCGAACGAGAAATCCGCCGGCGGCTTGCCGAGCAGAATCGCGAGACTATGCTCCGACGCCGCGCGTTGACGCGCCACGCCCACGGCGTCCGCACGCGCGCTCGCCAATTCGTTGCGGGCCCGCGATACATCCAGTTCGCCGATATCGCCTTCCTTGAAGCGCCGTTCGACCAGCTTCAGCGTGTCCTCGCGCAACGCCACAGTACGACGGTACAAGTCCTGATCCGTATCGAGCTCGCGCAACTGGAAGTAGTTCTGCGCAACGTCTGCCTGCAAGGACAATTGCACCGAACGGAACAGCGCTTCGCTTTGCTGTTCGTCCGAACGCGACGCGTTCACGTTGGAGCCGACCCGCCCGAACAGATCCGCTTCGTAGGACGCAGTGGTTTGCGCGCGCCAGATGGTGCCAGTGGTGCCACCCACGCTATCCGGCTGAAATTGCGACGCCGCGGAAGCACGCTCGCGCGTCGGGCCGAAGCCCGCATCGAGCTTCGGGAACCAGTCCGACTTCGCGGCCTGCGTCACTGCACGCGCCTGCTGTACGCGCGCTGCCGCCGCCTTCAGGTCCTGATTCGCGGCCGAGGCCTGCTCCTCAAGTGCATTGAGTTGCGGGTCGCCGAAAATCGTCCACCATTCGCCGCGATGCGCGTCGTCGGCGGGCTGGGCCTGCTTCCACGTGCCGTTGTCCTGCGCCGATACACCCGACGCAGCCGAGGGCGCAGAAGCAGCCGACGTGGCCGACGCCGCCGGCGCTTCCTTGAACGCAGCCGGCGCATCCACCTCCGGCCGCTTATACGTGGGTTCCAACGAGCAGGCGGCGAGCAACGCGACCAGCAAACCGCTGGCAGCCGCCCGGCCCCACCCTCTCAAAGATTCAAAGCGTTTCATTATTATTTTCTCCTCAAGCGTCCGTCACCGGCGCGCCATAGTGCGGCGAATCTTTCTGCGCGACGTGAATCGTTCCGCCCGCCAGCGTACGCAGCACCACATAGAACACAGGGGTCAGCATCAGACCGAACAGCGTGACGCCGAGCATGCCGAAGAACACCGCGATACCCATCGCATGACGCATCTCCGAACCGGCTCCGCTCGACAGCACCAGCGGCACCACGCCCATGATGAATGCGATCGACGTCATCAGAATCGGCCGCAAACGCAAGCGGCTCGCCTCGATCGCCGCCGACAGCGGCGTATGCCCGTCATGCTCCAGTTCGCGAGCGAACTCGACGATCAGAATCGCGTTCTTCGCGGACAAGCCCACCAGCACCATCAAACCGATCTGCGTGAAGATGTTGTTGTCGCCGCCAGTGAGCCACACGCCGGTCAGCGCGGACAGCACGCTCATCGGCACGATCAGAATCACCGCGAGCGGCAGCGTCAGGCTTTCATACAGTGCCGCGAGCACGAGGAACACGAGCAGCACGCTGATCGGGAACACCCACAAGCCCGCATTGCCGGCCAGAATCTGCTGATACGTCAAGTCGGTCCATTCGAGCTTCACACCGTGCGGCAGAACTTCCGCCGCCACGCGTTCGGCCGCGGCTTGCGCTTGACCCGACGAGAAGCCCGGCGCAGGCCCACCGTTGATGTCGGCAGCCGTATAGCCGTTGTAACGCACCACCATTTCCGGACCGAACGTTGGCGTTACCGTCACCAGCGAAGAGAGCGGCACCATGTCGCCCGCGGCGTTGCGCGTCTTCAGTTGCAGGATGTCGTCGGCGCGTTGACGGAACGGCGCGTCCGCCTGCACTCGCACCTGATACACGCGCCCAAAGCGGTTGAAGTCGTTCACATACAGCGAGCCGAGATAGATCTGCATCGTGTTGAACACGTCCGTGACCGGCACGCCGAGCTGCTTGGCCTTCACACGGTCGAGGTCCACATTCAATTGCGGCACGTTGATCTGATAGCTCGAGAAGGTCGGGCCGAGTTCAGGCGTCTGCGCGGCCTTCTTCACGAACGCCTCCGCTGCCTTGTTCAGTTCCGCGTAACCGAGCGCGCCGTGATCCTCCAACTGCATCTTGAAGCCGCCGAGCGTGCCGAGACCAAGCACGGGTGGCGGCGGGAACACCGCGACGAACGAATCCTTGATCGCACCGTATTGTTGATTCAGCGCACCGGCAATCGCACCGGCCGACAGTTTCTTGTTGCCGCGATCTTTGAACGGCTTGAGCGTGACGAACACGATGCCCGCGCTGGAGCTGTTCGTGAAGCCGTTAACCGACAGTCCCGGAAACGCCACCGCGCTCTCCACGCCCGGCTGCTTCAGCGCAATCGAGCTCATGTCGCGAATCACCTTCTCCGTGCGATCCAGCGACGCACCGTTCGGCAATTGCGCGAAGGCGATCAGGTACTCCTTGTCCTGCGCCGGCACGAAGCCGCCCGGCACCACACGCGAGATCAGCACGGTCGCGCCCAGCAGAATCGCGTAGACCACCAGCATCGCGCCCTTACGGCGCAGCACGCCGGTCACGCCGCGGCCGTACTCCGTCGAACCGCGATGAAAGACCTTGTTGAAACGCCTGAAGAAACCACCCAGCACGCGATTCATCACACGCGTCAGGAAGTCTTCCTTTGCGCCGTGGCTGCGCAACAGCATCGCGGACAACGCCGGCGACAGGGTCAGCGAGTTGAACGCCGAGATCACCGTCGAGATCGCGATGGTCATTGCAAACTGCTTGTAGAACTGGCCCGTCAAACCAGTCATGAACGCGAGCGGCACGAACACGGCGACGAGCGTCAACGCGATAGCGATAATCGGCCCGCTCACTTCCTGCATGGCCTTATAGGTCGCGTCGCGCGCACTCAGCCCGTTTTCGATGTTCCGCTCGACGTTCTCCACCACCACGATCGCATCGTCCACCACGATCCCGATGGCGAGCACCATGCCGAACAATGACAAGGCGTTGATCGAGAAGCCGAACGCGAGCAGCAACGAGAACGTCCCGACAATCGATACCGGCACCGCGATCAACGGAATGATCGAAGCACGCCACGTCTGCAGGAACACGATCACGACGATCACCACCAGCGCGATCGCTTCGAGCAGCGTATGCACGACCGCCTCGATACTCGAGCGGACGAACTGCGTCGGGTCGTAGACGATCTTGTATTCGACGCCCGCCGGCATATCTTCCGCGAGTTCCTTCATCGCGGAACGCACCTGATCGGAAATCGCGAGCGAGTTTGCGCCCGGCGCCTGGTTGATGGCGAGCGCCACCGCCGGCTTGTTGTCGAGCAGCGAACGCAGACCGTATTCCGAAGCCGCGAGTTCGATCCGCGCAATATCCTTCAGGTAAGTCACGCCGCCGTCCGGCGTGGTCTTGACGATGATGTCGCCGAATTCGCCCTCAGTCCTCAGACGGCCACGCGCATTCACCGACAACTGCAATTGCGTGCCCGGCACCGAAGGCGATGCGCCGATCACACCGGCTGCCACCTGAATGTTCTGCTCGCGGATCGCGTTGACCACCTCGGTCGCCGTCAGGCCGCGTTGCGACACTTTCTGCGGATCGAGCCAGACGCGCATCGCGTAGTCGCCCGAACCCCACAACTGCACTTCGCCGACACCCTGAATCCGCGCGAGCCGGTCCTTGACGTTCAGCAGCGCGTAATTGCGCAGATACGTCATGTCGTAGCGATTGTTCGGCGAGATCAGATGCACCACCATGGTCAGCGTGGGCGAGCTCTTGATCGTCGTGACGCCAAGGCGTTGCACGTCTTCCGGCAGACGCGGCAGCGCCTGATTGACGCGGTTCTGCACGAGCTGCGTCGCGAGGTCCGGATTGGTGCCGAGCTTGAAGGTCACCGTGAGCGTGAGATTGCCGTCGCTATTCGCTTGCGACTGCATGTACAGCATGTTCTCGACGCCGTTGATCTGCTCTTCGAGCGGCGAAGCGACAGCTTCGGCGATCACTTTCGGATTGGCACCCGGATACTGCGCGTGCACCACCACTGAAGGCGGCACGACTTCCGGATACTCCGAGATCGGCAGCTTGAAGAGCGAAATAATGCCCGCCAGCAGGATCAGTACCGACAGCACGCCGGCAAAGATCGGTCGATCGATGAAGAATTTGGATATGTTCATGGGAAGCTCTTAACGTTGGAGCAAGCGCCGCGCAATCGGGCCGCGGCGCGCGAGGCTCACGAATTCTTGTCCGCTTTGGTGCGCGTCTGCGTTTGGGCCTGCGATTGCGCTGGCGACTGCGGTTGCGTTTGCTTCTGTGCGAGCGGTGCGCTGTTGGGATCGTCATCCGTTGTCATCGGCACCATGTGCGCGCGCACCGCGTCACCGGGACGCACGCGCTGTATGCCGTTCACGACGATCCGGTCAGTGGCTTTCAGGCCGCCCTTCACCACGCGCAGATTGCCCTGCATGCCGCCCACATCGATCGAGCGATATACGACGTGATTGCCCTGATCGACCACCAGCACGAACTTCTTGTCCTGGTCGGTGCCCACCGCGGCGTCGTCGATCAACAGTGCCGGATGCGGCTCGCTGCCGCCCACTTTCACGCGTGCATAGAGACCTGGAATCAGTGCGCCGTCCTGGTTATCGAAACGCGCGCGCACGCGGATCGTGCCCGACGACGTGTCGAGCCGGTTGTCCACCGACTCGATCACGCCGCTGCGCGAGTAGCCGCTTTCGTCCGCGAGACCGAGTTCCACCGGCACCTTGCCGCCGTCTTTCGCGCGGCTCAGGTATTGCAGATACGTTTGTTCGTCCGCGTCGAACGATGCGTAGATCGGCGACACCGACACCAGCGTGGTCAGCGGCGCAGCCGTCGCGCCCGCCGAGATCACGTTGCCCACGGTGATTTCCGCACGCGACACACGGCCCGAAACCGGCGCGACAATCTTCGTGTAGCCAAGATTGATGCGGGCGGTTTCGAGCGCGGCTTGCGCGGCCTTCAGGTTGGCGCTCGCCTCACGCGCGGCGTTCTGCTTCTCGTCGTAGTCGCGCTTGGCGATCGCGTTGTCGGCGATCAGGCGTTGCGCGCGCTCCCAATCGCTTTGCGTGTAGCCCGTGCGCGCCTGCGCGGCGGCGAGTTGCGCTTCGGCGCGGTCCACCTCGGCCGCATACGGACGCGGGTCGATCACGAACAGCGTGTCGCCCTTCTTCACGAGCGCGCCGTCCTTGAAGTTGACCGACACGATGGTGCCCGGCACCTGCGAACGCACGTCCACTTTCTCGACGGCTTCGAGACGGCCCGAGTAGCTCTGCCAATCGGTGATCGTTTTTTGCACCACCGTGGCCACATCGACTTCCGGCACGATGGTCGGCGCGGCGGGCGAGCTCGCGTCCACGCGAATCGCGCCGAACGTGCCCAGCCCGGCCACGACGATGACGGCAAGTGCGGCAATCGCCACACGGCGACGGGAAAGAGGAAGGATAGTCATGTGTAGCTCCCGAGATCGTTGATTAAAGTTTTGCTTATTTCTATTTCAGCGATGGGCGCGTGCATCGAAGCGCCACTGAAAAAATCGCACTGCTTCCTGCAGGGCGGGCGGATGATCGGCCAGCGCGGCATGCGACACGCTCGGATAGCGGACCACCTGGGTCAGCACACCGGCATCGATCAGGCTGCTGGCATATTTCTCCGCTTCCACATGCAGCACGTCGTTTTGCGCCGTCGCGATCAGCGTGGCCGGCAGGCCTGCGAGGCGCGACGATTCGAGCGGCGCGGCGTACGGATGCATACGCTGCGACGCTTGCGGCAGATACGCGCGATAACACGCCGCGCACTCTTTCGCCGTGATGTCCGAGCCGAGACGCTTCTCGTCGCCAAGGCGCGTGAGACTCGGATCGAGCATCGGCCCGAACAGCGCCTGCGCTGAAATTCGTACGTCGCCACGGTCCCGCGCGATGAACGCGAGGCAATTGGCCAATTGCCCTCCCGCATCGTGGCCGGCTACGCCAACCTTCTTGCTATTGCCGCCAAACGCGCGCGCCCGTGTCTGCACCCACAACGCCGCGCGGTGCGCGTCTTCAGGTGCGGCCGGAAACGGAAACTGCGGTGCCAGCGAGTACCCGACCGACACGACCAGAGCCGGTAAGTGTTCTGCGAAATAGCGCGACGCGTAGTCGGCCTGGTCGATCGAGCCCTTCGTGAAGCCACCACCGTGGAAATAAAGCAGTACCGGCAGTGAGGTTTTCTTTTCCTGTCTGTACAGACGCAACGTGATGTCCTGCGCGTGCCCTTCGATCTGCACGTCAGTAACTTCGAGTGCCGTGCTGTCGGCCTCTGCCGGGCTGCTGCCGGTAGGCACAAAGGAGTACGGCGGTTTAAATGCTTCCATGTCGAGCCGCGCAATGCGCATAGAACTTCAATGGTGCGAATTGTGGGTTCGGCAGACTCGTAAATAAATGCCTATAATCCGGCAACACAATTCGGCGCCCCTGAACAATCGAATGCGATTGCCTGCGGATTCGCGGTGGAGTGCAATCCTGCTCAGTGCGCCAGCCCCTATTGGAGGTCTGCAATGGACCGGCTTCAGGCCATGCAAGTGTTCACTCGTGTCGTCGACACCAACAGCTTTACCCGCGCGGCGGAAACGCTCGACCTGCCGCGCGCGTCGGTTACCACGATTATTCAGAACCTCGAAGCGTTCCTTGGTACGCGTCTGATGCATCGGACCACGCGCCGTTTGTCGCTCACGCCGGACGGCGCGGCGTACTACGAACGCTGCGTGCGCATCCTTGCGGACGTCGAAGAGACCGAGGCCAGTTTTCAAAGCGGCAACAAAAAGCCGCACGGCAAGCTGCGCATCGACATGCCGGGGTCGATCGGCCGCTTGCTGGTGATTCCTTCGCTGTGTGAATTCCACACGCGCTATCCGGACATCGACCTGCAACTCGGCCTGACGGACCGGCCGGTTGACCTGCTGCAGGAAGGCGTAGATTGCGTGGTGCGGGTCGGCGCGCTACAGGATTCCTCGCTGGTGGCGCGCCGGATCGGTTTGTTCGAGGGCGTGACCTGCGCCGCCCCCGACTACATCGAGCGCGCGGGCATGCCGACGTCGCTCGAAGACCTGGAGAATCACAAAGCAGTCAATTACTTTTCGAGCCGCACGGGTCGCACGCTCGATTGGGCCTTCCTGGTTGACGGCAAAGAAATCGAAGTGAAAATGAAGAGCATCGTCTCGGTGAACGACGCGGACGCCTACGTGACCTGCGGGTTGGAAGGCTTCGGCCTGATTCAGCCTGCGCTCTTCATGGTGCTGCCGCATCTGCGGTCGGGCCAACTGGTCGAAGTACTGCCGGAACTGAAGCCTTTGCCGATGCCAATTTCGGCAGTCTATCCGCACAGTCGTCATCTGTCGCCTAAAGTCCGCGTTTTCGTAGACTGGATCGCGGAGTTGTTCGACCGTTGTCCGTTATTGAGCGGACGTGGCAGTCTGGACGCAACGTGCACGAAGCGCACTTTCGAAGAACGCGAGTCTGCTCCAATGCTCGATACGCCCGTGATAACTGAATGGGTCGCATAAGACGGGTGAATTGAAGTACAGAAACTGGAACAGTGAATTTCAACCGCGGCTCTAATGCCGCGGTTTTCTTTTGCGGCAACACCGGTAAGGCGTTTCACTCGGCATTAAAACGATTGTTCTGGAATCGCGACAATTCATTTCGCGAAAGTGCGATTTATCCGCACCGCCTCGAAGTCTACATTTCACCCTGTCGCAGCGCCGCTCGTGCTGCAAATGAATCGACAGGAGTGAATCATGAAACGCAATCTCTTAGCAGGTCTGGCTCTTTCGCTGCTCGTGAGCGCCCCGGTGTTTGCACAAAGCAGCAGCGGCGGCATTGGCCGCGCCGGCTCGTACAACACGCAACCCGCGCCGACCACGGCCGCCAAATCTCGTGCAGAAGTGAAGGCCGAACTGGTCGCAGCGTATCGTGATGGCTCGTTGCCCGCGCTGAATCGCACGACGTACCCTAACAAAGGCCTGATCGGTCAAACCCAGGCCGAACGCATCGCGCTGCAGGAAGGCACGAGCGGCGACGTTACGCGCGTGGCCAACGGACAGTAAAACCAGCTTGCCGCAATGATTCGGTTTCCAAAAGAAATATTCATTGCGGCGCTATTCATGCACTCTTCAAAAAGGAGCTCATCATGACACCCTCGGAACTCGACCATTGGGATACCGACACGCCTGTGTGGACGCCGTACCGCGCGCCGCAACACTAAGTGTCCAAAGTAGCAGCGAGTGCCCGCGGATTTTTCCGCGGGCACAGTCACATGTGCACAGACCTAGCGCCTCGGCACGCCGTCACGCCACTCGCCCCAATGCGTGGAGATATCCTGCACGAGCGGATTGCCCGACAGGAACAGGTTCTGGATGGCGATCGTAAAGCCGCCTTGCGCGGCATAGTTCAGCAGGTTGTCCGCACTCGTCTGCCCGTCGTAGGGCCGGTCGAAATCGGAGCCCGCCCGCAACACGGCAACGCGATTCAAATCCACCTTGTGTACTGAAGCCGCGCGCTTGAGCGCCTCATAGGTGGCGTTGTCCTCTTGCTGCGTCGTGCAGTAGACGCCTTTTCCATCGGTCAGAATTTTGGTCCAGTCGCGGGCTCGCTGCCCAAGCAGCGTACCTGACCACCAGGTGTCGCCCGCAAGCGTGTCGCATTGAATGACGGCCGGCGGAAGGTTCGCCGGCGGATATGAGTACTTGGCCCGCGCGGCCTGAGCCTGCGCGTTATCGGAGAGCGTCACGTGGCGAGACAACGCGAACGCCGTATTCGCGAGCCGCGTGTTCAACTGGAACACTTCAGTACGATAGTCGAGCGGCGGCTTGTCCGACGGACTCGTCGTATTGATGCCGAGGTAGCCGGTATTCCAGCTGGGCGGAATCTCGCGCCCGTCGATCTCCCACTGAATCCCGAAGTCGACCAGATACTTCGCCCACGCGGCGGAGCCCACCGTGCCCTGCTGCGGATCGATCCCGGCAATGCCGGCAACCATGAAGTACGTGTGCCGCAAATCGAAACGCGGCGAAAACGTCAGCGCCATGATCGACGCAGCAGCGTTGGTGTGTCCCATGCCGGTGGTCATCACGCATACGTCCTGCTTGTTGCAATGGACCGTCGGGTAATCGGGCGACAAGCCGTCCACCGCAATTTCGCGCCACGGGCCGAGGTTATCGAGCCATACCTGGCCTTCCGGCCCGAACATCGAAATGATCATCACCTTGACGGGCTGCCCGTGCGAGCCGCCGTCGCCGCGCGAGAAACCGTCGTTATCGTCCGCACTGGCCGGACCGGACGAAAAGGCGGCGCATGCCGCGAGGGTAATGGCGCAGACGGCGCCGAGTGAGCGAGTCAGCATCGTGATCTTCCTTTTGCTTTTGATGCAGGTTGGGAGAGAGTGCTGCTTTCAGGCCGAAAGAAGTATAGGTGCGAAGAAATTATTTTCCACTACGCGATGCGCTCCCGGTCAGCGTTGACGGGTCCTGCTGGAAAACCATGCAACTCGGCTCCGTACGCGTTCTTCAGCGTTTTCTTATAATCGATAGTCCGCAGCGCACCGGCTTTGTGCACTTCATAACAGGAGCACCACGATGGATTATGTGAAACTCGGCCGTACCGGCCTCGATGTATCGCGTCTTTGTCTCGGTTGCATGAGCTACGGCGTGCCGTCTCGCGGCACGCATCCGTGGTCGCTGGACGATGAAGCGGCGCGCCCCTTCATCAAGCAGGCGCTCGATCACGGCATCAATTTCTTCGACACCGCCAACGTCTATTCCGACGGCACGAGCGAGGAAATCGTCGGCCGCGCGCTCAAGGACTTTGCGAAGCGCGACGAGATCGTGCTGGCCACCAAGGTGAATAGCCGCATGCATCCGGGCCCGAATGGCGCCGGCCTGTCGCGCAAGGCGATCATGTCGGAGATCGACCACAGCCTGCGGCGCCTCGGCACGGACTACGTGGACCTGTATCAGATTCATCGTTGGGACTACGGCACGCCGATCGAAGAAACCATGGAAGCGCTGCACGATGTCGTGAAAGCCGGCAAGGCGCGCTACATCGGCGCCTCGTCCATGTATGCGTGGCAATTCGCCAAGGCGTTGCACGTGGCTGAGAAGAACGGCTGGACGCGCTTCGTGACGATGCAGAACTACGTGAATCTGCTGTATCGCGAGGAAGAGCGCGAAATGCTGCCGCTCTGCGAAAGCGAAGGTATCGGCGTGATTCCGTGGAGCCCGCTCGCGCGCGGCCGCCTGACGCGCGACTGGAACACCGAGAGCGCGCGCTCCGAGACCGACGAATTCGGCCAAACGCTGTACGCCCAGACCGAAGACGCGGATCGGCGAGTCGTTGAACGGGTCAACCAGATAGCCAAAGAGCGCGGCGTACCGCTTGCGCAAGTGGCGCTCGCGTGGGTGTTGCAAAAGAAGCCGATCACCGCGCCGATCGTCGGCGCGACCAAGCTGCATCATCTCGACGATGCGGTGGCCGCGCTTTCGCTGAACTTAAGCGCGGACGAAATTCGTCAGCTCGAAGAGTTGTACGTGCCGCACGCGGTGACGGGCTTCAAGTAAGCCGTAGACGTGCCGCTCAAACGCGCGGCACCTCTGGCTCGAAAAACACCCAGCGGACTTGCGGGAACGTGGCCTGCAAGTCCGCTTCGATCACGTTGATCGCATCGACCATGGCGCGGCCGCTCGCGTAGTCGATCATTTCTGCCTGCACGGCCACCACTACGTGACGCCCCCATTGCAGCGTAATCATATTGATGATGCTGCGAATCTCGGTGCGCCCGCGCAGATGCGCCTCGATAGCGCGCCGCACTTCGGGGCTCGCCGATTCGCCGACGATCATCGACTTCACTTCACGCGCCACCAGCCACGCAATCACCATCAGCAACACGCCGACGCCGATGGAACCCAACGCGTCATAGACAGGATTGCCGGTCATCATGGTGAGCAGCACGGCCGCGAAGGCCATTGCCAGTCCCGCCAGCGCGGCGATATCTTCGCCCGCTACCACGAGGAGTTCGGATTCGCGCGTCTCCCGAAACCAGCGCCACATGCTTTTGTCGGGATGCGTCTTGCGGATTTCCTTGACGGCGCCCCACAAGGAGAGCGCCTCCAGCACCACGGACACGCCGAGCACCGCCAGCGCCACATAGGCATACTGCAACGGCTCGCGCACGAACAGACGATGCACGCCCTCATACACCGAGAACGCACCGCCGACAAAGAACAGGAGAAGCGCGACCAGCAGCGAATAGAAGTTGATCTCCCGCCCGCCACCCATGGGATGCAACGGGCTCGCCGGCTTGCGCGCTTCACGCAGACCGAACAGCAGCAGCAATTGATTGCCGCAATCGGCGGTGGAGTGAATGGCCTCGGCGAACATCGAGCCGGAACCGGTGAACGCGGCGGCCGCGAACTTGCAGATGGCGATGCCGAGGTTGGCGGCGAGCGCATAGAAAATGGCTTTCGGCGATTCTTCTTTCATCGTCGTGGAAGGCGTCCGTGAGTTTGCAAAGAGCTTTCGATGGGCAACAGCCCGTATTATGGACATGCCGGAAGGCATGCGTCCAACCCGGGTGTTGTTTGCAACGTGCTCCGCTTGCGCTTTCGTTTGCGCTTTGCCTCGTTCGCCTTCCTTCGCCTTCCTTCGCCTGAAGCCTTGTTACGCCCTTTCGAGCGCCGCCATTTCACGCACGATCACGAGCAGCATCGACAGGCTCGCGCCGCCGGTGGCCCGCAGGTCGGCCAGCAGGTGAGCGTAGCGTTCCAGTTGCGCTGTGCGCTTTTCACGCCATGCCTCGACCAGCGCCTCAGGGCTGGAGGCATCATCGGCGTCGGCCAATGCGCTCGTCGTCAGCGCGCGTTTTAGCCGCGCAATGTCGGCCACCGCCGTGGCGCGCGCCAGCATGTCCCAGTGCGTGGGCGCCGGCAACGCGGCCGCGCGCTCGCTGATCCAGCTGGAATTGAGCAGCGTGCCGAGCGCGAAATAGACGCCCGCCACCAGTTCGAGACTGCGCCCGCTGGCCGATGCCACTTCGGCGATATCGAGCAACGCGGCCGAGATCTCGCCGCCCGCGATCCGCACCGCCAGCTCGCTATCCACACCGGCATCCGCGAACACGCGCTGGCGCTCGGAGAGCGCTTCGAGATCGGCGCTCGGCAACAGCGCGGGCCATTGCGGCGCAAGTCGTTGCGCCGCGTCGCGGCAACGCGCGAGCAGGCCGGCCACGTCGCGGTCGCTGACCGCGCCCGATTGCAATTGCCGCAGGAACCACAGCGCGGAACGCTCGACCAGCCGCGCGACTTCGACGAACATGCGCGCCTGGATGTCGTCGGCGACGCGGTTGTCGAGCGCGTCGATGCTGCGCCAGACGTCGTCGAGATTGAACACGTCGCGCGCCATGATAATGGCCCGCACGATCTCACCAGGTTGCGCATCGGTTTCTTCCATCAGCCGATGCACGAACTCGCAGCCCACACGATTCACCAACGCGTTGGTCAGATGCGTCGCGAGAATTTCCCGGCGCAGCGGGTGGCGTTGCATCGGCTCGCTGAAGCGCTGCCGCAACGGCTTCGGGAAATACTCGACCAGCATGTCGCTGACAAGCGGATCTTCCGGCATCGGCGATTCGAGCAGCGCGTCGTACAGCCACATCTTGCTGTAGGCAAGCAGCACCGCGCGCTCCGGCGTGGTGAGCCCTTGTTTGGCGGCCTGCCGTTCAGCGACTTCTTCATCGGTCGGCAGAAACTCGATCACGCGATTCAAACGCCCTGCGCGTTCGAGGTAGCGCATCAGGCGAGCTTCCGCATCGAGCAATTCGACGCCGTAGCGGCCCGCAATCGACAGCGCCTGCGTCTGGTAGTAGTTGTCCTGCAGCACGAGCAGGCCCACCTCGTCGGTCATTTCGGCGAGCAATGCGTTGCGTTGCTTCTCCGTCATTTCGCCGTCGGAGACGACCAGGCCAAGCAGAATCTTGATGTTAACCTCATGGTCCGAGCAGTCTACGCCCGCGGAGTTGTCGATGGCATCGGTATTGATCCGGCCGCCGCGCTGCGCGAACTCGATGCGCCCGAGTTGCGTGAGACCGAGATTGCCGCCTTCGGCCACGACCTTGCACTGCAGATCGGAACCGTTGACACGGATAGCATCGTTGGCACGATCGCCGACTTGCAGATGCGTTTCGCGGCTCGCCTTCACATACGTGCCGATACCGCCGTTGTACAGCAGATCGACGGGCGCCTGCAGAATCGCGCGCATCAATTCAGCGGGCGCGAGCGCCGGCGCGCTGATGCCGAGCACCGACTGCACCGCCGGCGAGAGCGGAATCGTCTTGGCGCTGCGCGGAAACACGCCGCCTCCCGCCGAAATCAGCGAGGGGTCGTAGTCGGCCCAGCTCGAGCGGTCGAGAATGAACAGACGCCCGCGCTCGGCAAGACTGACCGCCGGATCGGGATTCGGATCGAGAAAGATATGCCGATGATCGAACGCGGCCACGAGCTTGATATGCGGCGACAGCAGCATGCCGTTGCCGAACACATCGCCCGACATATCGCCCACGCCGACCACCGTGAAGTCCATGGTCTGCGTATCCACACCCATTTCGCGGAAGTGCCGCTTGACCGACTCCCACGCGCCGCGCGCGGTGATGGCCATTTTCTTGTGGTCGTAACCGACCGAGCCGCCGGAGGCAAACGCATCGTCGAGCCAGAAGCCATATTCCTGCGAGATCGCGTTCGCGTAGTCGGAGAACGTGGCCGTGCCTTTGTCCGCGGCGACCACCAGGTAGGGATCGTCGGGATCGTGGCGCACCACGTCGGGCGGCGGCACGATGGTCGTGCCGGCCAGATTGTCGGTCACGTCGAGCAGGCCGCGCAGGAAGGTCTGATAACACGCAATGCCTTCGCGCATCCACGCGTCGCGTTCGGTTTGCGGCGGCGGATTCTTCACGACGAAGCCGCCTTTCGAACCGACCGGCACGATCACCACGTTCTTCACCATCTGCGCCTTCATCAGGCCGAGCACTTCCGTGCGGAAGTCCTCGCGCCGGTCCGACCAGCGCAGGCCGCCACGCGCCACGCGGCCGCCGCGCAAATGCACGCCTTCCACACGCGGCGAGTACACCCAGATTTCGAACATCGGTTTCGGTTCGGGCAAGCCAGGCACTTGCGCGGGATCGAACTTGAAGGACAGATAGGGCTTTGGATGTCCGTCGGCATCGAAACGATAGTAGTTCGTGCGCTTGGTCGCTTTGATGACGCCGAGAAATTGCCGCAGTATGCGGTCTTCGTCGAGATTCGGCACCTGGTCGAGCGCGCTGTCGATCGTATGGAGCCAGCCGTCGACGCGCGCTTCGCGCGTCTCGCCCAATGCCGGGTTGAAGCGGGCGATGAACAGCTCGACCAGCATGCGCGCGATGGCCGGATTGCCGGTCACCGCTCGCTCGATGTACGCGTCGCTGAAAGTCGAACCTACCTGCCGCAAATACTTGGCGTACGCGCGCAGGATCGTCACCTCGCGCGCATTCAATTGCGCGCGCAGCACAAGGCGATTGAAGTCGTCGCTTTCGATCGCGCCGGTCCACACCTTTTCGAAGGCTTCTTCGAAGAGATCCTTCACGCGTTCGATGTCGAACTCGGCGTCGTCCGCGAGTTCGAGGCCGAAGTCGTGAATCCATGCGGGCGTCGCGCCCAGCGCCTCGATCAGATAGGGGCGCTCTTCATCGACACGCACGCCGAGATGTTCGAGCATCGGCAAACTGCGCGACAAGGCGATCGGCAGACCCGCGCGATACACCTTGAAGCGAAACGCGCGCGGGCCCGATTCGATCGGGCGGTACAGGTTCATCGCGAGCCGTTCGCTGCCTTGCACGTGTTCGATCAGTTCGATATCGCGCACCGCCGTGCGGGCGGGATAGTCGTCGCGATAACCGGCGGGAAACGAATCGCCGTAGTGTTGCAGCAGACGGTTGCCCTGCTCTTCGCCGAATGCGTCGAGCAGGGCATCGGCGAGATCGTCCTGCCAGCGGCGTGCGACCTGCACGAGCCGCGCTTCCAGCTCGCGTGTATCGACGTTGGGCATGCCGCCCGGCTTCGCATGCACGACGAAGTGAATGCGCGCCAGCGTCGACTCCGAAAGCAGCGGCGTGAACTCGACACTCTCGCCGTTGAATGCATCGGCGAGCAAGTTGGCAATGCGCTGACGCAGATCGGTGTTGTACTTGTCACGCGGCACGAACACGAGACACGACACGAACCGGTCGAAACGGTCGCGCCGTATGAACAGCCGGGTGCGCTGATGCTCCTGCAAACGCAGCACGCCTAGCGCGATATCGTAGAGCTGATTCTCTTCGGCCTGAAAGAGCTCGTCGCGCGGATAGGTTTCGAGCACCGTGACGAGCGATTTCGCCAGATGACCTTTCGGCAGGAAACCGGCTCGTCTCACGATATTCGCGCATTTGCGCCGCACGATCGGAATCTCCGCGGCCGACACGAAATATGCCGTGGATGTATAGAGACCGATGAAACGCCGCTCGCCGGTCACCTTGCCGTCCGCGCCGGTCAGCTTGATGCCGACATAGTCCAGATAGCCCGGCCGGTGCACGGTGGCGCGTGAATTGGCCTTGGTCAGAAAGATCGGCGACGAACCTGAAATGATCTCGGCAGCGGCCGGCGGCAAGGGCGTGATCTCGGCGGCGCCGGCGGGCCGCAAGGCATCGCGCAGAATACCCAGACCCGAACCCGGCACCGCGCGCAGACCGTAGCCGATGTCATGCTGCACCAGTTCGTAATCGCGCTGGCCGAGAAAGGTGAAATGATCGGCCACCATCCATTCGAGAAACGCGCGGGCTTCCAGGCCTTCCGGTCCGCCCTCGCCGGCTTTCATGCCTTTGATCGTGACGCGCGCGAGTTCGACGATCTTCGGCCAATCTTCGACGGCCGCCCGCACGTCGCGCAACACCTTGGCGATTTCGTCACGCAGCGCGTCGAGTTTTGCCGCATCGCCGCAACGGTCCACTTCGAAATGGATGAACGAAGTCAGGTGTGAACGCGAGTCGGCAGGTTCTTCGGCGCCTTGGCTCACTCGTGCGATGCTGCCGTCGGGCGCGCGCCAGATGCGGAACACGGGATGCACGACCGAATGCAGCGCGAGGCCTTGACGGTTGACGGCCATGGAAACCGAATCGACGAGAAACGGCATGTCGTCATTGACGATTTCGATCACCGTGTGATCGGAGTGCCAGCCGTGCTGTTCGAGGATCGGGTTATAGACGCGCAGCCGTTCGGCGCCGGGCGTGAAGCGCTGTGCCGTTTGCCAATGTGCGAGCGCCGCACCGTACAGATCCGCAATCGAGCGGCTTTGCAGGTCGTCGGCGTCGACGAAATCGTAGTAGTGCCGCAGAAAAGGTTCGACGACCTTGAAGGTTGGCTCGGGCAATCGCCCGCGCGCGAATTCGACGACATCGTTCAGCAAGTGCGTGACGGCTTCTTCGTTCTTTGCTTGCATGATCAACTCCCCCGGCTGGGCGGCAATGGCGGGTATGGCTTGATACTCGCTTGATTCGCATGCATCGTCTGAAGGGGAATTATGCACCCGACGACCGGCATGCGACGGACGACGGCACTTAGGTTATACCCGCTGCCGGTGAATGCGTCGTTACGGCGCGCCTGGCCGTTAAAGCACGGCCCTGGGAACCGCGTGCTCCTGCGCGAGCCATGCGCGAACCTGTTCGCTGGTCCACGCCGGGTCGTCGTGCGGCAGGTCGTGGCCGGCCCACGGATGCTCGCAATGCAGGGCGCCCCAGGCCGCCGCCAGCTTTGCCGAGCAAACGGGGTCGACCAGCTTGTCGACACGCGAAGAGAGGATCAGCAATGGGCATTCCGGCCGCGCCGCGCCCGCGGTGAAACGTGCCGCGGCCCACAGTTGCCGTAACGCATTGCCACGGCTCACAGGCGCGCTGCGGCGAATGCGGCTCCAGGCGTCGAGATCGTCGCCGAGCGTCTGCACGTTATTGCATGTCAGCCGATGAATGCCGTGTTCCGCGCGCGGCGCGTCGCGCCAGTGCGCGGCCACGCCCAGCAGGCCGGACCATGCCGAAGGACGCAAGCGCTCCTGCATCTGGCTGAACGGCCGCATGCTCGTGTTGATGAGCACCAGCCGCTCGATCTCGTAGGGATGCCGTTGCGCCCAGTCCGTCGCCACCATGCCGCCGAGCGACATCGCCAGCACGCAATAAGGACCTGGCATGCCGCTTTGCAGAGCAGCATGGCGCACGAAGCCGACCATGTCGGCGACCGTCGACGGCGCGCGCAAGTGCGCGAATTCGCCGTTGCCCGGCAAATCGAGCGGCAGCAGACGGCCGGGCGCGCCCACGTGAAGGGCCGACTCATTGACCGCGCCATGCAGCAAGCCGGGCAAGCGGCCCCAGTGGCGAACTTCACGCGTGAGGCCGCGTAGCAGGATCCACGTGCTCATACGCTTTCCGGTTTATACCAATGGTCGATCGCGCTTTGCAGCAATTGCTCACGACGATTGCCTTGCGGCAGCCAGCGCTGCGAAGAAAAGGCCGCGCGCGCCAGAAAGTCGAGCAGGTTCGCGTGACGCCGCAGCACACGCGCCGTGCGATGCGCCTTCACCGGATTGAACATGCCCTGACGCGAAAACAACTGGCGCGGATTCTTCTTGATCCACAGCCAGGAGCCGAGTTCGAGGGTCATCGGCAGAAAGACGTTGGGCGCGGGCGCGCGGTCGTAGGCGAAGTCCCACAGATCGCCGTGCAATAAATATTGATGGCTCTGCGGTTCGAACGCGTAGCCGTGATGAGGATGCGCGCGTTCGAACATGGTTTTCAGCACGTACATTTCCGGCAGATGCGGCATCACTTTGCGCGTGCGTGCGTATGGAAACCAGATGCTGTCGCTCCAGCCGTAGCCCGAATGGCAATCGAGCGCGATGCTCAACGGCCGCGTGGCCAGTTCGGTTTCGACCACTCGTAGCAATGCCGAAGCCTCGGGCTCCATTGGCGCGCCCACGCGGCCCCGATACCACGGCAGCCACGCGCCTACGCGCTGGCCGCCCGCCAGTAACGGCACGCGTTCGTCGGCGTTCTGCGGCGCGTTGCGCATCAGGTCGACGCCGTTGGGGTTGGCGCGCGTGGCCGCCCACATACCGCCCGGATTGACGATCGGCATAAAGATCAGACGAATCGACTGCAATTGACGCACCAGCAGTTCGTCCCATTCGAGCCGCGCAAGCAGCGCGCGCATGTAGTCGAGCACCAGTTGCGAGCCGATCCGCTCGAGCCCATGAATGCCGCCGAAAAAACCGATTGCCGGCGCCTGCGGGTCGGTCGAACCGATGCTCGCAGTCTGCACGGCAAATTGCCGGCCGCGCACCGTCGTCTCGCAGACCGTGCGGATCGCGAAGCTCGCGCTGCCCTGCTCGAGGATCGTTCTGAGATCTTCGTACTCCGCAAAACTGTCGGGAAGGAAGCTCAGAGGCTGCATGACGATGTCGCAGGCAATTGCAAGGTTAATGGGGACGGCACACCGATTGACGCAATATAGCCTGGCCGGCAGTGATCATGCTGAAGCCGCGCGGTTCGATGCAAATCCTGTCACAGGCATGTCATTTTTCATTCGAACGAATGACTCCGATTTGCCTTGCCGGCGACGTAAAAAAGACATGCATAGATATAGTCGTCTAGACGTTGCGATGCCTTCACTCAACCGTCACAGACGCTTCCTAGAATGAGCCCCACACGTGCCGGCAAAGGCCGGATGCATCAAGGGGTACTCATGGAAACAATTAGGGAAGCGATTCGTATCGAACGGTTGAGCAAGACGTTCAGCAACGGCCGCAAGGCGCTGGACGAAATCGATCTGCGCGTCGAACCGGGCGAAATGGTTGCGTTGATCGGCGCCTCGGGCTCGGGCAAGTCGACGCTGCTGCGTCATATCGCGGGCTTCACGGCTTCGGATGCGCAGCCGTCGCAAATCTCGATTCTGGGCCGGCCGATTCAGCAGAATGGCCGCATCGTGCGGGAAGTGCGCAGCATTCGCCGCGATATCGGCTTCGTGTTCCAGCAATTCAACCTGGTGAACCGGCTCTCAGTCGAAAGCAATGTGCTGATCGGCGCGCTCGCGCGGCTGCCGTTGTGGCGCCGACTCAGCGGCCGTTTTCCGCGCGCCGAGCGGGCGTTGTCGATGGCCGCGTTGAACGAAGTCGGCATCGGCGAACATGCACGCGAACGCGCCGCCAATCTCTCCGGCGGCCAGCAGCAGCGCGCCGCGCTTGCTCGTGCGCTCGTGCAGCGCGCCCGTATCGTGCTCGCGGACGAGCCGATCGCCTCGCTCGACCCCGAGTCGTCGCGCCGCGTGATGGAGATGCTGCGCACGCTGAACGTCGAGCATCAACTCACGGTGCTGGTGTCGCTGCATCAGATCGATATCGCGATGCAGTACTGCCCGCGCACGATTGCGCTGCGCCGCGGCAAGGTGGTGTACGACGGCCCTTCCGCCGCACTCACGCCGGTCTTGCTCAAGAAGCTCTACGGCGACGACGCGCGCGAACTACTCGATGAATCCGCCATCAGCGCGGAAGATCTCGACACAAAGACCGCTAACGGCAGCACACCCCCTCAGGACACCGCGCCCGCCTCTGCGCGCTATGCCTTCGCACTCAATCCGGCGCACTCGAACTGAGCGCGCCCATTCATTCTGTCAACTCAACCGGATCTCAAACAATGAAATTCCTGCGTTCATTGATCACGTTGGCCGTCGGCGCCGCGACCCTTGCTACTGTCGCCGCTGCGCAAGCCGAGGACCTCAATCTCGGCATCATTTCGACCGACTCGTCCTCCGTGCTGAAACAGCGCTGGGAACCGCTGATTCAGGACATGAACAAGCAAACCGGTCTGAACGTGAAAGCGTTCTTCGCGACGGACTATGCCGGCATTATCGAAGGCATGCGTTTCAACAAGGTTCAGGTTGCGTATCTCGGCAATGCGTCCGCGATCGAAGCGGTGGATCGTTCGCAAGGCGAAGTGTTTGCCAAGACCGTGTACGCGAATGGCGACGCAGGATATAAGTCGGTGTTGATCACCAACGTGAACAGCCGCTTCAAGACACTCGACGATGTATTCAAGAATACGAAGGATGTCACGCTCGGCTTCGGCGATCCGAACTCCACATCCGGCACGCTGATTCCCGGCTACTACCTGTTCTCCCAGCACAACACGCCGGTCAATACGTCGTTCAAGACCGTGCTGCCTTCCAGCCATGAAGCGAATCTGCTGGCCGTCGTGAACAACAAGATCGATATCGCGACCAACAACACCGAAATGCTCGACTCCTTGAAGAAGCAGCATCCGGACAAGTTCGCGCAAGTGCGCGTGCTATGGACCTCGCCGCTGATTCCGTCGGACCCGATCGTGTGGCGCAAGGATCTGCCGCAAGCCACCAAGGACAAGCTGCGCAACTTCTTCGTCAACTATGCGAAGACCGACGCGCACGAAAAGGCCGTGATGGCCGGCATTTTCGGTTACGGCGGCTTCGCGGCATCGTCGGATGCGCAGTTGCTGCCGATCCGCCAGGTCGCGCTGTTCCAGCAGAAACAGAAGATCGAGAGCGACACGCATCTCTCCGATGACGATCGCAAGACCCAGTTGGCCGCACTCGACGCGAAGCTGAGCGCGCTCAATACCGCGCAATCGAAGCAATGAACACGGCCGATCTGATCACGTCGCCGGCGCGAGCGAGCGACGTGCTCGACGCCCAGGCGGCGCGTCATCCCGCGCTGGCTGCCGGCAAGCGCAGCTGGTTGTCGCTCGCCGGCTGGATCGCGGTGCTTGCGGTGTTGGGCGGCGCATGGCACGGCGCCGACATGCGTCCGCTGGATCTGCTCAGCGACTCCGGCAACATGGGCCAGTTCGCCAAGGACTTCTTCCCGCCCGACTTCACCGAATGGCGCAGCTATCTGCACGAGATGTATGTGACGCTCTCGGTGGCGGTGTGGGGCACCGCTCTTTCGCTCGTGTGCGCGGTGCCGTGCGGACTGATGTCCGCTCACAACATGGCGCCGATGTGGATCGTGCAGCCCATGCGCCGCGTGATGGACGCGTGCCGCGCGATCAACGAGATGGTCTTCGCGATGCTGTTCATCGTCGCGGTCGGCCTCGGTCCTTTTGCGGGTGTGCTGGCGCTGTGGGTGCACACCACCGGCGTGCTCGCCAAGCTGTTCGCCGAAGCAGTCGAGGCCATCGATCCGCGTCCCGCCGAAGGCGTGCGCGCCACCGGCGCGACCAGTCTCGACGAAATCATTTATGGCGTACTGCCGCAAGTGCTGCCGTTGTGGATCTCGTACGCGTTGTATCGCTTCGAATCTAACGTGCGCTCGGCGATGGTGGTCGGCATGGTCGGTGCGGGCGGTATCGGCGTAGTGTTGTACGAGGCGATCCGCTCGTTCAACTATGCGCAAACCGCCGCGGTGATGATCATGGTGATCGTGGTCGTGACGGTGATCGACCTTGTTTCCGCGTGGCTGCGCGAACGTGTGACCTGAAGTCGACAGCCTGACTGTACGTGGGCGCGGTGGCGGGAGGTCTGGCGAAAGCGTCGCTTCGTCGGCTTTCCGCCGCGCGCCGTTGCGCGCCACGTTTCGACCTGCATGCGCGGGACCGCCCAACTATGCAGCGTCTTTTTGGCGCCACAAATCGCCTTAATTTTCCAAATAAAACCCCTTCGATCGAGTCGTCCACTCCGCCATTCCGGCGTTCTGCTGGAATAATCACGGGCTCATGGCCCGCACGCCGGCCTCGCTTCTCCTCTCCCGGTCTTCGATGGAAACCTTGGTCGTTTTGCTGGTGCTGCTCTCCGCGCTGCTCCACGCTACGTGGAACGCGTTTCTGCATCTTTCCGAAGATCGCATCTGGCTGCTCGGCATGATGGCGATGCCGTATATCGCCGTCAGCGCGGTCGGCGTGATCGTGCTGCCCATGCCGGCGCCGGCGGCGTGGCCGTATATCCTGGCATCCGTGGCGCTGGAATTCGGTTATCTGCTGGCGCTGCTGCGCGCCTACAAAAGCGGCGACTTCGGACAGATCTATCCGATTGCGCGCGGCCTTTCGCCCATGCTCGTATTCGTCGGCGCACTGGTCTTCGCGCATGAGGCGCTCAAGCCGCTGGCGGCAATCGGTGTGGCGCTGGTGTCGCTCGGCATCGTCTCGCTGGCGTTCCGGCGCGGCATGCGCTTTTCGGGTGAGAGCGTGCCCTTCGCGCTTCTTACCGGTTTCTTCATCGCGACATATTCGGTGGTCGACGGCATCGGCGCGCGCCTGGCGGGCAATGGCCTGAGCTACATCATGTGGGTCTATCTGATCTGGAATGTCCCTCAGTTTCTGCTCGCCTGGCATTGGCGCGGCGGCGCCAAGGGACTGTTTATCGGGCGGGTGATGGTGCTCAAGGGCATCGCAGCGGGGCTGCTCGCGTTGAGTGCCTACTGCCTGATCATCGAGGCATACCGCTACCTGCCGATTGCGATGGTCTCCGCGCTGCGCGAGATGAGCTCGATCTTCGCGGTGCTGATCGGCTGGCTGTTCATGCGGGAAAAGCTGACCGCGCGGCGTGTCGTTGCTTGCGCGCTGGTGACATTGGGGGCGGTGTTGATACGGGTTTGACGGCCGGCGGCTGCCAAGTCGTTTCGTTTATTGCGATTTCGAATATTTCGATTTAAAATGACGCAATCGAAGGAGCCGAGTCGCGCCATGAACACCACAATCCATCCCACCCCGCTTCCGTCGCAACAGGAGGCCGAGCTTGCCCGCACCTCTAGCCGGAATCTGTCAGTGGTGCTGTCCAGCCGCGCCGAAACACAGCAGTTCGACTTCAAGGACGACAGAGGTCAAACGCGCACCGTCGAGCTGCCGACTTCGGTCGTGCGTCTGATGGTCGATGTTCTGACAGAAATCGGCCAGGGTAACGCCGTCTCCATCATTCCGATTCATGCCGAACTCACCACACAAGAGGCAGCTGATCTGCTGAATGTGTCACGGCCGTACTTCGTGCAGTTGCTGGAGAAAAAGGAGATTCCGTTCCGCAAGGTGAACACTCACCGGCGCGTGAGGTACGAAGACGTGATGGCCTACAAGAATCGCATTGATACGCAGCGGCGCAAGGCGCTGGACGAACTCGCGGCATTGTCTCAGGACATGGGCCTGGAATAACCGATGTCGTCACACTTCACCGCTGTCTACGACGCTTGCGTTCTGTACTCCCAACCATTACGTAACCTGTTGATGCGTCTGGCCCTGACTGACCTTTACCGGGCGCGTTGGACCCGCATTATCCATGACGAATGGGTGCGAAACCTGATCGCAAACCGGCCAGACCTGGATCGCGCCAAAATCCATCGCGTCCGAGAACTTATGGACGCCCATGTTCGCGATGCACTAGTCGAAAACTTCGAGCATTTGATACCGGCCATCGAACTGCCGGATCCCACTGACGCACACGTCGTCGCCGCAGCCGTTCACTGCGGAGCCGAACTTATTGTCACGTTCAATCTAAGAGACTTTCCAGCCGCCGCCTTGAGTACGTTCAACGTAACCGCGCAGCATCCCGACGACTTCATTGCCGACCTGTTCGATCTCAACCAGGCGAAGGTACTCGAAGCCATGGCCGAGCACAGAAAATCATTGAGGAACCCGCCGAAGTCGGTCGACGAAAATCTCGACACCCTTGCAAGGCTCGGCCTCACGCAAACCGTTTCAGCGGTTCGGCCGTACAGCATCGCGATCTGAGCAGAACTCCCTGCGAGTTCACACAAACTCCGGCAACGTCGCATCGATCGCATCTGCCAGCGTATTGAAAGCCGGTGCGATTTCCTCATCCGGCACGCACGCGTAGCCGATCAGCAAACCCGACGGCGCCAACGCCGGCTGCGCGTAATACCCCGACAACGGCCGCACCACGATATTGCGCTCCAGCGCTGCAGCCGCCACCCGTCGGTCATCGGTGCCATCAGGCAACTGCATCACGAGATGCAAGCCGGCGTCGCCGCCCACCGCCGGCAACGCGTCGCCGTAACGCTGCGCGGCGGCATCCAGCAGCGTCTGCCGGCGCTGTCCGTACAGCGTGCGCATCTTGCGGATATGCGACGTGAAATGCCCTTCGGCGATGAACTCCGCAAGCATCGCCTGCTGCAGCAGTTGCCCCTCGCGATACAACTCGGCGCTCGCAGTGGCGAAACTCTCCGCCAGCGCTTCCGGCACCACGAGGTAGCCGATGCGCAACCCCGGAAACAACGTCTTGCCGAAGCTGCCCACGTAAATCACCTGCCCCGACGTATCCAGACCTTGCAGCGAAGCCAACGGCCGGCTGCCATAGCGGTATTCGCTGTCGTAGTCGTCCTCGATGATCCAGCACTGGTTCTGCCGCGCGTATTCGAGCAGCATGCGGCGTCGCGCGAGACTCATTACCATGCCGAGCGGATATTGGTGCGAAGGCGTGACGAGCATCAGCTTCGGCGGCTGCGCGAGGTCGTCGGCGCAAGGATTGATGCCTTCCTCGTCGACGGCGATCGGCCGCGATTCCAGGCCCGACACGTGCAGCACGCTGCGCACGCCCCAGTAACATGGGTCTTCGGTCCAGATCACGTCGCCGGGATCGGACAGCAGGCGCACGGCCAGATCGACCGACTGGTGAATCCCGGTCGTGATGATGATCTGCTCCGGCGTGCAGCGCACTGAGCGCGAAGTGCGCAGATAGTCCGCCAGCGCATGCCGCAGCGAAGCCAGGCCGCCGCCCGGCGCATACGTCAGCAGGTCCGGGCGTAGCCGCCGCCAATATTTGTTGTGCAGACGGCTCCAGACGCGCGCCGGAAACTTCGTGACGTCGGGCACGCCCGGCATGAACGCGCCCCACTGCCGCTTGGACACACCCGCTCCCGCGATCAGCCGCGCGCCGCGCGTGGACAGCGCGCGCCGCGCCTGCTGCGGCGCCGGCTCGGAACGCGCGGCGGGCGCCTCGGCGTCGGGCACGCCTACGATCTCGTCCGGCGCGCTATCGGCGACAAACGTGCCGCGTCCGGTCGCCGAACTGACATAACCTTCGAGTACGAGCTGCTCATACACCTGTGTCACGGTGTTGCGCCCAATGCCCAACTCCTGCGCCAGCAACCGCGACGACGGCACCTTGCTGCCCGGCGGCAATTCGCGCGACAGGATCGCCTGCTGCAACAGCCGGTGCAGTTGGCGATAGATCGGCTGGCCGTTGCCCCGGTCGAGGCGCTGGGCCAGCCAGTCGGACAAAACGCTCGCGCGCATGATTGGCTCCTACATTTTTATTGAAATGGCTCTGAAGTTAAGAGCCAAATCTCATTATAGTCGCTGCATGTGCTGCGCTGAGCGCGCGGCGTCCGCAAAAACCGAGGAGCGAAGGAGATAACCATGAAGAACGCAGAACTGAAAAGCCGCAAAGACGCCGCCACGCCGCGCGGCGTGGGAGTGATGTGCGATTTCTACGCCGAGCGCGCTGAAAACGCGGAACTGTGGGACGTCGAGGGCCGCCGTTTCATCGACTTCGCCGCAGGTATCGCCGTGTGCAACACGGGCCACCGCCACCCGAAGATCCTCGCCGCGATTCGCGATCAACTCGATCATTTCACCCACACGGCGTATCAGATCGTGCCGTACGCGTCGTATGTCGAACTGGCCGAAAAACTCAACGAGCGCGCGCCGGGCGACCATCCGAAGAAAACCGCGTTCTTCACGACCGGCGCCGAAGCCGTCGAAAACGCCATCAAGATCGCCCGCGCCGCGACCGGCCGTCCGGGCGTGATCGCCTTCACCGGCGGTTTCCACGGCCGCACGCTGATGGGCATGGCGCTGACCGGCAAGGTCGCGCCGTACAAGATCGGCTTTGGCCCGTTCCCGTCTGACGTGTTCCATGCGCCGTTCCCGAATCCGCTGCACGGCGTGACAACGGCCGACTCGCTGAAGGCCATCGAATTCCTGTTCAAGGCCGACATCGATCCAAAGCGCGTGGCCGCGATCATCTTCGAACCGGTTCAGGGCGAAGGCGGCTTCTATCCGGCGCCGGCCGAATTCGTGCGCGCCCTGCGCAAGCTGTGCAACGAGCACGGCATCCTGCTGATCGCCGATGAAGTCCAAACGGGCTTTGCGCGTACCGGCAAGCTGTTCGCGATGCATCACTACGACGTGGTGCCCGATCTGATGACGGTCGCCAAGAGTCTCGCCGGCGGCATGCCGCTATCGGGCGTGATCGGCCGCGCCGATGTGATGGACGCCGCGGCGCCTGGCGGTCTCGGTGGCACGTATGCGGGCAATCCTCTGGCGGTTGCCGCCGCGCATGCGGTGCTCGATATCATCGACGAAGAAAAGCTCTGCGAGCGCGCCACGTTGTTGGGTGACCGCGTCAAGGCCAAGCTGATCGCGCTGCAAAGCGACGTGCCGCAAATCGCCGATGTGCGCGGCCCCGGCGGCATGGTCGCCGTCGAATTCTGCAAGGCGGGCGGCACGGAGCCGGACGCGGAGTTCACCAAGCGCGTGCAGACGCGCGCGCTCGAACGCGGCTTGCTGCTGCTGGTGTGCGGCGTGTATTCGAACGTGGTGCGCTTCCTGTTCCCGCTGACGATTCAGGACGCGGTCTTCGACGAAGCCATGGCGATTCTCGAAGACGTGATCAAGGACAGCGTCACCGTCGCGGCTTAAGGAATCCACATGACCACGTTGAGCTTGAAAGACCCGTCGCTTCTGAAGAGCCACGCGTACATCGCGGGCGAATGGCAAGGCGCCGACGACGGCACGACCTTCGAAGTAAACAACCCCGCCACGGGCGAAACGATCGCGACGGTGCCGCGCATGGGCACGGCGGAAACCCGTCGCGCCATCGACACGGCCAACGCCGCGTGGCCCGCATGGCGCGCCACGACCGCGAAGCAGCGTGCGGTGATCCTGCGCAAATGGCATGACCTGATGATGGAGAACGCCGACGATCTGGCGAAAATCCTCACCACGGAACAGGGCAAGCCGCTCGCCGAAGCCAAGGGCGAAATCCAGTACGCCGCGTCGTTCCTCGAATGGTTCGCGGAAGAAGGCAAGCGCGTGAACGGCGACACGATCCCGACGCCGGCCAGCGACAAACGCATTGTCGTGACGAAGGAGCCGATCGGCGTTTGCGCGGCCATCACACCGTGGAATTTCCCGGCCGCGATGATCACGCGCAAGGTCGGCCCGGCGCTCGCGGCGGGCTGCCCGATCATCGTCAAACCGGCTGAAGCCACGCCGCTCTCCGCGCTCGCGCTCGCGGTGCTGGCCGAACGCGCCGGCGTGCCGCGCGGCGTGTTCAACGTCGTGACCGGCGAGCCGAAAGCGATCGGCGCGGAAATGACGGGCAATCCGATCGTGCGCAAGCTGTCGTTCACCGGCTCGACGCCGGTCGGCCGTTTGCTCATGGCGCAGTGCGCGCCGACCGTCAAGAAGGTCTCGCTCGAACTCGGCGGCAATGCGCCGTTCATCGTATTCGACGACGCGGATCTGGATGCCGCGGTGGCCGGCGCGATTGCATCGAAGTATCGCAATAGCGGCCAGACCTGCGTGTGCACGAACCGTTTCTATGTGCACGACAAGGTCTACGATACGTTCGCCGACAAACTGCGCGTCGCCGTCGAACAGCTCAAAGTTGGCCGTGGCATCGAAGAGGGTGTAACGCAAGGTCCGCTGATCAACGAAGCGGCAGTGCTGAAGGTCGAGTCGCATATCGAAGATGCGCTTGCGAAAGGCGCGCGCATCGTGACCGGCGGCAAGCGTCACGCGCTCGGTCATGGTTTCTTCGAGCCGACCGTGCTCGCGGATGTCACGCCCGCCATGAAGGTGGCACGCGACGAAACCTTCGGGCCGCTCGCGCCGCTGTTCCGCTTCTCGTCGGATGAAGAAGTGATCCGCCTCGCCAACGACACCGAGTTCGGTCTCGCGTCGTACTTCTATAGCCGCGATCTCGGCCGCGTCTGGCGTGTCGCGGAAGCGCTCGAATATGGCATGGTCGGCATCAACACGGGCCTCATCTCGAACGAAGTCGCGCCGTTCGGCGGCGTCAAGCAATCGGGCCTGGGTCGCGAAGGTTCGCATTACGGCATCGACGATTACGTGGTGATCAAGTACATGTGCGTCGGCGGGATCTGAAGGCACAGCTTGAAATGTGAAAGTGAGAAGCGGCCACGTCGGCATATCCGGCGTGGCCGTTTTTTGTTGGCTCTACGGCGACTGACCCGCTGTGTGGTGGCAACGTCCGCTATTACGCCGGGAACGCAAACGGATCTCTATTCCGCCAGACCTGTCGTTAAACTGCTGGCACAATTGCGGCACTTGAGCTCGGTGCACGCAGCCGAATAACGACCGTTAAATGAAACGCTTCGAAATGCTGGCCAACACCATGGCCGATGAAATTCGCTCGGGCAGCCGGCCAGTCGGCTCCCGCATGCCGTCGCTGCGGCATCTCACCACGCAGCACGGCGTCAGCCAGTCCACCGTGTTTCGCGCCTATTACCTGCTCGAAGAGTGGGGCTTGATTCGAGCACGTGAACGCTCGGGCTACTACGTCGCGCCGGGCGCCGCGCTCGAACACAAACCAGCGCCCCAACCGCCAGCCGCGCTGGAGTCCGCCAAGGTCGAGATCAGCGAGCTTGTCTTCTCGGTGCTCGAAGCCGCGAAGCATCCCGATGTGGTGACGTTCGGTTCGGCCTTTCCATCTCCACAACTTTTTCCGCTTCAGCGTCTTGCCAGGTCGCTCGGGCATTCGAGCCGTTTGATCAGTCCGTGGAGCACCGTCGTCGATCTTCCGCCGGGCAATGAGCCGTTGCGTCGCCAGATATCGCTGCGTTACATGGGGATGGGCGTTGCTCAGCCGATGGAGCAACTCGTCGTCACCAATGGCGCGCTGGAAGCATTGAACCTGTGTTTGATGGCCGTCACGCGCCCAGGCGATGTGGTCGCGATCGAGTCGCCCGGATTCTATGCGGCCCTGCAGGCCATCGAGCGCCTCGATCTGCGGGCGGTCGAGATTCCGGTCGATCCTGTTTCGGGCATCGATTTGCAAGCGCTCTCGGATGCCCTCGACAAGCATCCTATCCGCGCATGCTGGTTCATGACCAACTATCAGAATCCGACCGGCGCGGCGATGTCGCAGGAGAAAAAGAAAGCGCTGGTCGAACTTCTGGCCCAGCGTGACGTGCCGCTTATCGAAGATGACGTGTACGGCGAACTGCATCACGCCGCGACCTACCCGCTGCCCGCCATCGCCTTCGACACGAAAGGGCTCGTGATGCACTGCAGTTCATTTTCGAAGACGCTCGCGCCGGGATACCGCATTGGATGGGTCGCCGCGGGACGCTTCGCCGAGAAGGTGCAGCGCCTGAAGTTGATGACCACGTTGTCGGCCAGCATTCCCGCTCAGGCAGCGATAGCGGACTATCTTCAGCACGGCGGGTACGACAAGCATCTGCGGAAGCTGCGCGGTGCATTCCGCAATCAACTCGCCTCGATGGACGCCGCGCTGCGCCGCTACATGCCGGACGATTCGCATTGGACGCTGCCGTCCGGCGGCTATTTTCTGTGGTTGCGGCTGCCGTCGAATGTCGATGCGATGCAATTGCACCGCCTCGCAATAGAGAACGGCATCAGCATCGCGCCAGGTCCGATTTTCTCCGCGCGGCACGAATTCCGGAATCATATCCGCCTGAACTTCGGTCATCCGTGGAGCGGCAGCACTGAGAGCGCCGTCCAAACACTGGGCTCGCTGCTCGAGCAGGCGAGCCGATAAACCGTGCGCTCGCTGTGAGCGCACCGCAAGCGTCAATGCGCCACGTTGACCGCAAGCCGCGCGAGTGCAAACAGCGTCGCGCCGAATCCGCCGGCGAGAACTACCGCGACCAGCGGCAGCAGGGGCAGCTTGACGCCCGCCATGTCGGCCTGATGCGAGGCGCCGCGGCGGATGCCGAAAAAACTCCACAGTACGATTCGCGTCATCTTCAAGAGGTTCATCGCGTCACCTTCAAGGCAGGGTTGTTGTATCTCACGCGATAGTCTGAACCCGTCCGGTCACCCAAAACAGTAGCAGTTGCGATCAATTCCAGCGCAGCAGCCTTGTGCTTCTGTCCGGCCCGCGCACCGCCGGTTCGCTCACCATCTGCTAGCGTGTTTTCAGTGGCATCTGCTGCTTTTCAGCGGCCGCTATTGCCTCTATCGTTCGCCAGAAGCCTTCGGATCGGCGCGGCACGTCATGTGTCGATGCCGATGCAACCACGGCTCCTTCCAACGCAAACGACGCTCAGTCAGACCGCGCCATGCAGGGCGGTCGTCACACCGGACCATGTACCAGTACACCGAGTTTGACCAATCATTCGTGCGCAGCCGCGCTGCGCAGTTTCGCGACCAGCTCGAACGCTGGCAGTCCGGCAAGCTGAGCGAAGACGACTTTCGTCCGTTGCGTCTTCAGAACGGATGGTACGTGCAACGGTATGCGCCGATGCTGCGCGTGGCGATCCCCTACGGCGAGTTATCGAGCAGGCAGTTGCGCATGCTCGCCCGGATCGCGCGCGAATACGACGAGCCGGAGGCCGAGGTCTACCGCCTCGCCAGCGAAGCGCAGCGCAAGCTCGGCACCGTCCGCCTGCCCACGAACTATGCGCATTTCACGACGCGCACCAACGTGCAGTTCAACTGGATTCCGCTCTCGAAAGCCGCGGACGTGATGGACTTGCTCGCCAGCGTCGACATGCACGGCATTCAGACGAGCGGCAACTGCATCCGCAACATTTCCTGCGACGAACGCGCGGGCGTTGCGCCTGACGAAATCGCCGACCCGCGTCCGTTCGCCGAAATCATGCGGCAGTGGACGACCCTCCATCCCGAGTTCGCGTTCCTGCCGCGCAAGTTCAAGATCGCGATCACCGGTGCGAGCGAAGACCGCGCCGCGACGGACTGGCATGACGTCGGCCTTCGTCTGCTGCGTAACGAAGCGGGCGAACTGGGATTTCGCGTCACGGTGGGCGGCGGCATGGGCCGCACTCCCGTGATCGGCACCGTGCTGCGCGAGTTTTTGCCGTGGCAGCACATCATGAACTACATCGAAGCAGTGGTGCGCGTCTACAACCAGTACGGACGCCGCGACAACAAGTACAAGGCGCGGATCAAGATTCTGGTGAAGGCGGAAGGCCAACGTTACATCGACGGCGTCGAGGAAGAGTTCCGCCAGATCGTCGAACACGACGGCGGTCCGCATACGATTCCGCTAGCGGAGCTCGAACGCGTCAGCGCGTGCTTCGCTCTACCCTCCAAGCCTTCCGTGGATGCGCCGATCGACCTCGCAGCGATCGCAACGTCGAACGCCGTAGCGCTCGAGACGCCGCAATTCGAACGCTGGCTCCAGCGCAATGTCTCGCCGCATAGGAACCAGCGCTTGCGGATCGTCACGCTCTCGTTCAAACGTCTTCTGCAAGCACCCGGCGATGCATCGGCGGAACAGCTCGATCGCGTGGCCGACCTGGCCGAGCGGTTCTCGGCCGGCGAAGCGCGTGTCACCCACACGCAGAACGTCGTGTTGCCGTGGGTGCATGTCAACGACCTCCTGCCGCTTTGGCAAGCCGCGCGCGAAGCAGGACTCGCGAGCGCCAACGTGAATCTGCTGACCGACATGATCGCCTGCCCGGGTGGCGATTTCTGTGCGCTCGCCAATGCCCGTTCCATTCCGGTTGCCGAGGCGATCACCGAGCGCTATCAGGATCTGGACGAACTCAACGACATCGGCGATATCGATCTGCATATCAGCGGCTGCATCAATTCGTGCGGCCATCATCATAGCGGGCACATCGGCATCCTCGGGGTCGACAAAGATGGCAAGGAATGGTACCAGGTGACGTTGGGCGGTTCGGACGGTTCGCGCGCCAGTGGCCGCGCGCAAGCGGGCAAGGTCATCGGCCCGTCGTTTTCCGCCGTTGAAGTGCCCGAGGTCATCGACGCGCTGCTGTCCGCCTATCTCGACATTCGCGTGACGGTTGGCGAGAAGCGCGAGTCGTTCGTCGAAACCGTTCGACGGGCAGGCATCGAACCGTTCAGGACGGCTGCGGATCGCGTGCGCACGCTGATGGAGACAACGGCATGAACGGCTCGACACGTATCAGGCTGCTCACTCTGGCCGAGCATGCGTCGGACGTATCGGACGCATCCCAACAGGTTGTTTTCCTGACAAACGACGCAGACCCGGCCGAGCAAAAGGAGCTGATCGCGACGGCTGCACGCGTGGAGTTGCACTTCCCCAATTTCACCGATGGACGGGCCTACAGTCAGGCGTATCTCCTGCGCCGCCGGCTCGGCTTCAAAGGCGATTTGCGGGCAACCGGCGACGTGCTCGTCGATCAGTTGGTTCAGATGGAGCGAACCGGATTTTCGAGTGCGGTACTGAAAGACGGTATCGATCCAGAGGACGCGCAACGCCAACTCGACCGCTTCCCTGCGTTCTATCAGGGCGACGTTATTCACGACGCGCCCTTTGCGCGCTCAGAAGTCGGGAATGAGGATGCGTGACGGCACCAGAGACACGCGTGTGGTGTCTACAACTCCGCGAATATCCGCGGACTGCTGCGTAAAGCAGGTTGTACCGCGAGATGGCGGATCGTCGCCAGATGCATTTTCAGGAGCTTGTCCGTCTCGACTCGCTCTCGCACGCCTCGGTCAGAAGTGGACCGTTCTGGCGATGATCGCGTTGCGAGAAAAGCATCTGCGCTTTGCCGAGATCAGGCGTCGCCTGGACGGCGTCTCGGACAAAATGCTTGCTCAGACATTGAGATCGATGGAAAGGGACGGGCTGGTCGAGCGATGCGTCGACGACCGGCATCCGGCGCGTATCGAGTATGGCTTAACCGTACTCGCTCGCACCGCGCTGCCAATGGTCACCGAATTGAAGCAATGGGCCGAACGTTCCATCGACTCCATCGCGGCCAGTAATCACGCATATGACCGAAAGATCGGACGGTCCACGTGTCAGGCCGTTTCTTAGGCGCTGGGATACCACGATCCAGCGCCCGCTACAGCTACTGCACACTGCGCGATTGATTAACGACCGTAATTAACAACCGGCGCCGAGTACGAGCTGTTCGTCGTGTCCGAACGGCTGCCTGCCTGCGACGAACCATTGGTGGCCGAACCGTAACCGCTCGTCTGAGCAGCGCTCTTTTGTGCGGCGACGCGCGCTTCAGCAGCCTGAATGTTGGACGGATAGTCTTCGTCGTTCGCGGTGCCCGGGTTGTAGCCGGCCTTTTCCAGTTGGATCAGTTCGGCGCGCACTTGAGCGCGCGTAACCGGCTGATTCGATTGAGCAAAAGCGGCGAGCGGAGCGGTGATGAGCGCGGCGATAACAACAGCTTCGATCAGGGACTTCATGATACCTACCTCCAGAGATTGTTTTTTGCCATGCTGCGAACCTGTGTTTGCAGCGTATGGGAACAGTCTAGGAGTCAACGTATATAGGGTAAACCCCAAATCGACGAATTCACTGTTGCGATAAACGGGATAACTGGAGTACGGACACAAGGTCTTGCCCCGCCGACGGCTCCAGTTCTCCGGCATTTCGGCCGCCCGTCCCTTGCCGGTCGCTTCTCGGGCTCGCGCCGAAGCGCGCGCGATAGGTCCGTGAAAAATGCGATGGCGACTCGAATCCGCATGCCACGCAAATCGACGTAATCGACATGTCGGTCTGTTGCAGCAATTCGCGCGCACGCGCGAGGCGCAACTGCTGATAGAAATGCGTCGGCGTGTCCTTCAGCGACGCGCAGAACAACCGCTCCAGTTGCCGACGCGTCACGCCGATTTCCTGCGCGAGCCGGTCCGGTGTAAGCGGCTCTTCCATATGCTGTTCCATCACGCCGATCACCTGAATCAGCTTGCGGTTGTGCACACCGTAGCGCGCCGCGATCTCCATGCGCTGATGGTCCGAGCGCTGCCGGATACGGCTCACCACGAATTGCTCCGAGACGGCCGAAGCCAACGCGGCGCCGTGTTCACGGCCGATCAGGTCGAGCATCATGTCGATCGACGCCGTGCCGCCCGCGCACGTAATGCGCCGCGCGCCGATTTCGAACAGCTCCTGGCTCGCATCGAGCGACGGATAGCGTTCGCGGAATGCCGACAGCGCTTCCCAGTGCACGGTCACACTTTCCGAGCCGCCGAGCAGCCCCGCTTCCGCGAGTACGAAACTGCCGGTGTCGATACCGCCGAGCGTCGCGCCCGCGCGCGCGAGGCGCTTCAGACAATCGCCCAGCACGCGCGTGTAGCACGCGAGCGGCTCGAAGCCCGCGACGACGAAGAGCGTCCGCGCCGCATCGACGTTGCCGATGGCGGCATCCGCGTTGATTGAAATGCCGTTGCTGGCGGCCACCGGCGCGCCGTCGAGACTCAGAATGCGCCAGCGGTACAGATCGCCGCGAAAGCGGTTCGCCACGCGCAACGGCTCCACCGCCGACATGAAACCGATCGCCGAAAAGCCCGGCAGCAACAGGAACGACATATCTTCGGGCATCGTGCTCGGACTCGATCGGGAGACAAAAAATACAGGCGGACGCGGGTTCCCGGCGAGCGTAGCAAGCAGGAGCCAAGCCGGCAAGGCACACCAAAAATCGCGCTTAAGCCGATGTTGCGTCGCAATGCGAACCAGACAGGTTTTCCCGCATTGTCGCGTGGGAGCAAGAACGGGTCGCTGACGGTCGCTTTAGCTGCAATATGGGGCATTAACGTTACGTCATTCGTTCATGCAGTTCAGGTATCACACAAGCCGTATCGCATTCCGGGGGCCGCTTTGCCCCATGTCGTTCGCTCAGGCGAAGCGGCCCGGTTCGAAACACGCTGTCATACGAGTCAGAAGAGGGAACTTCATGAAGTCGCGCATCAAAGCCCTGCTTGCCCATCTTGCGTGTCTCGCGGCCGCCGTCGGCGCCGCGGTTACCGCGCTGCCTGCCTTCGCCCAGGACCCCGCTGCCTGTCGCGCGGTGCATTTCGCCGATATCGGTTGGACCGACATCACCTCGACCACCGCGCTCGCCTCGACCGTGTTCGAAGGGCTCGGCTATCAGCCGGTGACGACGGTCGCCTCCGTGCCCATCTCATTCGCGGGTCTGAAGAGCAAACAGCTCGACGTGTCGCTCGGCTACTGGTGGCCGGTGCAGGAAAAAGCAATCGCGCCGTTCGTCGATTCGAAATCGATCCAGGTGCTGCAGCCACCTAACCTGACCGGCGCCAAGGCCACGTTCGCCGTGCCGAGCTACGAATACGACGCCGGCCTGAAGACTTTCGCCGACATCGCCAAACATCGCGATCAGCTCGACGGCAAGATCTACGGCATCGAGCCCGGCAGCAGCGCGAACGCGGCGATCCTGAAGATGATCGCCAACAATCAGTTCGGCCTCGGCGGCTTCAAGCTGATCGAATCGAGCGAAGCGGGCATGCTGGTCTCGGTCGACCGCGCGATCCGCGAGAAGAAATGGGTGGTCTTTCTCGGCTGGGAACCGCATCCGATGAACATCCAGATCGATATGAAATACCTCACCGGCAGCGACGGCGTATTCGGTCCGAACGACGGCGAAGCGCGCGTTTATACGCTGACGTCGCCCGACTTTCTGACGCGTTGCCCGAACGCGGGCAAGCTCGTGAGCAATCTGCGCTTTTCGACGCAGCTCGAAAACGTGGTGATGCAATCGGTGATGAACAAGGAAAAGCCCGCCGACGCCGCCAGGGCATATCTGAAGAAAAACCCGCAGGTACTCGACGCATGGCTTGCCGGCGTGAAGACCTACGACGGCAAGGACGGCTTGCCCGCGGTCAAGGCTTATCTCGGTCTCTGATCACGTCAGTCGCGCATCTCAACCCACAGGAACCCGTTCGCATGAACCATGAAGTCATCGTGACCTGCGCGGTCACCGGCGCAGGCGATACCGTCGGCAAGCACCCGGCCATTCCCGTCACGCCGAAGCAGATTGCCGAGGCCGCCATCGAAGCCGCGAAAGCCGGCGCGACCGTTGCGCACTGCCACGTGCGCGATCCGAAAACCGGACGCGGCAGCCGCGATCCGCAGTTGTATCGCGAGGTGGTCGACCGTATCCGCTCGTCGGGCACGGACGTGATCATCAACCTGACCGCCGGCATGGGCGGCGATCTGGAGATCGGTCCGGGCGAAGATCCGATGCGCTTCGGCGCGAACACGGATCTGGTCGGCGGCCTCACGCGCCTCGCGCATGTGGAGGAATTGCTGCCGGAAATCTGCACACTCGACTGCGGCACGCTCAATTTCGGCGACGGCGACTACATCTATGTGTCGACGCCCGCGCAGTTGCGGGCCGGCGCGCGGCGCATCCAGGAGCTCGGCGTCAAGCCTGAACTGGAGATCTTCGATACCGGGCATTTGTGGTTCGCGAAGCAATTGCTCAAGGAAGGCCTGCTCGACGCGCCGCCGCTGTTTCAGATTTGCCTCGGCATTCCCTGGGGCGCGCCCGCCGACACCACCACCATGAAAGCGATGGCCGACAACCTGCCGCCCGGCGCGCAATGGGCCGGCTTCGGCATCGGCCGCATGCAGATGCCGATGGTCGCGCAGGCGATGCTCCTCGGCGGCCACGTGCGCGTGGGCCTCGAAGACAACATCTGGCTCGACAAAGGCGTGCCCGCAACGAACGGCACGCTGGTGCAACGCGCGGTGGAAATCATCGAGCGGCTCGGCGCACGCGCGCTGACGCCCGCCGAGGGGCGCCGCAAGCTGGGGCTGCCCGCGCGTGGCGAGCGTCAGCTGGAGCGGCGCGCGGCGGGACAGTACGCTTGATTCACCCCGTTTGATTCACCCGCTCGATGCGACTCGCTTCGAAACCGGACAACACACAGGCAAAGGAAACATCAGCAATGGCAGTGATCGTCGATATCAAAACATTCGCGGCAATCGGCGTGGGCGTGATCGGCAGCGGCTGGGTGGCGCGCGCGCTCGCGCACGGACTCGACGTGATCGCGTGGGACCCGGCGCCCGGGGCGGAAAAGCAGTTGCGCGAGAACGTCGCGAACGCGTGGCCGGCGCTGCATCGCGTAGGGCTGGCCGCGGGTGCGTCGCCTGAGCGGCTGCGCTTCGTGGATACGATCGAAGCCTGCGTCGAGCCGGCGGATTTCATTCAGGAAAGCGCGCCGGAGCGCGAGGAATTGAAGCTCTCGCTGCACGAACAGATCAGCCGCGCGGCGAAATCCGATGCGATCATCGCTTCGTCGACGTCGGGCCTCTTGCCGAGCGATTTTTATGCTCGGGCGGTGAATCCGCAGCGTTGCATCGTCGGGCATCCGTTCAATCCGGTGTACCTGTTGCCGCTCGTCGAAGTGCTGGGCGGCGAGGGCACTGCGCCCGCAACCATCGATGCCGCGCTGCAGGTGTATCGCGCGCTGTCGATGCGGCCTCTGCGAGTTCGCAAGGAAGTGCCGGGCTTTATCGCCGACCGCCTGCTCGAAGCACTGTGGCGCGAGGCTTTGCATCTGGTCAACGAAGGCGTCGCGACCACCGGCGAAATCGACGACGCGATCCGCTTCGGCGCGGGCATCCGCTGGTCGTTCATGGGCACGTTCCTGACCTACACGCTGGCGGGCGGCGACGCGGGCATGCGCCACTTCATGCAGCAATTCGGCCCCGCGCTGGAGCTGCCGTGGACTAAACTGGTGGCGCCGAAGCTCACGGATGAACTGATCGACCGGGTTGTGGACGGCACCGCCGAGCAGGTCGGGCCGCGCTCGATCAAACAGCTCGAACGCTACCGGGACGATTGCATTACGAGCGTACTGACGGCGATTGCGGAGGCGAAGGCACGGCATGGAATGCAGCCGGCCGACTGAGGGCGATCACGTGGAGGCCTTCGGAAGAAACGGAGGCCGCCGAAGGCGCAGATGGCGCGCCATCCGGGCCAAGCTCCGGCTGCGCGCGGTTTGACTCATCGACGGTACCGCGTCTATCTCGCGAATCCGGTGCCGATGCGGTGAATCTCGCGTGGCCGTCCTTCGAACATCGCCACGGTCGGCGCGCGGTCAGCGACTTTGATACGAACAACGGAGACAACTTACCGATGCCGCAACCCGCTGCCCTGCCTTGCTATCGCGACACGGTGCGTGCCGAATGGGTCGATTACAACGGCCATCTGCGCGACGCGTTCTATATGCTGATTTTCAGCTTCGCGACCGACGCCCTGATCGACCTGATCGGCTTGCCGGACGCCGTGCGCAAGGAACGCCGGCGCTCGATCTACACGCTCGAAGCGCATATCAACTATCTGCACGAGATCAAGGAAGGCGCGCAGGTGCGCGTCGACATGCGCGTGCTCGGTCACGATGCGAAGCGACTGCATCTGTACCTCGAGATGTTCGCCGGCGATGGCGGCGAACCGGTGGCAGCAGGCGAGCAGATGTTGCTGCACGTGGATACCGGCGGCCCACGCGCCGCCGCGTTCGATCCGGACGTCGCGGAACACGTGCGGACATTGGCCGACGCGCATGCCGCACTGCCGCCCGCCGCGTTTGCCGGGCGAGTGATCGGCTTGCCCGCGAAAACGAAGCCGAGTGGAGGTGGACATGCTTGAGCCAGAGATGGCCGCGTTCATCGAAAGAGCCGCCGCGATTTATCCGGGGCATTCGACTTCATTGACGCCGGCTGAACAGCGCAAAATCTACGACCAGTACGCGGCGGCGGTCACACCCGCATTGCCCGATGACGTCGTGACTCGCGACGCCGAGTTCCACACCGGCGCGGGTCATTCGATCGCGCTGCGGCTGTACCGGAACCGTGCACGGCATCATGAGGCGACGCGTGGTGCCGTGCTGTATTTTCACGGTGGCGGCTTCGTGCTCGGCTCGCTGGACAGCCATCAGCTCGTGACCGCGCGCCTTGCCGCGGACACGGGTCTTGACGTGATCGCGGTCGACTACCGGCTGGCTCCCGAATATCCCGCGCCGGCCGCGCATGACGATTGCATGGAAGTCACGCTCGCCGCCTTGGCAGGGCGCTTGCCGTTCGAGTTGCATGCCGACGCACCGCTGCAGCTGGCGGGCGACAGCGCCGGCGCCACGCTCGCGGCCAGCGTAGCGATGCGGCTGCGCGACGACGCGGTTCAAGGCATAAGCGGCCTCGCGCTGGTTTATCCGATGCTCGGCACCGACCCGCAATTGCCCGCGCGCGACAGCGAAGCACACGCGCCGATGCTCAAGCTAACCGACGTCCATGCGTTCCGCGATTTGTATTGGGGTACCCACCCGCCCTACCCCGCGTGGACGATCCCGCTCGACACGACGCGCTACGACGGCCTGCCGCCGACGCTCGCGATCGGCGTCGAACATGACCCATTGAGGGACGATGCGCGCGTTTTCGCCGAGCGTATTAACGCGGCCGGTGGCGAGGCGCGGCTTCTGATCGGCGCCGGACTCGTACATGGATGCTGGCGCGCCATTGAATCAAGCCCGGGCGTACAGAGGCTCCACGAAGAGGTGTGCCGTTTTTTGTCTGCCCATGCGACGCCGGCGTCGTCCGCGGCCGGTCGCTAGCACGGGCTCAGGGTTCAGCGTTCAGAGTTCAGGCCGCCGGATAGTCAGTGGCAACCGCCATCGCTTTCAACCTGCGGGCCCCTTTCATTGGCCCTGACTCCAGCGAGGCAAACGCGCCGGCGTCTTGCGCAGTGCGCGATCGGCGGGCGTATCGGGCGCCGGCAAGCGCACGGTGAAGGTCGTGTGAATGCCGCGTATCGAACTGCACTCGATGCTCCCACCCAGCAGCTCCGTCGCGCGACGGCAGAACGCGAGTCCCATGCCCGCACCGCTGCCGTGCCGCTTGGTCGTGAAGAACGCGTCGAAGATATAGGGCAGGACGTCGGGCGCGATGCCGGGCCCGGTGTCGCGGAATTGCAGTACGCAGAAGTCCTGATCCTGAACGGCACTGATCGTAATCTCGCCGTCGCCGCCCACGCGAATGGCATGCAACGCGTTTTTCAGCAGGTTGAACAGCACGAAAACCACGACCGTATCCGAGCCCGAAAAAGACATGGCGAGGTCGATGGGCATCACCGTGACACGCTCGCGCTCGTCGCCGCTGAACGGATACCGTTCAAGCGCGGACATCACGCACTGATGCACCGAATGCCGGCTGAAGTCGCCGCGGTCCAGACGATCGAGCGTGAAAGACGCGAGCGCCATCTCGACCATCGCGCTAGTGCCGGACACTTCGCGCCGGATCGCCGTCGCGAGCTGACCGATGCGCTCGGACTGTCCAACCTCGTCGTGATCCTCATACAGCCCGTGCGTAACGGCTGTTCGGTATCCTTTGAACACATGTCCCCACACGCTGGCGATTTCGTCGGCGTGCATGCCGATGGTGGCGAGCGGCGTCGAGATTTCGTGCGCAATGGTCGCCGCCACGGCATACGGGTGAATCAGGTGATAGCGCACGATGGTGATCGCCAGAAGCCCGAGGCTCAGACCGATGAACAGGACGCCCGGCGGGTAGAACCCGAAGCCGTAGTTAACCGCGTAGTCCATCGCGGCAAACGAGTACAGACACAGGCTCGCCAGACACAGATCGAGGCGCCGCCGCGCGTCGCCCTCCGCCTTCTGGCGCGCGGCGAGCAGAAGCTGCGCGCTGCGGCCGGCCAGCAGCACGGTCTGCACCACGTGCAAGGGATGCAGCGGCCCGGCGACCGGATAGTAGCCGAAGAAGAAATGCTGATAGCCCGCCACCACTTCGTTACCGGGAAGCAGTATCGCGAGGACGAAACATAGGCCGTACGACGCCAGCAATATCGGCCGCTCGCGGCGCTGCGCCGCCACCTCCGTCACGAAGTGGTAGAACGTTGTCGGCAGAAAAAGAATGAATAGATAGCCTCCCCTGACCAGCAGGTCCGCGGTGTGCGGGTTGTCCGTCTGGAACAGCAGTGTCCATGCGCCTTGCCACGCGAAGGTCGAGACGCACATCAGGATGAACGGCGTGAACAAACGCGTCGCGCCTTGCGTAATCAGTACGTATAGGCCGAACACCACGAACATCGCGGACACGCAAGCAGTCGGAATGGCGTACATGTGGCTTGACGTCCCGGCAGACTTTAGCGAGTCCGGTCCTTCCGCCATTGCGCGAACGTCAACAGGTCCATGCCCACGTCGGCCTTGTCGATCGGGGTCCAGCAATAGAACACGTCGTCCCAGCCCGGAATGGTGCGCGGGGTCAGCGTCCTGACGGTCATGCCGGAGCGATAGGCCAGGTTCGGCCAGAAGATCGGCATCACCTCGCGCACCGCCATTTGCTTGAGAAGGTCGGCCGGGCCATCCTCGTCCGCGACGATTTCGCCCTGCGAGATCCAGTCGTTCTCGGCCCACGCGACGAAAACGCTCGGGTTGCCGGCGCGATCGAACATCAGAATGGCGTCCTGTTCCGGGCGCCAGTAATACTCGACGATACCGTTCGCGGCCACCACCTCGTCGATCACTTTACGCGTGCGCGGGTCGCAATACGTCAGGCCGTTCTCGCCCAACGCGAGCCAGCCCCCTTCCGAACAGTGCCTCGCCTTGGCATCCTTCAGGAAATGGGCCAGCCGGTTGGCGGAGTCGGTATCCGTCTTTCTCAGGTATAAATCGACGATTCCCGCATTGAAGGCTTTGACCGCGACGGTTTCGTCCGCGACGCCGGTCAGCAGCACTTTCGCGCAGCGCAGGTTGGAGATGGACGAGAGGAATTCCACGCCGTTCATGCCCGGCATGTCGAAATCCACCACCACCGCCGCGACTTCCGCGAAACGGGAGCCGCGGGCCAGAATATCCCGTTCCGCCGCGGTTTCCATGTAGCGCTCAAAACCCGTCTCGCTCACACAGGCCGACGCCGGCGCGAACTCCAGCGAATTCTTGCGAGCGTGCTGACGGATGAAGGCAAGCGCGGTTTGCGGCCGCGTAAAAAACAGATTGGTGGCGCTGTCCGGAAAGAAACGGCGCAGCGCGTCGAGATAGCTGTCGTTGTCATCCACGAAGACAACCGTCGACGGATGGAAAACAGGTGGTCGAATAAAATTGTTCATATTTTCACGTGGTTCGTCACGCCCCCGCTGGAGGACAACCGCGGCAGACCGCCAGCCGCAGGTCACAGCAACCCGCACGGCACGATGCGGCGCGGTGGCCCTCGAGCATACAGACCCGCTGCCTTCGCCATCGGCCGCATGGCCGCGCCATACTTTGCCGCTTCCGGGCCCGCATGTTCGCATATGGAACATGCAGCTGCGCCTCGCACTTGCTTATAGGCAGGATTCTCTCACGCCGGTCGCCAAGGCGGTTTTCCGCTGAACAATATAGTACAGGGCCTTGGCTTCGATCGCGCGAAGTCGCCGCGGCGATCAACGGCGGCGCTTATGCGTACCGGGCAATCCGCGATCAAGGACCGCGTTTCACGGCCGCGACGCCACCTCGTCCAGATGATCCAGCAGATCCGCCGGATCGTCGTAAACCCGCAGCGCGCCGGCGCGCTCGAGTTCCTCTGTGCCGTATCCGCCCGACAGCAAACCCACGCCCAGCGCCCGGCACCGCCGTGCCGCGAGCATGTCCCAGATGCTGTCGCCGACCACCACCGTGTGTTCGACCGGTACGCCGAGCCGCCCGGCGGCAGCGATGAACAAATCCGGATCCGGCTTTGCGTATTTGACGTCGTCGCGCGTGACGACCACGGCCTTCGCCGGATCGACCCCGAGGGCCTCCAGATTGAGCGCCGCCGTTTCCATGCGGCCGCTCGTCGCCACGGCCCAGGGCGTTCCGGCTTGCGTCAGCGCGTCGAGCAGCGCCCGCGCGCCCGGCAGCGGACACACCTGCGCGCGCAACCGCTGATAGGCCGCGGCGTGAGCTTGGCGAAGACGCTCGACCCGGTCGGCGCTGATTTCGCCGTGCGTTTCCCGAAGAAGTTGATTGGTGAAGAGCCCGCCGCTCATGCCGATCTTGCGGTGAATTCGCCAGACCGACAAGGGAATGCCTTCGCTGTCGAGCGCTTCTTTCCAGGCCAGCACGTGCTGGTAGACGCTGTCGACCAGCGTCCCGTCGAGATCGAAGAGGAAAGAGGTCTGGATTCGCATGGTGTGCTCCTGTTGATGACTGGCTTCGCCAATATGCCATGTCCGGAATGCGCGGGTCGCGCGAATGCCGCCTCGATTTCCACTGACCCTCACGTACCGTTGGAATTTATGGCCGGCGGATGGGTCGATGAAACGTTACTGGCGTTCATCCGCGAACGTAGCGCAGCCGCTTTGCTGCGGAGTGCCCGGACGCGATTTTCGAGCTGCGCTGTTCATGCTAGCCTCTTCGCTTCCTAAAACAGGATGTCGCATGAACACACCTCGATTGCGCCTTCATGGCCTGACCCGGCGACGCATGATCGCGATGCTCGCCGCAGCTTTTGGATTGTCGACGGGCGTGAATCACGCTGCCATCGCGCAGTCTGAAAGCACGAGCAGCGTGGATTATTCTGGCACGGTCGGTGAAGCGAAGGTCGGTATGACGCTCGTTTTGCACGGGAATGCGATAGGCAAAGGGCATTACTTCTACTACCGCTACCTCAAGGACATTGCACTGACCGGTCAGCGATCAGGCAGCGATGTGACGCTGCAGGAAGCGAATGGCAGGTTTAATCTGCACTTCGTCGGCAATGGATCGAACGGCGCCCAGCCGCTCGATTTTTCCAATAGCGTGGGACTTGCCGGCAGTTGGAACGGCGGCGGGAAGACTTTGCCGGTTAGATTCAACCTCGAAGGCATGTCGTTCGCGGACGCGAACACGGGACACCGCTACGGGATGATCACCAACGAAACGGACGACGCGTTTGAAGCACGCGCTCAAGGCTTCTATTTCGCCGCACTGAAGGGCGACGCGAAGCAGGCCGCGCGTTTTGTTCACTTTCCGTTGCGGGTGAACTGGAGCGCGACGCATCACGAAATGATAGGTTCGGCGAGTCAGCTTGCTGTCAACTGGAATCGCATCTTCTCGCCGAAGTATCTTGCGGCGCTACGCGATGTCGTTCCGCATGATATGCCGGTGATCAAGAGCCAATACGCAATGCTCGGCGCAGGCCTCGCGTTCTTTACGGATAAGGGTGTCGAGGTTTTGAACGCGCAACGGTAGGGCGTTGCGAACGGTAGAGGACGTCGCGGTGCGGGCCGCTCTCCTCGCCTTTACGCGCCGCGAGTGCGGGCGGATTTCATGCATGCGATCGACGTCGGCACACATTGCGCCACAACGTACCGATACCGACATGACCATGAATGCGTAATCGACGCGCCGCCTGTCATATCGGTGGCGCGTCGATCTTTTTCAGCGGTGGTTGAACCGCCTATCGAGCCAATTACTGGCCGGTGTAACCGAGCGGAACAGTCGCATTGGCCTTGGCAACTGTAGCGTTGTTCGACACGATGTACTGCGGCACTTCACTGAGCGTCAGCGCGACCTGACCGTTGGTGTACGCCACCGTGCTGACATTGCCGTAACCGTCGATCTTCGTCACATTGCCCGACGTGCCGGCGTTGTCGACCTGAAGCGAATAGCTGGTGGAATAGGTCTGGCTATACGTGCCGTTGCTCGCCGGCCACTGCGCATTGCTGTGCGTCCACGCGGCGGTCACGACCTTGCCGTTGCCCAGTTGCTGGAACCCATACGCAAAAACTCCCGCGGGCGCGCTTTTGATCCGGCCCAGCGTATTCGTGCCGTCGAGAACCCGCGTCATCGTTGCGAAGGCCATCGCTTCAGGCTTCGGCGACAGGTTCGATGCACCGAATGCGCCTTGTGCGTCGTTCAGGTCGAAGAACGAGCCGTATCCCACTTCGCCCGGATAGTCCGGACCGTAGAACAGCGTCGTGACCTGAGCACCGCCGCCAAGCACGATGATGTGCGCTCGCACGCCGACTGCCGCATGCGCGAACAACTGGTTCTGCGACGGCACATTCGGACCGTAGTTGAGGCCCGGGTCGTAGCTCACGCCGGCTTCCGTGAAGAAGAGCTTCATGTTCGGCTTGCCGGCCTGCATGACCGAACGCAGTTGCGCCATCTGGTTGTCGAGCGCGTTGGCCTGGTTCGCCGTGCTCGGATCGGAATCCTGCAGTTCAGGTGGATGAGCCGGGTACGTGCCCGCATTCCAGTAGCCGTGCGTCGCCACCGCATCGATGTAGTTCCACAGGCCGAGCGCGCCGAACTTCTGCAGATAGCCGGTCGTGCAGGTATCGCAATTGGAAGCGAACGGATTGCCTGTGCCCATCACGACCGCATTCGGATCGGTCGAGTGAATGCCCTCGTAGGCAGCCTTGTACATGGCGACGAAGTTCGCGTCGCTATCCGCCCAACCGAGGCTCGGTTCCCACGTTACCTGATAGTAGTTCTTTTGCTGATTCGGGTAGTTGGCGGCGCGAATCAGGCTCGTATCGGTGCCGACCTTGCTCATGAAGGTCTGGAACTCAGGCATGTTCGACGGCGCGTAATAGCTGTCGTTGAACTGACCAGTCTTCGAGTCCCACGCCGGCAGTCCGTCCAGACGCACGATACGCATCTGATCAGGATTGGCCTTGTAGAACGGATCGAGGTCGTTCACGTTCGGCGTGTACGTATTGGGACCGTTGGGTTCCATGGCCGATACCTGACGATCGTCGATCGTCCACGAGATACCCAGCGCGTGCAGCGCGGCGATGTTGCCGTTGAAGCCCTGCATACCGAAACGGTGCTGATCCTGGTGCGCATACGTCACGGTGCCCAGCACCGAACTGAGATTCGGCAACACACCGAACGTCGCGATGCCGACCGGACGCGTGCCGCTTCTCGGCAGCGTGCCGCCATTCGAACGCAGAGTGGCGGTGAGCGCACCATAGCCGGACCACGTCGACGTACACGGAATCGTGCTGGTTTGTACGCCGGCCTTAACTGCAAAACTGCCTTGCGTCTTGATCGCGCCATTGGAATCCGCAACGGACCAGACGACGGTATCCGCGCTCGGCGCGTTCGTCGTAATGGCCAGTTTGAACGGGGCGTTGTTCTGGAAAACGCGCAGGCCGTCGGTGGTCGGCGTGTCGGCGCTGATCACGCCGTTCGCGCTTCCGCCTGCCGTTTGCGTCGGTGTGCTGCACGACATGGTCGAGCTGCCCGGCGTGGGGGACGGAGTCGGGCTCGGCGTTGGCGTTGGCGTTGGCGTTGGCGTTGGCGTTGGCGTTGGCGTTGGCGTTGGCGTTGGCGTCGGAGTGGGTGTCGGCGTCGGAGTGGGTGTCGGCATCGGAGTGGGTGTCGGGGTCGGCGTTGCGGCAACCGCTTTAACCCAACAGGACTTGCCGTACCCATACGCGGGGTCCGACTGCGAGACTGCGCCGACATAACAGCCGACGCCGTTGCTAAACGTACGCGGCGCGGTCAACATCACCGACGGCGACGTGGGCGGAACCGCACCGAACACCACCGAGCCCGTTCCGAGGAATGAGCACTTGCCATTCTCCTGCGCGCACAACTTGTATTGCTGTCCTGAGACCGTGATGGTGCTTGCCTGGGCCTGCGCGCTTTCGGCGGCAAACGATGCCAACACTGTTGCTGATGCAACGCCCAATAGTTTCAAGTATCTCGTCATTGTCCGTATGTTTCGCTAAAGCAGGTTGTCCCCGAAAATTCAGCAAGATCGATCAGTCGTCCCGCCTTGACGTTATTGAGTCCAGAGAGAGGTGAACCTGAGAACGCGTTGACCGCGTTCATTGCTGATGAAGCTTTGATGTGCCGCTATCCAGTGGTGGACGCGCTGCCTTCCGCTCGCATTCCGACTTGTCACCGACCAGCGGTGTAGGCGAAATGTTTTCCTGGCGTCGGGCGAACATTCTATTTATTACGTCATGCTTACTATTTCATTGCGCCGCGATCGTTCGACAATCACAAACAATGACTACATCGATATCTTCCACAGCGGCCATCGAGCGCAACGCGCACCGATTGCGTGAGAGACTCAGTCGACGCCGGCATGAAGAATCCCGCCGATCGCAAGACCGGGAAAACGTCACAAGGAGTTAATGCACGCCGCTGACGCGACTCGAACATCTGGCGAGGTTCACACTGACAGGCCAGTGCACCTCAGTTTGATAAACAAATTTCGCACCAATATGCGCGAAGTAAAAAATTCAGGATGACGAAAAATTAATCCGGGTTTTTTCGCTTACCGTTGACAGCCACTTATTGATGTGAACCCGTCGGCTCGACAGTGATCGAGGTCGCCCTCGCTGCGCGAGTCGGGTGCGAAATCCAAAAAACGCTTGGTTCGCCAATTCGCTTCGCTCGCGGACAGCAGCTATCGCAGTGCAGCAATCGTGGGTGTAACTGTTACAGCCCCTCAGCACCTGATCGACCTCGCCGGTATTAGTTACAGAAGCTTTTGGCAGACGAATTATAAACGTTTCATCTGCGTAACGTGGGCAGTTGAGGGGCGATAAGTGATAATCGCAAAAAATTTCCGTAACATCCGGCCATAGTCTTTCCAAACGGTACAGAATGGAAAAGCCCTTCCTCATGGTACGCGAGAAAACGTAATTCTTTGATTTGTCAGTAGATTAGCTGCGTTTTCCCGGACCGGTTCGTCGCTCGCGCAATTTTTATAATGGTAGTACAAATGCGCGCAACTGCGTCTCCTCGCTTATCGGACGATATCGGATAATTCAAATGTAATGCAAAAAAATGGTGTCGCATCCTTTTTAAGAGAAAATCAATTCGCTTCAGCAAACAGACCGGCCCGCATTTTAACTCTCGATATCTCGCACTTACTTCGCATCACGAATTACATTGGCTTTTCGCAATGCCCACCATCTCTTCCAGCTAGCGAAACCACCTACGAAATTGCTGTGGCGTACTACCAAAATCGCGGCAGAACATCACCGCAAAGGTGAGCATCACGAAGCTGTCCTGACCGAAGACAGGCTATCCTCGCCACGCTGCTCGGCCGACGCCGCTGATCCGCGCTACGCGACGACGCAGCCCATGTCGTCGCCATAAAACTTTAATAGCAGGAGAAGACCACGCTTGCGGAAATGTTCACATTGCTCAGACGACTCTGGCCGATCATCGTGGCCGCCGACCAGCACCCGACTTTCCGCCGGATTTTCTATAGAGATATCCTGCCGGACCTGAAGCGCCAAGCCTAAACTCTGATCGTGATTTCGCAGAACGACCGCTATTCCAGCAGCCGCCCGTTATATACGACTGGGAAGACAGCCGCATCATCGAAAAAGTACACCTCGTGCGCGTGTCGACTCATGCGCCGCTATCGGCCAATGCGTCGCGACGCGCCTCGAGCGGCCACGACAGCGGCCACAGTCGAGACGGCAGCGGCGCATCGCCCCACGTCCTATCGCGACGCCGTCGCAAACAACACCGGATCGTTGCGATACAGATCCGGGAACATCCGCTTCAGATCGTTCACTTTCGGCAGATCGTTGATCGCAATGTACGGATAGTCCGGATGGAGCGCGAGGAAGTTCTGGTGATAACTCTCCGCCGGATAAAAGCCCTTGAAGTCTTCGACGCGAGTCACGACTTTCGCCGAGAACACATGGGCGCTATCGAGCTGCGCAATATACGATTGCGCGATGCCGCGCTGCGCCGCATTCACCGGAAAAATCGCCGAGCGGTATTGCGTGCCGTGGTCGGGGCCCTGATAGTCCAGCTCGGTAGGATCGTGCGCAACCGAGAAGAATATCTGCAGCAAGCGGCCATATGTGATCTGCGTCGGATCGTACGTGATCTGCACCGACTCCGCGTGTCCCGTATCGCCCTCGCTGACGGTTTCGTATTGCGCCGTGGATGCCGCGCCGCCGGTATAACCCGAGGCAACCTGCTTCACGCCGCGCACATGTTCGAACACGCCTTGCACGCCCCAGAAGCAGCCGCCGGCGAACACCGCCGTCTCGCTATGCGTCGCGGCGGCTTTCTCGTCCTGCACGGGCGCGGGGATCTTCGTGGCGGCTTCAGCGGAATGCGCAACGTGCTGCGCGGCCACGACGCCCAGAGCAACGACGACGAGGCCCATGATTCGTGTGACGGAGAAGCGCTTGCGCAGCGACGCTGTGCTGGTGGATATCGTACGCATGATCAATCCTTCAGGTCAGTAAGAGTTGAGTCGAGCCACTTGCATCGGCTCAGCCGAACGTGAAAGCAAATGCCTGCACGCCCGGGTCCAGAAACTCGATCGAGAACGTGTGATCCCCGACTTCGCCCGTTTGCCGCACCAGTTGATAGAGGCGCTGCCCGGTTACGGTGCCGCTGCCATCTGCGGCAACGTCGGTACCGTGCGACGCGCCGGGCGCGGCGCCGTCGACGCTTACGCGAAACCGCACCGGCTTGCCGTCCTTGCCCGGGCCGAGCACCAGATGCAGGTCACGTGCATGAAAGCGATACACGATGCGTCCCGAGGGCGCCGCGAGCGTGGCGTGCTCCGCGCCAACGTTCCATGAACCGGCGAGACCCCAGTCATTGACGCCGGGTTGCGACGGCGCTGCATACGTGTGCGTCTTGTCCGCCACTTCCCCGCCCGGCGACGCGAAGTTCTCCGCCCGCTGATAACCGACGTAAGTTTCCGGCGATTGCATATCGGCGTTGTCCGCCGCGGCCTGCACGCCCTGCGCGCCGCCGCTTGCAAGACCGAGCGCGACCTTCGACGCATTCGCGTGGCCCGCTTCGGTCAGCAGTTGCTGGATCACCTTTTCGGACTCCGCATAATCGCCTTCGCCAAAGTGGTGATAACGGATCTGCCCTTTCGCATCGACGAAATAGTGCGCGGGCCAGTACTGATTATTCAGCGCGCGCCAGATCGCATAGTTGTTGTCGATCGCAACGGGATAGTCGACGCCGAGGTCGTGCGTAGCCTTCTTCACGTTGTCGATATTGCGTTCGAAAGCGAACTCCGGCGCATGCACGCCGATCACGACCAGCCCCTGATCCTTGTACTTCTGCGCCCACGCTTTGACATACGGCAGCGAGCGCAGGCAGTTGATGCACGAGTAAGTCCAGAAGTCGACCAGCACGACTTTGCCACGCAAGTCCTGCGTGGTGAGCGGCGGTGAATTCAGCCATTGGACCGCGCCGTTCAGCGGGGGCAGCACGCCTTCCACGGGCAGCGGCGCCGCCTCAGCGGCGGTGCGCATCATCGCGCCGCCCTGCGCCGCATCGGCCGGATTGCCTGCAACCGGCGCTTTGCCCGGCGCCGCGTTCGGCGACAGCTTATCGACGAGCCTCTGTTCGAGTCCACCGGTCGCAACCGTCGAGACGCGAGCAAGCACGCCGGTGTCGAAACCGAGCGCGATCGCCGCCACGCCGCACAACATCAATGCGCCGATGCCGCGGCGGATCCATTCGCCCGCGCCCAGCGAGCGCTTCATCGCCGTGAACACCTTGCCGCCGATCAGCAGCGCCACCGCCAGCGAAGTCGCCGCGCCGGCCGCGTAGGCCACCAGCAACAATGTCGTGCCGACGCTTGCGCCGCGCAATGCCGCGCCTGTCAGCACGAGACCGAGAATCGGACCGGCGCATGGCGCCCACAACAGGCCGGTCGCAATGCCGAGCAGAAACGACGAACCAGCGCGGACTTGCTGACCATCGGCCTGCGCGAAGTTCGACAGGCGATTGCCGACGCTAACGAGCGGCCGCATCAGATGATCGGCGAAACGCGGGAACAGCAAGGTCAGTCCGAAGATCGCCAGCAGGGCGATCGCCACCCAGCGGCCGTACTGGTTAGCTTGCGTGACCCAGCCGCCGCCCACGGCGGCAAGCGTCGCGACGAGGGCGAAGGTCAGCGCCATGCCCGCCAGCAAGGGCAAGCCGCTGCGCACGAAAGGCTGGTCGGCGCGCGCGAACACAAACGGCAGCACCGGCAGGATGCACGGGCTGAGAATCGTAAGGGCGCCGCCGAGATAGGCGAGAACGATGAGTAACATGTCAGTTCCGAACGTTCGTATAGGTCGGTTAAAGTGGGTACGCTGACTCGGGCGGCAGCCGGCGTACAGTTCAGTCAAAACCTGATACTGCAGAAAGTGCCCACATCCTAGAGCGCCGCCGGTGTCGAAGTCCTCACGAAAAGTTAAATTAAATGTGATAACTCGCTGCCCGGAAATTTTGCACAATGGCGCATGGCCGCTTTTCCCGGCGGCCGCGCCCGGCCCTCCTCCTCAACCACGCCACCAAACGCGGCTCAAGCCCACCATGGACAATCCGAAGCGCATCCTGATCGTCGAAGACGACGTCGACATCGCCAACGTGCTGAGCCTGCATTTGCGCGACGAGCGCTATGAGGTGGTGCACAGCGCAGATGGCAATGAAGGCCTGCGCCTGCTGGAGCAAGGCGGCTGGGACGCGCTGATTCTCGATCTGATGCTGCCCGGCGTCGACGGACTGGAAATCTGCCGGCGCGCCCGCGCGATGACGCGCTATACGCCGATCATCATCACCAGCGCGCGGTCGAGCGAAGTGCACAGGATTCTCGGCCTCGAACTCGGCGCGGACGACTATCTCGCCAAACCGTTCTCCGTGCTCGAACTCGTGGCGCGTGTGAAAGCGCTGTTGCGGCGCGTCGATGCACTGGCGAAAGACTCGAAAATCGAAGCCGGCAGTCTGCGCATCGCCGGGTTGTCGATCGATCCGTTGACACGCGAGGCCGCCGTCGACGGCAAGCCGATCGAGCTCACCCCGCGCGAATTCGACCTGCTCCATTACTTCGCGCAGCATCCCGGCAAAGTGTTCTCGCGCATGGACCTGCTCAATGCGGTGTGGGGCTATCAGCACGAAGGCTACGAGCACACCGTCAACACTCATATCAACCGGCTGCGCGCGAAGATCGAGGCCGATCCGGCTCAACCCGAGCGCATCCTGACCGTTTGGGGACGCGGCTACAAGCTCGCCGTGCCCGGCGAGCCAGCCGGCGTACCGAAGGACCCATCGTGAATCTGACGCTGACCCAGCGGCTCTCGCTCGTTTTCTCCGTGCTGCTGCTGGCATGCTGCGGCGCGTCGGCCTTCCTGCAAATCCGTTCGAGCGATCTGCACGAGAAGGAAGTCATACAGAGCCTGTCGCGCAATCTCGCCGACCATATCGCTCATGGCAACTCGTTGATGGATGCCAACGGCTTGCGGCCGGACGCGGTCCGGCAGCTATTCGGCCAACTGATGAGAGTGAACCCGAGCGTCGAGGTGTATCTGCTCGACAATCAAGGGCACATTAAAGGCGACGACGCGCCCGCGGGACACGTCAAGCGCGAACAGGTCAATCTTGCGCCGATCCGGCAATTCATCGCGGGAGACGCGCTGCCGATTCTCGGCGACGACCCGCGCAGCGTCGACGGTAAGAAGGTGTTCAGCGCAGCACCATTGCAATTGAGCGGACAGGCGCCGTCCGGCTATATCTACGTGGTCCTGCTCGGTGAGGAACACGACGCGCTCGCCGCGCGCGTGGCGGCCAGTTCCGTGCTGCGCACCACCTTGTGGTCGATGGCGCTGGTCGCGCTGCTGGGATTGCTGGCCGGCCTGACCGCATTCGGCCTGATCACGCGTCCGCTGCGGCGCCTGACCAACGCCATGCGCCGTTTCGATGCCGAGGGCGAGCCCGACACCCAGCCGAGCGTGCCGCGTTCGTCGCCGGCCGGCCGCCGCGACGAGATCGCCGTGCTCGAAGCGACGTTCGCGCAGATGGCGAACCGCATCGGCGAACAATGGCGCGCACTGACGCGCCAGGACCAGCAGCGCCGCGAACTGATCGCCAATATTTCGCACGACCTGCGCACGCCGCTGACCTCGCTGCACGGCTACCTCGAAACGCTTTCACTGAAGTCCGACACGCTCGGCGAAACGGAACGCAAACGCTATCTGGCGATCGCGCTCGCCCAAAGCGTCAAGGTGGGCCGGCTCGCGCAGGCTTTGTTCGAACTGGCCAGGCTCGAACATGGCAACGTGCAACCCGCGCTCGAACAGTTCTCGCTGGTCGATCTGGTGCAGGACGTCTTTCAGAAATTCGAATTGCCGGCCGAGGCACGGCATATTCAGTTGCACGCGAATATTGCGCCACGTTTGCCGAACGTCAGTGCCGATCTCGGCATGATCGAGCGCGTGCTGACGAATCTGCTCGACAACGCAATTCGCCATACGCCCGCAGAAGGATCGATCGAGGTGGACCTCGCGCACAAGGACGGCAAGGTGTCGGTGACAGTCAGCGACACGGGCCCCGGCATTCCGCCCGAGCAGCGCGAAGGTCTGTTCGAGCGCCCGTTCAGCTCCGGCGGCGCACATCGGGGCGGCGGGCTGGGGCTGCTGATCGTCCAGCGCATGCTGCAATTGAACCAGAGCCAGATACGTTTGCTCGACACGGCGGGAACGGGCACGACCTTCCGCTTCGAGTTGCCGACGGCCGCGATCAGGTCGAGTGCCACAGGCGTCCTGATGTGACTGCTGACGCCTAACACTCCGCTGCGACCTGGTGGACTCAGCGGGACTAGGCTCAGACCAGCAAGTCCTCATAGAACGCGCCGAACGCTGGCGGATCAGATGGTCATCGTCGCCTTCCGAAGCCGCCGGCGTTCGCGCCAGTTGCGTAACTGCCCCGCGACAAAGGCGCCGATCAGCAACGCCAGATACAGCATCAGAATGTTGTGACGCCATGTATCGAGCGAAAGTTGATGCGCGACCAGCTTGGGATCGGTCTGCAATGGCCCGATGCAGAGTGCGAGGACCGCCTGCTTCATTCGAACGAAACCCGCGGCGGACAGCATGGGCAACCCAACGAGCAGCCCCAGCAGAAAAGGTTTCGCGCGCCGCGCCCCCGCGCGATGGCGCATACGCAGCCACAGTCCCAGACAACCATGCAGCCAGCCGGGCGCAAGCAGTGCAAGCTGCAAACCTTGCGTGCCGCTAGTGATGAGCGATATCACGATGCGCTCGTAGTTCGGCTCGAATCCGTACAGCGACGAGGCAAGCCGGGTGGATACCACATGACGGATCAGCAGCAGCGGCAAACTCAATCCCGCCCAAAGGCGCACCCATTCGGTGAGCGGCATTTTCCAGTGACGCCGCCCGTAGATCGTTCGCAGCGCCAGCGAAAAATGCAACAGCGACGCGCCATAAAGAAGCACCGTTCCCGGCGCACTGCGCCACACCCGCAACGCCAGAGTCAGACCGCGACCCGCAAGATCCAGCGACCAGATCCCGAGCGCGTGATTGACCAGATGCAGGAACAGATAGACCAGCAGCACCACGCCGGACACGAGTTGGCAGCGGCGCAGCAGAGTATGAACAGCCGATTCCCTCGCAGCGCGGCCAGCCATACTTAGCGACCGCCGAAAAGGCACGAGCGGCGCGCGCCCGGCGGCTCGCAGCATGTCTGCCGGATACAGCGGCTTCCAGGTCGCAATGCGCGTTCGATTCATTTCAGGCCTCGCGTGAGAGGCCGTTGCCGCCGTTCATTAGCCGTTTTGTGATTCACCCGTGTCTGGCGGATAGCGTCGGCAAATTTCTCCAGCGCCGACAGCGAACCGCATACGCTGTGGTATTCCTCCCGGCCGATCCGCGCGTCGAGGATAACGGCCATTCCCGATTCACGGGCCATATCGATGATGTTCATTTTGCTCACCCCAATTCGTGTCTTCACGCACTGCAAGACGTCGAATCCGGCGTGATTATTCCCGCGCTTTTTTCAACGCGTTAGCGGGAATAAGTCATCCACTCCCCTGGTTTAACTGTTCAGAGCGTGCTGATGCCGGCTCACGTCGAGTTCGAACATTACGCTCGCATATCGAGGAGTATTGACATGGAACTGACCTCTTTGAACCGTCTCATGGTCCGCGCCGCAGCCGGCGCACTCGTTGCAAGCGCCACCCTCCTGGCAACGGCAAGCGGCGCCTATGCGCAGACGTCGGCCACGCCCGGCACGCATCAGCTCACGCGCGCGGAAGTGCGCCATGAACTCGAGGAGTTGGAAGCCGCCGGATACGATCCGTCTCGCGGCGACGAAAGCGACTATCCCGCCGATATTCAGGAAGCGGAAAGAAAAGTAGCCGCCATGCACGCAGCCCAGCAGAGCGCGCTAAACAACAACCAGCCAGCCATGCAAGACATGCCCATGCATTGATGGCGCTCCGGTGTGTGTGAACCTGTGGACAGCGGGTTCTCCTTTTGAGCGTCGGTCTTCTTTGGATCGACGCTCTTTTTTTGCCGCGTTCAACGCAACGCGCGAGGGGTCCTCACGTCAAAATTCGTGAGGCCACGATCGTTTGAAATAGAAACTAGCCAGTGCAGGAGCTGTTGTCGTTCAACAGACAGCAGGTAGTTCGACTGTTGGGTTTACCGCATCACTTAAAGCTTCGCCGCAAGCTCTTCAAGCCGGCAACGCCTTTGCTATCAGCCCGTTGAGGATTTTCAAGCACGCATGGCACGTCCTGTGCAGTGTGAGTGTGCGAGCAAACACAAAAGTGCTCGCATACCCAGGTAATTTTCTCAAGGAGAACGTCATGAAAGACCTGAAGATCGGCGAACTGCATCGCAACGAAGAAATGACCTCTGCCGACATGGCACGCGTGGTTGGAGGAAAAGATAAAGAACCTGTCGGCAAGCCGACTCATATCGACGCCATTAATGGCGTGCTCACGTTCGGCGATGGCTCGAAGTGGTCGATGGACCTCAATGGCAAGCTTCATCCGCTTTAAATCAGCAAAGTTCGCCTGGTTCTCCGATGAGGCGCCGCGAAGCCGGGCGCTTCACCGGTGACCGGCGGGTCAACTCAATCCATCACATCTGAGTCACGATCAAAGTACTCAACTTACGCCGCACGATCGGCGCGAGCGACGCACCTAACCGCTCGCCCTGACGTACGTCGATCAGGCTCGTGAGAAGTTTGGAGAAACGCGGCTCTTCGACACCCGACACGATGTACTGCCATCGATACGCATCCAGCACCCCGGCTTTCACGCGTGCCTGTTCGTGATTGGTAAACGCGCGCCCGGCATTGGCGAGAAAGTACGCCGCATCCGCCTCGGCCTGCAATTGCAGCAAACCATCCACCGCGACGATCAATTCGATCAGGTCGCCAATCGCCGCATCGCGTGCCGTGGCGTCGAGCTTTGCATCGTCGCGCACCCATTCGAGTTCGTCGATGATCGCGTGCTGTGACTCTTCTTTCCAGTGAAACAGAAACACGTCCTTGAAGAGCGGCGACAGGCTGTCGTCGGTTTCCATGCTTTGGCGATAGTGCACTTGCGTCACGATCTCGATGCAGCAGGTGAAAGCGAGAATGGCCCACGTCGATTTGCCGAGAACGAAGTTCGCGACGTCGTCGGTCGGCGGCATGAAGCGGTAACCCGCCGGCATGTCTTCACCGGCCAGCAACTCCAGACGGCGGAACAGTTCCTGATGCTTCAATTCTTCTTCGGTGAAGCGCATGACCGCTTCGAGCGCGATCTGATCGCCCAGAGCATGATCGCGGCCGACTTCGAGCATCTTCGCGCCGACGAAACGCTCGACCAGCCGGAACATGTTCGCGTAGGTACGGCCCTGCACTTGCGACATCAAACGCCGTTCGTCCGCGTTCAGAAACGGCAGCCGGTCGACTTCCGTAAGGCCATCCGGCAGGAACTTGTGCGCGAGATCGAAGCGGCGTCCGCGAATCACGTCGCGGTCGATATCCCAACGGATACGGCGGGACACTTCAATACATTTGGCGTAACGCTGCGACGGCAACTCGGCCTGGATGGCATTCATGGCACGACTCCTCGATGGAAAAGAGATTCGAGCGGCGCAGCGAGAGTTCGCATGGGTCACCGTCTGAATCGAATTGTCCGTATCGAGGTCGCAGCGCGCATGAGGCCGCAGTCCCGGCGGAGAGCCGAATAGCGCGGAGTCGTGCGGTGCGAGGGGGACCTGTGTCCCGGATGGCCAGCCGGGCGCGGTGTCGTCAGGCCGCGGGCGAATCGAAGCCCGCCTTGCGGGCGAGCACGATGGCCTGTGAACGGTTTTCCACTTCGAGCTTCGCAAAGATGCTCGTGATGTGATTGCGTACGGTCTTCTCACTGAGCGCGAGCCGCGCGGCAATCTGCGCGTTATCGCGTCCACCCGCAATCAGTTCGACGATGTCGCGCTCACGCGGCGTCAGCGTGGCGAACACGGGATCGATGGCGACATCGGCCGACAGAAAGTTTCTGATTTCTTCGCGCCAGCGCAGCCACGCGGGCTCCGTATCGAGCAGCAGATGATTCTCGCTTTCGAGCGGCACGAAACGCGCATCCGGAATCTGTCCCGCAAGCAGGCGGCTTTCCTCGAAGGGCACGCGGGCATCGCCGCTTGCATGCAACACGAGCGTCGGGCACGTGACCTGTTCGAGCAGATCGACGACATCGATCTCATTGAAGACCCGCATGATTCGCGCGGCGTTGCTCGGCGTGGTGGTCATGCGTTCGAGTTCGTTGAACCAGCGGTGCTGCTCGGGCGTGCCGCCGGGGATGAACTGCGTCGTGAAAAATTGCCGGAAGGCCGGGTTCTGTTGACCCCAGCCGAGTTCGGCGAGTTTGACGAGCGTTTCGGCCTCGTCGCGCATCGAGTCGCCGCCTTGCCGCTTGAGCTTGCCGCGCGCATAGCCGCCGTAAAGTATCAGCCGCTTCACGCGCTCCGGATGCGCAACCGCATAAGCGACGGAAATCGACGCGCCCTGCGATATCCCGACCAGTGTGAAGCGCTCGACGCCACTCGCGTCGATCACGGCCTCGAGGTCGCGCAGCCAGGCTTCGAACGAAATGTCGGCCACGTCGCGATCGGACAGCCCGCAGCCGCGCTGGTCATAACGCACAAGCGTGTGCTTGCGGCTCAGTTCCTCGATCAGATGACTCCACACAGGACTCTTGAGATCGAGTTCGAGATGGCTCAGCCAGTTTGCAGCCTTGACGATAACCGGACCGGTGCCCGAACTCGCATAGGCGATGCGCACGCCGTCGCTGCTGGTACAGAAACGTATCTGCTGCCGGAGGCTGGGCGGACTGGCGGACATGAGGCGCGCAATGGAGTGGCGGACTCGAGACACCGTGATTTGTCGGAGGAAAAGAGAAAGAAACGCCGGCTATTCTCACGGGCTGACGTTATGAGCAGCTTTCAACATAGAAAGCCGCCGCGATGTAATCAAACACTGCAAACGTTAAAAGTGAACGCGAGACGTGCACCGGCAGCCGCGCAGGCAACCAATACCCATCCACGATTACCCCGTCGAGCTTCGCCTTTTCCGAATCTTTCCTTCGCAATTAGCAGGTTTATCCGATCCTGAACCTATTGCAGACTGGAGCTCATCTTCACTACGGACATCGTCCACCAAGGAAAAAATCATGCGAACCTACCCGCGTAACAGCCCGCAAGCCGCAGCACGCATCGTCGCGCTGGCCCTCACTTCGGACGGTCACGTGTGCAGTTCGGAAGAGCGTGTGCTGCAGAAATTGAATATTGCCGGTGAACTCGGTCTCGCGCCCGCGCAATTCGAGCAGATCGTGCAGACGCTGTGCGAAGACCACTCGGTCGCGCAACCGTCGTTCGCGCCGCCGGTGGGCCGCCTCGACCCGGCCATGCTCACGACCTTGATCGACGAGATCGACGATCCTACGTTGCGCCGCAAGGTCATTCGCCTATGTGTCGCCGTGACGGTCGCGGACGACTATCTGGCGGACGGCGAAATCGTCCTGCTCGCTGCCATGTTGAATGCGTGGGGGCCCGACCTGACGCCGGCCGCCAACCGTCACGGGCTGCCGTCGCGCGTCATGCGCGGTTATCAGCGCGCGCCGGCCACCACCTGAGAAGCGAGCCCGTGATGTTGCCCGCGACGCGAACGAATGGCGTGAATCTCCTCGATCACGCCATCGGCGCGGCCGAGCCAGCGCAGGCCCCGCAGCAGCGACAGATCTTCCGCGCCGAGTTCCGCGAGCGGAAACACGCCGAGGCCGCGCGCGGCGAACACCGCCATCAGCGCGCTGTCCTCGAATTCGCCGACGATGTGCGGCCGGATGCCCTGCGCGTCGAACCAACGGTCGAGCCGCGCGCGCAAAGCGGCGTGCCGGGTCGGCAGAAGCACGGGCACCTCGGCGAGGCACTGCGGAAAGCCCGCGCGCGCGGATTTGCGGACGATCCCAGCCGGGCCGTACCAGTCGACCGGCGAACCGGCCAGGCGCTGGCTCAGCACGCGCAGGTCGGCATTGTGCGGCGCCGGCTGGCAAGCGAGCACCAGATCGAGCCGATGCAGCGCGAGTTCCGACATCAGCTCCGCGTGCTCGCCCTCGTGACATAAAAGCCTGAGCGACGGCGTGCCGAGCACCGGCGCCAGCAGCGCATGCGCCGCGAGCTTCGAAATGCCGTCGGAAAGACCGACGGCGAGGCGCGCCACGCTTTCCCCACCGGCCTCGCGCATCTCGTCGAGGAGCGCCTCGCCAAGCTGAAAAATCTGCTCCGCGCGATTGAACGCCGTCTCGCCTGCTTCGGTCATCGTGACGCCGCGCCCCGCCGGCTTCAGCAATTGCCGCCCGATCGATTTCTCCAGCTCCCGCACCTGCGCGCTGATGGTCTGCACCGCCATATCGAGACGTTCGGCCGCACGCGCGAAGCCGCCCTCTTTCACTACTATCCAGAAGTAATACAGATGCCGGTAATTGAGCATGGCGTGACACTTCGAAAAAAACGATACGTCGCTCAGAGTATCACTGATTTATCCGAAGCCAAAAGATAGCGATCATGGTCGCTAATCCAACGTCACCCGCATTCATTCGCTTACGGACACCATGGACACTCTGCTTACACTCGTTGCCGACCCCGCCGCATGGGCCGCGCTCCTTATGCTGGTCGTGATGGAGATCGTGCTCGGCATCGACAACCTGATCTTCATCTCGATCCTCAGCAACAAGCTGCCGGAAGCGCAACGCGCGCGCACACAGCGCATCGGCATCATGCTCGCGCTCGTGATGCGGCTCGGCCTGCTCGGCACCGTCGCGTGGATCGCGCAGTTGACCGCGCCCGCCATCACGCTGTTCGCTCACGCGTTTTCGTGGCGCGATCTGATCCTGCTTGGCGGCGGCCTGTTCCTCGTCTGGAAGGCGACGCGCGAGATTCATCACCACGTGACGCATGCCGAAGAAGAACGCAGCAAAGCGGGCAGCACCGTCCAGTTGACCGTGGCGGCCGCGATCGGCCAGATCCTGGTGCTCGATATGGTGTTCTCGGTCGACAGCATCATCACGGCGGTCGGCATGACCGAACACATGCCGATCATGTTCGTCGCGGTAATTAGCGCGGTTCTCGCCATGCTATTCGCCGCGCGCCCGCTGTCACGCTTTATCGATCGCAATCCGACCATCGTCACGCTTGCGCTCAGTTTTCTGCTCGTGATCGGTATGACGCTGATTGCGGAAGGTTTCGGTTCGCACGTGCCGAAGGCCTACATCTACGTGGCGATGGCGTTCTCGGCGTTCGTGGAAGCGATGAACATGCTGGTGCGCCGCGCGAAATCGAAGCGCGTGCTCAACAGCGGGCAATAAGCGAAATGCGTGTAACGGTTTTCCCGGATCGGGCGGTCAGCATTCGCCCGGTCCAGCATTCGATGTCTTTCTACTCCTGAGGAGCGACGCCATGAAATGCCCGGTTTGCAAGACCACCGACCTGCTGATGACCGAGCGCCGCTCGATCGAAGTCGATTACTGTCCCGACTGCCGGGGCGTGTGGCTCGATCGCGGCGAACTCGACAAGCTGATCGCGCAGGACACGGCGAATTCAGACACGCCGGCTGCTCCGCGCTCAAGTCACGATCGCCACGATAGTCACGATCGCCACGATCGCCATCGGCAGCAGGATCATTCATACGACAGCCAGCGCGGTTACGACGAGCATCGATCGGGTTATCGGACGCAGAAGAAAAAGCGCTCGCTTTTCGACGTGTTCGATTTCGACTGAGCGCCGTCAGCCATGAAGGAAGGAGCGCCGGGAACGTTCCGGCGCATATTGCACTAGCGTGCTTTGCCGCGAGCACTCTTGCCGGTGCTGCCGGCGCGAGGCGCATCTTTACCGGCGGGCGCGCCGCCGCCGTTTATCTGCTCCATCCATGACAAGGCATCGACGTAGGACAGAAACTGCTTGAGGTAACCCGGCGAAACTTCGCGCATGAGCGAGAGCGCCCGATGCACGAGGCTGCTCGAGTTGAGCGGACCGGCATTACCCGGCACCTGCTCCAGCGACTGCCGCATCTGCTTTTCCGTGCGGACCTTCGACCAGACTTCCCTGAAGTAATCGAGCGCGGGCAGTTCGGGATAGGAAGCGGCGCGCGGCAAACCGATTGCCGCGAGCATATGATCCTGACTCGCAATGTAGTCGACCAGGCTCTTCAGCGTTGCGTGCGTAGGCTCATCGGCGGCTTGGGTACCAGTTTGATCGGCCAGAGGAGCCGCGGCGCGCTTGATATGCCCGGCGTAAGCGTCCAGCAGACCGGAAAGCCTTTCGTCCAGAATCCGCCGCGCTTCGCCGCTGTGGCCGGCCGCGCGCCGTTCGAGCGCGTCGATGAAATGGAAGCGAACAGGATCGAGGCGATCGTCGCCGCGCTCGCGCCATGCGTCTAGCGTCGCCCGGGCTCCGCTTGCCGGATCGTTATCGCCGCCGTTACTCACGAGGCTTCACCACTGCAGTCGATGGCCGAGGCACCGGTGCTATTTCCACGCGCCGGTTTTTGGCGCGTCCCTGCTCGTCGGTATTCGAACTGACAGGCTGACCCGAGCCGAACGCAGCCGCAAACAGCGACGACGCGGGCACGCCGTCGTCGATCAGCGCGCGCGTCACTGTCAGCGCGCGCTGCGCCGACAATTCCCAGTTGTCGGCGAAACGGCGATTGCCTTCGCGCAGACGCTGGTCGTCGGTAAAGCCGCTCACCATCAGGATTTCGTCATTGGCGCCGAGATACGCGGAGAGCGGCCCGGCCAGACTCTTCAGCAGATCACGGCCCTGCGGCTGCAACTGATCCGAGTTCAGCGCGAACAGCACATTGCCGCTGATGCCGATCCGCCCGTTCACGAGCGTCACGCGCCCAGCCGCGAGCGGACCCGCCAGCGCCTGCTCCAGCGTCTTGCGGCGCTGGGTTTCCAGTTGACGCTGCTTGACCTCCTGCTCCAGCTTGCTCGATAACTCCAGTTGCACGCCGATCACGCCGACGAGGATCAGCACGAAAGCGCCCAGCAGTACCGACATGAGATCGCCGAAAACCGGCCAGATCGGCGCGACCTGCTCCACGCCGCCGTCGATGTCCTCGCTCATGCCGCTTCAGCCCCCGCTGGCGCGCGCCGGCCGGCAAGCTGCTGCAGGTCTTCGACGATCTGCTTCTGCGACATCACGCTCAGATCGATCACTTCCCGCGCCTGCGCCACGTAATAGGCAAGCTGTTCGTCGCTGCGCGCGAGGGATTTGTCGAGCGCGGTTTCGATGCGTTGCAGGTGCGTCACCAGCTTGTCGTTCGACTCGCCGAACACTTGCACGGCGGTGCCGAATGCTTCGCCGAGACTTGCCACTTCGACCGCGCTGCCGGTGACCTGCGCGGCCACCGAGCCCAGTTTGCCGGTTTCGTGTTCGAGCTTGTCGGTGAAACGCGTGCCCACGCGCTCCAGCAAATCCGCCGACGTGGCGACGAGCGCGTCGACCGCCGTGCGCTGCTCCGTGGATGCGTGATTGACGGCGTCGAGCAGGGTTTCCAGCGTTTCCAGCAAGCGGCTGCGCTCCTGCAGCATCGCGGTATCGCGGACCATGCTGTCGGAGAGTTTCTGACGCAGTTCGGCGACGACTTCGGCCGCGGCTTTCGGCGCTTCCGAAGCGGCTTGCACGAGTTGGCCGATCTCGGCAATCGTCTCGCTGGCGTGGGCCTGCGTCTGGGCGGAGATGTCGCGCGCGGTTTGCGCCAGCGTCTCGCAAATTTCCTGCTGACGGCTCGCGGTACGTGCGCCCGCTTGCTCCCATTCCGCGCTCAAGGTGTTGGCCATTGCGCCGAGCGCTTCGGTCCAGGCGGCCAGACGCTGCTGATCGCGCGAGGCCAGTTCGGCTTGCAGATTTGCCGCGGCCTTCGGCGCTTCCGCAGCAGCCTGCACGAGCCGGTCGATTTCGGCAATCGTATTGCTGGCGTGCGCTTGCGTTTGGGCCGAAATATCGCGTGCCGTTTGCGCCAGCGTCTCGCAGATTTCCTGCTGACGGCTCGCGGTTTGCGCGCCCGACTGCGCCCATTCCTTGCTCAACGTGGCAGCCATCGCGCCGAGCGTGTCGGTCCAGGCCGACAGACGCTGCTGGTCCCGCGAGGCCAACTCAACCTGCAGGTTCGCCGCCGCTTTCGGTGCTTCGGCCGCGGCCTCGACGAGCCTATCGATTTCCGCAATCGTTTTGCTGGCGTGCGCTTGCGTCTGTGCCGAGATATCACGCGCCGTTTGCGCCAGCGTCTCGCAGATTTCCTGCTGACGGCTCGCGGTTTGCGCGCCCGACTGTTCCCACGCCTTGCTCAGCGTCCTCGCCATCGCAGCGAGTGCCTCGGTCCAGGCGGCGAGCCGTTGTTCATCTTTCGAAGCCAGCTCGGTCTGCAAGTCCGCGTGCGACTGACCCACGCCACGCAGCAGCGACGCCGCGTGCTGCTCGAAAGTCGCGGCGGCCGCCGCCAACGCCTGCTGGTTGTTCGCCGCGAGCTTTTCTCCGGCGTTCTCCTGACGCGCCAGCGCCTCGTTCCAGGCCTGCGAGACGTTGCCCGCCGTGCTTTCCAGCCGCGCGGAAACGCCGTCCAGCAGACCGGCCGAGCGCTGCTCGAAAGTGTCGGTGAAGCGATCCAGCGAGGCGCGCAGATGCTGCGCCAGTTCCTCGCTCGAACGCTGATGTCCCGCCAAGGCCTTGTTCCAGATATCCGCGACGGTCGTGGTGGTCGTCTCGAAGCCGCTCGACAGGCCGTCCAGTTGCCGCTGCACGGCGTGCGTGACGGCGTCGTGCAATGCGCTCGTCTCGCGCGCGAGGCCGGCCATGGTGGCTTGCATGACCGGCTGCAGCGCCGCGCCGGCGGCGCGCGTGCTGTCCGCCACGCTCTCCTTCAACGACTGCTCGACCGAACTCGCGAGGCGCGTATAAGCGGCCTCGGCCCTGCCGTGAAAAGCCTCCTGGCTGGCGATCTGCCGCTCGTTCAAGGCGAGGCTCTGTTGCTCGATGGCCGACATCATCGTCTGCAGACGGTCGACCAGCGTGGGCATCACCTCGGACTGACGCTGCAGGAGCCTGAAAGCCTCTTCGCGCTGATGACTCTGCGAGTAGATGCGCAGGGTCGTCGCGATCTTCACGTCGAGCATCTGCGCGGCCTGCAGGCGCTCGCGCCGGCACAGCGCGGACAGCAACCCCAGCATCGCGGAGGTTGCCACGCCCGCAATCGAGGTGCCGAACGCAAAGCCCAAACCCTTGACCGGCGCGGCGAGCGATGCGCGGATCGCCTGCAGGTCGGTCGCGCTTTCCAGCGCCATGCCGGTGCCGCGCAAGGTCACCACCATGCCGAGCAACGTGCCGAGCATGCCCAGCAACACCAGCAACCCGACCAGGTAAGGCGTGAGTGCCGGACCCGGCAAGGCCACCCGCTCGCCCTCGACGCGCAGGCGCGCCGCGTGGCGCAGGCTCGGATGCAAGGGCTCGAGCCATGTGCCGAGGCTCGGCGGCGGCCCGGACAGCCCGGCGACCGCCTGCGTGAGCGTGGCGGTCGCCTGGTTGTAGCGGTGCAATTCGAGCGAACCCGCCAGATAGCACCCGCCGATCAATAAGGTGACGGCCAACGCCAGCGGATTCGAACCGAGGTAGCCGGCGGCGATCCAGCACACAGCGGCCAGACCTGCCAAAAACACAACGAGATCAATACGATATCTGGACATAGTGTCCCAGTTAGCTGGCGCGAAGGGCGGCGAGCAACCCTTCGACCGGTTGTAAACGAATATCCAGTTCGGCAAGCAACACGCTCTGCATGTCCTTGCGGAACACATTCAGCCATGCGCCGGGTGCGAGCGCCGCTGCGTTGGCGGCGACGTTGCTGTCGGTGTCGCCAGTGGCTGCGTCCGAGGCTTCGGCGGCAGCCAGCGCCGCCTGCTCGGCCGCGCGCAAGCGCTCGAAGTGCCCGGCCAGCAGCGCGGGTATGGCGGCGAGCAGGTTGCGCTCACGCTCGCTCAGTGCGCGCTCCATTACCGCGTCCACCACGGCGAGGCGCGCCATGGCGGGTGTTCTGGTGGCCAGCATGCCTCGCAGGCGGCCGCGCAGATTGCCGATCGCCATTTCCATCGACTGCTGGATGGAGAGGTAGCGTTGACGGAACATCGCGTAATCGGCCGCCGGCTCCGCGGGCGCGCTCTGCAACGACGCATGCGCGGACACGCGCACGGGCCCGCGCCGCCTGTCGGCCGCGAACACGCTATCGCCCGTAATGGTCTTCGCCAGCGAACTGCGCGCGCGGACGTACTCCGATTCTTCGGCGCCGCCGAACCCGCGCGTGCCGGCGGAAACCGCGGGCGGATCGCCGTTCAGCACCGAGGACAGCGCAATGGCGTCGGTCCAGCCGAGCCATTGGCTGAGCCGGTCCGAGAGCGATTGCCTGGATTCGGGAACGTCGACATCCGCGAGGCGTGCCAGTAAGCGAATGAGCGCCGGGCCGCTGAGGGCGGTGCGCTGGGGGGCTTGCAACATACCACCGGAGGCAAAAAAGCCGCCAGTTTACACGCTGTCGACGTCTGGGCGGCTGCAAGTCGATTCGGGGGCCCTGCGCGGGGCGCATTTTACTTGAGCCGCGCGCTCACAAAAGCGACACACCCTCGCGCGCCAGAAGGTTCTCGCGCATCCACTGCTCCATGCCGCGAACCGCGATGCCGCGCTGCCCGTTGAACGTGCGCTCCTTGTCCCACGACACGCCCGCGCCTTGCGCGAACACCACGCGGTACTTCCTGATCGCGCTGTCGGGCTCGCCGGCCAGTTCGCCCTGCAATTGCGGCACGCTCCATTCGACGCGGCGTACCTGACGCCCGAGCACCGCATCGACCGCGTCCGCCAGTTGCCGGTATGTGACCGTGTCGCCGGCAACGAACACGACCTCGTCCGCGATACGCGGTTCGGCGAACGCGATCTCCACGGTGAGTCTGCCGATGTCGTCGGCCGTGGTGACCGTGACCGCGTTGTCCCAATTGCCGAGCGCGTGAACCGTGTTGTGCTCCAGATCCACCACGCCGAAGGAAGGCTCGAACAGAAAGCTCGTGAACATGCCGGTCGACACGATCACCCATTCGGTTCGATCTTGCGCGCGCAACAGATCGCGCACGTCGAGCTGTTCGTCGAACAGATCCTGCGCGCTGCCCCGGCCGATCACGTCGTAGTCCACCCCGAACTGCCACGGGAAATAACGCTCGACGCCGGCCTCGAGCACGGCACGCGCGATCTTCAGCTGCACGCCTTTTCCGCCGACGAACCCCGTGCACGATATGACCGTGTCGAAGCGCCGGAACAGCGCGGCGAGCGAGGCTTCGGACTGCCCGGCCAGATCGCCCGGCACGAGTTCGATGGAAAGCGAACGCAGTTCGGCGAGGTCCTTCTGTTTGGCGGCGTCGCTCGATTGCAGGGTGGACAGGCGCAGCAGCACCGCGACCGAGACGCCCGGCGACGCAGCGGCCCGCCGCGCGAGACTGCGCAATACGGCCATGCCGAGTTCACCGGCGCCGAGAACGAGAATGGATTGAGTGTGCGACATGGCGTGACCTTTTCGAAGTTCGTTAAATAGTTTCGGTTTTGCGATCCGCTGCCACCGGTAACACGCTGCTGCGCAGTCGGTTCGGGCGGACATCAACCGGACGATCTGGAGTCTAGGTGCGCAAGCCGTTGCCATTGTTCGCTCTCACGGAATTGAGAAAGCACCCGCGACGAACCTGCCGGCTCAGGTCGGATAAAGCGAACGACTCCATGTAAGATGAACGCCCGCTTCAACGCGCCTGTGGACGGCGCCGCGCGAACCCGGACAGGTGCCCGCTCATGGACAAACTTCAAGCGATGACGACCTTCGTGCGCATCGTCGAGGCTCAGAGCTTCAGCAAGGCCGCGGAAACGCTTTCGCTGCCGCGTTCGTCGGTCACTACGATGATCAAGAATCTGGAGCAGGAGCTAGGCACCGCCTTGCTCCGGCGCAGCACCCGCACGCTCAGCCTGACCGATGCGGGCGAGCGTTACTACGCGTCCTGCCGGGCGATTCTCGCGGAAATCACGCGCGTGGAAAGCGAGCTATCCGCCGATGCGGCGACCCCGCGTGGTCGTGTCCGCGCGGACATGCCGGGAGTCCTCGGGCGCGCGATGGTGTTGCCGCGGCTGCGCGAATTTGAGCAGCGCTTTCCCGGCATCGAGCTTGTGCTCGGTCTGAGCGACCGTCCCGCGGATCTGATCTACGACGGCATCGATTGCGTGATCCGCACCGGCGAACTGGCGGATTCGAGCCTGATCGCGCGACGGCTCGGAGAACTGAGCTGGATCACGTGCGCAGCGCCGCGATATTTGAAAGAATATGGCGAGCCCGAAAGCGTGAGCGCGCTCAACGAGCACCGTGCGATCAATTACATTTCGAACGCGACCGGCAGGCCGCTCGACTGGCGCTTTCACGTGCAAGGCGAAGATCTCGCCATGAGCATGCCGAGCCGCTTTGCGGTGAATGAAACAGAGGCCTATCTGCAATGCGGTCTCGAAGGATTGGGATTGATTCAGCTCTCCGAGTTCGTCGCGCTGCCGTATCTGAAATCAGGACGTCTGAAAGAAGTGCTCGCCGCTGCGCGATCGTCGGCGGTGCCTGTTTCAATTGTCTATCCGCACGGCCGGAATGCGAGCGGCGCTACCCGAACGTTTGTCGACTGGATTGCGGAACTCTTCGAACAAAGCGACTTCAAGCGAGGCCTATAAGCAGAATGAAATTCGATACCGTTGTGCTCGGGGCAGGCATTGTCGGCGTGTGCACTGCCGTCCATCTGCAAAAACGCGGCCGTCAGGTCGCGCTGGTCGATCGCAAGCTGCCCGGCAACGAGACCTCGTTCGGCAACGCCGGGCTAATCCAGCGCGAAGGCGTTTATCCCTACGCGTTTCCTCGCGGGCTCGGCACGTTGCTGCGCTATGCGCGCAACCAGTCGCCCGACGTTCGCTATCATGCCGACGCGATCGTCAAGACCGCGCCATTTCTTTGGCAGTACTGGCGCAACTCTCATCCAACGCGGCACGCCGCCATTGCGAAGTCGTACGCGACGCTGATCGAGCATTGCGTGAGCGAGCACCGCGCGCTCGCCGCCGAGGCAGGCGCGAGCGCGCTACTACGCCCTATCGGCTGGATAAAAGTGTTTCGCACAGCAGCGGCTCGCGACGCGGAAACCCGACTCGCCGAGCGGTGGCATCGCGAATATGAAGTCGAGTTCGAAGCCCTCAACGCCGCCCGTCTGCAACAGCTGGAACCCGATCTCGACAAGACCTTGCTGGGCGGCTTGCGCTATCCGGAATCCGATTCGGTGAGCGACCCGAACGCGCTCGTCACCGCTTACGCCAGATATTTCGAAGCACTCGGCGGGCGCTTTTTTATCGGCGATGCGGATACGCTGCGCGATGGCTGGCAAGTCGACACGCAAGCGGGAACGATCTCCGCGTCATCCGCGGTCGTGGCGTTGGGGCCGTGGTCGGAGCGCGCGAGCGTGCGCCTGGGTTACCGCTTGCCGCTCGCCGTCAAACGCGGCTATCACATGCACTACGCAGCGCAAGGCACTGCGCGCCTGAATCATCCGGTGCTCGACGCGGAAGGCGGCTACCTGCTGGCGCCGATGGCGCGCGGCATCCGCTTGACGACGGGCGCGGAAATCGCGGATCTGGAAGCGCCCAAAACACCGGCGCAACTCGCCGCGGTCGAGCCGGTTGCCCGCACGCTGTTCCCCTTGGGCGAGCGTCTCGATGACGAACCCTGGATGGGCCGGCGTCCTTGTACAGCGGACATGCTGCCGATCATCGGCCCTGCGAAAAAACATCCGGGCTTGTGGTTCGCGTTCGGCCACGCGCATCACGGGCTGACGCTCGGTCCGATAACCGGGCGGCTGATCGCCGAAATGATGACGGGCGAAGCAACGCTCGTGGACCCGCGGCCGTTCAGCGTGGAACGGTTCGCACGGCACGGTTAGCGCTTCGGAGCGCAACAAAAAAACGCCGCAGACAAACCAGCTCCGCGGCGTTGCTTTACTTCGACATCGATCGTTCAGGCCGTGGCCACCACCCTGCGCGGCGACAGAACCGACACGGCGAAGCTCACGACGATATTGACCGTCAGTGCGATCAGCCCGATATACACCGGATAGACCGCATCGCCGAGATGCAGGGCGAACACCGGCTTGAGGCCTTGCGAAATCGCCAGCCCGGTTCCGAGCACGATCCCGGCCAGCCAACCGAGGAACAGGCCCGGCGTGTTCAAACGACGCGTGTACAACGAGAACACGATTGCCGGGAATATCTGCAGAATCCACACGCCGCCCAGCAGTTGCAGGTCGATCGCGTATTGCGTCGGCAGGAACACGATGAACAGCAGCGCGCCGAACTTCACGACCAGCGAGACGATCTTCGCCGTGGAAGCCTCGCCTTCCGGCGAGAAATTCGGCGAAACGAGCGGACGCCACAAATTGCGCGTGAACAGATTGGCCGCGCCGATCGACATGATCGCCGCGGGCACCAATGCGCTGATCGCAATCGCCGCCGCCGCGAAGCCCACGAACCACGACGGGAACAGCGTGTTGAACAGCGCCGGCACCATGTCCGAGGCGGACTTCACATGCACGCCGGCCGCGATCGCCATATAACCGAGCAACGCGATCAGACCCAGCAGCAGCGTGTACGCCGGCAGGAAGATCGCATTCTTGCGCACGGTATTCGCCGACGAGGACGACAGCACCGCCGTCATCGTATGCGGATACATGAACGCCGCCAGTGCCGAGCCCAAAGCCAGCGATGCATACGCGGTGAACTGCGTCGGCTTCAGAATGATGCCGGTCGCGCCGCCCTTGGCCTTGAAATACGTATCGGCCGCGTCGAACACATGCGCGTAGCCGCCGAGCTTGGCCGGAATCAGCCACACCGCCGCGATCACGACGATATAGATCATGATGTCCTTGACGAACGCGATCATCGCCGGCGCGCGCAGGCCGCTGGCATACGTGTACAGCGCGAGAATCACGAAGGCGACGATCAGCGGCATTTCGCCGGTCACGCCGAGCCCCTTGATCACGACCTGCATGCCCACCAGCTGCAGCGCGATATACGGCATGGTCGCGACAATGCCGGTGATCGCGATGGCCGCCGGGAACCACTTGCCGCCGTATTCGCCCTGCACGTAGTCCGCTGCCGTAATGTGGTTTTTCGCATGCGCGATCTTCCACAGTTTCGGCATCACCGCAAACACGAACGGATAGACGATGATCGTGTACGGCAATGCAAAGAAGCCATATGCACCGACCGAATAGACCAGCGCGGGCACGGCGATCACCGTATAGGCGGTATAGAAGTCGCCGCCCACGAGGAACCATGAAATGATCGTGCCGAACTGGCGGCCGCCGAGGCCCCATTCGTGCAATTGCGTCAGGTCGCCCCGTTTCCAGCGCGCGGCAAAGAAGCCGATCACAGTGACGAGAACGAAGAAGGCGATAAAGACGGTCATCGCAACCGGATTCACGGGATTGACGTCGCTCATTTGACACCTCGGTACACGGCGTAAATCAGTAGCGAGGTCAACGGCACCCACAAGAACTGATACCAGTAAAAGAAAGGAAAGCCCGCGAACGACGGACGCGTGTCGTTATAAAACGGCAGCCACAGCAATGCGATGTACGGGAGCAGCAGGATCAGCCATAGCCATGAACGGCCGGCGGGTTGGGATGTCTCCACAATCATCTCCTAAGTCTATTATTGACACCACGCGCCACGACTTGTGGTCCGGCACGCGGAAACCGGTTAGCGGGTATGAGTCGGCAAACCGGGGTGCTTATTACTTCGCGCGAGGCGCGCGACGACGGGCGCAGCCGCCTGCAAGACGCACTATGCCGTGGGGATGTAGTATTCGCCTTCGTGAGCGTCCTCACAAGCGCGCAACTACGTAAGCCGGCTACGTAGTACTACGTAGCCGGTCAGCGGTCTTTTCAACCATGAAACTCAAAGCCAAGATTGTCCTGCTGGCGATCGTGCCCTTTCTGGCCGCCATCGCGAGCATCGAAGTCGGTGTGCAACGGCAGGCCACGGCGCTCGCCGAGACGCAACACGCGAGCACGCAGGCCGCGTATATGGCCAGCAAGGAGATCGAGCTCAAGCATTACGTCGAGCTCGCCACCACCGCGATCGAGCCGCTCTACGACGCCGGCCAGGACAATGCGCGCGACGACGCGACGCTGCGCGCACGCGCGCTCGACGTGCTGCAGAAAATGGACTTCGGCAAGGACGGTTACTTCTTCGTCTACGACATGCATGGCCGTTCGTTGATGCATCCGCGCGAACCCGACCTGGTCGGCCGCGACCTGTCGGAACTGCGCGATCCGCAAGGCGCGCTCACCATTCAGGAACTGCTCGCCGCGGCCTCGCGCGGCGGCGGCTATGTGCGGTACCTGTGGCATCGTCCGTCGACGGGCAAGGTGGCGTCGAAACTCGGCTACGTGGTGCCGCTGGAACGCTGGGGCTGGATGATCGGCACCGGCATCTATCTCGACGACGTGGATGACACGCTCGCGCATATCGACGAGCGCGCGGCCGCCAATATCGATCGTACGATGAAGTGGATCGACGCGATCGCCGTAGCCGGACTCGCCGTGATCGCGCTGTGCGCGCTCGTGCTCAACGTCACCGAATATCGCAGCGCGGACGCCAAACTGAAACGGCTCGCGCAGCAGGTGGTGGAGTCGCAGGAAAACGAACGGGCGCGCCTGTCGCGTGAATTGCACGACGGCATCAGCCAGATGATGGTCTCCGTGAAGCTGCTGCTCGAATCCGCGCTGGCGCGCTTCGAGCGCAGCGAAGTGCGCGTGCCCGCGGCGGAGGCCGCACTCACAACCAGTCTCACGCGGCTTGGCGACACCTTGCGCGAAGTGCGGCGCATTTCTCACGCGCTGCGTCCGTCCATGCTGGACGATCTCGGCGTGGCGGCCGCGCTGGAACAACTCTCGCGCGAACTCAGCGAGCAGTCGGGCATCGAGATCGGCTTCACGCAGATCGCGCACACGCACGCCGCGGCTTTGCCGGATGCGGTCAACACCGTGCTGTTCCGGATCGCCCAGGAAGCGTTGACGAATATCGTGCGCCACGCGCAGGCGACGAACGCGGCGCTCGCGCTGGAAATATCGAACGACGCCGTCACGCTGAACATCGCGGACAACGGGCGCGGTTTCGACGTGACGCATGCGTTCGTCGGCCGGCGCTCGGGCGTGGGTCTGCGCAATATGCGCGAACGGCTCGAAGCGTTGGGCGGCACACTGTCGCTCAGTTCACAAGCCGGCCACACTCTCGTCACCGCTCGCGTGCCGCTGGGATCGACCGAGCCGACATTGCAGGCCTTGCAGGAAACCTCACCATGAACGACGCCTCACCCGCTATCGCCCGCCTGATTCTCGTCGACGATCATCCGCTCGTGCGCGACGGTTTGCGCGCGCGTCTCGAAGCGGTGCGCCACCTCGAAGTGGTCGGCGAAGCCGGCAATGCGCACGAAGCGCTCGCCCTCGCCGCGAGTGAGGAGCCCCATCTCGTGCTGATGGATGTCGGCATGAACGGGATGAACGGCATCGCGCTGGCCGGCATGTTTCACGAGCGCTTCCCGGCGATTCGCGTGCTCATGCTGTCGATGCACGACAATCTCGAGTACGTGACCCAGGCGGTGCGCGCGGGCGCGAGCGGGTACGTGCTGAAGGACTCGCCTTCCACCGAAATCATCCAGGCAATTGGCGCGGTGCTCGAAGGCAAGCAGTTTTTCAGCGCGGGACTCGGCGCGCGTCTGATTCAGGCTTCCGCGATGCAGTCGCCCGTCGAACGGCTCACGCCGCGCGAGCGCGACATTCTCGACGCGCTTGCGGAAGGCTTGTCGAGCAAACAGATCGCTCAGCGCAACGATCTCTCCGTGCGGACGGTGGAAACGCATCGGCTGAATCTGAAACGCAAGCTCGATATCGAAGGCCAGGCCGAGTTGATCAAGTTCGCGGTCGAGAACCGGCGCACGAACCGGTGAAAACCTGACTGACGCGGTTCGGCGATCCGTCGCATAATCGGCGCTGCTTACACTTGAACCACCGCCATCGTTCCGTCCACTCTACTCAACGCCCGACACCTGGAGCTGATGAGGATGAAACGCTCGACCCCATTACGGCTAGCGAGGCTGCTGATCTGTTTCGCCGCTACTGCTATTCACGCGCATGCCGAACCGGCGCGCGTCAATCGCGGTCACGACCCGTTCTTTCAGATCTCCAAAGCGATCGGCGATTGTCCGGTGCCGTTGGGGCCGCTCGAAACCGAGAAAGAATGGCTCGACGACAGCCATTACCGGATCGAACGCGGCAATAGTTGCTGGGTGGAAGGTCGCTGCCGTTTATCGAACGCCTATCTGTACGACGCGGAAATCGCCGAGGCCGTGCAGCGTCGACTCACCAACATCAATTTCGCCACGCACTGGCGCGAACAGTCGACGCTCTGGCTGACGCTGCAACGCCGTTTCATCTATGTGGAAGGTTGCGTTGCACCAGGCTTCGACAAACACAGGTTCCTCACCGAGCTCGCGAAAACCGCGGACGTCGAGCGGGTGATCGACGACACCGTCACCAATCCGCGCGCCGCACAACTCCCCTACAAGACGCTTGCGGATCCGGATAAGCCAGTGCTCGATCCTGGCGACTAGCCATTTGCGTTTAAAGGTTGCGAGCGGCGCGCGGATACTCCACTACTGACTGCGGAAGGCCAGATAAAAGACGCGAATGCGAGGGACGCTTTGGCGCGTTGCCGCAGCGCGCTCGAAAGAGAACGTGAAGTGTGGGGCCGTGCCGTATTCGAATCGCTGCGCAAAGACCTGTTCGACTCGCCCGCCGCGCTGGCGCGCATTCCGCGCGGCGGCTTTCTGACGATCTCGATCGTGCCGGCGCTATTGGCCGGGGCGAGTACTTCCGCGCGTTGCAGACAGTTATGCCTTGACTATATCGACAGTCAACTCGCGCTGATCGACCACAATATCGAGCAAGCGCTTTTGCGACGCCGCCTGGATGATCGTGCGGTAACACAAGAGTTGCGCGGATTCGCACAGGCGCATCACCGCGCAAAAGCGCTTCTAAGCAAACCGCTTCCTGCTATGGACGTGGAGAGCAGCGCGCCCTCTTCTATGTCATCTATCGCAGCTTATCTCTCTGGCGCGCATCGATAATCAGAAGATTCGTCAAAGCTGCGTGTCCAGCAGCGGGACAAACTTTTCGATCAGCTTTTCCGTAAATGGCCGATGCATCCATGCGTCGAGCGTGATCTGTTGTGACTTCTTTATATCGTCGGCGAAAACAGCGGTTTGCTGCCTGGCGAAGTCACGGTCGTAGATGTTCAGGTTCGCTTCGTCGTTGAGCTTGAACGAACGGCTATCGAAATTGGTCGAGCCGACTGAAACCAGGTATTCGTCTACCACCAGCAATTTGCAATGAAACATGGTCGGCTGATACTCGTATATTTCCACGCCGGCTCTGAGCAGATCGCCCCAGCACGCACGCGATGCCTCCCGCACGGTATGGGTGTCGATCCGTTTTCCAGGCATGATGATCCGCACTTCCACGCCGCGTTTCGCCGCCTCGACGATCGCATTGATAGTCAGCTTGTCGGGAACGAAATAGGCACTCGCCAGATGAATGGAATGCGTGGCCGCGGTAATCGCCATCAGATACATTAACTGCATGTCGTCGCTGCCGCCCGAGGGCGAACTGCTGAACATATGCGCGAAGCCGTCGCCCATTGGCTCGACATCGGGAAAATAGTCCGGGCCGTGCAGCACATTGCCCGTTGCCTTGACCCAGTTGTCCATGAATACGGCCTGCATATGGCCGACCACCGGGCCCTCCACGCGGAAATGCGTATCGCGCCAATGCTTTTCATCCTGTGCGTGGCCGGTCCACTCCGGCGCGATACCCACACCGCCCGTAAAGCCGACATGCCCGTCGATCACCAGCAGCTTGCGGTGCGTGCGATCGTTCATGCGACCCAGACCGGTCCAATGGGGCTTGTGATACTGAATCACTTCCGCGCCGGCATCGCGAAGCAGATTCAAATAGCGCTTATCCATTTTCGACGAGCCGACCCAATCGAGCAGCACATGCACGGCAATGCCCTCGCGCGCTTCATCCGCGAGCGCCTGTGCAATCTGCTCGCCAATCTCGCCGGACCAATAGATAAAAGTTTCAAACGTGATGGTTCGACGCGCAGAGCGGATGCCTTCCAGCATCGAAGGAAAAATGCGGTCACCATTCAACAGCATCTCGAAGCGATTGCCCGAAATGACCGGCGGCCCGAGCAGCAAACCCATTGAGCGCAGGAATTGCGGATCGTCGCTCGCATAAAGGCGATCGATCTTATGCTCGATCTTCTTCTCGCCGCTCGATAAATTGGCAATCACCAGAATGATGACGAGCGTGACGAAAGCGGTAATCGGAATCGTCAGCATGCGTGGCCTCGATGCTAATCGGCGGGACGCGTCGCATGCGCGTCCTGCGGTTGACGAACACTCCGGACCTCGGCCCGGCTTTTACGACTAACGCAGGACGCACGGCGCGTGCCCATTGCAGGCCCGCACCTTGCTACTCAATGCCATCACCTGACCAGCGAAAACGCTTCCCGGCTGGCTATTTCACCCGCGCCGTAGACACCGACCACCGTATAGTCGGACGCCACGCATTCGAAAGTGGATGCCTGAAACGTGATGACGAAATGGCGCAGCGTCGGGCCCGTCGATGCCACCGCCGCAAGCTCGCTGGCCAGCGACGAATTCATGACTTCATGAACCGAATAGCCGGTGAGACCGTGCGAGGCGAGTGGGTGAATCTCGAGATCGGCGTCGCCGGGCGGACCCAGACGATGAAATACCGTGTCCGGAAATAGCACGGCGCAAAATGGATCGTCGTCGGGATCGAATGGTCCGAAGCTTTCAAAGTCGGACTCCGCAATCGGATAAGAAAGAATGACCCGGCGGTCACTCGCGACGATAAAGGGTTCGGCGGCATCTTCTGCCGGATGAGGAACGGAGTCCAGCAGGACGACCTGGTCTTCCTGCTGGGTTGATTCACGCGTACTGGTCATCTATTTCACGACTCGGTTGCGCTCATGCGCCGGCTGACGCCGGCGCGGCTGCCGGCGTGGCCGGGGCACTCGTCGCAACAGCTTTTTTGGCAGCGGCCTTACGAACCGGTGCTTTCCTCGCTGCTTTGGCCACGGTGCTTTTCTTCGCCACCGGCTTTGCGGCGCCTTTCTTTGCCGTTACTTTTCTGGCTGCCGCGGTGGCTTTCTTTGCAACCGTGTTTTTCGCCGCGCCCGCTTTCTTTGCCACGACTTTTCGAGCCGCGGCTTTCTTGCTCACTACACCGCCAGTTGCCGCCGATTTCACTTTGCCGGCCTTCTTCGCGGCTTTGTGACCCGCATCCGCCACGGTTGCCGAGGCGCTGTCGATCAGGAATCTGGTACGGTCCTTGACGCTGGCAAGCCATGCCGGCGCCGGGCCGCGGCCGCTCCAGGTCGCGCCAGTTTTCGGATTGATGTACTTGGGCGGTTGCGCGCCTTTCGGCTGACCTTTGCCGCCTTTCGCATGGGTGACAACAGCCTTTGCCGCCGACTTCAATTCGCTCGCGCCTTCGATCAGGAACTGGGTGCGGTCTTTCACACCGGCAATCCAACCCGGCGCGCGGCCGTGGCCCGTCCAGGTCGCGCCGGTTTTATGGTCGCGGTACTTTGCCACTGCCTTACCGGAGTTCACGGCTTTCGCCTTGCCGCCGCCATTCAAGCCTCTCGCAGCGCGCCGGGCTTTTGCCTTGGCTTCGATATCCGCGGTAGTCAGGCCATGCTTGAGCATCAGGTCACGAATCTGGTCGACCGCGACTTGCGCTTTCCTGGCCAGAAGAACGTCAGCTTGCGCCTGAAGCTTTTTAAGCTTTGCTTGGATTTGCTCTAACGTGGGCATTTGATTGCTCCTTATGTGGTAATCGATCGAACTATGCCACGAATGACGCGAGAAAGGCAGATCGGCGTGGCTATAAAAATACGGCTCTGAGTCGATCATGCATTCGGTGGAGTGCGAACTTTTTGGATTCTTTACTTCGTCGCCACACTTTTCCGGCTTTTTTCTTTGCCACTCTCCCTTTCCTTTTACTGTCTTTCCAATTCCTGGGCCGGCTTTGCAATTCCCGGCCGTCGGCCGCGACGGCTTTCAGTCGCATTGAAAGGAGCCGCCGCGCATTGCGGCATGAGCCGCTTCTACTATAGGCAAGCATTAGAAGATTCAAAGGCCGGCAGTACATTTTTTATTGCCTGAGTACGTTTGCGCGTCTACCGGCTCTTATAAAAACACTTTTTCGGCTCCGAGAGCCTGGACTTCCCGAGATGCAATGCGCTAGCCGGCACCTTCGTAACCCCACGTTACCAATCTCGCAGTGCTGTTTCACCTGTGTCCGGACCGCCCTTCTACACTCCAAACCGCAACTCGATGCAAAGCTCTGGAAAACCCGCAAGGGTGAAAGCTGAGGCAATCGGAAGCATCGCACTTCGATATGCAAGGAGAAGGCAATTGAACAAGAAGATCATCGGCGCGGTATTCGGTCTGGCAGTGCTGGCGGCATCGTCGGCGGCCTCGGCACACGTGGATGTGGCTGTCGGAGTCGGCATTCCAGTCGGCGTGGTGGCACCCCAGCCTGTTTATGTCGAGCGGGGTCCGGCTCCGGTGCCAGTTGTTTACGGCGGCTACGACGACTGGCGTGCACGCGAATGGCGCGAACGCCGTGAATGGCGGGAACGCGAATGGCGCCGTGAGCATTGGCGCGAACATGAATGGCGGGAACGGCACTGGAATGGCTATTGAAATGACGCCGTACAGCGCCATGTTAAAACCCCTCGTCAATTGAACGGTACTTTCAGATGAAAGCTGGTTACATCAGAGCCGCCCTCGCGGCGGTGGCGCTCACTTCTGCAGCGGTCGGCACGGCAAACGCCGCCGGCTGCATGAAGGGGGCGGTCGTAGGCGGAGTGGCGGGACACTATGCCGGACATCACGCGGTGGTCGGCGCGGTCGGCGGCTGTCTGGTCGGGCGGCATATGGCCAAAAAGCATGCGGAAGAGCAGGCAGCGCAACGCCAGCAAGCCAGAGTGGAATAACCCAGGGCCGGGGCGCCCGCGCCCCAGTCAGGCGATGCGCAATCCGTGCGTCGGCAGAATCTCCTGCGTGGTCACGAAGCGGTGCTGTTTGACCGCGTCGTGAAATAGACGGTAATCGCTTTTCTCGAAAGCGTTCGTCCATTCGGGCTTGTCGCCGGTATCGTCGTCGAACTTCAAACCGGTGGCCAGGTACTTCCAGGAGCCAGGACCTTTTGGCACATAGTCCGGAATCGACTCTTTCAAACCCGGAATACCGCCGGCCTTCACGACGCGGCAAATGTGCCGCAAGCGATCGTTGTCGTCCTCCAGCCGGTTCGTATTGAGCAGGTCCGTGAGCACGTCCGTCACATCGTCCGGCATGCCGGGAAGATTCTCGAAGTCTTGCCGCCCCGCCAGATAGGCGCGCACCGCGCGGCACGCCATCTCGGCCGCTTGCACGAATTCCGGCAGGTTGTGTCGCTGGACGAACTCGTTTCTACCGTCGATGTAATGCCATTTCGCCCACGGCTGGTCGGGATAGTGCAAGGCAGCACCGTGACCGACTGGCAGCGCGACGGTCAGCACATCCTCCTCGATGTGTTCGATCAGGTGCTCACTGGCGAGTCTGAGTTTGGCGAACCAGCCTTTGCGGGTACAGTCCTGAGCTTCCAGTAGATGAACCCGATTCCACGGACTTTCGATCCCGGCGAACCCTTGATGCGCCCATGTATCGACATACGTGTGAAGCGTCACGCCCAGCCGATGCAGTCCCGTTTCGGTGTCCCGGCGCAGGATCGCGCGCCGCACCACTTCGCGCGCGACCGCGCTATCGGGCCGGCACACGGCCTTTTCGTGCAACGTCGAGCCTTCGGCCGCCGGCAGAAAATGAAAGGGCGTCCACACCAGCCGGTTCTTGTCATCTTCGGTAGTAGCGTAATCGAACAGCTTGTGCGCGGTGGCGAAGCGTTCGAACGTCTCGCCGCCTTTGAAGCGCAATATGCCCGCGGTCGTCGCATCGTCCACATATTGGCAGGCGTGCGCCACGGTGATCGCGTCGCCAGCCGGCATCCCGGCCACGCGGGCGGCAATATAGACGACACCGTAATGAAAGTCGATATTCATGGCGGGCGCTCCTGAAGCGCGACGAATGACGGCGGGGGATTCCGGACTGCGCGGCGAGGTGGATGCCGCGTCGGCGCGTGAGTAGATAGTAGACGACCGAACGCGCGCGGACTTCAAAAAACCACTCACTACCCGGGTTCATGCCGGATCCGGTACGCGCGCGCCGCGCACTAAATAGACTTGCGACAATCTTTCCGCTTTTATTATTTGCACTGTCCGGTGGCTCCGCTATGCTGTGTGCCATTGAAAACCATTCGTAATGCGAAAGGGCATAACCGGTCGCACAACTCTGAAGTCCAAACCTTCGGGCAGTACACGCTAACGCAAAGGACAAATTCCGTGAAACTCGACAATTGGAAAGAAGGCGCCAGTCCGGAACGGCGCAAACTGATACGCAGCAAGCTTCATGTCTTGCTGGCCACGATCGGCACCCTGGCGTCCGTGGTGGGGATCTGCGTGGCCATTAACGGCGGACTGGAATTCAATCGCACCAAAGTCTTTATCGGAGTCGGCATTACCGTCGTCTCCACCATCGTTTATATCTCGATGCTTTTCGCGCCGTCCGATTGAAATCGGCCCTCCTCCGGTCGCGCAAAAACGCCGCCATCGAACGGATGGTTACGACAGGTGGGTAATTTTCAGGCGGCTATTCCAGCGCGAGTTCAGATATTCGAGCGCCAGCCGCCGGTGGCAATGGTGTGGTAAATGTTCACTGCAAAGCAGGCAAGCCGAGCGGAATAGATCAACGTCCAGATTGCTTTCCACGCGCCGCCTGGCGATCAGCTCGACGTAAGCCGCGGAGAACTCGTCCCACGTCAGCTCGTTGGCCTTGTATCGCTTGAACAAGTCGGGCTCCGGAGCCAGTTCGGGCATTTCCTGGTAAGCGGCGCCGCACAACTTGTCGAGAAAGAAAGGCAGGTCCTGTTTCTTCGCGAAGCCGGCCAGTTGCGAGGTGTTGCTCAGGCGAATGTCGAGCACCGTTCGCACCTGGGCGTTTTTCAGCAGATCGAAAAATTCCTGAGCTGTCTTGCCGGTAAATCCGATGCTGGTGACCTGCACGGCATTGTTTTCGCGTTTCATTGCGGGAGTACCTGGCAATGGGCAGACGCTGTGCCCGGAAAAAGAAAAGCCCCGCTGCGAAATGCGGAGCGGGGCTCAGTCTCAGTTCTCGTCGCGCTGCTTACTTGACGATACCGACCAGTTCAACCTCGAAGGTCAGGTCGCTGTTCGGCGGAATCACGCCAACGCCGCGATCGCCGTAAGCGGTCGCCGCCGGGCAGGTCAGTTTGGCCTTGCCGCCCACCTTCATCTTCTGCACGCCTTGCGTCCAGCACGGAATCACGCGATTCAGCGGGAACGTGGCCGGGCCGCCGTGTTTCGCCGAGCTATCGAACTCGGTACCGTTGGCGAGCGTGCCGCGGTAGTTGACCTTCACGACATCTTCGGCGGCCGGTTGGGCGCCTGTGCCTTGCGTCAGATGTTCGACCACGACGCCGGAAGGCAGTTTTTCGGTGGTGGGCGCGGCGGCCATCGCCGTCGAAGACAGAAGAGCTGCTGCGACCAATGCAACGATAGATTTCAAAGCGAGTCTCCAGATGGGTAGTGCGCCTCATTGTAACGGATCGCATGGGCCGCCTCGCCGCGCGCGCCAAAGTCCGCGAGCATCGTCTCGCGTTCGCGGACGTCGGCCAGCACGGCCGGATCGAGTAGCGCGGTAATCACTTCTTCACGCTCGCGGCTCGCTTGCGCCATGACGTCGCCAGATGGACTCCAGATCGCGCTCGCGCCGCACGTGGTCCAGCCGCCGGTCGTGCCGACGTGATTCGACAACAACGCATACATCGTGTTGTCGAAGGCCCGCGCGGGAAACCAGATGCGCGACTGGTGGTAGCCGGTCCGCACGCTGAAGAGCGCGCTCACCAGATACGCGTGCGCGCCGTTGACCGCCGCATGACGCGCGTGCTCCGCAAAACCCGAGTCGTAGCACACGCCGAGCGCGAGGCGCCATCCGTCGAGTTCAAGCATGCGGCCTTGCGTGCCCGGCTGATAGATCTTTGTCTCGCTGCTGTACAGGTATTGCTTGTGATAGGAATCGAGTTGCGCGCCGGAACGGCTGAATATGAGTGAAGAGATATGCAGGCCGCCCTCGCCGCGCGTCGCCGCGCCGACGATGACAGCGATTTCACGCTGCCGGCAAATGTCTTGAATCGGTTCGACCCGCGCGTCGTGTGCATCGAAAGCGTATTTCGCGGGATCGCCGGCGATCAGGTCGGGTTCGTAGCCGGTCAGGAATTTCTCGGGAAAAACCACCAGTTTTGCACCGGCGTCGGCAGCCAGAGCGGTCAATTCGACCGTTCTGGCGATGTTGCCCGTGACGTCGCCCGACACCGGTTGAGCTTGCGCAGCCGCGATTCGCAATGAGGTTTGCGGCAGCAATGGCTGTATGTGATTCAACGTGCGCTCCGTGATGAAAGGACCGTTGCGATATGGCTGCGTACTTTGAACCCTTGGGTCGAGGCAACCGAAGCCCCGGCATTTAAACACGAGCGGGACGCCGCGCGTAAGTGCGAAGATGCGTGGTGAACCACCTTCACGGTTTACCGGTCCACATACGTAATCCCCTCTCCGAGTTGTTCGCCGACACGCGAATCCAATGCTAAAGAGCGCTTTCGATGACCGAGCCGGCTGACTCCGACGAGACCACAATCCCGGCGCCTTCTGCGGTGCCGGAGCGGCGCCGCGCGCCGCGGCCGCGCCGGATTCCGCGCAGCCGCGAGCAGCAGGCGCGGCTCGACGCGCGCGAACCGGCGTTCGAGCCGCTGCCTTTTTCCATCGATGAAACCGCTGCGCAGCGCCCGTTTGCCGAGAAGCTTAACGAGTGGTTCGAGACGCGCCGTTGGCATCCATTCGAATTTCAACGCGAGGTCTGGCAGGAGATCGGCCGCGGCGCGAGCGGTTTGCTGCACGCGACGACCGGCGCCGGCAAAACATGGGCCGTCTGGTTCGGCGCACTGGCCGCTTTCGCCGGCACGCCAGGTGCGCGAAAGCGCAGCACGCTCCGTACGCAGCCGGAGCCGCTTACGGTGCTATGGATCACGCCGATGCGCGCGCTCGCCGCGGACACGGCGCGCGCGTTGCAAAGTTCGGCGGCGGAACTGGCCGTGCCGTGGAGTGTGGGATTGCGCACCGGTGACACGTCGTCGGCCGAGCGCGCGCGGCAGAACCGGCGCATGCCGTCGGCACTGGTCACGACACCGGAAAGTCTCTCGCTCATCCTCACTCGCCCCGATGCACGCGATGTGCTTGCACACGTGCGGCTCGTGATCGTCGACGAATGGCATGAGCTGCTCGGCAACAAGCGCGGCACGCAGACGCAACTCGCGCTCGCTCGTCTTGCGCACTGGCGGCCTGAATTGCAGGTATGGGGCTTGTCGGCGACGCTCGGCAACCTGTCCTTCGCCGGCAACGTGTTGCTCGCGCCCGTGAACACGCCACGCGTGAGCGTGCATGGCGCGCTGCCGAAAGCACTGATCGTCGATACGGTGATTCCTGAAACTATCGAGCGGTTCCCGTGGGGCGGCCATGTGGGCATGCGCCAGGTCGGCGCCGTGGCCGAGGCGATCGGCGAGGCTCAGACCTCGCTCGTGTTTACCAATACACGCTCGCAATGCGAAGTCTGGTATCAGGCGCTGCTCGAAGCGCGGCCCGAATGGGCCGGCCTGATCGCGCTGCATCACGGCTCGCTCGATCAGGAAGTGCGCGAATGGGTCGAGCGTGGCCTCAAGAGCGGCTTGCTGAAAGTGGTGGTGTGCACATCGAGCCTCGATCTGGGCGTCGACTTTCTGCCGGTGGAGCGCGTGTTCCAGATCGGCTCGCCCAAGGGCGTCGCGCGTTTGATGCAGCGCGCGGGGCGTTCGGGTCATGCGCCGGGGCGGCCGTCGCGTGTCACGATCGTGCCGACGCATGCGCTCGAACTGGTCGAAGCCGCCGCCGCGCGCGAGGCCGTCGAGAAGCGTCAGATAGAAGGCCGCGAAACGCCTGAGAAACCGTTCGACGTGCTGGTGCAGCATCTCGTCACCGTGGCGATCGGCGGCGGTTTCGACGCACGCGAACTATATGGCGAAATTCGCAGCACCTATGCCTATCGTCAATTGACGCAGGCGGAGTTCGACTGGGCGCTCGGCTTCGTCGAAGGCGGCAGTACGGCGTTGCGCGCGTATCCCGACTACCATCGCGTGGTGCGCGAAAGCGACGGCATGTACCACGTGCCGCGCGAGGATCTGGTGCGAAGGCATCGCAACAATATCGGCACTATCGTCGCGAACGGCACGCTGAATGTCGCTTATCTCTCGGGCGGCCGGATCGGCGCGATCGAGGAATCGTTTATTTCGCGGCTGAAACGCGGGGATATTTTTACTTTCGGTGGACGTGCGCTCGAATTGATCCGCGTGCAGGATATGACCGCGTGGGTGCGGCGCGCGACATCGTCGCGCGGGGCCATGCCGCAATGGGCGGGCAGCCGTATGCCGCTTTCGTCCGAACTCGCCGACGCCACGCTGACGATGCTCGCACGCGCCGCCACCGGCATCTACCACGAACCGGAAATGCGCGCCGTGCGGCCGCTGCTCGAATTGCAGCAGAAGTGGTCGGCCTTGCCGGAGCCGGGCGTGCTGGTGGTGGAGTTGGTGAAATCGCGCGAAGGCCATCATTTCTTTTGCTATCCGTTTGCCGGGCGCACGGCGCACATCGGTTTGGGCGCACTGCTCGCATGGCGCGTCGCGCGCGAAAAACCGGGCACGTTTTCTATTTCGATGAACGACTACGGCTTCGAGCTGTTGTCCGCGCAACCATTCGATTGGACGGCGCAACTCGAAAGCGGATTGCTCTCGCCGAAAGAACTGGATCACGACATACTCGCCAGTCTCAATTCGTCGGAACTCTCGATGCGGCGTTTTCGCGAGATTGCGCGCGTGTCGGGGCTGGTGTTTCAGGGGCATCCGGGGCAGCAGAAGAGCGCGCGGCAATTGCAGGCGTCCAGTGGTCTCTTCTACGAGATCTTTCGCAATCACGATCGCGGCAACCTATTGCTCAACCAGGCCGACGATGAAGTACTGCTGCAGGAACTCGACGCCCGCCGCATTCGCATTGCGCTCGAACGCATGAACGCGAGCCGGGTGGTCGTCACGCAGCCGAAAAAGCCGACGCCGTTTGCATTTCCGTTGATTGTCGGACGCCTGCGGGAGAAGGTCAGCACGGAGAAGCTCGCGGATCGGGTCGAGCGGATGCTGGCCGAACTTGAGAAGGCGGCTCGCGTATGAAGCCGGCTTCGTTGCCGGTGGAGATCGCCGGGCATCCTCTCGTGCTGTCGAGCCTGCGCGCGATGTTCGATCCGGCGCTGCGCTGCCTGTTCGTCGCCGATGCGCATTTCGGCAAGGACGCCGTGTTTCGCGCACGCGGCATTCCGGTGCCGATCGGTTCGACCGCCGACAACCTGATGCGCCTGGATATTCTGATCGCCGAGTTCGAACCGGCCATGCTGGTGTTTCTCGGCGATCTGCTGCATGCGCGCGAGGCGCACGCCAGTGAGACACTCGACGCATTGCATGCCTGGCGCGCGCGGCATGCGCGGCTGCGGGTTGTGCTGGTCGAAGGCAATCACGACCGGCATGCGGGCGCGCTGCCGGCGACGCTCGAGGTCGAGTGTGTGCAGGAGCCTTGGCGAGTGGGACCGTGGGCGCTGTGTCATTACCCGCAGAAAGTGGAAGGCGCGTACGCGCTCGCGGGACATGTGCATCCGGTGTATCGGATTGCGACGCGCAACGATTCGGTGCGGGTTCCGTGTTTCCGGTTCGGGACGGCGTGCGGTGTGTTACCTGCGTTTGGGAGCTTTACTGGAGGAACGCGTGAGGACGGTCGTGTCGCAGGAGAGAAGGTTTTTCTGGTGGTGCAGGAGAGGGTGATTGAAGTGGTGTGACGAGGGGTTTCGTACTGGTCTTGAGCGACCAGTTTGTGGAGGTTGACGATGGAAGCGAGCGGACGGTAGTCGTTCGCTCGCTCCGTTTAGCATCGGCAGGGAGGCCGGTCTCCCGGCCTCCCTGCGATGAAGAAGCGTTGCTCCGTTAGTGGTTGCCGCCGCCGTGGCCTCCGCCGCCACCGCCGTAGCCACCACCGTGGCCGCCGAAGCCGCCGCCGAAGCCGCCATGACCTGAGCCAAAGCCGCCGCCGAAGCCACCACCGTGGCCTTGGCCTCCGTTGCCGGCGCCGGGGCCGTTTCCGCCCTTGCCGCCGTCACCGCCGTGACCGTGGCCACCGTTGCCGCCGTTGCCGGGGCCGCCTGCGCCAGGGCCTCCGTTGCCACCGTTGCCGGGGCCACCTGCGCCGGGGCCACCGTTGCCGCCGTTGCCCGGGCCGCCTGCGCCGGGGCCTCCGTGGCCACCGTTGCCGGGGCCGCCTGCGCCAGGACCGCCGCTGCCCTTGCCGCTGTTGCCGGAGCCGCCGGAGCCGCC
>NZ_JBHUFR010000006.1:0-483325 GCF_042680985.1 Paraburkholderia dipogonis | reverse complement strand
ACCGCCGCCACCCTTGCCGCCGTTGCCGGAACCGCCGTTACCGCCATTGCCCGAGCCGCCTGCGCCTGGACCGCCGTTGCCAGAGCCACCTGCGCCAGGGCCACCGCCACCCTTGCCGCCGTTGCCGGACCCGCCGTTACCGCCGTTGCCCGGGCCACCTGCGCCAGGACCGCCGTTGCCAGAGCCACCTGCGCCCGGACCGCCGCCACCCTTGCCGCCGTTGCCGGAACCGCCGTTACCGCCGTTGCCCGGGCCACCCGCGCCAGGACCGCCGTTGCCAGAGCCACCTGCGCCCGGACCGCCGCCACCCTTGCCGCCGTTGCCGGAACCGCCGTTACCGCCATTGCCCGAGCCGCCTGCGCCTGGACCGCCGTTGCCAGAGCCACCTGCGCCCGGACCGCCGCCACCCTTGCCGCCGTTGCCGGAACCGCCGTTACCGCCGTTGCCCGGGCCGCCTGCGCCTGGACCGCCGTTGCCCGAACCACCTACGCCGGCACCGCTTCCTCCCTTGCCGCCGTCGCCGTGGCCACCTTCTCCATGGCCACCGTTGCCAGAGCTGCCCGCACCAGGACCGTATCCGCCCTTGCCGCCATCGCTGTGGCCACCGTCGCCATGGCCATGACCGCCATCTCCAGGACCACCATCTCCGTGGCCACCGTCGCCGTGACCGTGGCCACCATCGCCGTAACCGCCATCTCCGTGGCCATGGCCACCATCGCCGTGACCGCTGTCTCCATGCCCGCCGTCGCCATGACCACCATCGCCGTGGCCACCGTCACCATGACCGCCGTCTCCGTGACCGCCGTTTCCGTGACCGCCGTCTCCGTGACCGCCATCTCCGTGGCCGCCGTCTCCGTGACCGCCATCTCCGTGGCCGCCGTCGCCGTGACCGCCGTCACCATGACCGCCGTCTCCGTGGCCGCCATCTCCATGGCCGCCGTCGCCGTGACCACCATCACCATGACCGCCATCTCCGTGACCGCCGTCGCCGTGACCGCCATCTCCGTGACCGCCATCGCCGTGACCACCATCGCCGTGACCGCCGTCGCCGTGACCACCGTCTCCGTGACCACCGTCTCCGTGGCCATGGCCACCATCGCCATGACCGCCGTCTCCATGTCCGCCATCGCCGTGGCCACCGTCACCATGACCGCCGTCTCCATGACCATGACCACCATCGCCGTGACCACCGTCGCCATGACCACCATCACCATGACCGTCGCCGCCATGGCCATCGCCGTGGTGACCATGATGACCGTGGTGTCCATGATGGCCATGGCCATGGCCATGACCGCCGCCGTCGCCACCGTCACCTCCATCGCCGCCGTCACCTCCATTCCCGCCGGTCCCGCCGCCATCACCGCCTGTGCCGGTTCCACCGTTACCGCCGCCGCTGCCCGTACTCCCAGAACCGAGTCCCGACGAGCCCGAACCATTCCCGCCGCTATTGCCCGCAGTCGCCGTCCCTGTCGACGATGTCCCGTTGCCGCTTTGCGTGCCCCCTGCCGATACCGCACCCACCCCACCCGGGGCGAATCCACCTCCACCAGGCATCACGAGGCTTCGGCTTTGCCGAATGCAACCGGGCGAGTTCGGACAATCACCCGGCAACGCTTGCGCCAACATCAGCACGTTCGAACTGACCGACGGCGCGGCCGACGCTGCCGGATTTGTTTGCGCACCCGCCATCGCCGCATACAGACTTACAGCAACTGCGAATACCGCCCGGCGCGTCCCCAGCGCCAGCGCGTCCCCGTTTTGCTTTTTCATTTCATTCTCCTAACTATATGCTTTTAGCGACCGGCCCTGGTAACAAGCGAATCTCTGTTCACTGTTAAAATTGAAACCTCAACGCCCAGTCGTCATTGCCTCGCGTCACGCTAAAACCACATGACTTTCGGCATCTCTCGCGCGGAAAACCCCGGTCCGATTCAGCGTGATTCGAGAGAAGACAACGGGCTGTGCGCGAACCCCGATTTTTAAAACGCACAGCTGGGCCTGATGGACGTTGAAGTTATGCGCAGTGCCATTCAGTGACCGTGCGCTACCCCACGCAATGCGATATCGCTGCGGTTTTTACGGCGAATTGCGCGTCGGAACTGTCAGAGATCGTCAACTGCCGGTTTTATAGAAGAGGAGATAATTCATTCATTTAGATATGCACTCCAAACTATTATTCCTTTACGTCCTCATTGATCAACTCGATCAGACGAATCAACCGACCAGATTCAAATGCCTCACGTACGTGCGCATCCGAACATAAAAGATAAATTGCGCATGCACGAGTGCGCGCAATCACACAGACGGCGCAGCCCCCGGACTATTTACCCTGCGCATAATCACCCGCCAACCAAAGCAACGCACAAAACCGTCGAGTGACTAAAAGCATTCAGTCATCGGATCAGCCGCCACTCCGTTTCTGAATTCGTTCGCGCTGTATGCGCCATCGCACGGACCGGGTGCGAATTCTGTTTCGGGCGACAATACGAGCATCGCAACTCCACAGGCAACGGGAAAACAGATGCTTCTATCCGAACAATGGGTGCTGGTCACCGGCGGCGCTCGCGGACTTGGCGCGGCAATCACGCGCGCGCTGGTGCGCGAAGGGGCGAGCGTGGTCGTCAACTACCGCACCAGCGAAACATCGGCGCTCGCTCTGAAAGACGAATTCGGCGATCGGGTGTTGCCGCTTCGAGCGGACGTCACGGACGCGGCCGCCGTCGTGCGCCTGTTTGACAAAGCGCAGACGCGAACCGGCCAACCCATCGTGTCAGTGGTCAACAACGCACTGGCCGACTTCCAGTTCGACGGCGACGCTCGCCCGAAAATCGACTCCATCGCCTGGGCGCGTTTCCAGCAGCAACTCGACGGTTCGCTCAAAGGCGCGCTCAATACGATCCAGGCGCCGTTACCGGCATGCGTTCGCGCGGGTTCGGCCGCATCGTCAACGTGGGCACCAATCTGTTTCAGAACCCCGTCGTTCCCTATCACGACTACACCGCGGCGAAAGCGGCGCTGTTGTCGCTCACGCGCACCGCCGCTCACGACCTTGGGCCGGACGGCATCACGGTGAACATGGTGTCGGGCGGACTGCTGCGCACCACCGACGCGAGCGCGGCGACACCGGAATTCGTCTTCGACCTGATCGCGAGTTCCACGCCTGTGCGCCGCGTCACGACACCGGAAGAATTCGCGGATGCGGTGCTGTTCTTCCTGTCGCCGTGGTCGCGCGCGGTGACCGGCCAGAACCTGATCGTCGACGGCGGCCTCGTGAAGGGCTAAGCGTTCCTTCACCACTCGCGCGCTTCCCACGCGCGGGCGAGCCGCGGCGTGAAGTGTCGCTGCGCACCCACCACGCGGCGGCGCAACCAACACTTTCCTGCAGTATCTTTTTCCGAAGCATTTCCACCATCCGTGCCGCCGGACGGGTTATCGCCGCCGGTAAGACCCGCGCAAGCCTGTCGCGCCAGCGCTCGCGCCTAATCGGTAAAAAACGCGGGTTTACCTCTGTTTGACTTCATGAGGCAGGCTCGTTTACTGGACGCAAAACAAGCCTTCAGGACACTTCCAATTTGCTTTGGTCAGCTGAATAGTGTTCTGCGAATCTCTTCCACTATCTCAGGAGATTGAGCCATGGTTAATGTGTCCAGCAGCGCCGTCGACGAATTGAAAACCGCTATGCGCGGCCAGGTTTTGTTGCCCGGCGACGCGACCTTCGACGAAGCGCGCAGTATCTGGAACGCGATGATCGACCGGCATCCTGCGATCATCCTGCGTTGCGCGGGCGTCGCGGACGTGCTCCAGGGCGTGGCCTTCGCGCGCGATAACGGCCTGCCCCTCGCGATTCGCGGCGGCGGCCACAACATCGGCGGCAGCGCATTGTGTAACGACGGCGTCGTGCTCGACCTGTCGCAGATGAAATCGGTGCGGATCGATCCCGCGGCACGCCGCGCGTATGTCGAACCGGGCGCGACGCTGCACGATTTCGATCATGAAGCGCAGGCCTTCGGGCTCGCCACGCCGCTCGGCATCAACTCGACCACCGGTGTCGCGGGCCTGACGCTCGGCGGCGGCTTCGGCTGGCTGAGCCGCAGATATGGCATGACGGTGGACAACCTGGTGTCGGCCGACGTCGTCACCGCCGAAGGCGAACTGGTCCACGCAAGCGCCGATTCGCACGAAGACCTGTTCTGGGCGATTCGCGGCGGCGGCGGCAATTTCGGCGTCGTCACGCGCTTCGAGTTCGCTCTGCATCCGGTCGGACCGCTGGTGTACGGCGGCCTTGTGGTCCTGCCGATCGAGCAGGCACGAGACGCCCTGCTCAAATACCGCGCGGCGAAAACCGCCATGCCGAAGGAACTGAGCGTGTGGGCCGTGCTGCGGCTCGCGCCGCCGTTGCCGTTCCTGCCGCCCGAAGTCCACGGCAAGCCGGTGATCGTGTTCGCAATGTGCTATACCGGCGCCGTCGAAAGCGGTCCGTCCACGGTCGAATTCGTACGCGCCTTCGGAACGCCGCTCGGCGAACATCTCGGACCGATGCCATATGCCATGTGGCAACAGGCGTTCGACCCGCTGCTCACGCCGGGCGCGCGCAACTACTGGAAATCGCACAACCTCGTCGACATCCCGGACGGCCTCATCGACGCGCTGCTCAGCGCGATCCAGAACCTGCCGTCGCCGCAATGCGAGATTTTCTTCGGGCAGATCGGCGAGCAGACCCAAAGCGTTCCCGTCGAAGCCACCGCCTATTCGAGCCGCGACACGGTGTACGCGATGAACGTGCACGGCCGCTGGGACGATGCGAGCGACGACGCGCGCTGCGTCGGCTGGGCCCGCGCATTTTTCGAAGCCGCGGCGCCGTTCGCGCTGGGCAGCGTCTACGTCAACTTCATGACGGAAGAAGAAGGCGGACGCGTCGCCGATGCGTACGGGCCGAACTACGAACGCCTGGTCGCTGTAAAAACCCGCTACGATCCACGCAATCTGTTCCGCCACAACCAGAACATCCGGCCGTCGGCGCAGTCATAGATAGCCAGGCAACGGGCGCCGGTATTTCGCGCGCTGCCGCCGCCAAACAGCTGCTGGTCCCGCCATGAACACGCGCACGGCGGGGCCAGGCACGCTACGTGCTGGTTAGCAATTGACGTACGGGCTTGTCGGCGTCACGCCCTTACCGCCTGAATGGAAACGAGCAACGCCACTTTCATCACGCCAATAACGCAAAAGGAAAACAATCATGCGCAGACGACAATTCATCATGACCACCAGCGCCGCGCTCGCCACTGCGGGGCTCGGCCTTGCCGGCTGCACGACGACGTCGCCGTCCTCGAGCGCATCGCCTTCGGCCAACGCCGGCAAGCGGGACAGCATCAACGCGGGGGTCGATTCCACGCTGTCGCGTCTTTACGAAAACGTCACCGGCTCGCGTGAACTGGTCGCCAAGGCACGCGGCGTTCTGGTGTTCCCGAACGTCATTTCGGCGGGCTTCTGGGTCGGCGGCCAATACGGCGAAGGCGCATTGCGCGTGGGTGGCCGCACGTCGGGTTACTACAGCACGGTCGCGGGTTCGTTCGGTTTGCAGATCGGCGCGCAATCCAAGGCCCTCATCTTCCTGTTCATGACGCAGGAAGCACTCGACAAATTCACGAGCAGCCAGGGCTGGGCAGCCGGCGCGGACGCCACCGTCGCCTTGCTGAAGGTCGGCGCGAACGGCGCGGTCGACACCTCGACCGCCACCAGCCCGGTCGAAGCCTTTGTGCTGACGAACGGCGGCCTGATGGCCGGCGTGTCGCTCGAGGGCACGAAGGTTTCGCGTCTGATGATCTGATCTGAGCGCGCACTTGCATTGCCGGACAGCCGCCTCGCCGGCTGTCCGGCATCTCTCTAACGCGCGGCGCGGCAGTTGCCACCGCCTCACCCGCCTCCCCGTCATCCACACCGCACTGCTGTAAAATCCACGCTTTTTGCAATCTTGCCCGGCCATCGTTGCGCTCAGGCTGGGACACTCATCTGTCCACAGACGCGCGTCTCGCTTGCATGCACGCCGTTAGCCCGGACTTCCCACCTCGCTGAAGATGAACACCGCTCGTCCCCCTCACGGCTGGCTCGCCACGCTGCCCGGCATCAAAAGCAATGTCCTCGCAGGACTCACTTCTTCGTTCGCGCTGGTGCCGGAATGCATCGCCTTCGCGCTGGTCGCCCATCTCAATCCGTTGATGGGCCTGTACGGCGCCTTCTTCATCTGCACCATCACGGCCTTGTTCGGCGGACGGCCCGGCATGATCTCCGGAGCCGCCGGGTCGATGGCGGTGGTCATCGTGGCGCTCGTCGTGCAGCACGGTGCGCAATATCTGCTTGCCACGGTGATTCTCAGCGGCATTCTGATGGTGCTCTTCGGCGCGCTGCGGCTCGGCAAACTGATCCGTATGGTCCCGCATCCGGTGATGCTCGGCTTCGTCAACGGACTGGCGATCATCATCGCGATGGCGCAACTCGCGCACTTCAGGCAGAGCACGCCGCAAGGCGAACAATGGCTGCACGGCAGCGCGCTGCTCATGATGTGCGGACTCGTCGCGCTGACCATGGCGATCGTCTATCTGCTGCCGCGGCTCACGCGCGCGGCGCCGGCGGCGCTGGTGGCGATCGTCGGCGTGGGTCTCTTCACGCAGTGGCTGCATGTGCCGACCCGCACGCTCGGCGACATGGCGCACATTGCTGGCGGTGTGCCGAGTCTGCATATGCCGGGCGTCCCGCTGAGTCTGGACACCCTGCACGTCGTGCTGCCCTACGCGGTGCTGATGGCGATCGTCGGTCTGCTGGAAACGCTGCTCACCTTCAATCTGACCGATGAAATCACCGAAACGCACGGCCAGCCGAATCGTGAATGCCTGGCGCTCGGCGCCGCGAATATCGCCTCGGGTCTGTTCGGCGGCATGGGCGGTTGCGCCATGATCGGCCAGACCATGATCAATCTGAATTCTGGCGGCCGCTCGCGCCTGTCGGGCATCGTCAGCGGCGTGATGATCCTGATGTACATCCTGTTCCTGTCGCCGCTGATCGAACGCATTCCGCTGGCGGCGCTGGTCGGCGTGATGTTCGTCGTGGCGCAACAGACTTTCGCGTGGGGCTCGCTGCGGGTGCTGGGCAAAGTGCCGCGCAACGACGCGCTGGTGATCGTGGCGGTCACCATCATCACCGTCTTTTCCGATCTGGCGATCGCCGTGTTGTGCGGCATCGTGATCGCCGCGCTCAACTTTGCGTGGCAGCACGCCCGTGAAATTCACGCGCACGTCGAAGATCGCGCCGGCGACAAGACCTACGCGCCGCGCGGCACGCTGTTTTTCGCATCGACCACGCGTTTTCACGAGCTTTTCGATCCGGTGAAAGATCCCGCGCGCGTCACGGTCGACTGCCGCGATCTGCTGCTGGCCGATCATTCGGCGCTTGCGGCATTGCAAGGCCTGGTCGAACGCTATCGAAAAGCCGGCAAGGAATTACGTATGAAGAATTTGTCCGAACGCAACCAGCGACTGCTGAGTCGCGCTGGTATTGCGCTGGCTTGACGGACTGATGACGCGCAGCCGAACGTTGCGCGCGCAACCTGACGGATCAACAACGTGAATTGGCGCCTGGTGCAAACACTGACCTGAGGTCATATTTCCCGAGACCACCGGTTTTTCGTACTACAGTAGACGTTCTGCGTGCAGTCTTCGGAGGCCACCGTGACACGGCGCGTATCGCTCGACGACGAGACCGAGTTTGCCATCTGGAAACGCAGAAGCACCGCGGATAGCGGGTCGTCGCATCGAATCCTGATAGGACATCGCGACAAGGCGATCGGCGAATCGCTGGTGCTGTCGCTTTCGCTGAAGGGTTACGAAGCGATCTACGCCGCCGATCTGATCAAGGTACAAAGTTTTCTGAAATGGTGGAAGCCGCACGCGGTTTTGCTCGACACGCGGCTCGACTCCGTTTCCAGCTACGAATTCGCGCGCGCCGCGCGCGCGGAACGATCCAACGCCGACGTCCTGATTCTGGCCATGAGCAACGTCTGGCCGCTCGACCCGGTCAGCCTGCTGAAAGACGCCGGTTTCGACGGCCATTGCCGGCGGCCCTGTTCACTATGGCGAGTGACGGATATTCTCGAACACCACTTCGCCCGGCATTGAGCGGCCGCTTAAAGGCCGCTCACCGGCTGGTCAGTGAGTTTCCGGCAGCGTGAACACGGCAATCGCCGCACTCAGCTGTCCGGTCTGCGCCTTCAGCACATCCGCCGACGCGCTCGCTTCTTCCACCAGCGCTGCGTTCTGCTGGGTCGTCTGATCCATGCTCGCCACCGCGATGTTGACCTGCTCGATGCCCGAGCTTTGCTCCACCGAAGCCGCGCTGATCTCGCCCATGATGTCGGTCACGCGCCGCACCGCCTGCACGACTTCATGCATGGTTTCGCCGGCGCGGCTCACGTACTGCGAGCCGCCTTCGATCTGCGCCGCGGACTCTTCGATCAGCGTCTTGATCTCCTTGGCGGCCGCCGCGCTGCGCTGCGCGAGGCTGCGCACTTCGCCGGCGACCACCGCGAAGCCGCGCCCTTCCTCGCCGGCGCGCGCTGCTTCTACCGCCGCGTTCAAAGCAAGAATATTGGTCTGAAACGCGATGCCCTCGATCACGCCGATGATGTCGCCGATCCGATGCGACGACTGCGAAATGCCGCGCATCGTCTCGACCACCTGGCCGACCACTTCGCCGCCGCGCGCCGCCGTCTCCGATGCGTTATGCGCCAATTGGCTCGCCTGCTTCGCGTTGTCGGCGTTCTGCTTCACGGTCGCGGTGATCTGCTCCATGCTCGACGCGGTTTCGCCGAGCGCGGTGGCTTGCTGCTCGGTACGGCGCGACAGGTCCGCATTGCCGGCGGCGATTTCGTTGGACACCGTCGAGATCAACGTCGCGCCGCCGCGAATCTGTGCGATCGCGTGTGCGAGGCGCTGCTGCATGCGCTGCATCGCGGCGAGCAGGCTGGTGTCGTCGCCGGCCTTGGTCTCCACGATCACGTCGAGCTCACCGTCGGCGATGCGCGCGGCGATCTGCGCCGCGTATGCCGGCTCGCCGCCGAGTTGCCGCAAGATGCTGCGCAGGATCACGCCGATCACGAGCGACACCACCATGCACAGCAGCAAGGCGGAGCCCACGTACTGGATGAGGGTGGTGTAGAACGCGGCGTCGATATCGTCGGTGAAAACGCCGGTGACGATCGTCCAGTCCCAGGGCTTGTATAGCCGCACGTAATTGATCTTCGGCGCCATTTCATTGGAGCCCGGCTTCAGGAACTGCAAGTGAATGAAGCCTTCGCCTTCGCGCTGGGCGAGATCGGAGCCGTCCTTGAATACATGGCGACCTTGCGGATCCGTGAAGCCGCTCATGTCCTTGCCCTCGAGGTCGGCCCGCACGCCGTGCATCAGCACGCGAGCGTGCGCGTCTTCGATCACTAGATAGCCGCCTGCGCCGTCGTAGCGCATCGCGCGCAGATCGGCCATTGCCGTGCGTTGCGCGTCGGCGAGCGGCATCGAACCCGCGGCGACCAGGCCGTTATAGCGGTCCAGCACGCTGTAGGCGACGCTGACCACGCTCTTCAGTTCGGCCTGACGATCGGCGATCATCGTGTCGCGTGTTTTGAAAGCGCCCCATAGGCCGATTGCCAGAATACCCATGCACATGAGTGCCAGCGCGAGCCAAAGCCGCACCTTCAGGCGAAACCGTTCCATCTCCGTATCCCTTGTACTTTGTCGTCGACGCGCCGCTCGCGGCGGACGCCGCGGCGGTTCATGTCACTCTTTGGATTAACGGCGGAACGGGGGAAAACTTCAGACTTTGCCGGTCGGCTTCGAGCGCCGGGCTAACGCGGGTGCGGGGCGGGCCCTGACCGGAGCGCTGAGCTGGGTGACTCCGCTTAGTCGGCTGGCTCCGCTCACTCGCTAACGCGGCTCACGCTCGCGTACTAATAGACACGTGTGCAGCGGCGCCCTTCACTCAAATTGATCGCGATGTCGTGCTTGCGGATCGAACCGGGCCTCACTCCGCCGGCAACGTCAGCGCGGCAACTTCGCAGCGCGGCCACTGCCGCAATACGTCAGGCGACAGCAACAGCTTGGCCGCTCGCACGCCCGCGCCCATGACGATCTGGGTCCGCTCCATGACGGCGGCATCGACGAGAATGCGCCAGTCGTCCGGCAGGCCAAAGGCCGTGATACCGCCGAACTCCATGCCGCTGTGCTCGACCGCCGCCTCGCGCCTTGCGAACGAAAGCCGCTGCGCGCCCAGCGCCGCCTTCACCGCACCGTTGATGTCGAGCCGCAGCGAACCCAGCGAGACCACCGCCGCGTAATGCTCGGCGCCCTCTTTCTTGTAGCGGATCACGATCGTGTTCGCGCAGTCTTCCAGGCCGAAGCCGTAGCGCTCGCTGAATGCGGCGGTATCCGACGCGTCGTCGGTGACGGAAAAAACCGTGATGCCTTGCGCCGGCAATTGGTCGACCACATGCGCAGGCAAGTGCACGCCCAGTTGTTCCGCTGCAATGACGTCCAGCCGCTGTACGAGTTCGTGCGAGTGCATAGTGAGCAATATGTATGAGGGTCCCTCCGCATTCTAACGGCACACCTCGCCCGAGGTGCGCTGCCCGTGCCGGCACGGAGGCGGCGCGTGCCCGTAGCGCTTGTTATAGTGACAGGCTGACAGGCACAAGGTTTGCGAAAGGCTTGAACGCGAAGACCGCGGCGAACTGCGGCGAAGCTGCCTGAGCCGTCCGCGCATGCCCGGTCCGCACCCGCCACCTCGTATTGCCCGCGCGGCGCCAGTACCCATTGGGAAACACGACCATGGACATCGACACGCTTTCCGCCGAGAACCTCCAACAGGTGGCCCGCAAGCAGGCCAACTGGGCCATCGGCGCCTTCAAACAGTTTGCCGACAACCGCTGCGCGGCCATGGCCGCCAGCATCGCTTTCTATGCGGCGTTTTCACTCGCGCCCACGCTGGTGATGGTGATCGCCGTGGCCGGCTGGTTCTTCGGCGCCGAAGCCGCGCGCGGCGAGCTGTTCGATCACATTCACGGCCTGCTCGGCGACCAGGCCGCCGCGGGCGTCCAGACGATCGTCGAGAACGCGCATCACAGCGGCAGCGCCGGCGGCATCGCGGCGATCATTTCGCTCGTAACACTGGTGATCGGCGCCTCTGCGACTTTTTCGTCACTCAATAGCGCACTCAATATAGTCTGGCCGAATACCGGGCCGCGTTCGTCGAGCGTGATCGCGCTGGTGCGCGTGCGTCTGATTTCATTCGGGCTGGTGCTAGGCGTTGCGTTTCTGCTGATCGTGTCGCTGGTGCTCGATACGGTGATCACTTTCATCGGCAAATGGCTGTGGGGCGACTCGCCGTATGTGGTGATCGGCAATCTGCTGCAACTCGGCGTGGGCTTGCTGGTGCTGGCATTCGCGTTCGCCGGCCTGCTCAAGTTCCTGCCCGACGCTCGCGTGCTATGGCGCGATGCGTTCGTCGGCGGGATCGTCGCGGCCGTGCTGTTTTCGGCGGGCAAGAAGCTGTTCGCGCTGTATCTTGCGCACGCCGGCATGGCCACCTCGTTCGGCGCGGCCGGTTCGCTCGCCGTGCTGCTGATGTGGCTGTACTTCTCCGCCGCCGTGCTGCTGCTCGGCGCGGAATTCTCGGCCGCGCGCGGGCGCATGCACGATCCGCGCGGAGGCTGGGGCATGCAGAACGACTCGCCGCCCGGCAGCCGCGCCAAGCTTGCGTTTGTGCTGGCGGCATCGACGGTTGCCGCGGATGCGGTCCCGCACGCCGATGCGCAAGCGAACGGACGCGCCGCGCTCGACGGCGCGGCGCCGCCGGCAACGTTCCGGGCGCGAGCCAGAAACAGGCCGTCGGCGCGGGCAACGGCGCTCAAGGTCGGCCGTACGGTCGTGCTGGCCGAAGCGCAAGCGACGCGCATCGCCGCCGTCACGCTGATCGAAGCGAGCCGCAAGGCCGTTGCGGCCGACCGCTACGTGAGGCGGCATCCGTGGACTTCGGTGCTATTCGCGGCGACCGCCGGGTTGGCTGCAGCGATGGTCGCGCGCCGCCATACCGGCAACAGCGAACGCTAAGGCCGCGAGTCGCAACCAGCCAGGCTTTGCGGGCTGCACCTGCAAACTTGACGGGTTGCGCCTGCTTAGAACAACGAAAACCTGTCCAGCGACTCCGTCAAGTACGATCTGTCTCGATTTTTATGGAAACGCTACAAAACGAGCCGGAAAGTTAGATAACTTCATTACATTTAACATACAAATCAGTGTTGAAAGTACACGTATTGGAGCACTCACTGTCAACAAAACAACAATAATGCTGAGTCAACGAATAAATGTTGCTGAAACAGAAATAATCGTTAACGCGCTTTAAATACAAGGCTTTGCGTGGTTTGTCAGTTTTTGGAGACACTCTTTTTTTTCCAGTTCTTGCCGATTGACCCGGTGAGCTATTCTCCTTTCCGCAACAAAGAAACTAATCATCTGCGTGGAGAAATGGATGAAACGAATCGCACTGTCTACCCTCTCGCTGGCGCTCCTGAGCGCCACTGGCGTGGCACATGCTCAAAGCAGCGTGACCCTGTACGGTTTGATCGATGAATCGATCCAGTACGCTCACAACACTGTCGACGCGAACGGCAAGAACTCGAATCAAGTTGGCCTGGTCGGCGGCAACCTGCAAGGTCCGCGTTTCGGCTTGAAAGGCACGGAAGACCTCGGCGGTGGCCTGAAGGCGATCTTCCAGTTGGAAAACGGCTTTGACGTGAACACCGGCAAGCTGGGTCAAGGCGGCCGCATGTTCGGTCGTCAAGCCTACGTCGGCCTGACGGGTGATCAGTGGGGTACGTTCACGCTGGGTCGTCAATACGACCCGCTGGTCGACCTGGTTCAGCCGCTGACGGCTGACAACTACTTCGGCTCCACGTTCACCACGCCGGGCGACGTCGACAACAACGACAACTCCTCGCGCACGAACAGCGCCATCAAGTACACCTCGCCGGTGTGGAGCGGCTTCCAGTTCGAAGGCATGTACGCTCTGGGCGGCGTGGCTGGCGCAACGGGTTCGGGTCAATCGTGGTCGGGCGCTGCAACGTACGCAACGGGCCCGTTCAGCGTGGCTGCAGGCTACTTCCGCCTGGACAACGGCAACACGCTGGCTAGCCGCACGTCGGCAGGCGCGGTGGGCTGGAACGGCAGCACGTCGGACGGCACGTTCGACAACCAGGTCAACGGCGCATACGCCGCGGCCAAGTCGATCGGCATCGCTTCGGTCGCTGTGCAATATGTTGCAGGCCCGTTCACGGCCAACCTGCGTTACAGCAACGCACAGTACAAGCCGGATGCAAACTCGGGCTTCGGTTCGACCGAGAAGTACAACGTCGGCGGCGCATACCTGGGTTACCAGGCAACGCCGGCCATGCTGGTTGGCGTGGGCTACATCTACACCAAGGCTAGCGGCGATTCGAGCGCAACGTATCACCAGGTTTCCCTGGGCGGCGACTACAACCTGTCGAAGCGCACGGATATCTACCTGGTTGGCGCGTATCAGCACGCAAGCGGCCAGCAACGTACGTCGGGCGGCGGTCTGGTCGACGCAGGCGCGGCAATCGGTTCGTACGGCTACAACTCGGCTTCCAGCTCGCAAGAACTGGTCAGCCTGGGCATCCGCCACAAGTTCTAATCGAACTTGACGGACTGCTGAAGCAACACGCAGTTGAAGACCAGCCACGGGTGAAAGCCTGTGGCTGGTTTTTTTCGTCCTGAGTTCTTCGATTCTTCTGGACGATCAAAATAAAAAGGCCGCCAGCAAGCCCGATTCAGGCTCCTGACGACCTTTGGTGTACTGGCTTCCGCCGAAGCCACCTCACGCTGCCCCAACGCAGGCGACGGCGTCTTCCGGCTTACTTCCGCTGCGCCTTGCCCCGCTCCGCCTGCGCCAACGTCTGCGCGGGCTTCGCATCGAGTTCATGCTCGATGCCATCGGCGCCCACCGGCGCGCGATGCAGCACCAGTGCCCGTTCCCGCTGCAGCAGCGGCACATTCGGCGATTCCTGCCAGTCCGGATCGGGAATCTCGCCGAACACCTGGCGCAGCCGCTCGCCCCACGTCCGGTGAATCATCTCGAAGTACGCGTTATCGTGATCAATCGAGACGAAGCGCGTAACGCGCAGCGTGTCCTTCTGGTAGACCAGCAGATCGAGCGGCAAGCCGACCGACAGATTCGAGCGCAGCGTCGAGTCCATGGAGATCAGCGCGCATTTGGCGGCTTCGTCGAGCGGTGTGGACGGCGTCAACACGCGGTCGATGATCGGCTTGCCGTACTTGGCCTCGCCAATCTGAAAATACGGATTCACCGCCGACGCCTCGATGAAATTGCCCGCCGCGTAGATCATGAACAGGCGCGGCCGGTTGCCCGCGATCTGCCCGCCGAGAATGAAGCTGCAATTGAAGTCGACGCCGAATTCCTGCAACGCCTCCGCCTCGCGCTGATGCACGCAGCGCACCGCGCGGCCGATCACGCGGGCCGCATCGGCCATGGTCGGCGCGCTCCAGAGCGTGGGCTGGGAAGGATCCGTGGGCTCGGACAGCTCGTGCAACACGGCTTGAGTCAGCGACAGATTGCCGGCGCCCAGCAGCGTGAGCATGCGCTCGCCCGGCTGCTCGAACACCGACATCTTGCGCGCGGTGCTGATGTGATCGACGCCCGCGTTGGTGCGCGTGTCCGAGAGGAACACGAGACCGTCGTCGACGGACATCGCGACACAGTAAGTCATAAGAAAAGTTACCCGCAAAAAACAACTGAACGGCGCTATTGTAATGCGGCGCGCAAGCGCCTCTGTCCCGTTATATCCCGATTATCGGCCGTCGCGGGCCTATTCTGAATGGAGATATGAGGGCCGGCGCTCACGGGTGCCTCCAGAACCTGTTCCGTGAGCCGCCCTCGTTGCGTCTCTACTGTGACTGCTGCCCGCTGACCGTCACGGACACTTTGAGCTGTTCTTCCAGCCCGCCGATACGACGGCCACGCACCGGCGCGGCCGCTTCATAGTCGCGCGCGACGGCGAGGCGGCAGTAGAGTTCGCTGGCAAACGCGGCATGCGTGACGTCGATGGAAATCCAGCCCTTGCCCTCGACCCACACGTCGACCCATGCATGACTCGCGCCGTGCGTGACCTCGCCGGGCTCGATATAGCCGCTCACGTAGCGCGCCGGAATGCCACGCGCGCGGCAGCACGCCAGCATCAGATGCGCGTGGTCCTGACATACGCCGTTGCCGAGCGCGAGTGCCTCGGCGGCCGTGCTGGTGACTTCGGTAATGCCCGTGTTGTACTTCACGCGCTGCACAATCTGTTCGGCGAGCGCGATCAGATCCGCCGAACCGCTCAAGGTCGGCACCGATTCGGCCAGTTCACGGACCGCCGCATCGGCCTCGGTCAAGCGCGTCGAACAGGTGAAATGCTCAAGCGGAATCGGCCCCACCGCGTCGGGCAAATGGCCGTCGATCAGCGGGATCGTGTCCACTTCGCCAGCCACATGCAGACGAATCTCGCTATGCGGCTTGTTGATGACCAGCGTGTGCAGCACGTTGCCGTAAGCGTCGAATGTTGCGTCGAGCTTGCCCGGCGCGTCGATGCTCCAGCGCCGCACGACCTGCGAGGCGCCGCTCGCCGGCGTCAGACGCAGTTGCTGGATCGAATAATGGACAGTCGCTTCGTAGCGATAGGACGTGTCGTGGCGGATCGTCAGGAACATAAAGAAACTCCGTCAGGCGACTGGCAACATCAGGTAGGTACGCGCAACCAGATTGCCCAGCTCGAACACGCGAGCGAGGAACTGTGTCAGATAGGCGTGCAGGCCGGCTTCGAAAATCTGCCGGATGTCGGAGTACACGAGTTCGGCGCGCAGCTTGCCGGCGAACCGTTCGCACTGATTCGAGCCGGAGGTGCGCAGCATCGCCAGATTCACGCAGACGCCTTCGAGCGAGGCCAGCAGCGAACGCGGCATCTGCTGATTCAGGATCATCAGTTCCACTACGCGCGCCGGCGTGACGACGTCGCGATACACCTTGCGATAGATCTCCAGCGCCGACACCGAGCTCAAAATCGAAGTCCAGTAATAGAAGTCTTCGAGCTGGCGCGCGGCATCGCGTGAATTCGGTTCGACGTCGGCAAAGCGCACGTCGAGAATCCGCGCGGTGTTGTCGGCGCGTTCGAGGAAAGTGCCGAGCTGCGTGAAGAAGAACGCGTCGTCCTGCAGCGCGGTGCCGATCGTCACGCCGCGCGACAGATGCGAGCGGAACTTGACCCACTCGAACAGCGCGCCCGGATTGCTCGCGGCCTGGCCGGACGAAGCACGCTCATTGAATTCGAGCCACGTATCGTTGATGGTTTCCCACCACTCGGTCGTCAACGTGCCGCGCACGGCACGGGCGTTTTCGCGCGCGGCTTGCAGACACGAGTGGATACTCGACGGATTGGTCGCATCGGCCACCATGAAATCGAGCACGTTTTCGCGAGTCGGTTCGTCGTGGCGCTGCGCAAACGCGGTTTCGAGTTCGGAGATGCGCAGCACCGAGCGTTGCGCGCGCGCCTCCTGCTCGGGCGTCTGCGGCAACAGCAGCGCCTTCAGGTTGATATCGAGCATGCGGGCGGTGTTCTCCGCGCGCTCCATGTAGCGGGCCATCCAGAAAAGGTGATCGGCGGTTCGGCTTAGCATGACGGCGTTCCGTATCTGATGACGCGAGGCCTCGTCGAAGTAAGAGGCCCGCGCTGGTTATCCGTGTGCACCGGCGGCGCGCGTGTTGCGTATCACGTGCTGCCCGGCGCGTTAGGTTGCAGGCGCGGTTGCGTTAAGCTTGTGCGACCGCATCGGCAACCGCGTCAGTCGACCATCCACGTATCTTTGGTCCCGCCTCCCTGCGACGAATTGACGACGAGCGAGCCCTCCTGCAACGCCACGCGCGTGAGTCCGCCGGCGACCATCGTGACGGTCTTGCCGGACAGCACGAACGGACGCAAGTCGATATGGCGCGGCGCGATGCCGGCTTCGACGAAGGTCGGACATGCGGAGAGCGCGAGCGTGGGCTGCGCGATGTATCCCGCCGGACGCGCGATCAGACGCTCACGGAACGACTCGATTTCGGCTTTCGTCGAAGCCGGTCCGACGAGCATGCCGTAGCCACCCGCGCCATGCACTTCCTTGACCACCAGTTCCGGCAAATGCGCGAGCGTGTACGCCAGATCGTCGGGCTTGCGGCACTGGAACGTGGGCACGTTGTTGAGTATCGGCTTCTCGCCGAGGTAGAACTCGATCATTTCCGGCACGTACGGGTAGATCGATTTGTCGTCGGCGATGCCGGTGCCCATCGCGTTCGCGAGCGCCACGCGGCCCGCGCGATACGCGGTCAGGAGACCCGGCACGCCGAGCGCCGAGTCGTTACGGAAAGCGAGCGGATCGAGAAAATCGTCGTCGACGCGGCGGTAAATCACGTCGACGCGTTTCGGTCCTTGCGTGGTACGCATGAACACATAATTGTCGTCGACGAAGAGGTCCTTGCCTTCCACCAGCTCCACGCCCATCTGCTGCGCGAGAAACGTATGCTCGAAATACGCGGAGTTGTACATGCCCGGCGTGAGCACCACCACGACCGGATCGTCCACACCTTCGGGGGCGACCGAGCGCAGCGTATCGAGCAACAGATCGGGATAATGCGCGACCGGCGCAATGCGGTTCTGCACGAAAAGCTCGGGGAACAGCCGCATCATCATCTTGCGGTTTTCGAGCATATAGGAGACGCCCGACGGCACCCGCAGGTTGTCTTCGAGCACGTAGAACTCGCCCTCGTCGCCCGCTCGCACCACGTCGACGCCGGCGATATGCGCGTAAACACCGAGCGGCACATTCACGCCCTGCATTTCAGGCCGGTATTGCGCGTTGGTGTAGACCTGCTCGGCCGGCACGATGCCGGCGCGCACGATATTGCGGTCGTGATAGACGTCGTGGATGAACAGATTGAGCGCCTGCACGCGCTGACGCAAACCGGCCTCCAGCGTCTGCCATTCACCGCGCGGAATGATGCGCGGAATCAGGTCGAATGGGATCAGCCGCTCGGTGCCGGACAGGTCGCCGTTCACCGCGAAGGTGATGCCGACCCTGCGGAACAGCAGGTCGGCTTCCGCACGCTTGCGCGCGATCGCCTCGTTGCCCTGCTTCACCAGCCACCGCTCAAAGCGCGCGTAGTGTGGCCGCACGGCATCGTCATGATGACGCATCTCGTCATAGCATCGCATGTCACGCCCCGCTCTTGTTGTCGGATAGAAGGCGAATGCGCTGCGCATTCGGTGTTCGACAATCGATCAAGCAAGCGCTATGCCATTGAGCTTTCCACGTACTAAACCGCTCGCATGCACGCGAATAGCGCATCCCGGCCGGCATGGCTTCGCTGCCATCGTACTGCGGCGGATCATGATGCGCTAGTACGGTGCAGGCGCGGCACTGTGGTGCACCGATAGAGCAGGCGACGCGAGGCGCCCAGCGAAATCGCAATGCGCTGCGAACGCACATAAAAAATCCCCGTGGATTTTCACCCACGGGGATTCAGACAACATGTACCGCGGATCGTCCCGAGGAAATGTCCCTCGGGCCGTCTCACGCGTCAACCATTGTTAAAACAGCGGCGACGCGTGAAACGCGATCAGCCTGCAGCAGCGTCTTTCAGCTTCTTCAGCGGACGTGCCTTGATGCGCACGCTAGCCGGCTTGGCCGGGAACCAACGCTCTTCGCCCGAGAACGGGTCTTTGCCGAAGCGCTTCTTCTTCGCCGGGACAGCTTGCACGACGATCTTCAGAAGACCCGACAGCGTGAATTCGCCAGCGCCCTTCTTGTGCACGGCGCCGAGGATCGTGTCTTCGAGCGCGGCCAGAACAGCCTTGGCGGTCTTCGGTTCCACAGCAGCGCGTTCAGCGACGTGTGCAGCCAGCGAGGCCTTCGTGAAGGTGTCCTTGATCGGCGACGGAGCGCTGGAAGCCTTCACGGCGACCTTCTTAGCTGCGACGGCCTTCTTCGCAGGGACTTTCTTTGCAGCAACCTTCTTGGCGGGTACCGGGGCAGCAGCCTTCTTGGCCACCTTTTTTGCGGAAGTCGGCATGTTTCTCCTACCTGTTGTGGTCAGTGAATTGCACGAAGCGCACACCGTATGTGCACGCTTCAACGCCGGATTCTACAAGCGCTAATGCGATTTGCGCGACTCTTTTATGTATAACAGCGAAGGTTTGTTGCGCGGCGCAGACTGCGCAACACATTTTGATGCTTGTTTTAGCGGGTAAACGTGCGTCGAGAGGTCGGGCAACACGAACACGTAACGTACGTTACAAGTCATTTCGATGCATGAATAACGGCACTTTCTGCGCTTGGGCATCGCCGGTGGATCACTCGATGATCGCGAAAAACGCTTGATGGCTCGCTCGTCATGCACTTTCACGCGGCGGAAAAAACACGCCCCCTGCCGGGAAAAACGCTGCAGGGGGCGGCCAATCTCGCCCTGCGACAGAAAATCGCGGGCGGCACTCAAAACGCTTTTGCTGACGGCTGACGTGTTTGAGATCGAGTTTGCGTTGGCCTGCGCCTTCTTGATCTAGACCAACAGCACGTCGCGTCGCGGGCCTATTGCGTGAGACGCGGCAGAATGCCGGCGAGCCTGGTGAGCGCGGCATCGATGTGCTCGACCGCAATACTGCCGTAGCCGAACATCAGGCCCGGCTGCGGCTTCGCACGCACATAAAACGGCGCGAGTCCATACAAGCCGATCGATGCTTCACGCGCCGCGCTCACCACCGCTTCTTCCGTCAGCGGCGCTTTCAGGCGCGCCGCCATGTGGATGCCGGCCGTCGGCACGATCGGTTCGAACCAGGGCGCGAGGCCGCCATGCAGATGATCGAGCAGCATCGCGCGGCGCGCCGCGTACGTCTTGTGCATGCGCCGCAGATGCTTGGCGAATTCGCCGTTGAGCATGAACGACGCGAGCGCCGTTTGCGTGAGCGTGCAGCCGTGCCAGTCGCCGATCTGGCGCGCCTTGATGAGCGGACCGTAGAGCGAGGCCGGCGGCACTACATAGCCGACCCGCAGTTCCGGAAAGATCGTCTTCGAAAACGTGCCGACGTAGGCGACGAGTCCGGCGCGGTCGAGACTTTTGAGCGGCTCCATCGGGCGTCCTTCGAAACGATACTCGCAGTCGTAGTCGTCCTCGATGATCACCGCGCCGCGTTTCTGCGCCCATTCGAGCAACTCGACGCGGCGCTCGAGGCTCATCGGCATGCCGAGCGGAAACTGATGCGAAGGCGTCACGTAGACGAGCCGCGCCTTGTCCGGCAGCTTGCTGACGATCAGGCCTTCCGCATCCACCGGCACGGGCACCACGCGCGCGCCAGTCGCCTTCAGGCACGCATGCGCCGGCGTATAAGCGGGATCCTCGATCGCCGCGACTTCGCCGGCGCGCAAAGTGATACGCGCCAGCAGATCGAGCGCGTGCTGCGCGCCTTGCGTGACGATCACGTCTTCCCAGTTGCTTGCGACGGCGCGGTTGAAGGCCAGGTAGCGCGAGATCGCGAGGCGCAGCTCCTGCTCGCCGGCCGTATCGCGATAGATGCCGGGGCCGCGCGCCTGCGCACGCAACGCGTGGTTCACGCAGCGGCGCCAGATGTCGAAGGGAAACAGCGTCTTGTCGGTCGCGCCGCCGACGAAGTCTTGCGGCGACGCCACCGAAGGCTTCGGCAGGGGCAAGCTCTCGGGCATCTCTTCCCACAGCGGCTGGGCGCGCGCGGCGGCCTTCGCCTTGGCCCGTTCGCGCGACGACTCCGCGGCGCGCGCATGCGCGGAGCGCTCCACCGGCAGACGCTCAAGACCGTCAGCGACGAACGTGCCCGAGCCGCCGCGCGCGCTCAGATAGCCTTCGGAGAGCAGCCGCTCGAACACGTCGAGCGTGGTCTTGCGCGACACGCCCAGTTGCGTGGCGAGCTCACGCGTGGACGGCAGACGCGTGCCGCCCGCGAGCCGTCCTTCGAGAATGCCCGCGCGCAACTGTCGATAGATCTGGCCGGACAGATCGTGATGACCTTCGACCGCGATATGGATTTCCATCCGGGTGGCTACCTTGAGTGTCTGGGAAACGGTTCGTTGGAAAGACCAATGGCAACCGTTAGCTTACCTCCGGCGGTTCCATCTCATGAACACCTTGGGCACTTGAGCGCGCGGCGCTTCCAGATACAAAAATGGCGCACCTTGCGTTGCGAGGCGCGCCATTCCTGTTTTACCGGCGCACGTCATGGCGTGCGCCGCGTTCGTCAACCAGAGCTTGATTACTCCGCCACCGCCCCATTCAACGCCGCCGTTTGCCGCGCGCTCTCACGCGCCTCGTCGCTGCAACGCTGATGTTCACGCGAGAGCTTGCGCATCAACGGCAGCAACAGAACCGCCACCAGCGCGCCCACCGCCGCGAGCCAGCCCAGACCTGTAAACAGCTTGGTATACAGCGGCAACGATTCCAGCGGATCCATATCGCCCGCCGGCATCTGCGCGAAATTCGCCACCACGCTGCCCAGATATTGCGACACGCCGGTCGCCACGAAGTAAGCGCCCATCATGAAACCGCTCATGCGCGCCGGCACGTAGCGCGCGATCATCGCGAGCCCCAGCCCGCTTACCAGCAATTCGCCGAGCGAATACAGACCGTAGCCGCCCACCATGAACCACGACGAGACGCGTCCGTTCACCGCATAGTTTCCGCTCGCCGCATAGACGAAGAAGCCGGCCGCCACCACCGCGAAGCCGAATGCATACTTGACCGCCACCGGCACGTCCTTGCCGCTCTTCGCGAGCTTCGTGTACAGCAGCGCGAGCAGCGGGCTCAGCAACATGATCCAGATCGGGTTGAGCGCCTGGAACTGCGCGGCGCTCCACGTGAACCACGTCTGCCCGAACAGAACGAAACGCGGATCGACGTTGCGCAGCGCGAACAGCGTGAGCGACGTCGACATCTGCACATAGAACACGAAAAAGAGGATCACCTGCGCGGTCAGGATCAGCGCGGCGACGAGGCCCGAGCGCTCCGAGCGTTCGCACTTCATCAGCATGTAGCCGAAGATCGCCAGAATCGCGACGCCCGCCGTGTACACGCAGGCCACCGCGATTGCCTTGTGCTGCAGCACGAACATGGTCGCCGCGCCGAGCGCGAGGCCGCCCAGCGCCACCGCGCCGACGCGTTTCCAGCGCACCGGTTCGGCGTCCGGCGCGGAGCCGATATGCGCCAGCGTGCGGAACATGATGAAGTAGTTCAGCACCGACAACAGCATCCCCGCGCAGCAAACGGCGAAGGCCGTATGCCAGCCCCAATGGTCCTTGATCCACGGCGTGGCGAGCATCGACACCGTCGAGCCGATGTTGACCGCCATGTAGTAGATCGTGAATGCGCTGTCGATGCGCGCGTCGTCGCCTTCATAAATGCGTCGCACGAGATTCGCGGCGTTGGCCTTGAAAAGGCCGTTGCCGACCACGATCACGCCGAGCGACGCATACATGTAAGCGAGCTGGTCATTGGGCAGCGCCAGCATGAAATAGCCGACGGACAGCACGGCGGCGCCGAAGATCATCGTGCGCCGCGCGCCGAGAATCTTGTCGCCGATCCAGCCGCCGATCGACGGCGACGCGTACACCAGCGCCGTAAACGCGCCCCACGTGAGCGTGGCGTGGCTGTCGGTGAACTGCAGCTTGTCGATCATGAACAGCACGAGCAGCGCGGCCATGCCGTAATAGCCGAAGCGCTCCCACATCTCGATCAGAAAAACCGTCGAAAACGAACGGGTCTGCGAGACGCGTGCGCCCGCCGGATTGGATGAATTCATCGTGTACCTCTTGTTCAAACGGTTGCGGCGTCGCGCGAACTGGCCGCGCGGCGCGTGAAACGGAATCTGGAAAGACAGTCGGCGAAGCGTGCGTCCTCATGCGGATGCAGCAGACGCACAGACGCAGCGCTTTTGCGCGCTCATCCGCACGCTAAAGCGCCAAACCAGCAGATAAACCAGGGGATGGGATCGAGGCCCGCCTCGCGAAACGCTCCGCAGCAAGTCCTCTTGGAGGACGCTGCGCCACACCGGGCTCGGACTCCGGCATGCGGAGCGGGCTCAATGATAAAGCATCGCGACGAAGGGGAATTTCGAGGGCGGCACAGAGCGGCGTTGCTATACGGCGGAAGGCGGAAGGCCCGCAGCGAAAAAAATCGGCAGTGATGGTCATGTCCTTGCGCCGGCTGCCGTTCGGTTGGAACGTGCCGGACAGTGTTCCGCCGCGCAGGATCGCTGCGGGCGAAATGATAAACAGCGGCCGGATTCGCGTGTGGTGGTGTCCACATGCGCGCCCGTCCGCAAGCGGGCCTGATTCTGCAAACAGAAACATCTCAAGTCACTCAGGGAATTCACTGAGCCTGCGTCGATTACCTGCCATTACACCCATGCACTTTCGTCGAATTGGCGCGTGCCTTCGGAAATAGCCTTTGGTGTCATACGCTTAAGCGTCCCGATAGTCATATTGCATAAGCGCGTCTATCAGCGTGCATACTGCGGTCGTTACTCCGATTGTTCGTCGTTTCCAGAAATAAACAGTCGTTTTGGCCGGGGTTAGTTTCGATTCTGGCAACATAGAGTGCTGTCTCGAAATGTGGTCACTCGCAACCACATGGGGCTGAAAAGCCTGCAGTCCCGCCCAAGACCGCAATCAAACCATATTTACTTATATCAAACAAATTTTGACGGGCTAATTTCCTCCTGCTATGGTCACGACAATTCAAAAAAGCAATCCGGCACTAGAAATCGGCAGCAAGATCCGCGCGTTGCGCCAACGGCTCAAGCGCACGCTGGATGACACGGCAACCGCGGCGGGAATCTCCAAGCCGTTTTTGTCGCAAGTCGAGCGCGGGCTGGCGTCACCGTCCATCACGTCGTTGGCCGGCATCGCTCACGCACTCGGCGTCACGGTGCAGTATTTCGTCGACACACCCAGCGAGGAACGCTGCGTGAGCCGGGGCGATCAGTTGAAGTTTTTCGGTTTTGCGGACTCGGCCAATCTGTTTGCGCGGCTGACCAACCTGACGGGCGGCCGTCAGCTCGAAGCGATCCTCGTGAGGATGCCGCCCGGGCAGAAGCGCTCTGAAGTGACCACGCATGCCGGGGAAGAGTTTGTTTATGTGATCGACGGCGAAGTGTCGTTGACGCTGGAAGGCAAGACGTTCGCATTGCACGCGGGAGACAGCGCGCATTACGAATCGACGGTGCCGCACAGCTGGGTGAACACCGCGCGCATCGAGTCGGTGGTCGTCTGGGTGGGCACACCGAGACTGTTCTAAAAAGCAGGCGCCTTATCCGGTTGAGCCGGCGAGGGATTGCCTGCATTACGCAATGTAAGGAATCCTGCATGTCGCGCTACCATCACGAGCAACAAGGGCCGCCCTGGCCCGGACAACGCAGCTAAACGGCGCCCCGGCGCCAGCGCGTTTCTTTCTCGACCTTTCCTGCGATCTCAACCGATGAAAACCCCGTTCGTCTACACGACGGCGCTGGCCGCGCTCGTCCTCACGTTTGCCCCTTCCGCTTTCGCCGTCACGGTGCCGCCTGGCGTCACGCTTGCCGCCAGTCAGGAGATGACCCGCCAGGTGCCGGGCGAAACCGAATCGCTCGACCCCGCGCATATCGAATCGTGGACCGGCAACACGATCGGCCTCGACCTGTCCGAAGGCCTGACGCGCATGGACGCGAGCGGCGCGATCGTGCCGGGCGTCGCGGAGTCGTGGTCGCGCAGCGGACCGAATACATGGGTTTTCAAGTTGCGCCACGATGCGCGCTGGAGCAACGGCCAGCCGGTCACGGCGTCCGACTTCGTCTACTCGTGGCAACGCGTGCTCGATCCGAAGACGGGTTCGAAATACACGGTACTGGTCGAATTCGTGAAGAACGCCAAGGCGATTCTTGCCGGCAAGGCGCAGCTGTCGAGCCTCGGCGTGCGCGCCGTCGATCCGTACACGCTCGAAGTCACGACCGAAGTGCCCGCCACGTTCTTCCCGCAGCTCACGGCCATGGCGACGATGACGCCGGTCAACCGCGCGGTCGTGACGAAGTTCGGCGGCGACTGGACCCGTCCGGGCAACTTCGTGGGCAACGGCCCGTATGCGCTGACCGACTGGCAGCCGAGCAACCGTCTGGTGGCCACCAAAAGCCCGACGTACTGGAATAACGGCAAGGTCGTGATCACGAAAGTGACCTACCTGCCGATCGAAAACGACGAAACGGCCATGCGCATGTATCAGGCTGGCCAGTTCGACTACACGTATTCGATTCCGTCAGGCGTCTACGCACAAGTGAGCAAGCAGTTCGGCCCCGAGCTGAAGACCGGCCTGCAGATCGCCACGTACTACTACAGCCTGAACAACGACGACCCCGCCTTCAAAGATAAGCGCGTGCGCGAGGCGCTGGCGATGGTGCTGGACCGCGACCTGCTGACCAAGCGTCTGACAGCCGACGGCGAAGTGCCCATGTACGGCCTGATCGCCAAGGGCACCGAAGGCTCCGGCGTCTTCACGCCGGAGTGGGCGAACTGGCCGATGGCCAAGCGCGTCGACTACGCGCGCAACCTGCTGAAGACCGCGGGCTATTCGGATGCGAAGCCGCTGACGTTCACGCTCACCTACAACACCAACGACCTGCACAAGAAAGTCGCGCTGTTCGCCACCTCGGAATGGCGCACCAAGCTCGGCGTGACCGCCAAGCTCGAAAACGTCGAATACAAGGTGCTGCTCAAGCAACGTCACGACGGCAAGGTGCAGGCCTCGCGCGACGGCTGGTTCGTCGACTACAACGACGCCAACTCGTTCTTCGATCTGATCCGCTGCAACAGCGTGCAGAACGACCAGCACTACTGCAATCCGCAAGTCGACAAGCTGATCGACGAAGGCAACCAGCAGCTCGACGATGCGAAGCGCACCGCGCTGTTCACGCAGGCGCATGACCTGGCCATGAACGATTACCCCGTGGTATCGCTCTTCCAGTACTCGGCCGACCGGCTGGTCAAGTCGTATGTGGGCGGCTACAAGCCGACCAACTACCTCGACCAGCGCGCCACGCAAGACATGTATCTGATCAAGCACTGAGCGCGGGAGCACCGTCATGCTGGCCTATACGCTGCGCCGCACGCTCTGGGCGATCCCGACGATTCTCGTCGTGATCACCGCGTGCTATCTGCTGCTGCATCTCACCCCGGGCGGCCCGTTCGACACCGAGAAGCATCTCTCGGCCGCCGTGCTCGCGAACCTGAACGCCAAGTATCACCTCGACGAACCGTTGTGGCTGCAGTACCTCCACTACCTCGGCTCGCTGCTGCACGGCGACCTCGGGCCGTCGTTCCGCTACGCCGACTGGTCGGTCAACGACCTGGTGTGGAAAGCGCTGCCGGTGAGTCTCGGCGTAGGCGGCGTGTCGGTGCCGATCGCGCTCGTGATCGGCGTCGCGCTCGGCACGGTGGCCGCCGTGCGGCGCGACCGCTTCGTCGATCACTTCGTGATGGTGCTCGGCAATCTCGGCAACGTGGTGCCGCCTTTCGTGCTGGGGCCGGTGCTGGTGTGGATCTTCGCGATCCTGCTGAAAACGTCTGAGGGACACGGCTGGCTGCCGGCCGGCGGCTGGGGCGAAGGTGAATGGCGCTATCGCGTGCTGCCGATCGTGCTGCTCACCATCATCAACGTCGCCGCGATTGCGCGTGTGATGCGCGGCAGCATGATCGAAGTGCTGTCGGGCAATTTCATCCGCACCGCTCGAGCCAAGGGTTTGCCGGGTCGCACGATCGTCCTGCGCCACGCCATGAAGCCCGCGCTGATGCCGGTCGTCTCGCTGCTCGGCTCGATCTGCATCTCGTCGATCACCGCGGCGGTGGTCACCGAATCGGTATTCGCGCTGCCGGGCCTCGGTCAACTGGTCGTCAACGGCGCGATCAATCGCGACTACACCCTCGTGCTCGGCCTCGTCGTGCTGACGACCGCGGTTGCCGTGCTGTTCAATCTGCTGGTCGACCTCGCGTATGCGTGGCTCGATCCGCGCATCCGGTACTGATCCATGCCCCGCTCAATTCAATCGACTACCGCGGCGCTCGATCCGCTCGCGGCCATCGCCAGGGCGCCGCGTTCGCGCGGCCCGCTCGCCACCGCCGCATGGCGCTTCGTGCGCAACCGCGCCGCATTCGCCGGCTTCGTCGTGCTGATGCTGATCGTGATCGCCTGCGTGGCCGGTCCGTGGCTGCTGCCGAACAATCCGATCGATAGCGACTGGAGCGCGATCAGCCTGCCGCCCACGCTGCAAAACATGCATTGGTTCGGCACCGACGAACTGGGCCGCGATCTGCTTGCGCGCACGCTGCAAGGCGGACGCGTGTCGCTCGAAGTCGGTTTGCTCGGCACGCTGGTGTCGGGGCTGATTGGCGTGGCGTATGGCGCGACCGCGGGCTATCTCGGCGGACGCGTCGACGCGGTGATGATGCGCATCGTCGACATGATGTACGCGATTCCCTACATGCTGATCGCCATCCTGATGATGACGATGTTCGGCCGCGCTTTCTATCTGGTCGTGCTCACTATCAGCGCGTTTTCGTGGCTCGACATGGCGCGGGTGGTGCGCGGCCAGACGCTGTCGTTGCGCTCGCGCGAATTCATCGACGCGGCGAGAGCGATCGGTGTGAGTTCGGGCTCGATCATCGCGCGTCACATCGTGCCGAATCTGTTCGGCGTGGTCGTCGTGTACGCGAGTGTGACGGTGCCGAACATCGTGCTGACGGAATCAGTGCTGTCGTTTCTCGGCCTCGGCGTGCAGGAGCCGATGACGAGCTGGGGCGTGCTGATTCAGGACGGCGCGCAAAAGCTCGAATCGATGCCCTGGCTGCTGCTGTGCCCGGCCGTGATGCTATGCGTGACGCTGTATTGCGTGAATTTCGTCGGCGATGGTCTGCGCGACGCATTCGATCCGAAGGACCGCTGACATGCCGCTACTCGAAGTCAAAGACCTCAGCGTACGCTTTACGCGCCGCGAAGGCGCACCCGTCGACGCGGTGCAAGGCGTGTCGTTTTCGCTCGAGGCGGGCCGCACGCTCGGCATTGTCGGCGAATCGGGCTCAGGCAAGAGCCAGACCGTGATGGCGCTTCTTGGCCTTCTTGCCGGCAACGGCAAGGTATCGGGCAGCGCGACCTATCGCGGCGAGAACCTGCTGACCATGAACGAAGCCTCGCTGAACAAGATTCGCGGCGACCGCATCGGCATGATCTTTCAGGACCCGATGACCTCGCTCAATCCGTTCCTGACGATCGAACGGCAGATGACCGAGACGCTGCAACTGCATCGCAAGATGTCGCGCCGCGAAGCGCGCCGCCGCGCCATTGAAACGCTCGAATCGGTGCGTATTCCCGACGCCGCGCGCCGCATCGGCATGTACCCGCACGAGTTTTCGGGCGGCATGCGCCAGCGCGTGATGATCGCGATGGCGTTGCTTTCGGAGCCGGAAATCCTGATCGCCGACGAGCCCACCACTGCGCTCGACGTCACCGTGCAGGCGCAGATCATCGAGTTGCTGCGCGAACTGAATCGCGAACGCGGCACGGCGATCATTCTGATCACGCACGACATGGGCGTGGTGGCCGGCCTATGCGACGACGTGATGGTGATGTACGCGGGCCAGACCGTCGAGCAGGCGAACGCCGCCGCGCTATTCGCCGCGCCGACGCATCCGTACACGCTCGGCCTGCTGAACGCGCTGCCGCGTCTCACCGACGATGACGACGAGCGTCCGCTGCAAACCATTCCGGGCAATCCTCCGTTGCCCGGCGAAGTCGGCGCGGGTTGTGCATTCGCGCCGCGCTGTGGGTATTGCACCGATCGTTGCCGTGAATCGCGGCCACCACTTGCCGCCTCCGCTGATCACGTCGACGCGCTGCGCGCGTGCCATCGCCCGGTGGTTGAAATTCTCGAGGCACAACACGTATGAACACCACTCCGTTTGCAAATCAGGACGCGGCAACGTTGTTGCGCGTCGACAATCTCAAGGTGCAATTCGGCGTGCCGCGCGGCGGCTATCCGTGGTCCGGCAAAGCGACGCTGCGCGCGGTGGACGGCGTGTCGTTCAACGTGCGGCGCGGCGAAACCGTGGGACTCGTCGGTGAATCGGGTTGCGGCAAGTCGACGCTTGCGCGCGCGATCATCGGACTCGCGCCGGTGGCGAGCGGCAGCGTGCGCTGGCTTGGCGACGAAACCGTGCTGCCCGCCGCACGCCGCGATACCTCGCGTTTGCGCCGCGACGTGCAGATGATTTTCCAGGACCCGCTCGCCTCGCTCGATCCGCGCATGACGATCGAGCAGATCGTTTCCGAACCGTTGACGACGCACGGCCAGGATGTCGCCCGTGCCGATGTACAGCGGCGCGTGCTGACCATGCTCGAACGTGTCGGCCTCAACGCGCAGCATCTGCGCCGCTATCCGCACGAGTTTTCCGGCGGCCAGTGTCAGCGCGTCGGCATTGCGCGCGCGCTGATCGGCGAACCGCAACTGGTGATCTGTGACGAGCCGGTGTCCGCGCTCGACGTGTCGATTCAGGCGCAAATCGTCAACCTGTTGCGCGATCTGCAACGCGAACTCTCGCTCTCGCTGCTGTTCGTCGCGCACGATCTGGCCGTGGTGAAAGCAATCAGCCACCGCGTGCTGGTGATGTATCTGGGTCGCGTGATGGAATTCGGCGACAAGCGCGAGGTGTACGGCACGCCGCGCCATCCGTATACGCGGGCGTTGCTCTCGGCCGTGCCGGTGCCCGATCCGGTGGTGGAGCGCGCGCGCCGTCATCTGCTGTTGCGCGGCGAAATTGCCTCACCGCTCAATCCACCTTCCGGCTGCGCGTTTCGCACGCGCTGCCCGGATGCAATCGACGCCTGTGCCCGGGAAATTCCGCAGCCCGTCACGCACGGCGCGAGGGCGACACGGGTCGCGTGTATTCGCGTGGAAGACACCGTGAGGTAAGTGCCGCCGGCGCACCGCCAGCACACCGAAGAAGCTGAAAGATTAAACCGTATTCCCGGCGCGGCGGGCCGTCGCGCCGCTGGATTCGTTCGTCCTGCCAACCGCGGAACGAGCGATAGGCATGGACTGGCTAACCGCCAGCCAAAGATTCACCACAATAATCAGAGACGTACTCAATGAAAGATACCCGATCAAAAAACCGGTCGAAAAAAACCGGAGCAGCAACGTTCTTTTACTGCGCATTCACGCTTCCCGCACTGACCTTTGCCGCAAACGCGTATGCCGACGACGGCGTCACGGAGCCCACCTCCGAGGCGTCTAAAACTCAAACGGTCGCGCAAACGTTGTCGTCCCCCGCGCAACTCGCGCAGACCGCGCAAAGCACAACGACGCAGCAAAACAACTCGTCCGGCAAGCGTCGCGCTGAACAAGGCGGCCAGGTGCGTAACGACCAGCCCGACACCACCAACGCCATCGTCAACGCCGAGGCCAGTCAGACAGTCACGCCGCCCGCGCCGCCGTCGAGCCAGGCGGCAAGCAAGGGTTTCATCGCGGACAGCCATCTGAATCTGCAGTTTCGCAACTATTCCGACTACTTCCAGGCGCCCAACACGATCTACCGTCACGCGTGGGTCCAGGGCGCGCAGGCCAACTTTGAATCCGGCTACACGCAAGGGCTGGTCGGCTTCGGCGTCGATGCATCGCTGTTCGGCGCGCTCAAGCTCGACGGCGGCAACGGCGCGGGCAACATGGTGCATGTGGGCAAGGACGGCGGCGGCTCGCAGCAACTCGCGTGGGCGTATCCCGGCATGTACGACATCAAGGGACGCATTTCGGAAACGGTCGTGAAGTACGGATTGCAGGACGTGACGAACCCGTTCCTCGAACCGCACGACAACCGCGCGTTGCCGCCAACCTTCCTCGGCGTCTCGCTGGTCAGCAACGATCTCGCGCACACCGAACTCCAGGCCGGCAGCTTCACCAAAGTCGACGCGCGCGGCCACACCAACCTGACCAATCTCACCACCTCGTACGGCGGCACGCGGATCGATCGCCTCACGTATGTGGGCGGCACGTGGCACTACGCAAAGAACGGCGAGATGGCGCTGTACGTCGATCAGGCCGACGATGTCTGGCGTCAGTACTACGGTTCTGTCGCCCAGTCGTTCGGCGATCCGACCACCATCAAGTGGAGCGGTCTCGCCAACATCTACTCGACGCACGACACCGGCGCGTCGCGTCAGGGGCACATCAACAGCAATGCGTACAGCGTGTCGGTCTCCGCGCAGCACGGCCCGCATGCGCTGCTGCTCGGCTACCAGCAGGTGCTCGGCGACCAGTTCTTCGACTACGTGAACGAGACCAACGGCATCTACCTGACCAACTCGATGGACGTGGACTACAACGCGCCACACGAGCAGTCACTGCAATTGCGCTATACGTTCGACGGCAAATACGCCGGCGTGCCCGGCCTCAAGGCGATGTTCTGGGGGCAATACGGCTGGGGCGCGGATGCGTCGGCGGGCGCGGCGGAGAATGCCTCGCCCTCGGCGCCGTTGCATGATCTCTACTGGAAGAACGGCGAGCCCGTGCATGGCCATCATCACGAGTTCGGTTTCATTCCGAGCTACACGCTGCAAAGCGGACGCTTCAAGGACACAAAGGTCACGTTCATCGCGATGTGGCACAACAGCCAGTATCACTACTCGGATGGCAACAACATGGAGTACCGGCTGGTCGTGAATGTGCCGGTGAAGGTGTTCTAAGCGGATCGAGGCGGCGCGGTTTGCGCACTGCCTCGTCATCGCGCACGCGCTCAGCCGGCGATCCGTTCAGTGGTTAACGCGCGCGACAAGCCATGCATCGGCCGGCGCAACGCGACATCGAACGGATTGGTTTGCGGGCCGATCGCATCGGCCTGCCGCCGCAGCAACTCGACCACCATCGGCAGACGATCGTCGCCGAGGCGCGCGGCCAGCGTGCCGACGCTCAACGCCGCCACCGCCACGCCCGTGCGGTCCAGAATCGGCACAGCCACGCCCGCCATGCCGTCGAGCACGCCGCTATTGCGGCCTGCGTAGCCCAACTGGCGCACGCGTTCGATCTCGGTGCGCAAATACACTTCGTCGAGCACGCCGTAGCCGCGAATGCGCGGGACGTTGAAGCGGATGATCTCCTCGCGCTCCGCCTCGGGCAAAAACGCGAGAATCGCCAGACTGCCCTGCCCGACACCCAAGGCGACACGCCCGCCGATATCGCCGGTGAACGAGCGGATCGGAAACGGCCCTTCGCAGATGTCGAGACATACCGCGTCGAAACTGCTTTTGACGAGCAGAAAGATCGTGTCGCCGAGACTCGCGCACAGACGCAATAACGCGGGACGGCACAGCGTGCGCATGCCGCTCGGATTGCCCGCCTGCGCCGCGAGCGCGAAAAAATCCACACTCAGCCGGTACAGCTTGGAGCTTTCGTCCTGTTCGACGATGCCCTCCGCGATCAACGCATGCAGGATGCGATGCACGGTGCCCTGGGTCAGCCCGACCGCTTTCGCGAGACGTGTGACGCGTCCGCCGTCCGGCTGCGCCTCGGACAATGCGCGGATAACCGCGAATGCGCGCTCCAGCATGCCGGGGCCGGGGGCGCTGCCTGTGTCGGCGATGTCGGGGTGAGTATCTCGTTTGGCGGCAGGATTCATTTCAATGGCTTTCAATTATTTCACTGATCGGAACACTATAAAGTGTTTTATCCGTCAGCGGAATCAGGACCGCGTTACCGAGTAGCAACGTTGTGCCGATGATTCATAGGGATTTTCCGGAGGTCATGCAGCGGAACACTTGCCATCGGTTTCAACAAATACATTTCGTTTACCGGAATTTTTTTTAATCTTATACCGGCAAACGGAATTTGAAATTGACTGACGGTAATTTGGCTAGCTAGAGTCGGCATCATCAAGGCAGTAGTCGGTTGAACCGGTGTCGAACCATCCAAAGGCCAGATCATGTCGTTCCTCACACTCACGGACGTAACGAAATCGTTCGGCGATCTGCAGGCAGTCGCCGACGTGAACCTGTCGGTGGAAAAAGGCGAGTTCGTTTCGTTGCTCGGGCCGTCCGGCTGCGGCAAGACCACCACCTTGCAGATGATCGCGGGCTTCGTCGAGACGACGCACGGACGCATCACGCTCGACGGCCACGACATCACGCACATGAAACCGAACAAGCGTGGTCTCGGCATCGTGTTCCAGAGCTACGCGCTGTTTCCGCACATGAGCGTCGCCGACAACGTCGGCTTCGGGCTGGAGATGCGCAACATCGACAAGGCCGAGCGCAGGGAGCGTATTCGCGAAGCGCTGTCGCTGGTGCGCCTCGATACGCTCGCGCATCGCTTTCCGCGCGAACTCTCCGGCGGTCAGCGTCAACGGGTGGCGCTTGCCCGCGCCATCGTGATCGCGCCGCCGGTGCTGCTGCTCGACGAACCGATGTCGAATCTCGACGCCAAATTGCGCGAAGACATGCAGTTCGAACTGCGCGGCATTCAACGCAAGATCGGCACGACCACCATCATGGTGACGCACGATCAATCCGAAGCGCTGTCGATCAGCGATCGCGTGGTGGTGATGGAAGCCGGCCGCATCACGCAGATCGACACGCCGTACGAAGCGTACGAGCGCCCGGAGAATCGCTTCGTCTCGCAGTTCATCGGCAAGGCCAACATGCTGCCGGGCACCGTGGTGGCGCGCGACGGCGACGCGATCCGCATCGACCTCGGCCACGATCTCGCCGAGACGGGACACACGGCGCAATTGCCGGCGCGCGAACGCGTGGTCGGCGTCGGCGATGCGGTGACCTTGTGCATCCGTCCGGAAAAACTGCGTCTGTGCGCACCGAACGCGGGACGTGTGCCAGCCACCGTAACGAGCCGCTTCTTTCTCGGCAGCCAGTGGCTGTACCGATTGGACAGCCGCCTGGGCGAAGTGCTGGTGTGCTGCCAGAACGAAGGCACGGAGCCGCTGCCCGAAGGCGCGACGGTCGGCGTCGACTGGAACAGCGAGGCGATCCGCTTCATTCAACGGGAAGCGCATCATGGCTAGTACGCTGCCCGCCGCCGACAACCGCGACATGAAATCCGGCAACGCCCGCCGCGCGCCGTGGCATGCATTTTTGCCGCTCTGGCTGATGTGCGCGCCGGCCTTCCTCCTGTTCGTGGCGCTCGTGCTGGTGCCGCTTCTCATGACGCTGGTGCTGACTTTCTATCGCTTCGATCCCGCCAGCGGACCGATTGCCGCGTTCCAGTTCGGCAATTACGCAGAAGTGCTGAGCTCGTCGTATTACCACACCATCTTTCTGCGCACCTTCGGCATTGCGTTTCTGGTGACGCTGCTGTGCATCGTGATCGGCACGCCGGAAGCGTACGTGCTCTCTCGAATGCGCGATCCGTATCGCTCGATGTTCCTGCTGGTGATTCTCGCGCCGCTGCTCGTTTCGGTGGTAGTGCGTGCGTTCGGCTGGAGCATGCTGCTCAATACCAACGGCCTCGTGAACCAGGCATTCGGTCTGGTCGGGCTCGGTCCGTACAAACTCGAGTACACGACCTTCGCGATCGTCATCGCACTTGTGCACGTGATGCTGCCGTTCATGGTGATTCCGGTGTGGACCGCGTTGCAGAAGCTCGACCCGCAAACGGAAAACGCCGCGCTGTCGCTGATGGCGTCGCCGGCCACCACGCTGCGCCGCATCGTCCTGCCGCAACTGACGCCGGGCATTCTGTCGGGCAGCCTGATGGTGTTCGGCTTGTCGGCGAGCGCCTTCGCGATTCCGGGCCTGCTCGGCGGACGACGCCTGAAAGTCGCCGCCACCGCCGTCTACGACGAATTCCTCGGCTCGCTGAACTGGCCGCTCGGCGCGACCATCGCGCTTCTGCTGCTGGTCGCGAATCTGATCGTGATGCTCACGTACTACCGGGTTCTGGAACGCAAGTACACCAGAAGCCTCGGTTAATTCATCGGCGCTCTCATCGGCACATTCAGTGAAAACATCATGAGAAAAAACGGCCCCATCGCGCTGATTTTCCACACGCTCGTGATTGCGTTCGTGCTCGCGCCGCTCGTGATCGTCGTGCTGGTCGCCTTCACGCCCGACGAAACGCTCACGCTACCCACGCACGGCGTCTCGTTGCGCTGGTTCCGCGCGATCCTCAACTACCCGGATTTCATCGGCGCGTTTTTCAACAGCCTGAAACTGGCATTCGCTTCGGCGACGCTGTCGCTGATCGTGGCGCTGCCCGCCGCGCTCGCCATCGGCCGCGCGCGTTTTCCGGGGCGCGGCTTTCTCAATGGCCTGTTGCTGTCGCCGCTCGTGATTCCCGGCCTCGTACTCGGTATCGCGCTGCTGCGCTTCTTCGCGTTGATCGGCGCGACCGGCTCGTTCGCGTGGCTCGTGCTCGCGCACATGATCATCATCACGCCGTTCGTGATGCGGCTCGTGCTGGCTTCCGTGAGCGGACTCGACCGCAGCATCGAGCATGCCGCGCACTCGCTCGGCGCCGACCCATGGACCACGTTTCGCCGCATCACCTTTCCGATGATTCTGCCGGGGATTACCGGCGGCTGGCTGCTGGCCTTCATCAACAGCTTCGACGAATTGACGATGTCGATCTTCGTCACCTCGCCGCAAACCGTCACGCTGCCGGTGCGTATGTACATGTACGCGACCGAATCGATCGATCCGATGATGGCCTCCGTCTCCGCGCTGGTGATCTTCATCACCGGTGGCGCGATGCTGCTGCTCGACCGCGTATATGGCCTGAACCGCATTCTGATCGGCCAGCACTGATGCCTTCTTCCGACCACACTTTCATGCCGTCCACGTTGCCGCCCACTCAAATCGCCGCATCGCAGTTCATCCGTTTGGCGGAAACGCGGCGTGAACCGTTGCACTTCTTTATCGACGGCCAGCAAGTCGCCGCACTGCAAGGCGATACGCTGCTGACAGCCGTGCTGATGCAGCAACGCCGTGTGCGCGAAAGCGAATTCAGCGGCGCGCCGCGCGCCGGCTTCTGCCTAATCGGCGCATGCCAGGACTGCTGGATGCGCACCGAAGACGGCAAACGTGTGCGCGCGTGCTCGACGCTCGTGACCGAAGGCATGCGCGTGCTCACCCGGCTCGCTGCTGTGGAAACCAGCGCCGGCGCCGCGAATGAAACCGGAGACGCCCGATGAGCGACGAACGCCGCATCGTGATCGTCGGCGCCGGGCCCGCAGGCGTACGCGCCGCCGAGACGCTGGTCGCGGCTGGCGTGAAGCCGATCGTGATCGATGAGAACGCGCGCTGGGGCGGTCAGATTTATCGGCAACCGCCGGTGAACGGCGGCTTTGAGCGCTCGAAAAAAACACTCTACGGTTTCGAAGCGCACAAGGCCGAAGCCGTGCATTCGACCATGGCCGCGCTTCTGCCTCATCTCGACTATCGCCTCGACACGCTCGCGTGGGCCTGCGAAGCCGGTCGCCTCGATACCTTGCATGCGGGACGCGAGCTGCGCGTGCCGTTCTCGCATCTGATCATTGCCAGCGGCGCGACCGACCGCGTGCTGCCCATACCGGGCTGGACCTTGCCCGGCGTCTACACACTCGGCGCGGCCCAGGTCGCGCTGAAGGCGCAAGGCTGCGCGATCGGCCGACGCGTCGTGCTGGCCGGCACCGGACCGCTGCTCTATCTCGTGGCGTATCAGTACGTGAAAGCCGGCGCGCAAGTCATCGCCGTACTCGACACGAGTCCGCTCTCGCAGCAGATCGCCGCGGCGCCGAAGCTCGCGCGCCTGCCGGGCACGTTCGCCAAAGGTCTGTACTACGTCGGCTGGCTAAAAACGCACGGCGTGCGGATCGAGCGCGATGTGACGCTGGTGGGAATTCGCGGCGTGGATGGTGTGCAGGCGCTCGAATGGCGCGCTTCGCGTGAAGGCTCGCCGACCGAAACCATTGCATGCGACGCGGTCGGCGTGAGCTTCGGCCTGAAACCCGAAACGCAGCTCGCCGATCTCGCGGGCTGCCGCTTCCGTTTCGATGCGACCAACCGATGCTGGCTGCCTGAAGTGGACCCGGCGGGACGCAGTTCCTTGCGCGGCCTCTATCTTGCCGGCGACGGCGCGGGCATCGCCGGTGCGGACGCCGCCGAACTGGCCGGCCGCCGCGCCGCGCTCGCCTTGCTCGACGACCTTGGCATCGCGCATCCGCGTGGTGCGGGAATGCCCGACGCGGCATCGATCGAGCGTAGCCTGAAACGTATCGCAGTGTTTCGCGAGGGCATCGAAACGGCCTTCGCGCCGCCGTCCAACTGCGCAGTGCAATGGCCCGACGACATGACCGTGTGCCGCTGCGAAGAAATCGACGCGGGTACCTTGCGGCGCTGTATTCGCAGCGGCGAAGCGAATGAAATCAACCGGCTGAAGGCGCTCACGCGCGTCGGCATGGGCCGCTGCCAAGGGCGCATGTGCGGCGAAGCTGCGCTCACTCTGCTCGCCGAAGAAACCGGCAAGCCGCTCGACGCCGTGGGCCGTTTGCGCAGCCAGCCGCCCGTCAAACCGATTCCGCTCGCGCCGGAAATGTATGCCGACGACGTCGCCGAAATTCCCGTGGAGGCGCGCGATGAGTAACACGCAGCACTACGACGTCGCGATTGCGGGCGGCGGCCTGGTCGGTTCATCGGCGGCATTGGCGCTCGCTAAGCGCGGCTTGCGCGTCGGCCTGTTCGAGCGGCGCTATTGCGGCGCGCAGGCAAGCGGCGTGAATTACGGCGGCGTGCGCTGTCAGGGGCGGCCGGTCGAACAGATGCCGCTCGCCATTCGCGCACGGCGCATCTGGGACCGCTTGCCGGAGTTGATCGGCATCGACGGCGAGTTCACGGTGTCGGGACATTTGCGCCTCGCTCGCAGCGAAAGCGATCTCGCCGCGCTGCAGACGTGGGCCGACATGGCGCGCGAGTTTGGACTGCACGCGCAACTGGTCAGCGGCGCGGCGTTCCGCCAGCGCTACCCGTGGCTCGGGCCGGCGGCCGTGGGCGGCTCGCTGTGCGCGAGCGACGGTCACGCGAACCCGCGGCTGGTGTCGCCCGCCTTCGCGCGCGCCGCGCGGGCCGCCGGTGCGGACGTGCGCGAGCAAACCGAACTCACCGGCATTCATCACGACGGCACGCGCTTTCAACTGCGCGCAGGCGACACGCGCATCAGCGCCGACTGGCTCATCAATTCGGCCGGCGCGTGGGCGAATACGGTGGCCGGTTACTTCGGCGAAACCGCGCCGATGAAACCAATCTACCCGAACATGTGGGTCACCGAACCGCTGCCGCTTTTCATCACGCACAACCTGGGCGTGTACGGCGGCGGCATCTACGCACGGCAAGTGGCGCGCGGCAATTGCGTGATCGGCGGCGGACGCGGACATGGCGACGGCGAATATGGCCAACCGTCGACGGACACCACGCGCGCCGTGATGCGCGACGCGTGCGCGCTGCTGCCCGCGCTGCGCGAGGCGCTGCTGATCCGCACGTGGAGCGGCGTGGAAGGCGAAACGCCCGACAGCAATCCGATCATCGGTGCGAGCCGGACCGTGCCGCGTCTGTTGCATGCATTCGGTTTTTCAGGCGGCGGCTTCCTGCTCGCGCCGGGCGTCGGCGAAGTGCTTGCCGATCTCGTCGTCGACGGTGCCACCGCCACGCCACTCGACGCTTTTTCGATTGGCCGCTTTGCTGCTGTCGCGACCTCACCGGTCGCTTAAGTTTTCGTATAGTGAACCTCAGGAGCCCCTCAATGAAATTGTTCAAGACGCTCGCGGCGCTGGCCGCATTGTGTGCATTCGGCGCGGCCGCGCCGGCTTGGTCGCAGACCAAGACGATCTACATCGGCATGAATGGCGGCCCGATGGAGAAAGCTTATACGAGCCAGGTGCTGCCCGACTTCGAGAAGGCCAACAATGTGAAGGTGGTCGTGGTACCGGGCACGTCGTCGGACATTCTTGCCAAGCTGCTCGCCAACAAGGCCAATCCACAGATTCACGTGGTGTTTCTCGACGATGGCGTGATGGCGCGCGCGATCAGCATGGGCGTGTGCAAGAAGCTCGACGATGCACCCGTGCTCAAGGAACTCTATCCGTTCGCGCGCATGAAGGACGACATGGGCGCGGGCGTGCAACTCGGCATGACCGGCATCGCGTACAACAAGAAGCTGTTCGCTGAAAAAGGCTGGGCGCCACCGACCTCGTGGATGGATTTCGCCGATCCGAAATACAAAGGCAAGGTGGTGTTCCAGTCGGCGTCTAGCAGCACTTTCGGCCTGCACGGCTTTCTCGCCATCAACCGCTTGATGGGCGGCAGCGAGCAGAACGTGGAGCCGGGCTTCACGAAATGGGCGAGCACGGTCGGCCCGAACGTGGTCGAGTACGTGCCGAATTCGGCGAAGATTTCCGAAATGGTCCAGACCGGCGAAGCGGGCCTGTTCCCGTTGACGCCGACCGCCGTGGGCGATCTGGCGGACAAGGGCATTCCGGTCGGCTATGTGAATCCGAAAGAAGGTCCGGTGCTGCTGCTCGTCGATCTGTGCGTAGTCAACAACAACCCCGATCCGCAACTGGCGCAGAAGCTCGCGCAATTCCTGCTGTCCGCGCCGGCGCAGACCAAGGCCGCGGAAGCCGGCCGTCAGATTCCCACCAACCGTCTCGCGAAGATGACGCCGCCGATGCAGCAAAGCCTCGGCAACATCGACGATCTGGTGCGCAAGGTGACGGTGGTGGATTGGGATACGATCAACGCACACCGCGCGCAGTGGGACACGCGCTGGAACCGGCAGATCGAACGCTAAGCGCTGACCGATTGCGCTTCAACGAAAACGCGCGCCTTGCAACTGTGCAAGGCGCGCGTTTTTTATGCGTGAGCATGGGTGTGGTTCTAGAAAATCACCGACATCGCCACCGCAAGCCAGATCCCCGCCACGCCGGCAAGAAACAGATGCCGCGCAATGCGAATCCGGCTATCGCTGCCTTCGGGTTCGACAGGACTCGTGGCGACCCACGGCACGAGCCCGAGACACCCGAAACCGATCAGCGCGAACACAAACACGAAGACGTCGGCCGCTCGCCACTGTATCGGCTCATACAAACCCCAGTAGCCGAGAAAGACGATGCCGATCGAGAAGATCGTGGCCGAAGCGGCACTGAGTGCGGGCACTGATCCGATGGGAGTCGGCATGCTTCACCTCTGAACGTTAGACTGTCCGCCATGCCCGCGAAGTCCCGATTCGTGCCCGTGGCAACGCTCAGGACGTGCGGGCCTGCCGCGCTTCATACGTCTTCAGATGACTATAGGCGATACGCAGCAACGACAGGCCGTGCTCGCCCTTTTGCGCGTCGCCGCCGCGAGAAATCAGATCGCCGAGAATATGATCCGCCTCGGTATGCGAGTGATTTTCCACGTCCCGCAACATGGACGCGGTGAGCGGCGAAGGCGTGAAGAGCGTTTGCGTGGCGCGTGCGTCGAAGTCCGGGCCCATGGTGAAGCCGTTGTGCTCGGCCACCGCGCGGCACTCGCCAAGCAAGTTCTCGATCACGCGCTTGCCGTCCGGCGCAGCCAGAATATCGCCGACCGAACCGCGCATCAAGCACGTGCCGGCCGCCAATGTGGCCAGGAACACCCACTTCTCCCACATGCGCAGCAAGATGTTGTCGCTGATCACAGCGTCGAAATTCGCATCGCTCATCGCTTCGGCGATTGCCTGAACACGTTCCGACGCGCCGCCGGCCTGCTCGCCGAAAGTGATCGCGTGGGTGTCGTTCAGATGCACGATATGCTGCTCGGCGTTGAGCGTGGCGGCGATCACACATTGGCCGCCCAGCACGCGCGCGGCGCCGAACTTTTCGTTGAGTACCTCGATATGGCGCATGCCGTTGAGCATCGGCAGAATCAACGTCGATTCGCCGACTAGCGGCGCGAAGGAATCGATCGCGTCGTCGAGACTGAAGGCCTTGCAGCTCAGCAGCACCAGATCGAACGGCTCGGCGCTGACGCCGGCGAGAATCGTTTGCGGATCGGGCAGCTTGAGATCGCCACGCACGCTGCTGATCACGAGCCCGTCACGCTTGAGCTTTTCCGCCCGGCCGGGACGCACGAGGAAGGTCACGTCCTGGCCCGCCGCTGCGAGACGCCCGCCGAAATAGCCGCCTACGGCGCCCGCCCCTACTACTAGAATTCGCATCTTTGGCCTCTTGATAGATTTCGGTCACGCGCTTGCGTCCACGAGCCGGGGTTTCAGGGGGCGCGAATGCAGTGCGTGTGCAGAATGTAGCAAAGATTGAAGATCGGCACCGGCCAGGATTACCGCGAACCGGCGTGTTGCATTGCACAGCGGCTTACCTCCGATCAAAGCAGGCAATGCCGCCAATGCGTCAGGTCAGCGTCGGCTCTTTCACAGCGTGCCGCAAATGGTGCGCTCGTAAAGCGCCAGCATACCCGGCACATCCACGCCGATACACACCGTGCAGTCCGGCCGGCTATCCCAGGCCGGCGCGGGCACGGGCATGGTCGACGGCTTCTGGATGGTCTGGCCCACCGCGATGCCGTCCGTCAAAACGCGCACGGGGCCGCTGCGCGTCGTATAGAGATGCGGCGCCAGCACATAGGCCACCGCCGACGAATCATGCACATAGATGCCCGCCAGCTGCGCGCTTTGCTCGTGAAACGCCTCGTAGTGCCGCGACACTTCCCATACGAACTGACCGGCTGCGCCGCCGCGCTCGCGCAGCGACGCCAGATACTCGCGGCTCATGATAGTGGACTGCGTGACGTCCAGCCCGACGATCGCGACCGGCCACGCCGCGCCGAGCACGATGTCGGCGGCGTGCGGGTCCGCCAGGATATTAGCCTCCGCCGCGGGCGTGACGTTGCCGAGCACGCCGTCCGTGCCGAACGCGCCGCCCATGATCACCACCTGTTTGACGAGCGTGGCGATCTGCGGATCGTCGGCGAGTGCGAGCGCAAGATTCGTGAGCGGGCCCACGGCGAGCAGCGTCACTTCGCCGGGATGCGCGCGCACCGTGTCGATGATGAAGCGGTGCGCGGGACGCGCATCGAACGGAGCCCCGTCCGTTGTATCCAACGCGATATTGCCGAGCCCGTTGTCGCCGTGAATCCATGCGAGCGGCTCGGGCGCGGTGCGCTCGAGCGGTGCCGCCGCGCCCTGCGCGACCGGCACGCCGGCGGCGAACCGCCCGGCGAGAAAGCGCGCGTTGCGTGTGGTCGTTTCGATCGCGGCGTTGCCGAATACGCTCGTCAGACCCAACAGTTCGATGTCCGGATGCAGCGCCTGAAATACGAGCGCCATGGCATCGTCCACGCCCGGGTCGGTATCGTAGATGACCTTGTGCCTGCTCATAGATAGAACGCGTCCGGCAATTGTTCGCGCGCGGTTGTGTCGCGCGTGGCGCCATGCAAGTTGCCGAGACGAATCGGCAGTTCGGGGCCGCCCAGTTCGATGATCACCTGGCGGCACGCACCGCACGGCGCGATCGGGCCGTCTGTATCGCCGATCACCGCGAGCGCGGCGAACTGGTCACGCCGATAACCCGCCGCAATGGCGCTGAAAAACGCGGTACGTTCCGCGCAATTGCACAAACCGTACGAAGCGTTCTCGACGTTGCAGCCGTCGAACACCTGGCCGTCTTTGGTCAGCAACGCCGCGCCGACCTTGAATTTCGAATAAGGCGCATAGGCCTTTTCTCGCGCGACGTCCGCGCGTTCCAACAGTTGTTCCATATTCATCCAGCAATCCTCGATTCAATTCAGCGTAATGAACATGCCCGCAATCGTGGCGCTCATCAGGTTCGAGAGCGTCGCGGCGAGCACGACACGCAGGCCGTAACGCGCGACTTCGGCACGGCGTCCCGGCGCGACGGCGCTAAAGCCGCCCGTCAGCACCGCGATCGACGAGAAGTTCGCGAAGCCGCACAACGCAAACGACAGGATAGCAATGGTACGCGGATCGAGCGCCGCCAGACCGGCGGCGGTCACGCTCGCGGCGTCTTTCAGATACGGCGACAGCGACGCATAGGCGACGAACTCGTTGAGAATGACTTTCTGGCCGAGGAAATTGCCGGCAATCGTGGCTTCGCTCCAGGGCACGCCGATCAGATAGGCGAGCGGCGCGAATATCACGCCGAGCACCGATTGCATCGACAGTTGCGGATGACCGAACCAGCCGCCCACGCCGCCGACAATTCCATTGAGCAACGCAATCAGCCCGACGAACGCGATCAGCATCGCACCGACCATCACCGCGATTTTGAGGCCGACAGTCGCGCCGGAACTCGCGGCTTCGATGATATTGGCGGGACGCTTCTCGTCGAAGTTGAGGTTCTCCAGATGCACACGGCTCGGTTCGGTGGAAGGGTGAATGATCTTCGCGAACAGCAAGCCGCCCGGCACGGCCATGAACGACGCCGCCAGCAGATACTCGATGCGTACACCGAGGCCCGCATAACCCGCCAGCACCGAACCGGCGACCGCCGCCATGCCGCTCGACATGACCGCGAACAATTCCGCGCCGGTCATCTCGGCCGTGAACGGTTTGACGACGGCGGGCATTTCGCTCTGGCCGAGAAAAATCGTGGTGACCGCGGAAAACGATTCGATCTTCGACACGCCGAGCAGCTTCTGAAATACCGTGCCGAGCACGATCACGATCCAGCGCATCACGCCGAGGTAGTACAGCACGGAGATCAATGCGGTCACGAAGATGATGGCCGGCAGCACGCGCACGGCGAATACGAAACCACCGTCGCCGAAGACCTGGAACATCTTCGCTTGCACGAGTCCGCCGAACAGGAACTCGATGCCCGCGTTGCCGTAGCCGAGCACATGATTGACACCGGACGCCGCGCCCGAGAGTATCAACTTGCCGACGGGCACGAACAGAATGAATGCGCCAATGCCTATTTGCGCCAGCAACGCGCTGATTACAGTCCGTAAGCGGATAGCGCGCCGATTAGTGGAAAAGATAAAAGCGATGAGCAGCAGTACCGCAATGCCGAGGATGTTTCTAACGATCAGTGCCATGTCTCGTGGTGTTCTTGTGAAAGTGGCAGTGATGCTAAACGAAACCGGTGCAGGAATAAAAACTTTAAATATGGGCCGGCACTCTAGTGCCCACGAATGCGCCACGGTTGATGCGCCGCGCATTTCAGGGATCGCAGTGAGGTGCATCGACATGTATTTCGCACGCCGACGCGCCCTGCCGCTATCGCTTCAAACTCACAGCATTTCCAATGCCAACGCGATGCCCTGACCGCCGCCAATGCACAACGTCACGATGCCGCGTTTGATCCCATCGCGCTGCATCGAATGAAGCAGGCGCGTGGTCAGCACGGCGCCCGTCGCGCCGATCGGATGACCATGCGCGATTGCGCCGCCTTGTACGTTGATCAACTCGTCCGCAATGCCGAGTTTGCGTGCGACCGCGATCGGCACGGCGGCAAACGCTTCGTTGATCTCGAAGCGCTCGACATCGCGCAGTTGCCAACCGGCTCGTGCCAATGCCATCTGCACCGCCGGAACGGGGCCGAGCCCGAACATGCCGGGTTCGACCGCGGCGACGCCATACGACACGAGACGCGCGAGCGGCGCGATGCCGCGTGCTTCCGCGAAACCCCGCTCGGCCACCAGCATCGCGGCTGCGCCACTGTTCAATCCGGGCGCGTTGCCCGCGGTGATCGTGCCGTCGGGGCGAAATGCCGGACGCAGTTTCGCGAGCGTTTCCACGGTCGTGTCGGGACGCGGCTGTTCATCGCGCGTGACATGCTGCGGGCCTTTGCGCCCGGCTATTTCCACGGCGACCAGTTCGGCGTCGAAATCGCCGCGCGCCTGGGCTTCGCTGAAGCGCTGCTGCGAACGCGCGGCCCAGCGGTCCTGAGTTTCACGCGTGATATCGAATTGCGCGACGAGGTCTTCCGTGTGCCAGCCGGAATGCTCGCCGGAAAACGCGTCGTTCAGGCCGTCGCGCAGCAGGCTGTCGTGGATTTGCGCGTTGCCCATGCGGTAGCCCCAGCGGCCGCCGTCGAGCAGATACGGCGCGCGGTCCATGTTTTCCATGCCGCCGGCCACGGCGGCATCGCCGAGACCCAGCAGAATTTCCTGGGCCGCCGACGCGATCGCCTGCGCGCCCGAGCCGCACACGCGATTGACCGTCAATGCCGGCACGGCCACCGGCACACCGCCGCCGATCGACGCCTGGCGCGCCGGATTCATCTTGTTGCCGGCCTGAATCACATTGCCCATCACGACCGACGCCAACTCGGCCGCGTCGAGCCCGCTGCGGCGCAACGTCTCGCGCACGGCGAGCGCGCCGAGCGCGGTCGCGGGCACGTCCTTCAATGCCCCACCGAATGCGCCGATCGGCGTTCTCACCGGATTGCAGATCACTACTTCTCGCTGATTCGCCATCGTTTCTCTCCAGTTGGTTCGACATCACATTGGCCGCGCCCGTACATCGGCCGCTCGCGTGTTCAAGTGCTCAGTTGCTCGACGACACCGCCGTGACCGCGCCGGGCGCATCCCAGCCGCCGCCGAGCGAGCGGTACAACGCGACCGCCGAGAGCGCTTGCTCGCGCCTGGCCTGGTTCAAGGACTCCGCGTCACGCAGATACGCCTCCTGCGCGGTGAGCACATCGAGAAAATCCGCCGCGCCGCCCTTGTACAGTTCGCTCGACAAATGCAGCGCCTGGTTCGACGCATCGAGCGCGCCGCCAAGACGTTGCACCTGCACCGCGCCGCTCACCAGATCGCTGCGGTTGTCCTCGATTTCCTTCAGCGCTTGCAGCATGGTTTGCTGCAAACCGAGTTGCGATTCGCGCATGCGGCTTTCGCTCGCGTCGATGTTCGCGGTGATGCGGCCCGCGTTGAAGATCGGACTCGTCGCGTTCAAGGCGGCGCTGAAGAGGTTGTCGGTCAGCGTCGGCAAGCCGAGGTACGACGAGGCCAGCAGACCGTCGGCGAGATTGAGCCGGAACTGCGGATAGCGCTGCGCTTTCGATACGCCCACTTCCGCCGCGCGCTGTTCGACCGTCGCGTACGCGGTACGCACATCGGGACGCTGCAGCAGCGCTTCTGAGGGCAGCATCTGCGGCACGCTTTGCGCGGGCACCGGAATATCGCGCGCATTGGCGAGCAGCAAGCTATCGACGCTTTCCGGCGTGCGCCCCGAATACACCGCGATCAGACTCAATTGATGCTGCACAGCCGATTGCACGCGCGGAATCTGCGCCTGCAAATCCTGGAGCTGGTTCTGCGCGCGCGCGACGTCGAGTTGCGTCGACAGCCCATAGTGCAGACGCTGCTGCGTGAGCTTCAACGCGCGTGCGCGGATCTGCTCGTTGTCGCTCAGAATCTGCAACTGCGCTTGCGCCCAGCGCAGATCGATATACGCTGCGGCGGTATTCGTCGCGAGCGCGAGGCGCACCTCGTTCAATGCCGACTGGCGTCCCGACACCTGCGCCTGCGCCGCCAGCACGGCAAGACGTTCGCCGCCGAATACATCGGGCGTCCAGCTCGCCGTCAAGCCGACGCCGGCCTGGCGCACATAACCGAGCGGCGGCGGCGTGTTCTGACGCGAGTCGGACGCCGTCGCGCTCGCGTTCAACTCAGGCAGCAGAGCCGCGCGATTCTGCTTCGCCAGATCCTGCGCCTGCTTGACGCGCTCCACGGCTGCCTGCACATCGAGATTGCCGGTCAACACGGTTTCGACCAGTTGATGCATGACCGGGTCGCCGAATTGGTCCCACCACGCGTTGGCGCTCACGCTGTCTTGCGGCGCGTCGACATTCCACGCGGCGGGCGCGACGCTCTTCACGGTTTGCGGCAAATCCGCGTGTGTTTCCGGTTGCACCGCGCAGGCCGCGAGCGTCAGCAAGGCGGCGCTCGCCAGGACTTTGACAAGGATCGGTTTCATGTTGAATTCCTCAATGGGCATCGGGCGGCGGTGCGGTGTTGCCGAACGGGCGCGAGAACAGCACGCTGAACAGACCGACCAGGAAACACAGCGACAAGGCGAAGAAGGTGTCGGAGAACGTGAGCACGAGCGCTTCACGCATCAGCAATGCATGAAGTTCACCGAGTCCGGCGTTGGCCGCGTTCAACACGTTGCCGCCCACTGTGGCGAAATGCGCGCTTTGCTGCTGCAGGATCGACTCGACCACCGGACGGCCCACGTTCAGATGTTCATCGAGCCGCTCGTAGTGCAGATTAAGACGGTCGTTGAGCATCGTGCTGCTTACCGCAATGCCGATCGCGCCGCCGAGGTTACGCATCAGATTGAACAGGCCGCTGGCGGAACGCAGCCTCGACATCGGCAACGAACCCAGCGCCATCGTCACGATGGGTGGAATGCAGAACTGCTGGCCGATGCCGCGCAACGCCTGCGGAATCAGCAACTCGTGCCAGCCCCATTGATTGGTCAGCGGCACATACAGATAACAGCCGACGCCGAACAGCACGAGGCCGAACACCAGCAAAATCCGCATGTCGATAAAGCGCGCGACCACCGAATACACCACCATCGCGACCAGTTGAAAACAACCGACCGACAGCAACGCCACACCGATCTGCAACGAATCGAAGCCACGCACACGAGACAGGAACACCGGCGTCAGAAACACCGCGCAGAAAATCCCGATCCCGGTGATGAACGACAGCAGACTGCCGATGCCGAAGTTGCGGATCGCCAGCGCGCGCAAATCGACGATCGGTTCTTTCGCGGTGAACGCATGCACGAGGAACAGAAACCCGCAGATCGCGGTGATCCACGCGCACGTCAGGATCACGTGATCGCCGAACCAGTTCTTGCGCGGCCCTTCCTCCAGCACGTATTCGAGGCAACCGAGAAAACCGGACATAAGAAGGATGCCCAGGTAATCGCCTTTCTTCAGCAGCGACAGATCGACGTTGTCGAAATGCACGTACTTCGGCACCAACAGCGTGACGGCGAGGCCCGGCACGAGGTTCAGATAGAACAGCCAGTGCCACGACCATTGCGACGTGATCCAGCCGCCGATCACCGGACCAATGGTCGGCGCGAGCGTGGCGAGCGCGCTGATGGTGGTGGAGGCGATCAGGCGCTGCTTGCCGGGGAACAGCACGAACGCCGTGGTGAACACCGTCGGGATCATCGCGGCGCCGAGCGCGCCCTGCAAACCGCGGAACAGGATCATCGAGTTGATGTCCCACGCGAGACCGCACAGCATGCTGGTGACCGTGAAGCCGAGCGCGGAAAACGCGAACACCCAGCGCGTGGAGAACACTCGGGTGAGCCAGCCGGACATCGGGATCACCAGAATTTCAGCGATCAGATACGAGGTCTGCACCCACGAGAGTTCGTCCTGGCTCGCGGACAAGCCACCGCCGATGTCCTTGAGCGACGACGCCACGATCTGGATATCGAGCGTCGCCATGAAAAACCCGACGCACATCAGCGTGAACGCCAGGACTTTGATTCGCGTCGGCAGGTCGGCGGGGTTGGCGAGAACTTGAGTCATGGTAGGTTCATCCGCGCGCCGGAGTGTTGCTATCGACATGCACCTTCACCGTGGCCGACAAGCCGGGGCGCAGCACGCCTTGCATGGACTTCGGCACATCCAGCCGCACACGCACCGGCACGCGCTGCACGATCTTCGTGAAGTTGCCAGTGGCGTTCTCGGCGGGCAGCACGCTGAACGTCGCGCCGGTGGCCGGCGCCAGACTTTCCACCACGCCGTGAATCGGCGTGCCCGATGCGTCGAGATCGACATCGACGCTGTCGCCCACGCGCATCTTCTTCAACTGGTCTTCCTTGAAGTTGGCGTCGATCCACAATCCGCTCGACGGCACCACGGTCAGCAGCGATACGCCGGTGTTCGCAAGCAGGCCGACACGCGCCGTGCGATTGCCGACATAGCCGTCGATCGGCGAGCGGATCGTCGTGTACTCCACGTTCAGCGCCGCGACACGCTGGGCGGCCTGCGCCGTCGCGATGCGCGCCTCGGCGTCGCCGATCTGCGCGTCGAGCACGGCGATCTGGCGTTGCGCCGCGATCAGCGCCGCGCTGCTGCGGTCGACCGCCGCGTGCGCTTTGGTCAAATCGGCGTCCGCGCGTTCGACGACCTGATTCGATACCGCGTCGTCCTTGACCAGTTCGCGGTAGCGCGTCTGGTCCGCGGCGCTGCGCGTCAATTCGGCGCCGGACGCGCGAACCTCGGCGGCCTGCTCGTTGATGGTGGCGAGCTGCAAGGACTTCTTCGCCTGCAGTTCAGTCACCGACGCTTGCGCGCTCTGCACTTCCGCCGTGGCCTGCGCGAGCCGCGCGTCGTAGTCGCGCGCATCCAGCCGGATCAGCACGTCGTTCGCGTGGACGAACTGGTTGTCGCGGACCAGCACGTCCGTCACGAAACCGTTCACCTTCGGCGCCATCACGGTGACATCGCCGCCCACGTAGGCATCGTCAGTCGTCTCGACGAAGCGGCCGACGAAGAACCAGTACGATGCCGCAAGCGCCAGCACGGCAAGGACCGTGATGACCGCGAGCAGCATCCACGGAATGCGGCGTGCCGGTTTGGCGGTCTGCGCCGCGCTCGGCGGAGCGATTGTCGATGGAGTAGTGGACATGATGTCGATATGTGCGTATGCACTCGTTGCGTTGAAAAAAAAGCGCGTGGATCGCGCCGGCCGTACGTCGCCGTATCCGCGACTTCAGATTGAATCCCGTGTGATGGCGAACAATTCGCCTCGCAACGCCGCCGCGCGCCGTTCGCCGAAACGATGCTCGAATTCGGCTTGCGCAGCATGCCAATGTTCACCGCCTGCCTTGAGACGCTCTTCGCCTGCCGGCGTGAGCGTAATGGTCAGCGCGCGCGCGTCGGCGCCGAGTGCCTCGCTCGACACGAGGCCGTTGCGGCGCAGCGGCTGGATCGTGCGGACCAGGGTGGTGCGTTCCATGCGCATGGCTTCAGCCAGTTGCTTCATCGTCATGGGGCCGGTGCGTTTGAGCCGTCCCAGCAGCGAAAACTGCGTGATGGTCAGCCCGACATTCGCCAGGTGCCGGTCGTATATCTGCGAGACATAACGCGCGGCCTGGCGGATGGCAAAGCAGTCGTCGTCGAAGAATCGTTCCATTGCTGCACTTCCTCGTTTGTGAGTGCGTATGCACACAAGCGGGCGGACCGATGCTCGCCGGAACGAGCGGGTACGCCTCAACTAGCCGGTGATGCTGAAGAGTTCGGCGCGCAGCGTTTTGGCTCGCGCAGGGCCGAACTTCTTTTCGAACTCGTCCTGCGCGGCGCGCCAGGCAATGGCGGCCTGATCGAAGGTGGCTTCGCCCTTTTTCGTCAGGCTGAACAGGAATGTGCGGCCGTCGTGCTCCGCCGCTTCGGCCGCCACCAGACCGTCGCGCTGCAACGGTTTCATGGCGCGGACCAGCGTGGTGCGCTCCATCACCATCGCGTCCGCCAGATCCACCATGGGCAGATTCGGCACGCGCGCGAGCTTGGCGAGAATCGTGAACTGCGCGGCTGTCAGGCCTACTTCGCCAAGGTGGCGTTCGTAGATTTGCGTGACGTGCCGGGCCGCCTGGCGCAGCGCGAAGCAGTTGCATTCGTCGGAGGAGATGGGGCGGTTCATGAAGTGGAGTCTATATGTGCATACGCACAGCGTCAAGGTTGGCGGGGTTGAACACAGTGTTGCTGGATCTGCTCTTACGCTCGCACCGGCGGCGCAATGTGGCCGTTCCGACACCCATTTCCGGGTTGCGGCACCCACCTAACCGCCAGTTGCCGCCATGCAGATGCTTCCTTAGAGCAGGCGGTAAGCCAATCGCGCCGCCGCCCTCGCGGTGCGCCCGTCCTGATCGAGCGACGGGTTGTACTCCGCGATGTCCGCCGCACGCAGTTTGCCCGAGCCATGGACACGTCGCACCATCTGCTCGACCACGGAGAGAGGCACGCCCAGCGTCGCAGGCGCCGAGACGCCCGGCGCGGTGGCCGCGGAAAGTACGTCGAGATCGATGGTCAGATAGACATCGTCCGCTTCGTCCAGCATCAGATCGAGTTCTTGTAAACGTAGCGGCAGTTGCGCTTCCTGCATATCGACGTCGAGTACGTAGCGAGCGCCGAGCCGCTGCGCGTGCCCGAACAGCGAAGCCGTGTTGCCCAGATCGCTGATGCCGAAGCAGACGTAATTGAATGGCAGGCCGCGCTCCGCGCAGTCGTTCGCGATCTGATCGAACGGCGTGCCTGAATTCGCGGGGCGCTTCCGGCGCAGGTCGAAGTGCGCATCGAAGTTGATGATGAGCAGTTTGCGAGGCGTAGCGGATTCGTCAGCCTCACGCCGATCTTGATGCCGATGCTGGTGCAAGCGCAAACCACAATACGTTGCCCACGCCACCTCGTGCCCGCCACCGAATACCAAGGGCCGGCTACCGCTAGCCAGCACGTCGCTGATCACGTTGGCCAATTCGGCTTGCGCGCCTTCGAGGTCGCCGTCGTCGCACGCAACGTCGCCCGCGTCGGCAAGCATCGCGATCGAATTTTTAGCGGGCAAGCCCGCCAGCGCGCGCCGCAATTCCTTTGGCGCATGCGCCGCGCCGGTGCGGCCTTGATTGCGGCGCACTCCTTCATCGGAGCCGAAGCCGACAATCACCGTCGTATCGCCATGGCCACGAAGCGAACTGTCAAACGGCACGATCTGATTGAAAACTCGCCGCGTGTCGCCGGACTCGCCGTCGTCCGAGCGGCCCGCCCACACCTTGTCATCGAACGGAACTCTCATGCGCGCGACAACACCGCCTGCAAGAAAGCTCGCGTGCGCGGCTGTGAAGGCGCGGAGAAAATCTCTGCCGGTGGACCTGCTTCGACGATCACGCCGCCGTCCATCACCACCACTACGTCGGCGACTTCTTTCGCGAAACCCATCTCGTGTGTGACGACCACCATCGTCATGCCCTCGCTCGCAAGCAGCTTCATCACCTGCAGCACTTCGCCGACCAGTTCGGGATCGAGCGCCGAAGTCGGCTCGTCGAACAGCATTACGCGCGGTTGCATGGCTAGCGCGCGGGCGATCGCAACGCGTTGCTTCTGGCCACCCGACAAGCTCGCCGGCATCACATGCGCCTTGTGCGCAAGTCCGACTTTCTCCAGCAACGCGAGCGCGACTGCTTCAGCCTCAGCCTTGCTGGCGCCGCGCAACATGCGCGGGCCGACCGTAATGTTATGGAGCACCGACAGATGCGGAAACAGATTAAACGACTGAAACACCATGCCGACTTCGGTGCGCAACTCGTTCAACGAGCGCTCCTTGAGCATCTCCCCCTGATCGACCAGCCGATGCCCGCAGATATCGATTGTGCCGCCCTCCGCCTGCTCGAGCCCGTTGCAGCAGCGCAGAAACGTGCTCTTGCCCGAGCCGCTCGGTCCGATCACCACCACAACCTGCTGCGGTTGAATATCGAAGTCAATGCCGTTGAGCACCGTATGCGAGCCGAACGACTTTGTCAGTCCGCGAATGCTGACGATAGGTTCATTGAGGTTGGTCACGGTATTCATTGCACCATCCCTCCCGCGCGCAAATGGCGCTCGACACGATGCAGCGCGTAATTGGTCGCCTGCGTCAACACCAGATACACCAGCGCGATAGCCAGATACACTTCGAGCGAGCGGTACGACACGCTGATGATCTTCTGCCCTTCATGCATCAGATCGTCGATGGTCAGCAGCGACACCAGCGCCGAGTTCTTGATCAACGCAATGAACTCGTTGCCGAGTGGCGGGATCATTCGCACGATGGCTTGCGGCAGAATGATCGCGCGCATGGCTTGTCCCGACGACATGCCGATGGAGCGCGCCGCTTCCATCTGCCCGCGGTCTACCGACTGAATCGCGCCACGCACGATCTCCGAAACGTAAGCCGCCGAATACAAGCCGAGTCCCAACATGCCGCACACAAACGCCGGCAACAGAATGCCGAATTGCGGCAAGCCGAAGAACAACAGAAAAAGCTGCACCAGCAGCGGCGTGCCGCGGAAAAACGTCAGGTACGCCGTGCAAAAGCCGTACACGATGCGCCGTTTCGGCGTGAGCCGGCCGATGCCGATCAGAAGGCCCAGCACGCAACTCAGCGCGAGCGAGGCGGCGGTCACTTCGACCGTCACCACGGCGCCGTGCAAGATGTCCGGCAAGCCGGCAATGACCGGCGAGAAATCAAGTTCCATTGGGTTCGCTTAGCCGGTTATTGCGCCGTTGCGCCGAACCACTTCTTGACGATCGCGGCATACGTGCCGTCAGCCTTGATTTTCGCGAGCGCTGTATTGAACGCGGCCTTCAGTTGCGGCTCGTCCTTGCGCACGGCAATGCCATACGCTTCGGTCGTAAGCGGTTTGTCGAGCACACGAAAACCGCCGCGCGTCTTCACGAGTTGATAGGCGGCCGGCTTGCCGGTTACGGCGGCGTCAGCGCGGCCAATGCCCACGAGGTCGAACATTTCTTGATTCTTTTCGACTTCCACGCGATTGATCTGCGGGAAGTTGTCGCGCAGGAAGTTGACCGATTTGGTGCCCACCTGGACCGAGACTTTCTTGCCGTTCAGTTCTTCCACCGACTTGATAGGCGAATTGCTCTTCACCAGCACGACGAGGCCCCCGGCATAGTAGGAGTCGGTGAAGTCGACCACCTTCGCGCGTTCGTCGGTGATGTAGATGCCGGAGATCGCCGCGTCGAAACGGTGAGCGATCAGGCCCGGAATCAGACCTTTGAAGTCGATGTCGGTCCATTGCACCTTCTTGCCCATCGCCTTGGCGAGCGCATTCAGCAGGTCCACGTCGAAGCCGGTGCGTGCGCCATTTTCGGTGTACTCCAAAGGCGGGAAGGTAGCGTCGGTGGCCACGTTCAGCACGTCCGGCGTTTGCGCCGACGCGGCGCCGGAGAAGCCGGCGAAAGTCACGGCAACCGTGACGCAGGCGAGAGACAACAGTCGTTGCAGCTTCATTGAATAGGCTCCTTGTGGTTTTTTCATTTCGTTCGGAATCCGGATTGAATTCCGGTCGCAAGCGGCTTCGTCCAGTCAATCGGTTTGCATACGCTCGGAAATGGCGCGGGCCGTACGTAGCGTCCCGTCGATGAATTGGCTTTCGCGGCCGATGGCGCGCGTGGACGGCGCCATCAGCGTGATCGACGCGCCGCTGCCGGCGCCGCGTCCGCTGCGATGAAATATCGGGGCGCTCACACCCCACACACCCGGATCCACTTCACTGTCGCTGACCGCGTAGCCTTGGGCGCGAATCTGCTCCAACCGGGCTTCGATTGCCGCGCGGCCGGCAGGGTCGTCATCGAACAGGTTGTCGAGTACTTCGGTGCGTGCCTTGTCGGCCATGAACGCGAGCAGCGACTTCGCCGACGCACCCGCCTTGAGCGCCACGGCGCGTCCTTTCTCGAACGAACAGCGCAGCGAGTGCTGGCTGTCGACCATCTCCAGACACATCACCTGATGTTTAACGGCGACCACCAGTCCAATGCTTTCCTGCGACGCTCGCGCGAGCCGCTGCATCTCGCTGCGGCTCGCTTCGACCAGCAGCGAATTGACGTCGAAGCCCAGCGCCAACTGCAAGCTAATTGGGCCCGGCGCGTAATGCCCCGCGTTCTCCGCGACGAAGCCCCAGCGCTTGAGCAAGGCGATCTGCCGGTACAAAGTGCTTTGCGCGAGTCCGGTGACAGTCAGCAGCTCTTTCACCGACATGGCCTTACCGTGACTGGCGAGCGCCGCCAGCACGAGCAGCACCCGTTCAGCACCTGTCACACCTTGTTCCGTATTCACGATGACACCGGCCCGCAACTCATCACGGACTCAGAATGCCAGAACGCTCTCAGATTGCAAAAACTCAATTCCCGCTGAGTGGGAATAAGTCACGAGGGTTTTCCCCGAACAGGGTTGGATAGTGGCCGTGGTGCCCACGATAAGTCGAGCACATTCTTTGGGACAGAAAAGGCCTTGTCAGATGATGTCAAAGCGCAAGCACCGTCACCCCCACTTCCACCCGATGCGCCCCACCACCCAGAATCATCCCGCGCAGCAACGACACATCGCTGTAATCGCGGCCGATGGCGAGCGTCACATGATCCATATCGGCGAGCACGTCGTTGGTCGGATCGAGATCGATCCAGCCGCTGCCGGGGCAATACACGGACACCCACGCGTGCGACGCATCCGCGCCAATCAGCCGCGGCTGTCCCGGCGGCGGATCGTTGCGCAGATAGCCGCTCACGTAGCGCGCCGGCAAACCCAGCGAGCGCAAGCAGCCGATCATCACCTGCGCGAAGTCCTGACACACGCCGCTTTTCAATTCGAAGGCGCGTTCGGCCGGCGTATCGAACATCGTCGCGGAAGGCTTGTAGGCGAAGTCTTCGTGAATGCGGTGCATCAGATCGATCGCGCCCGCGGCGACCGGCATGCCGGGCGGAAAACTCGGCAACGCGTAGTCGCGTAACGACGGCCGCGGCACGATATTCGGCGACGCGAAACAGAACTCCGCCTCGGGCCGGAACTGGCCGCCGACGCGAAAGCGCAGCGCATCGGCCACATCGTCCCATGCGGGCGTCGCCTCGGGATCGAGATCGGTCCAGCGCGGCATGAGCGCGACCGTGGTCTCGCTGACGAGTTGCAGGCGCTCATGCGGCGCATCCAGCGCGAAATACAGCACGTCGTTGCCGAATGCGTCGAACCGGCTATTCATATACGACGGTTCGGGTTCGATCTTTTCGCTGTGCGAGACCACACGCTGCCACGAACAGGCAATCGGCCGGATCGTCGCGAGATGCTGCGCGGTTTCCACATAGGTGGAGTAGCGATAAGTGGTGCGATGCGAAACGGACAGCACGGTCGGCGTGTGCTTCATGACCACACCTGCGAGGCAACCGTGCTGGCGTGGCTGAAATAGCGCGCGCTGATCTCATGCCCGGCCGCGCCGACGAATCCGGCGATCTGATCGCATACCGCAATCAGATTGGCGTACGTGCCGTTTTCGTCAACCTCGCATAGCGATTCCAGCGTCGGCAACACATCGGTCGGCGCCATCAATTCGGCAAACGGACGATGCCGCGTGCTGCCCGCCGCCACGGCGATCTCGTCGAGCTTCTTGCGCAGACGCTCATATACGCCATAGATGCCACGCGGATTGGTCGGCTCGATGACCAGCAAGTCGAGCAAGGCCGGCACTTCGAAACGGCCCGGATAGAGTGAGCGATACGTCAGCGTGCTGTCGAACAACTGCAGCAGCAGATCGAAACCGGCGGGCGTCGAAAGCTGGCCTTTGTCGGCGACCACGCGCACAAACGAGGTCATCGCCGACACGCGTTCGATGTGGCGGCCCACGAACAGCAGACGCCACGCTTCGTCGCGCGTCATGCGATCGCCCTGCGCGCCGCTGATCGCAGACAATTGCACCGACAGGTGTTCGAGCGCGCTCATCAGCGTGACGCGGTCGTAACGCTCGTAGCGTTCGCCGCGGCCGTTGCCGCTACCTTGTGATAAAGATGAACCATTACCGTAGCCCGGCGCAGGCATCAACATCTGCAACGCGTCGCGGAAGTCGTTGCGCGCCGCGAGAATCGTTCGCCAGTGATCATTCGACAGACGCCCGCGCACTTCGCCATTGGATCGCGCCTGCGAAGTCAGATTCTGGCCGATGCTCGCGGCGCCGGTGCTCTCGATCAGGTTAGCGACCAGCGCGCGCTCGAAAGCTTGCGGCGAATGCGGCGCGAACATGTCGCCGGACTGCACGAGCCCGCAATGCAACGCGAGTTCGACGAGAGTCGGAAACATCGCGTCGGCATCGTTGCCTTCCAGCGAACCGAGGATCAGGCGCAACAGCCGCACATTGTTCTCAGCGCGTTCGCCGTAACGTCCGGCCCAGAACAGGTTTTCCGCCGCGCGGCTCGACACGGTGCGATGCTTGCGCGCGAGGTCGGCGGGCTGCATCGGCGAGGGCAGCAGCGTGAAGGTCGAAGTCGGCTGGCTCGACAGCACCCACGTATCGACGCTGCTGCCGCCGTACTGCATGGACACCGTGGCCTGGCGTTCGGCGGCCATGCGGGTGAAGCCGCCGGGCATGACGTGCCAGCCGCCATTGACGTCCGCGATCGCATAGACGCGCAGCACCGACGGACGGCGGCCGACGGTGCCATCCTCATAGCGCGGCGTGCACGAAAAGCGCTGCGCCTGCTGGATCGTGTAGGTGTCGGGCATGGCTTCGATCCGCTCGCGCCACGTCGACAGGCGCTGGCGTCCCTGCTCCACGCCGGGCGGCGTGTCGCGCCCGGTGACTGGCCACGTCGGCACGATGAACGCCTCATCAAGCCGCCGGAATGCGTGCTCGCGCGCCGCCTCCTCGCCGCACCACCATGTCGCCACGCTTGGCAACACGAGGTCTTCGTCGAGCAGCACTTCGGCGATGCCAGGCAGAAACCCGTGCAACGCCGGCGATTCGACAAAACCCGAACCCGGCACGTTCGAGACGACCACATTGCCCGCGCGCATCACCTGCAACAAGCCGGGCACGCCGATGCTCGAATCGGCGCGCAATTCGACCGGATCGCAGAACGCATCGTCCAGACGCCGCAGCACCACGTGCACGCGTTCGAGACCTGCCAGTGTCTTCAGGTAGAGCTTGTCGTCGCGCACGGTCAGGTCTTTGCCCTCGACCAGCGTCACGCCGAGGTAGCGTGCCAGAAACACGTGCTCGAAATAGGTTTCGCTGAACGGTCCCGGCGTGAGCAAGGCGATATGCGGCGAATGGTCGGTGCCGTCGCTCTCGTGCCGCATGGTGGCCTGCGCCGCCTGCACGAGTGTCGCGATCAGCTGCGAGTAGGTCGGCGCGAGCCGGCTCACGCGCAGGGCGCGGAACGGATCGGCGAACAGCGTTGAGACGATCAGGCGGTTTTCCAGCGCGTAGCCGAGACCGGACGGCACCTCGGTGCGATGCGCCATCACGGTCCAGTCGCCGTTGGGCGTACGCGCCAGGTCGACCGCGACCACTTGCAGAAACTGGCCGCCCGGCGGCGCGTAGCCCTTCACCGAGCGCAGATAGCCGGGGTGGCCGAACACCAGTGCGGGCGGCAATTGCCCGCGCTCCAGCAAGGTTTGCGGCCCGTAAATATCGGCGACGATCGCATTGAGCAGATGCGCGCGCTGCGTCACGCCGCGCTCGATATGCGCCCACTCTTCCTCGCTGATCAGGAACGGCAGCAGGTCGAGCGCCCACGGCCGCGGCTCGCCGTTGTCCGCGTAGACGTTGTAGCTGATGTCGTTGTCGCGGATCTGCTGCGCGACCGAGGCGAGGTGATCGTCGAGCCGCGCAATGCCGTCCTCGCCGAGCCGCTCGAAGAATTGCCGCCACGGCTCACGCAGCGCGCCCGAGGCGTCGCGCAACTCGTCCCAATGTCCCTCGTGGGCCGGCAGCAGGCGCAACAGGGACGAAGCGTCCGCGCGCGCCGCAGACGTCTCGAAGGGAAAAGTCGATTGAAAGGCCAAGGTCGTGTCGTTTTAAGAGTGTGCGGGTTTCACCAGTAGCGCAGATCCAGTGTGAACGGAAACTCCAGACTGCGGTGCGGTGCATCGACCGTGAGCGGCCCCGGCGTATGTCCCGACGCGAAGAAGCGCGCGCGCCGCCGGCTTTCCGCCTCATAGGCGTTCACCGGGAAGGTCTGGTAATTGCGCCCGCCCGGATGAGCGACATGATACTGGCATCCGCCCACCGAGCGGCCGGCCCATGTGTCGACCAGATCGAAAGTGAGCGGCGCGTCCACCCCGATGGTCGGATGCAGCGCCGACGGCTGCGACCATGCGCGAAAGCGCACACCGGCCACATATTCGCTGACGCGGCCGGTCGGCTGCAACGGCACCGGCACGCCGTTGACGGTCAGCACATGGCGATTGTCGTTCAGGCCCAGCGCGCGCACTTCGAGCCGCTCCACCGACGAATCCACGTAACGCACCGTGCCGCCCGGCGAACCCTCCTCGCCCATCACGTGCCACGGTTCGAGCGCGTTGCGAATGGTCAGCGAAACGCCGTTCACCGTGGTTTCGCCGACCAGCGGGAAGCGGAACTCGAAGTGCGGCGCGAACCAGCCGCTGTCGAACGCGTAGCCCGCGCGGTTCAGCTCGCCGAGTACGTCGTCGAAATCCATCTTCACGAAGGTGCCGAGCAGGAAGCGGTCGTGCAGTTCGGTGCCCCAGCGCGTGAGCCGCTGCGTGTAAGGCGTGTGCCAGAAACGCGCCACCAATGCGCGCAACAGCAATTGCTGCACGAGACTCATGCGCGCGTGCGGCGGCATTTCGAAGCCGCGCAATTCGAGCAGGCCGAGACGGCCGGTCGGGCCATCGGGTGAATAGAGTTTGTCGATGCAGAACTCGGCGCGGTGCGTGTTGCCCGTCACGTCGATCAGGATGTTGCGCAGCGAGCGGTCGATCATCCATGCCGGCAGGCTCGCGCTGTCGCGGCCGCCGAGCATGTCGATCTGCCGCTGCAACTCGCGGAACGCCACTTCGAGTTCGTAGACCTGATCGTTGCGCGCTTCGTCGATACGCGGGGCCTGGCTGGTCGGCCCAATGAACAGCCCGGAAAACAGATACGACAGCGACGGATGGTTATGCCAGTACGCGATCAGGCTCGCGAGCAGATCGGGACGGCGCAGGAACGGACTGTCGGCGGGCGTCGCGCCGCCGAGCACGAAGTGATTGCCGCCGCCGGTGCCGGTGTGCCGGCCGTCGGTCATGAACTTCTCGCTGCTCAGATAACTTTGAGCCGCCGACTGATACAGGTACTCCGTGTGATCGACCAGTTGATCCCAGTTCGCCGCGGGATGAATGTTGACCTCGATCACGCCCGGATCCGGCGTGACCTGCAGTATTTTCAGGCGGGCATCGCGCGGCGGCGGATAGCCTTCGAGCACCACCTGCATGCGCAACTCGGCCGCCGTTGCTTCGACGGCGGCGAGCAGATCGAGATAGTCGTCCAGTTCGGTGAGCGGCGGCATGAACACATGCAGCAGCGTGCGGCCACTGCCGAATGCTTCGGTTTCGGCCTTCGGGCCGGCCGCGCGTTTCGGGTCGCGCGCCTCGACGCAAATCGCCGTGCGGAGCGTTTCTTTCGACGATTGCCCGCGTTCGGGCAGCGCCTCGTCACCCGGTTGGCGCGCATAGGCCAGCACGCCGCTGCCGGGCATGCCGCTCAGCAAGTCCGCCGCAGAGGACGACAGTGCCGCCGCGCGCCGCGCATCGGCGGGGCTCATGCTGCGCTGCTCGCCATCGTATTGCATGCGCAACTGCGCGGCCGGACGCAACGGCACGGGCGGTGCGAACGGATCGTGCGCGTGCTGGTACGGATAGTCGGTCTTCGAGACCCACGGCAGCGAATCGAGCGGCAAGCGGTAACCCATCGGCGAATCGCCGGGAATCAGAAACATGCGCTCGTCGCGGAAGAACCAGCGGCCGCTGACCCATTGCGGCGCTTCGCCGGGCACGTCGCGTTCGCGCGCGAGCGGCAGGACGTAGCCGGTCGCGCCGCCCAGGCCCGCGTCGAATACGCGGCGCAGGCGCACGCGCTCCAGTTCGTCGTCCAGCCGCGCGTCGAAGGGATCGACGTTGACCGGCAGACGCCGCTCGCGCCACAGGTAGTACCAGACGTCCTCGAAACCGGGCTGGATGCAGTCCGTGTCCAGCGAGAGCTTGTTCGCGAGATGCGCGAGGAAGCGTTGCGCGTCGGCCGCGGTGTAGGTGCCGGGCTCGCGTTCGTCGGCGAACAGAGACGGATCGTGCCAGCAGGGCTCGCCGTCGGCGCGCCAGTACAGCGACATCGCCCAGCGCGGCAATTGCTCGCCCGGATACCACTTGCCCTGGCCGATATGCAGGAAACCGTTCGCGCCGTAGCGCGCACGCAGCTTGTCTATCAGCGCGACCGCGTAGCCGCGTTTGGTCGGGCCGAGCGCGTCGGTGTTCCATTCGGCGGCGTCGCGGTCGCGCACCGAGACGAAAGTCGGCTCGCCGCCCATCGTCAGCCGCACGTCCATGTTTTGCAGTTGCTGGTCGACCTGCGCGCCCATCTTCAGCACGTCGGCCCAGACCGCTTCGCTGAACGGCTTGGTGACGCGCGGCGTCTCCAGAACCCGCTCGATCGACATCGTATGTTCGAACTCGACCTCGGATTCGTCGACGGCGCCGGAGATCGGCGCCGCGCTGCCCGGTTCGGGCGTGCAGGCGACGGGGATATGCCCCTCGCCCGCCAGCAGCCCGGAGGTCGGATCGAGACCGATCCAGCCCGCGCCCGGCAGGTAGACCTCGCACCACGCGTGCAGGTCGGTGAAGTCGACTTCGGTCCCGCTCGGGCCGTCGATCGATTTGACGTCAGGCGCGAGTTGCAGCAAGTAGCCGGACACGAAGCGCGCCGCCAGCCCTAACTGCCGCAAGGTCTCGACCAGCAGCCAGCCGGAGTCGCGGCACGAACCCGCGGCACTCACGAGCGTTTCCTCGGGCGTCTGGACGCCCGGCTCCATCCGGATCAGGTAGCGGATTTCGCGCTGCAGCCGCTGGTTCAGCCCGACGAGGAAGTCGGCGGTGGCGGCCGGCGTGCGGTCGATACTCGCGACGAACTCGGCGAAGCGCGGCGTCATCGGCCGCTTGACGCGGTAGGGCGCGAGTTCCAGCGCGAGGCCGGGCGAATACTCGAAGGGAAACTGCTCGGCCGAGGGTTCGAGAAAGAAGTCGAACGGGTTGTAGACGGCCATTTCGGCGACCAGATCGACGGTCACCTTGAATTCGCGCGTCTTCTCAGGGAAGACGAGCCGGGCCTGATAGTTGGCGAACGCGTCCTGCTGCCAGTTGATGAAGTGTTCGGCCGGCTCGACCCGCATTGAATACGACAGGATCGGGGTCCGGCAATGCGGCGCAGGCCTGAGACGCACGACCTGGGGCGACAGTGAAACCAGCCTGTCGTAACGGTAATGTGTGACATGATGCAACGCGACGCGTATGGACACACCGGACTCCTGGACGAAGGATGGCAGCCCGCCAAAAAGCAAGCTTCATGCCGTCGATTGAACGCTTGTTGCATAAGTGCGAAAAACCGCTCGCACTGCCTGTACTGCCCGGATCTTCGCCTGCCGTGAAGTTTGCCGCGCTTCGCCGAGCGTCCGGTCGATCGAACCAAGGGCCGTTTCACTACCGTTTTCAAGGCCGCGCACCAAAGCGGCGCAGCGCCGATGCACGATCATGCACGTAATGTGCGTTAAACCAGTGACGTCTGGCAAATGCGGCATAAAGATTGCGGAGTAGCGTCTTCCACAACCGCCGTTCCACCTGCCAGGCTCCGCCGATGAAAACCTTCCACTGCAACCATTGCTCGCACCTCGTCTTTTATGAAAACGTTCGCTGCGAACGTTGCGAGTCGTTGCTCGGCTATGTACCCGAAGTGGCGGAAATCAGCGCGTTCGAAGATGCCGGCGAAGGCCGCTGGCGCAGCCTGCATCCAGGCGCCGAAGGCGCGCTGTTCCGCCAATGCCACAACTATGCGGTCGAAAACGTCTGCAACTGGATGATCCCCGCCGACTCGCCGGACCAGTTATGTCGCGCCTGCCAGTTGACCCTCACCATTCCGAATCTGAGCGCGCCCGACAACCGGCTCTACTGGTATCGGCTGGAAATGGCCAAACGCCGTCTGCTCTACACGCTGGCCGAACTCGGCCTCGACGTGAAGTCGCGCCAGGCCGATCCTGAGCATGGCCTCGCGTTCGAATTCCTCGAGGACGGCGGCGACGGGTCGCGCGTCATGACGGGCCATGATAACGGGCTCATCACGCTAAACATCGCCGAAGCCGACGACGCCCACCGCGAGAAAGTGCGTACCGCGATGGGCGAGCCCTACCGGACCTTGCTCGGCCATTTCCGGCACGAGACCGGACACTACTACTTCAGCCAGCTGGTGGAGAACAACCCGCGCTGGCTCGAGCCGTTTCGCAAACTGTTCGGCGACGAAAGCGTCGACTACGGCGAGGCGCTGAACGCCTACTATCGCGACGGCGCCCCGGCCGATTGGCAGGCGTCGTTTATCAGCGCGTATGCCACGATGCATCCCTGGGAGGATTGGGCCGAAACGTGGGCGCATTACATGCTGATCGTCGACGTGCTGGATACGTCGACCTCATATGGCGTGGCGCTCCTGCCCGACGATCCGAGCGAGCCGACGCTGACGGACCGCACGCCGGTGGAGGACGCAAGCTTCGAGAATCTGATGAAGCGCTGGTTCCCGCTCACTTATGCGCTGAACAGCCTGAATCGCAGTCTCGGCATGCCGGACGGGTATCCGTTCACGCTGCCCGCGCCGGTGGTGGAGAAGCTGCGCTTCGTGCACCGGGTGATTGAAGCGGCTGGGGATAAGTCGCGGCCGAGGGAAGCGGCGGCGCCAGGTCAGGAGGTGGTGGTGCCGGTGCAGCAGCCCGTTGCGTCCGAGCCCCCGCCACTACAGCCCGCGCCCGTCACTGCTCAGACAGCCCCGGCCAAACGAGCCACGAGACGACGCTAACCGGTCCCTCGGAAACAAACCGGCGTGGTCGGGGATCGGCTCTTAAAACCGCATCCCTGACACAATCGGCGCGCGCATATCCCGGTTTTCGATTGATCTCACTCAAAAACCCTTTCTCAAAATAAGACTCTTCCTAGATGCAGCCCGGTCGAATTCTTTGACAATCGGATTCAGTTGGCGACACACGCAGCACGCGCATAACGCCTCAGTCGGCGCGCCGTGCTTTGAATCACGCGTCACAACCCGCCACGGGTTGCAAACGCCCTGCCGCCTCCCTGTCATTGAACATAACGCGCATGCGGAACATCGCAAGCCGTTCACCATCGACCCAAGCCATGAGCACCGAATTTTCCCTCGATCGATTCGAATCCCAGATCCAGTCCCGTGACTACGATGCCGCGCACGAGGAATTCTGCACGCTACTCAAGACGCTGTCCGACAAGCGCGGCAGGCTCGGCGCCGAACACTTCGCCCGCAGCACGCCGAACTCGCCCAGTGACGAAAAATCGCGGGACACTTTGCAGCGCATCGCCGACGGTTTCACCACGCTGTTTTCCGCCCCCGAGTATCCGCTCGAGGCGGAGAAGATGAATATCATGTTCTGGGGGCGCCCGTGGATCAACATGATCTTCGCCGTGACATCGTATGGATCGACGGACCACATCGTCCGCAAGCTCCTCGAAACCGTGCAGGACAACGATGATGCGCGCGCCATCTTGACCCGCAAGCAACTCGTGCTTTACACCGCAGGCTCGCAATACGATATCGATTTCGCCGACCTCCACCAGCGCGACCCGGTGCTCGCGACGAGCCTTGGCGTTTCGATGGTCAGCGCGGCCGTGCATATCTCGCCCGCCGCGCACGAAAAACGCGAACGTCTGCTCGAATGGCTGCCGGGCGCGCTCGACACGATCGAGGACCTCGACGAGTTGCCGACCGCCGCCGTCTGCGGCGCCTACATGCATTGCAGTTATTCGACATCGCCTGACCGGCATGAGATCAAACGCAGCATCAACAGGCTGGTGCGCAAGAAGCTGGACACGCTCGGCCTGCTCGGCCACGAGGCCAGCGTCGCCCGAGCAGGAATCAAAGGACGCAAGCCGCTGATGCTCGTGGTGCTCGAATGGTTCTCGGGCGGTCACTCGATCTACCGGACCCATTCGCGCACCATGCTCGCCGCGCGCGAGCATTTCGAAGTGGTCGCGTTCGGCGAGGCGCAGAACGTGGACGAAGCGGGACGCGCGATTTTCGACCGCTTCGTCGAATTCGAGCATCCGGAATATGTCGGCGACTGCATCCGCCAGATCCAGGCGTTCGCCACGCGCGAGCAACCGGACGTGCTCTATATGCCAAGCGTCGGCATGTTCTCACACACGATCTTTCTGTCGAACCTGCGCGTCGCGCCGCTGCAGATCGCAGGCCTCGGCCATCCCGCAACGATGCACGCGGAGCATATGGACTACGTGAGCGTCGAAGACGATTTCGTCGGCGACCCGGCCTGCTTCAGCGAAAAAATGCTGCGTCTGCCGAAGGACGGCCAACCGTACGTGCCGTCGAAACTGCTCACCAATGTCGTGCCGTCCGTGCCGGAGCGCGGCGACGTGGTCAACATCGGCGTAACCGCCAGCGCGATGAAAATCAATCCGCACTTTCTCGAGACCTGCCAGGCGATCGTTCACACCGCGCGCGTGCCGGTCAAATTCCATTTCATGACATGCTGGAACGAAAGCATCGATCTCGCGTACGTCAGAAAGTCGATCTACGCGACGCTGCCGGAATCGAGCGTGGACGTCTACGGCTCGCTCAGCTACCCCGAGTATCTGAGGATCCTCAACACGATGGACATGTTCCTGAGCCCGTTCCCGTTCGGCAATACCAACGGCATCGTCGATTCGTTCACGATGGGCCTGCCCGGCGTCAACCTGTGCGGACGTGAAGTGTTCGAGCATATCGACAGCGGGCTTTTCGAACGCGCTGGCCTGCCGTCCTGGCTCACAACCCACTCGACCGACGAATACGTGCGCGCCGCCGTCCGGCTCGCCGAACAGCACGGCGAGCGCGAAGCGCTGCGCCGGCGCCTGATCGACGGGAAAGCGGTCGAGCGGATCTTCGAGGGACGCCCCGAGGCGTTCGGCGAAGGCGTGTTGAAGTTGCTGAACGCTCTCGGCGAAACGTAAGCCATTCGAGCGCGTCAAAACGGACGGGCCGCGACGGAAAATATTCCGTCGCGGCCCGTTTTCACATCTGTCAGCTGCCTTGCTCAATACGCGACGTAAGGGCCCATGCCGCCGGGCGTCGGCTGCTGCTCGACGGCGGCGTACACATTGCGGCCGTAGAAAAACGGCAAACCCCAGTCGAAGATCGCGGACTGTACGAACGCCGGTCCCGCCAACAGCGGCAGCACCGAATCGCCGCTATACGTCTGGGCAATCGTCGTGGCGTTGCCGACGCTGAAATTCACCGCGCTCGTGGTGCCGTTCACGCCCTGGATCATCGCGCTCAATTGCTCGGTCGATCCCGGGCAGTAGTAGGAATTGTTCGGGCTCGCGCAGACAGGCAATGCACTGGTCTGGAAGAACAGCCCCGTCGAGCCGCTGTCCAGAATACTGCGCGAATACGTGATGCCGTTCTGCACGGTCGTGAAAGTGCCATTCGACGGACTCACGCCGATTACCTGCGCGCCGGCCAGCGTATTGTTGGTCTGCGTGCCGATGCCGAATATCAGTTGCCCGCTGACCGACTGCGCGCCGCCCGATACCGTCGGCAGACTCAGCATCGAACCGTTGTTGTCGGTGGCGAAGTACGGAACCGGATTGGCCACCTGCAGTGCTTCGGCGAGCGGAATCGACGTGCATGTCGCGCCATTGCACCCATAGTACGTGCCGGCCAGCGCCTGCTGCACGCAGTTCGCGCCGCAATCGTGCTTGAACACGCCGATGCCGAGAATGCCGTTGGCCTGCAACGTGGCCGGCGTGTTGCGCGCCGCGCCGAAGTTCGCGCAATCGGCGGGCAGCGTTGCGTAGTTCGGGTCGATCACCTGAATTGGCAGCGACGCCGCTCTTTCGCCGGCAATCTGCAAGTCGGCGAGCTTGACCGGACCCCACGTGTAGCCGTCGAAAAACTGCATGCACTCGGCGACCAGATGGCCCAATGCGTCCTTCTGTTGCGGCAGCGTCATCGAAGCAGGCAACTGTGACGCGAACAGGCGCACGCCCCACGACCCGGTATCGACCAGCACATGATCGATGGTTTGACATTGCGTCGTGCCCGGCGCGCAGATGGTGAGGCTGACGAACGGCATGTTCGGCACATCGCTCACGCCGGAATCGACCGTCACGCGCACCGCGTTCGCAGCCAGCGTTTGCGACAACGGCGAGGTGTTGGCCACTGACGGACCGGGCGAAGCACTGGTCGAACCGTTCGTGCCGGCCGCGCTGCCCGAACCGCTGGACCCGCCGCCCCCGCCGCCGCACGCACCGACGAGCAACGCGAGCAGCGCCGCGCACAGCAAAGTTTTGAACGAAGACATAAGGCGCATGGTCCGCTCCGTTATTGAATGACGCCGGCATCGACGCCCGCGGGCACCGCTTGCGGCAGATAGGCATGACCGGAGAACGCCCGCAGATGACCGCCGGAGTACACGACCAGGTCACTGTTGGAAACCGCGAGCGGCGTACCGCGGCGCGTCGTGGTGGCGGCGACATACGCGTCGAATGAAGTCCCGAGCATGGATTTCAGATCCGGCAGCGTCGGCCCTTCCCACGCGACACCGAACACGATGCCGCTACGCGCGACGTACTCGCGCACCAGCGTGCCGGAGGGCAGCGTCATCAGGTGCACTGAATACGCGTTTTGTGTAGTGGCGGTGTGAGTCACGGCGCGCAAGCGGGACTGATCGCCGTCGACGGTGCTGACGTTCTGGCCGAGCGTCGCGTGCGCGGCAAACGACAGCGCGCAGCTTGCCCCGAGCATTGCGTGAGCAATGCGGGAATAGAGCATCGGTTTCAAGTGAGTTCCTTCGAGGTGAAACGCTCGTGACCCGGCATCGAGCCGGTCACGAACGGGAAACTAGGGGAGCACGCTTCGCCGGTGGTGCCGTGTTGCATTCGCACTGGTTGGGCTGCGTGAATGCGTCTACGGAGTGGCGGCGCGAAACTTTAGGCATCGCGGCGAAACGCGCCAATCGTTTGCGGAGGGATTTAAACCTTTGTGCCGCAGAGCGTCGTTTGGGTCTGTTTGATATTTCCGGACCCGATCACCAATGGGCGGTGCTTGAGCGCGCGTTTTTGCTTCGCGGCTCGTTTAGAGCGAACAGTGAAGCGCACCGCGCAAGGTCGAAGGAGAAAAAATTCATGCGCGCGGCATTACTGCGGCGGATGTAAACGAGCGCTGAAAAACGCGAATGAAATTCAGCTTTTTGTCCGACAATACAAGGCCTTAAAAGGCTTTTTGTATGACCAGATAATCGACGCGTTAATCGTGATTTCGAGGACAAAAAAATGCCGCGGACAACTCGAGGGTTATCTGCGGCATTGGCGGTTGAAAGTAACGCGTCAGCATTCAACGCATCATCGTCTGTTACTTTTTCTGCTGTTGCAAAAGCGATTTAAGCTCCTGCACGTTTTCTTCTACGCGTTTTGCGATCACCGCATATGACTCAGCTTGCGTCTGATATGCCGCTTGCGCCAGTTGCTGCATATCGGCAAGCGACTTGTGCAGACTCTGCTGGATCAACTCGGCAGCTTTGCCGGAAGGCGCCGTGCCGCCGGCCGACAACTGGCCCGTCAGCGACTGCAATTCGCTCAAGGTCGAGCGCAGCATGTCGGCCTGTTTCTGCGCGAGCGACTGCATCCCCTGGAAAGCCGTCTGATTCGCCTGAACCAGTGCTTCCATGTCCTTGCGTCGCGCTTCCATGATGGCGGGTACGTCGAAGCCGGGGAGCTTGAACTGCTCCAGCATTTTGGTGAAATCGCCAAACGGATTGGCGGCGTCAGGTCGGTCCATGCGAAATCCTCCTTAACGGTTGAATACTCGCCGGCGGTGCATCGCCGCGTTATGTCTGCGTGACGCATGCACTGGCGGCATCGCGTGTGCCGTGCGTCCGCAGGAACGGACAGGTACTGGGGTCGGACGGCACATCGTTCAATCATGCGCCATCCGGAAACAATGCGCCAGCGGGCGCACCCTGGCTCCCGCGGTGCCGTCGGCGGAACTTGCCGGACGCCGGCCGCGCGTCGGGAAAGGCGGGGTAAGTTACAAGGCGGCTTCAGTAACCCTACGAATCGGCAGGTCGACTATCGTTGCTCATGTGCCGGCGCACTGTAGCGCCCGCCCTGTCTCGATGGGAGCGAGTTCATGAAAAAATCGATTTTAAGCGCGGCGCTGAGCGCCGTTGTGACTCTGGCCGCGACGGCCGCGTTTGCCCAGGAAGCGCCGCCGCCCGCGGCCCCTCAGTCGCACGGCGAGCCGCAGCACGGCGACGGGCCGCCGCCGCATGGCCGGATGGGTCCGATGGGCCCCGGCTTCGCAGTGATCAACGATCTGGAGCAGTTGCGCCGCCTTTATGCCATGAGCGGACATCAAGGTGAAATCATCGCCGTGTATCACGACGTGCTGAACAAGACGCAAGATCCGATGCTGCGTCACTACGTGTACGACTCGCTGGCTCGCGAGCAGTTGAAGCCCGCCAATCCCGATCAGGCGATCGCGACGCTGCGCACCAGTCTGTCGGAAGACCTCGCCGCCGCGAACAAGGCGCCGCACGGCGGTCCCGGCGGCATGCCGCCGCCGGCTCAGGCGCAGTAATTCTCGCGACGGCGTCACGGCGCAAGTCTCGCCGTGACGCCGGCACATGTAAGACGTGGCCGATCCATGCCGTTCTTCACTAGCGCGTGGCCCGCCAACTGAGTGACCGCTCGACACGCACGCCGGTCCGCTTCGCGCGCGGGGTTTTTTCCGGCAGACGACAAGCGCACGGCAACTTGCACGAGGCGTTTCTGACTGGAAGCGCTCCCGCCTGCGCGCCGTCTAACCATTCAACACGCTGCGTTAGCTTTCCCACATTGCCGCTTCACTGACCACTTCTCATCTTCCGTCAGGTGATTAGGATATGAGCACTGCAACACTGGTGCCCTGGTGAAGAATGCGCTACCCGCTGAATCTGGCCGTCGCCGCCGTCCTGCTGGTTTTTGTCCTCGGCTGCATCATCAAGCTTGCCTTGAACTGATGGCCGATACGTACGGCGTCACTCGTACCGTTGCACGACCTCGCGCCGCTTGCCGGCGAGGCCGATCCCCATCCGCACATCCTGCTTTTTGCCGTCACGTCCGCTGAGTCTCGCGACCCGCGAAAGCCCCGCGCGACACCGCTTCGCGCCATGACATAGGACGAAATAATTGTTGAATGGAGTTCGGGAAGTCACGCGCCCATACTTCGTTTCGCTGCCGGTGCGTACGAAACAAAACGCATGAGATCAAGGGTGCTTCACGTGCGAGACGCTTCGCCGATGATCAACGATCCTACGGTTGCCCGATCATCGAGAGAACCGTTCGAACATTCCGGCACCGCGTGCCGACGACAGGATCAACAATGTTGCCTACTTCAATGAAATTCCTCAGAAAAAATGCCGCCCGTCTGGCCTGCGTGACGATGGTCTGTTGCAGTGCGCTGCTGACCGGATGCGCCGGCAGCAGCATCAAGGATGCGAGCGCCGCGAGCACGCCGGTCCAGGTGCGCCCGGACAACATTTATGTCTACACCTTCGACGCCAATCCGGACCAGGTCAAACTCGACGGCGGCATGATGCAGAAAGTGAAGACGCAGCTCGAAGGTTCGTCCGTGGCGCAAAAGCAGGCCGCCGATGCCGCCGAAGTCCGCGAGCAGGTCGCCAACGAAATCGTGCATCAATTGCAGTCGATGGGTCTGCGCGCGATCCGCTCGGATATTCCCGCACCCGCCGATCAGAATGTGCTGCTCGTGCAAGGCAGCTTCAATACGATCGACTCGGGCAATCGCCGTCGCCGTATGTTGATCGGCCTCGGTGCGGGTAAGAGCCAGGTAAGCAGTTCGGTGCAGATTCTGTATAAGCCCGCGGGCGGCACGCCGCGTCTGGTGCAAACCTTCACTGCCAACGCCGACAGCGGCAAGGCGCCGGGCATGGTCGAGACGGCGGGTGTGGGCGCGGCGGCCGGCAGTATCGCGACATCCGCGGCGGTGGGTGGCGGTCTGCACGCGGTATCCGAAACCAAACGCGCCGGAGTGTCAGCGGATGCGAAGCGCCTCGCCGATGCAGTGGCCAAGCAGATTGGCGAGATCGGCGTGAATGGCGGATGGCTCTCGACGGAACACATCAAAGGTTGATAACGGATTAGCCGGCGTGTTGAACCGGAAGAATCATGAACAGCGCGGCAGAGTTGGAATTCGATCCGACTCTGCCGTTCGGTTTTCAGGCCTTCGTTCCAAGCCTTCGTTCCAAGCCTCCGCTTCAAGCCTCCGCTTCAAGCCTTCGTATAACGCAGCCACACTGCGCCGTGTTCCTTTTGTCCGACGGACGTGAGCTTCAGATACGCGGGCGCTTGCCACTTCTCCATGGCCACTTCGAACGAGGAAGGATGTTCGCTGCGGCCATCCACCAGCGGCAAAATCAGCACGCTCACTTCGTCGACGAGACCCGCGTTCACGAACGCGCCGCTCACATGCGAACCGCCCTCTACGATCAGCTTCTTCACACCGAGTTCACGTGCCAGTGTTTGCACGACCTTGCCGAGATCGAGTTCGGTTTTGCCGCCGAACACGTATGACACGCCGATCGATTGCAGGTAAGCGAGGTAGTCGTCGGCAACCTGTTCGGTCAGCACTTCGATCACGTGCGACTTGAGCGCGGTGTTGCTCTTCCACGCCACGCGTCCCTGCGGATCGATGGAAATCGCGTACTGATCCGCTTTGCGTTCGACGAAGTGATCGGTGCGCGGCACGGCGCCCTTGGCGAGCCCTTTCGGATAATCCGTGCCGTGCGCGATTTCCTGCATGGTGACGCGTCCGCAGACCCAACCGTCGGCTTCGAAAGTGGCTGCCGTGTCTTCGTACAGGTCCGAGGCATAGTCGAGATGCCAGCCGTCCGTCAGACTGCGGCCGTCGAGCGAGGACATCATGTGAGCGACGATATATGGGTTCATGCGTCAAGCCTCCGTGTCAGGTCAATAAAGTGACTTTGCAGCAAGGGCCGTTCCGCAAGCGCTTTGATTGCTTGCTGACAATGCACATGAGGTCGGTCGCGCGGCAAGCGGGCAATTCATCGGTGACCATGCGAGAAGAGCCGAAGCGAAATGCGAGAAGCGGAGCGACGGGAAGCGACGTGGCGCGGCGCGGCAGGCGGATCAGTAAAGGCCGCCGTGATGCGGCGCAGGTCGCGCATCGGCCATCGCGCGCAGCGACTCCAGTCCGCGGCTGATCCAGCTCTTGACCGTGCCGACCGGTGCATCGAGGGTATGCGCGATCTCCGATTGCGACTGGCCCCGGAAATAGGCGAGCGCGATCGCCTGACGCTGAACCGGAGCCAGGCGGCCGAGATAGGAGGACAGACGCTCGGCATCCAGCGCGAACTCCAGCCAGAAGTTCACGTCGGCGTCGCTCGCGGCATTGCGCTCGTCCAGCTCGTCGACATACACGCCGGAGTACGGATTGCGCCGCAAATAATCGAGCGCCTGATTCTTCACGATGGTCGACATCCACGTCGACGGCGAAGCCTTGCCGGGGTCGTACGACCCGGCGAAGCGCCAGATCTTGATGAAGCCGTCCTGCACCACTTCTTCGGCCGATTCACTGGTGCGGGTGACGCGCACCGCGAGGCCGAACAGCGACGGCGCCGACGCCCGGTACAGCGCCTCGAACGCGCCGGCTTCGTGCCTTGAAACGCGCTCGAGCAGCGCCGCGAGATACGCGCTCTTCTGATCCAGTGCAGACGCGCCGATGGTCGCGTCGGTCGAAGCATCCTGTGACATTGCAGATCCTCCGGGACGGGGCGCGCGCTATGCCTGACCGGCCCGCGGCGACTGCGCTCCGGCAAACCAGCCCTCTTCCCGCGCGACACGTTCGAGCGCCGCCTCGACCATCGCGCAAGCGCGGTTGCTGACGTCGCCCAGATAGCGGTGCAGCGCGGCGTCCTGCGCCGAGCGCGACGTGCAAGCGTCGCTGTAGCGCTCGAACGCCGAGAGCTTCATGACCAGTTCCGCGAGGTGACGCGGGCACTCGCACGCGATCGTCGAAGAACGGCCGGCAATCGCTTCCAGCTCGCGGTCGTCGTAGCGACGGCGCACGCGCGACCACACGGCGTCGTCGCCGATGCGTTCCTGAATGCGCACGCGTTCGCACAGGTCGCCGAGCATCTGGCGGAATTCTGTCCGGCTGTCGGGCTCGCGATAGAGACGCACGCCCGCCACGCGCAGAATCTCCGCCGCCGGGCCGGTGCCGAAGCTGTAGACGACCGCGATGGCTTTCGCGCGAACCGCGTCGCCGAGCGCGACGATCTGCGACGCGATGTCTTCCTGCAGTGAGTCGACGCTGACCAGCAAGGCGTCGATCGGCGCGCCGCGCTCTCCGCTCGTGCCGCCGCCTGCCGCGGCGAGGGAAAGATCGGCAAACGTGATCAGTTCGTTCACGCCATAGGGCCGCAAATCGACGCCCGACGCCCGAAAACGCTGCGCAAGGCTGCCGCCCACGAGGGCGAGCCGGAGATCGACGGACTCGACCAGCGGGAGGTCAGTCGCGCCGCCGCTTTCGCGCCCGCTGCGCGCAGCGAGAAATTGCAATTGTTCGCGATCGAGCCGCGCGATCGCGCCGATCGCATGGCCGCGGCTCACCAGCAGTTTGATCAAAGTGAGTCGCCTGACGTCGTCTTCGGTGTAGAGACGCTGGCCTGACGCGGTTTTAGCCGGCCCGACCACGCCGTAACGGCGCTCCCAGATCCGCAAGGTCGTCACCGGCATCTTGGCGAGGCGCGCTGCCTCGCCGCTCCTGTAGCCCTGTTGAGCCGGTTGTTGCTCATCAGACGAAGTCATCATGAAACCCCAAACAATTCATTGTCGATTCAAGCATAGTTCATTTTGGGTTATGTGAAACGATTTATCGACTCATAGCCTATTATTGAAACGATATTTTGGATTCGATATCACTGTTGACATCGCTCGCGCGGTACATCTCCTCAGCCCGACGACTGCTCAAGACGCCCGTGAAGCGCGGCCAGCGCCGCGCAGCCATCCAGTCAGTGCATCGTGAACACTTCTGACTCGCGCCCCTTATCGCGCTCGTCGGCGCGGGCATTGCCGGTCTGTCATGCGCCACGACTCCGCGCGCGGCAGGCTGCCGGCTGTGCCTGTTCGACCGCAGCCGCGGCCCGGCTCGGCCCGCTGGAAGCCTTTCAGCGTTGCGACGGACCGAGGCCGGCCGCGTGCACCGCGCACCGCGGACGCAACGCGGATGCCGCGCCGGACGGCGAACCCGCGCCAGGTGACGCATGGCGCGACGTGGACGGCTTGGATCTATACGGCGACTGGCTGAACGGCGGCCGAGTGGAAGGCGCGTGGCCGAGCGGGAGAGCGTGAGCGTTAGGGCAGGAGATGCTGCGGGCACTGCAGCCGGTCTAGCGATTGGGGACGCCAGGCTGACCGGCAGAACATTCCGCGCGGAATGGCTTGGGCGCGCTGTGGCCAGTCTAGCGCGTGAAGACGCAGCGCTGAGCGGCCGAACATTCGGCGCGAAATAGCGCGGGCGCTGCAGTCGGTTTAGCGATTGGAAGCGTGGCACAAAGCGGCTGCGCATTCCACGCGAAATGCTGCGAGCGCTGTAATCGGTCTAAAAGTCGGAAATGCGGCGCAGGGGTGCAGCGCACCCAATGCAAAATATCGCACGCGCAGCAGTCGGTCGAGTGCGCGTGCTCCTGTACGCGGAACCGGCGCAGAGCGAGCCAGCTTGACGTCAGGCTCCGGCGTCGCGCGCGACGATCCGCGCCTCTATTCACGCCAAAGTTTCCGCATCAGCGCGAGCAGCGCCGTCGGGGCCGTGCCTTTTTGACAATAACCGTCGAAATTGTGACGTGCCTTGCCGGTTTCCTTCACGTGATCCTCGTCGAGCGACGTGAACGCGACAATGCCCAGACTCTGCGTCGGCAGATAGCTGCGTAGCGCGCTCGCGGTTTCGTAGCCGTCGCGCTCCGGCATCATGATGTCGAGCACCACTACGTCGGGCACCCAGTCCCGCACGCAGCGCAGCGCCTGCTCGCAGCCGTCGGCGGCGCGAGCTTCGACGCCTTCGTAGGAGAGATACGTGGCGAGCGCTTCGGCCGCGCCGACGTTGTCGTCGACGACCAGCACGCGCGGTAATTCGTGCAATACCCGGATCTCACGGGCGCTCCACCTTTGGCAAGTAGCGGGGTTTCGGGGCATAGGCGTGACAGCTTGCGATAGAAACATTAGCTGACAGCAAACCGCGTACCAACAGGCTGGGAACAGGCGTCGCGACAGCGGAGACACCGCCTCGACCGCATTGCGCGCCGCTCCTTCGCGCGCTGCGCACACATGCCTGACGGACGGCGGCACGCAGGCGTGACGGACGGGATTGCAACAGCATCGTCATCAAGCCGGAAATGACGACCAGACTGCGTTTATGGCGCGTCTTGTCGACCGGCGCGCCTGCGGGGTTTCACGACGCATTCCGCACGGTCGACCGCCAGCGCTCGTCGCGCGGCGAACGGTTCGGGCGTACCGGCTTCAACATGCGGACAAGCCCACTGGTGACAAACCGGAACGGACGCCAGCCTTGTCAACCCGTATGCCGCATACGCGACGCCGCAGCGTCATCACGGATGGCTGTACATCGCATTCCAATCCGCACTGGAGCCAGGCGCGCGCCCCGATTCCGACGAATCGCTCGCGCTGCCGCCAAAACCCGTCGCGGCATGCCGCGCCGCCACCCGTGCTTCGGCGGCCTGAATATCGGCGGGATAGTTCGGGTCTTCACCGCGGCCCGGGTTATAGCCGGCCTGTTCGAGTTCGATCAATTCGGCACGCACTTGCGCACGAGTGACAGGCGAGTTGGTTTGGGCAAACACCGCAACCGGGGTTGCAAGCACAGCGGCAACCACAACGGCTTGAATAAGGGACTTCATGACGACAACCTCCAGACTTCGCTTCGTTCTGCTACGAACAGCCCTGTTCGTAATTCAGTGACGACAGTCTAGAAAAATCGGTGCTTGAGAATAAGTGCCATGCGTGGAGAGGATTGTTCTCGAATGTGGATAAAGCGCGGCTGGGCCTTTTTATGTCGAAACGAAGGCCGGCACGCACGCAGCGCTATCGGCGTGGAAAAAGACACAGATGCGTCTTCACATGGAGATTTGGATTTCCGCACCGATGGCCGGCGTAGTCGATCTGCTCGCCAAGTGCGAGGCCCGTCGGCGACTTATGCGTGGACGTCGATGGTTTAACAGCATCCGCCGGCTTGCCACTGCTGCTTGCACATCCCGCGAGACTTGCGGCAAGGACCGCCATCAAGGCAGATTTTTGCAGTAACGTGCGCATGTCGCCGCCCCATCATTCGTGGAGAAAGATGAGTCATCCTGCTCCGCGATGGTCGCCGCCAGCATCACGCGAATATGACAAAAATCTCATGCAGGCGCCCGCCCGATTGCCGCTTCGTCGCCACCGTATGTCCTGACATTTTTCTCATGTTTCGGTCACGATGACACACCACCGGCAATTCACACTGGGCTCACGAATCGCCAAACGGGCGGTCGTTACCCAGGAGATTTCAACATGAATGCTGCAAGACTCTTCACTCTGTCAGTCGCCGCACTGACGGTATTCGGCACGGCCTCGCAGGTTGCGCAGGCACAAGGCAAGTCTCGCGCGGAGGTGAAACAGGAACTGGTTCAAGCGCACCACACCGGCGTGATTCCATCCAGCAAGACACAATACCCGCCAGACGCCAATACGATTGCCCGCAACAAGCAGACACACGCCATTGCGTGGCATAGCGGTGAAAAGACGCCTTCATTGGACCAGCATGACAAGCTCGCCGCGAAATAACGACATGTGCCGCCGGGACCAACATGCCCGGCGGCACGCGCGCGCCAGTTGCCGTTGAGCGGGGCGTCCTCACGCTTTGCGTACGGCGTCGCGCCTTGGGCGCGTCGCCATAGCGTGACTTGAGCAACCATGGTTGGGAAAGCGCAGCCAGAAACAGGTGCGCACATGTGGCCGGCTTTCGCAGCCGCACTGCCCTCCGTGGCTGGTCATGATGGACTTCACGATGGCAAGGCCCAGCCCCGTGCCCGATGCCGAACCGTGCCGCGAAGGGTCCACACGATAGAACCGCTCGAATACGCGTTCGAGATGGCGAGCTTCGATTCCCGCTCCCGAGTCCGACACACTCACCGTGGTCGAGTCCTGCTCTTCCTCGCAGTCGATGGTAATGGTCGTCCCTCGCGGCGCCTGCGCGAGCGCGTTCGAGAGCAGGTTGCTGAGCGCGCGTTGAAAGAGCAGCAGATCGGCCTGCACTGTGCCCTCGCCCTTCACCTTGATCTTGACCTGCGCATCTTCGGCCACGGTCTCGTAATAGCCGGCGACGCGCTCGGCCTCCGCGACCACGTTCAGTGAACGCAAGGACGGGGGCGCATCCGCCTGATCGGAACGCGCGAGGAACAGCATGTCTTCGATCATGCGCGACAGCCGCCGATACTCGTCCACACTGGATTCGATGACGTCCCGGTAGTCCTCCGCGCTGCGACGTTGTGACAATGCCACCTGAGCAGCGGCAAGCAGATTGGTAAGCGGCGTGCGCATATCATGCGCGAGATTGGATGAGAATTGACTCAGCCGGGTGAACGATTCGTCGAGCCGCGCGAGCATGCCGTTAAAGGCCTGCTCCAGTTCCCTCAACTCGCCCGACGCATGCAATTCCGGCAGCGGTTGCGCGAGACCACTCGTCGACATCGCCTCTGCCCGGGCCACCAGCCTGCGCAGAGGGAGCAGTCCCACCAGGGCGATACCGTATGCGAACACGGCGGCTAAAAGCACACCCAATACTTCGATGGCCACCGTTGTGTGGGCGTACACGCGCAACAGCGCTTCATCGCCGGTGCCGTCGTACTGAATGGCAACCAGCACCGGCGGTCCGATCCCGCCATTGAGCGCTACGCTCTGCAGCAGGTATCGAAGATTCGAACCGGCGCGCGTGAGCGCCACGGGCACACCCTTCAGCATGATTGCAGCAATCGGCTCAAAGGGCTTAAACCCCGCCGTGCTCAACAGGCGCTGGCCCGCTGCATCGTAAATGGCAAGCGCCATGTGCGGATGCCCATGCAGGTGGTCCATCACTGTCTGCGCATTGCCGGCAATGGCATGCACGGTCGGAATTCCCGACAGATGCGTGCGTAACGCCGCCATCGTGCTGGACATCTGCTCGGTCGAGCTCGACTCGAGGCGGGTGCGCAGCGCGTGATATAGCGCAAGTCCGCTGAGCGCGAGGATCGCCGACGTAGACAGGATGATGAGAGCAGTAAGCCTTGCACGCAGCGTCCGGGGTACCATGCGCCAGATCAATTGCCGGCACCCCGGTTTTCCAGTACATACCCCATGCCTCTCACGGTGTGAATAAGCTTGGGTTCGTAGGCGTCGTCGATCTTGGAGCGCAGTCGCCTGATTGCCGAATCGACCACGTTCGTATCGCTGTTGAAGTTCATGTCCCACACTTGCGACGCGATCGTTGCGCGCGGAAGGATTTCCCCTTCCTTGCGCATGAGCAGCCACAGCAGCGTGAATTCCTTGGCGGTGAGCAGGATCACGTCGTTCTGCCGGGTCGCCTTACGCCGCGTCAGATCCAGTTCGAGATCGGCGACCTTCAGCAACGCGGGTTCGCGTGGCTTGCCGCGCCGCAGGATCGACCTCACGCGCGCGATCAGTTCGACGAAGTCGAACGGCTTCGCCAGGTAGTCGTCGGCGCCGAGTTCCAGGCCTTTGACGCGGTCTCCCACGGCGTCGCGCGCGGTGAGAAACAGCACCGGCGTGCACCGTTTGCGACGCAGGTTTTGCAGCAGCGTCCAACCGTCCTGTCCCGGCAACATCACGTCGAGGATCAGCAGGTCGTAGTCTTCCGTCTCTGCATGATGCTGGCCCGTCACACCATCTTGCGCCCAGTCGACAACGTATCCCGCCTCCGACAAGCCCTTTCGCAAATAGGCGCCGGTCTTCGGCTCATCTTCCACCAGCAGAATCCGCATTGCCACTACCTCGAAAAAATGCCCAACCGGCGCAGCAACTGAGCGGGCGAAGTCTTCACTAGCCAGTTCCCTGCAACAGCGCGCCACGACGACGAATGAGCGGCCCGGTACAGCACGGGCAGGACCAGCAATGTCAAGGCCGTGGACGACAGGATCCCGCCAATGACCACCGTTGCCAACGGACGCTGTACTTCGGAGCCCGTGCCGGTTGCGAACGCCATCGGCAAAAAGCCGAGCGACGCGACGAGTGCCGTCATCAGCACGGGCCGCAGCCGGGTCAAGGCGCCCTCGCGGACGGCCGCGTCCAGCGCCATGCCTTCATCGCGCAGATTCCGGATAAAGGAAATCATGACGAGTCCATTGAGCACAGCGACACCCGACAGCGCGATGAACCCGACCGCCGCGGTAATGGACAGCGGAATGCCCCTCAACCAGAGTGACAGCACGCCGCCGCTCAATGCGAATGGAATACCTGTGAAAACTAGCAAGCCATCCTTAGCATTATTAAACATAATGAACAGCAGGACAAACACCATGAAGAGCGAAAGCGGCACGACCAGCTTCAGGCGCTCGCTCGCGCTTTGCAACTGCTCGAACTGTCCGCCCCACGACAACCAGTAACCGGAAGGCACCTGGACGTCCTGACGAATCTGCTCACGCGCGTCCGCCACGAACGAGCCGACATCGCGCCCACGAACATTCGCGCTCACCACCACGCGCCGCTTGCCGTCTTCGCGACTGATCTGGTTGGGACCAGGCGCGACATCGACCGTGGCCAGTTCGGCAAGCGGCACGTAAGGCGCCTGCCCGAGCGGCGCGCTGCCACCCGCCGCCGAGGCAAACGGCAACGCGATCGGCAAGCGCTTGATCGCCTCGATGTCCGAGCGAAGTTCGTCCGGCAAGCGCACGACGATATCGAAACGCCGGTCGCCCTGGAAAAGCGTGCCGGTTTTCTGGCCGCCGACCGCGGCCGCGACCGTGTCCTGAATGTCGCCTACCGTGACGCCATAACGCGCCAGTTTGTCGCGGTCCACGTTGATGGTAAGAACCGGCAAGCCGCTGGTCTGTTCGACTTTGACCTCAGCAGCGCCTGGCACTTTCTGCAAGGCCGCCGCGATCTTTTCGCCCGTGTCGCTGAGCACCGTCATGTCGTCGCCGAAGAGTTTTACCGCAACATCGCTGCGCACGCCAGAGATCAACTCGTTGAAACGGAGTTGAATCGGCTGGGAAATTTCGTAACTGTTTCCCGGCAATTCCGCAAGAACGGCTTCGACCTCAGCAACGAGTGTGTCGCGGGACTTGTTCGGGTCCGGCCATTTGTCCTTCGGCTTGAGCATGATGTAGCCGTCGGACAGGTTGGGCGGCATCGGATCCGCCGCGATTTCCGCAGTCCCCGTACGGGCAAAAACGCGCTCGATTTCCGAAAACCGTTGCTTCAGCATTTTCTCAATCGACTTTTGCATGTCGACCGATTGGGAGAGACTCGTACCCGGGATGCGCAATGCAGCGACCGCCAGGTCGCCCTCGTTCAGACTCGGGACGAACTCGCTGCCCAGACGCGCCGCGAGGCCGATACTCAGCGTGACGATCAGGGCCGCGCCGGTCAACACGCGTTTCGGGCGCGCCACACAAGCGGTGAGCAGCGGTTCATAGACGCGCCTCGCCCAACCCATCAAACGGTTTTCCTTCTCTTTCACGCGCTTGCCGATAAACAGCGCCACCGCGGCGGGGATGAAGGTGACAGTCAACAGCATCGCGGCGGCCAGCGCCATCACGACCGTCACCGCCATCGGGTGAAACATCTTTGCCTCGACGCCGGTGAGCGCGAAGATCGGCAGATAGACCACCATGATTATCAGTTGACCGAATATCAGCGCGCGCCGCGCTTCCTGCGACGCGCCGAATACTTCGGCGAAACGCTCCTCGCGGCTCAGCGGCCGGCCGGCGAGCGTCTGCGCATGAGCGAGGCGCCTGACGCAGTTTTCGACAATCACGACCGCCCCGTCGACGATGATCCCGAAGTCGAGCGCGCCCAGACTCATGAGGTTCGCGCTCACCTTCGCATTGACCATACCGGTGAAGGTCATCAGCATCGACAGCGGAATGACGAGCGCCGTGATCAGCGCCGCGCGCAGGTTGCCGAGAAAGAGGAACAACACAACGATCACGAGCACCGCACCTTCGAGCAGGTTCTTCTTCACTGTCTGCACGGCTTTTTCAACCAGCACGGTGCGGTCGTAAACAGGAATCGCGCGCACGCCTCGCGGCAAGGTACGGTTGACGTCCTCCATCTTGACGGAAACCGCTTTGGCGACGGTGCGGCTGTTCTCTCCGATCAGCATGAACACGGTCCCGAGCACGACCTCCTCGCCGTTCGACGTCGCGGCGCCCGTGCGCAATTCACGACCGATATCCACCTCTCCGACGTCCTTGATGCGGACCGGCACACCGCCCACGTTGGTGAGCACGACATTGGCGATGTCCTCGACCGAGCGAGCCTGACCCGGCACCCGCACGAGATACTGCTCGCCGCGTTTTTCGATATAGCCCGCGCCGACGTTGGCATTGTTACGGTCGATCGCACGCACCACATCCGCGAGCGTCAAGCCGTGCGACATGAGCTTGGCGGGATTCGGCGCGATCCGGAACTCCTTGACATAGCCGCCTATGGAATTCACCTCGGTGACACCCGGAACATTGCGCAGCTGAGGCTTGACGACCCAGTCCTGAAGCTCGCGCAGATCCACGGGCGTGTAGCGGGTACCGTCCGGCTTGACGGCCGAAGCGTCGGCTTCCACCGTCCACAGATAAATCTCGCCGAGACCTGTGGAGGTCGGCCCCATCGCCGGCGTCGCGCCGGGCGGCAGCTTGTCCCTGGCTTCCTGAATCCGCTCGTTGACGAGCTGACGCGCGAAGTAGATGTCGGTGCCGTCCTTGAAGATCACCGTGACCTGAGACAGGCCGTAGCGGGAGATGGAGCGCGTCTGCGCCAGATTGGGCAGACCGGCCATCGCGGTCTCCACCGGATACGTGATGCGTTGCTCGGCTTCGAGCGGCGAATAGCCCGGCGCCGAGGTGTTGATTTGCACCTGAACGTTGGTGATGTCGGGCACGGCGTCGATGGCCAGCTTCTGATAGCTGTACACGCCCCATCCCGCGATGGCGGCAATGGCCAGCATGACCAGCCAGCGGTGCGCGATGGCGAAGCGAATCAGTCTTTCAAACATGCGAAGGATCCTCGGAAACCGGGGCTCGGGAAAGCGGTCTGCCAAGGGCAGATCACCGAAGCTTCATGGCGACGGGGCGTCAATCTTCCTCGGCACTGCCTTTGCCGAGTTCGGCCTTGAGGACGAAGCTGTTCGCCGCGGCGTACTGTTGACCAGGCCGAAGTCCTTTCACTACTTCGACGACCTTATCGTCACGCCGTCCCGCCTCGACAGGCTGCGCAACAAACCCCTTGGGCGACTGAACGAAGATCGCGGTCGCGCCGTCGATCTCCTGCAGCGCGTCGCTCGCCACCGCGAGCGGCACGTTTTGCTTGCCGGCGTCCACCGACACATTGACGAACATGCCCGGCCGCCATGCGCCGTCCGGATTCGGCAGCACCACGCGCGCCGGCGCGGTACGGGTCTGCTCGCCGAGCAGCGCGCCGACATAGCTGATCGAACCGCTCGACTTCGAGTCGAACGCGGTGGCGCTGACCGTCGCTTCGCGGCCGACACGCACATCGTTCAGGCGTTGCGCGGGCACTGCCATTTCGGCCCACACGGACGAGAGGTCGGAGAGAACGAATACCTTGGCATCCGCCGCGATCGCCTCGCCGGGCGTGACGTGCTTCTCGACCAGCGTTCCGGCAAACGGAGCGCGCAATTCGTAACGGTTCAACGCGCCGCCCGATGGTGGCGCATTCAGCGCGGCGAGCTTCGCACGGGCGTTCTGCGTGGCGATCTCGGCTTCGCGCAACACGACCTGCGCCTGGAGATAGTCCTGCTCGGCCGAGATACGCTCCTCCCACAAGGTCTTTTCGCGGCGATACGAGGTTCGCGCGGCGGCGAGCCGGCGCTCCGCGCTCAGCAGCTCGCTTCGGCGATCCGCGAGATCGGTGCTGGCGATGACCGCCAGCACTTGCCCTTGCGCGACTTTCTCGCCGATCGAGACATTCACTCGCTCGACGATGCCCGCCACACGCGGCACGACATGTGCTGTCCGATCCTCATTGAACCTGATCTCACCGGGAAGCTGGAATGTCGTGAGAATCTGCGCGGGACCGGCGCGGTCGAGACGAATTCGCGCCGCCTCGATTTGCGCGGCGCTGAGCGCGATTGCCCCATCAGCCCGCGAAAACAGGATCGATGCGGATTGCCCACGCCACTTGAGTTCAATGGATGCGTCGAAGACATGGGGCTTCGCGATCGGCTCCGCGGAAGTCAGCTTCTGCCCCGCCGGCACGAATCGCAATGGCTGTATCGAACCGTCGTAGCGCTTGAGCAGACCCGACACGGCCAGATCCTTGTCCGCGGGTTTGCCTTCGACAAAAGGATAGACGACGAGCCGCGCGTCGCCCGGCTTCTCGGACAGGACGACTTCGACGGCCAGCACGCCGTGTCGGAAAACGGTGCCGCCGTGCTGGCCCAGGGCAGCCGGCGCGCTTGCCGATGTTTCAATAGCGCCCGAAGCTCCCGCGGTTGTCGACGACACCCGTGTCAACGCGAACACGGCGAGCGCGCCGCTCACGCCGCTGAGGGTCAACGCCGTGGCGATAACAAGTTTTCTGCTCAGCATGAGAAATCCTTCAAGGTAGACGGGGTGCGCTGCCGCGCAGCGGAACGCCGACGAGCCGGCCGATTTCGGCGTACGCCAGGTGCGCATCGGTCAATGCCTGCACGTATTGCGACTGCCCCTGAAACAGCGTGCGCTGCGCATCCAGCACGTCGAGGAAGCTGAACTTGCCAAGCTCGTAGCCGCGCGACATCGCGTCGAGCGCCTCGCGTGCGGCCGGCAGGACATCGGTTTTCAGACGCCGCGCTTCCAGGTTCGAGCGCTCGTAGTTGGCGTATGCCTGGGTCAGATCGAGTTGCAGACTCGCCTGTTCACTCTCGAAGTCGGCACTCGCCTTCTCGGCTTTGTGAACCGATTCGATCAACGCACCCTGGTTGCTGTCGAACAGCGGAAGCGGAATGGAAACGCCGACCACCGCCTGGTTGCCGGGCACCCCGCCGGTCACGACCCGCTTCATGCCCGCACTGAACGTGATATCGGGGATTCGTTTCGCGCGCTCGACGTCAATCGCGGCGTTGCTGCGCAGCGTCTCAGCCTGGGCGGCGCGCGCGAGCGGTGCGTCGGACAGTTGGGGCAACAGTTCGGCAAGCGGTTCGAGCGCAGGCACTTTTTCGATGTCGCCTGTCACAGGGCGTCCCCGCACGAGCGGACTGCCCATCACGTTCGAGAGCTTTTCCACGGCAACGGTGAGCCGCGAAGCCGCGTTGGCCTGTTCGATTTGAACGCCGGTCGCCGCGACACGCGCTTTGGTCGCCTCGACCGGCGACACCTTGCCCGCCCGCGCACGTTTGTCCGCCAGCTCCGCCGATCTCGTCGCGATATCGGCCGCTTCACGCGCCACTTGCAACTGGCGCTGCGCCGCGAGCAATCCGTAAAACGCGGCGATGACGTCCGAGCGCAGGGCCGCGCCGCGCGCATCGAGCGAGGCCAGCGCCACCTCGCGCCCATAAGAGGCGACGTCGAGGCGCGCCTGGCGCTTGCCGCCGAGTTCGACGGTCTGGTTGACGAGCGCCGTCGACGTGCGCTCGATGCGGCCGAACCCTTCCTGCAGCAGCGAAATCTGTGGATTGGGGCGGGCGCCTGCCTGCATGAACGTGCCGCGCGACGCATCGGCTTCGGCGCGCGCGCCGCGCAGCAGCGGGTTGTTCTCGGCGGCGATGCCGAGCGCCTCGTCGAGCGACAAGGCGGCGCCTTCGGGCGGCGCAGCGTGTGGAGTTAGTGGTGAAGATCGATTGTCTTGCGCCAGCGGCGCGGCGGATTGCGCGAAGGCCGGATTCGCCGCGGCGATCGCAAGTGCGACAGCAAGGTTGCGGGTAAGCATGGCGACCTGACATGTTGACGAGGTGCGACCAATGCTACGAGCCCGCCGCCGTGCCAACATGGTGGAAGAATGAGATTTCCGTCATCTTCTGCGGCAGCGCGGATGAGGTCGGCGGCATAAACGGGCGTGACGACTAGAAATGTCCGGCCCGTCCTGATGTTCGCCCAGTCCAAACGCGCCCGCACCACGCAAGATTTGAACAGCGAGGTCGGCCGTCTGGTGCGGTGCTGCTCCCGCGCCGGCAATCGGGCGTTGCAACTGTGCGGCCTGCACGGGCGGCTCGGCCCGTCATCACTGATAGGCCGCACCTGCGCCAGACGATGTATTCGCTCACACGCCATGCGCGGCTCACTGCCCGCGCAGGAAAGCCCCGAAGCCCCGCCATCCGGCGCGCTCCTCGACAACTGCCCCCAACTGCCGGCACTCGACCTGAATGCCTCGCGCGGGAGCGTTCTTCACAAATTCATCGATCAGTTCGCGCGCGTCGGGGTCGATGAAATCCGCGCGGCTGCCATCGAGTATGACCGTTGCCCGATCGGGAATCGCCTTCAGATGTTCCTTGAGGCTGACCTTCGCGAGAAACGACACGTCCTTGCGCAAGGACAGCAGGAAGTGGTCGTCATGCTGCGCCATGGTGATTGGCCGCCGCATGTGCGCATGAATGGCGAACGCGACGCTGCACGCAATCCCGATCACGATGCCCATCAACAGGTCGGTCAGCAGCACGGCGGCGATCGTCACGATGAATGGTGCGAAACGCGCGAAGCCCTGTCTGGCGGCATCCGCGAACATCGACGGCTTGGCGAGCTTCAGCCCCGTGAAGATGAGAATGGCGGCGAGACTCGCGAGCGGAATCAGATTGATCACCGCTGTCAGCGCGAACACGCTCACGAGCAGCAACACGCCATGCACGACGGCCGACCAGCGGCTTTGCGCACCCGCTTCGACGTTCGCGGAACTGCGGACGATCACGGACGTGATCGGCAGGCCGCCGATCGCACCGGCCACGATGTTGCCGATACCCTGCGCCTTGAGTTCGCGATCCGGCTGCACGGGGCGTTTCTTCGGATCGATTTGCTCGACGGCTTCGAGACAGAGCAGCGTTTCCAGACTCGCGACGATCGCGATCGTCATTGCCAGACGCCAAACGTCCGGGTTCAGCAAGTGCGTCAATTCAGGCCAGTTGAACACTTTGTCCAATGCCGCAAACGAAGCCAGCGACGGTAGCGACACGCGATGCTCGAGTGGCGGCGCGAACGCCGGAGCAACGAAGTCGAGCAACAGCGTGAGCGCAATACCAAACAATACGACCGCCAGCGGCGCGGGCACATGGCGCACGAACGCGAAGCGTCGCGCGGCCCTCGTTTCCCAACTGGCAAGAATAGCCAGCGACACGAGCGCAATCGCGCATGCGGCCACGGACATCGCGCCGAACGGCGTGACGATCGTGCCACTCGTGACGCTCGTCACACTCGCGCTGCCGTCTGCCAGACCTGCCGCGAGCGGCGCCTGTTTGATGATGAGCAACAGGCCGATCGCCGCCAACATGCCCTTGATGACGGAAGACGGCACATAGGCGGCAAAGCGGCCCGCCTTGAGCAGGCCGAATCCGAACTGCATGGCGCCCGCGAGCAGAACCGCGATGAGAAATGAGGAAAAACTGCCGAGCCTCGTCATGCCGTCGACGACGATCACAACGAGTCCGGCCGCCGGACCGCTGACGCTCAGATGCGAACCGCTCAGCAAAGCGACGACAAGGCCGCCGATGATGCCGGAAAGCAGGCCGGCGATCGGATCGACGCCGGATGCATTGGCAATGCCGAGACACAACGGAAGTGCGACGAGAAAGACGACAGTGCCGGCAAACATGTCGCGGGGAAACGATGCAAACTGTTCGCGTAGATTCATGATGATTGTGTATCCAGACGTTTCGTACAAGCGGAAGATGAGACAGGCACTCGAAACAGCGCAAGTCGGTTACCTGAATTTAACGGCCACAGGGTGCGTGTACATGACTGACAAATGAGAAGTCCGTCACTTACGCGTGACGGTTAATGAGCTTGATGAAACAGGGCTGTGAGCGAGCGAAGGGGCGAACGGGACGCTCTGACGGATGTCGGTGCCGTTGATGCTGAACAGGCCGCTCCGGTAAAGACCCGGAACGTGTCTCCAAGTAGTTTTATCGTGCCGATTCGACTGCGCCATGTGTGGGCATTGGCATGGGTTCGCCCCCCCGACGGGCCGCTCGCTCATGAACGAACACAGCGGCGAACTCGGTGCGTCGGGGGCTCCTGCTGTGAGCACGGCATCTATGCCGACACTCCCACGCACGCTCGCCCAAACGACTGACGCGGCGAGCAGACGAACTCCCGCGCATCATCTCGGATGGGCATGGCAGGTTCGCTTTGCCACGTCAGCGGCGGCGCCGTACTCAAGAGCCGGCATCACGAACCTGCGTAGATGTTGCAGAAACTCACCGGCCCAACGCAGTGCGGATTGCCGTCAGGCATCGGCAGTCCGTGCGGCGCGCCGCCGGATTCATGCGACCCTGCCGGCACGCCGCCTTCGTCGCTCTGCACCGATTGTGTCGCGGCCTTGGCCTTTACGTTGTGGGCGAAACTCGGATGCACATCTGGATAGGATGACTCAGTAACGTAGCGCAAGCCATTGGCCTGTGCTTCGGTGAGTTGCTGTTTCACCTCGGCACGTGTCAAGCCCTGAGCCTGAACAGCAGAAGCAACAAGTACGGCAGAAGCCAGGGCAAGACTGATGATCGATTTCATATGCGACTCCATTAGTGTCGAATAATGCCGCGCATGCGCGCGGATTGTTGCGAGAGACAACGACGAGAGGAACACGCACGTCTGCCGATTACTCGAGATAGCGTTGGGATTCGGCAAAGAGTGCCTTATTGCGCTCGATAGTCCGTTTGCTCGGCGGATAGTCGGCTTCGGTCGTCGGTATGAGACCATCCTTATATGCCTGAAGCAGCTCCTGGCGAACTTCAGCGCGTGTCTTTCCCTGAAGCGCCGGTTTGACCACCGGTGCCGCACTCGACGACAGAGTGGTTTGCGATACGCTACCGTAACTCCCAGCTTGCTTGACGGGTGCATGACCGGGGGACGCCTGCCCCACGTCTGCTAAAGCCAATGGGGATAAAAAAGCGCCAAGCAGACCAATAACAAATACTTCTCGAACCTTCATCTGAACCTCCTTTCAATCCGGTGTCGTTATTGACTCGACTCCAGTTTGGCGCGCGGAGGAAACGTCAGGATGATTGCAAGATGATGTTTTTGTCAGGAGGCCGCGCGGTCATACGCGCGTCACATGTTGCTGCCCGCGTTGCCAATGGTTTGTGTGTCAGCGGGGGTTCGCCGATGCGACGGTTGATGCGCGAGATGTGCGCTGCGAAGGGACAGGGAGAAGTGGAGCACTCCATCGCCTGCCCCGGCGAACGCGCGAACCAACTCGCGCCGAACATCCCGCGAGTCGATATGTCCGAAAAGAAGAAGCGTCAGATAAGAAACGTTAGGATGTTCAGCGCTAACAAAGTGGGGGACGCCGATTCTCTCCAGTCATCGGTAGCGGCGTTTGCGCGACCGCTCACCGGACTTCTGACTCCGCCTCCGCAGCGAGGGCCGCCTGAACCGAAGGACGTTCGTCCAGGCGATGCATGAATTGACTCAGCCGGGGCCATTGATGCAGGTCAATATTGAGGTGCTCGGTCCAGCGAACGACCACGAACAGGTATATGTCCGCCACCGACACTTTGTCACCAAGCAGGTAATGCCTACTATCCGCGAATAGTGACTCGACAAAGCCGAGCCGCGCAGACACTTTGGCCCTTGCTCTGGTTTCTCCCTCCGGAGTCTCGGGATGGAACAGCGAACCAAACGCTTGATGCAGTTCAGCCGCGATATAGATCAGCAACTCGTGCAAGCGGGCCCGCTCCATTGTTCCCACGGGCGGCACGAGATCTGTGCCCTCGCCCAGGTACAGTGCAATTGCCGCTCCTTCAGTCAACACCTCGCCGTTGTCAAGCTTCAGAGCGGCTACATACCCCTTGGGATTGATCGCAAGAAAATCTTCTCCGTTCTCAGTGAGTTTGGTCGCGAGATCGACCCGCTCCAGTTCGAACTTGACACCCAGCTCGCGTAAGATGATGTGAGGGGAAAGAGAACATGTTCCGGTCGCAAAGTACAGTTTCATCAGGCATCCTTGTGATTGCAAAGTGCCTGCAACGATGCCACATTCGATTACGTGAGGAAACCCTCTTTCTTTCAGTTACCAGCAATCTGTGGTAACCATTTGGTAACCTCGAATCCGCGAATGGAGGAAAGAATTTGTCTCTGAAGCTCAGAAAAAACCGCTCACCAGCACCTGAAAACATCTGCCCGCTCAGCAAGTGTATGGCCCTGCTCGGGGGCGCCTGGACTACGGAAATCATCTGGTGTCTAAGTGCCGCACCACGCCGATTCAGTGAACTCCGTGTGGACATTCCCGCGATCTCAGCCAAGGTCCTCACAGCACGTTTGCGGGATCTCGAAAAAAAAGGGATTGCCAGCCGGCAGGTCATGCCGACATCTCCGCCGTCGGTGGAATACAGCCTCACCGCCTTGGGCGCCGAATTTCTGCCCGCCATCGCAGCCATAGCCAAGGTAGGTGACAAGCTAAAATTTCCTTAGAAGCCGCGCACGCAGGCCGGCCGTCAAATGAAATGCGGGGCGGGCGCGACCCATGCGCCCGCCTTGCGTGAAGTTCTTGAATCGGGTGAATCGGGTAGATTGCACAACTCACACCACTCCCGTCACCAACGCCACTCGTATCACTTGCGCCAACGCAACGGCCGGCGCAAGTGATGGCGCTCCAGCCTCACACCCGCGCCCGCATGCAAGAAAGACGGCATGCCGCCCAACTCGACGCCCGCGGCGCGCTCGCGCTCCTCATCGGCTTCGACGGTCTTGCTGGTGTCGATGAAAAGCGCCGCCAGGATGCCGACCGCGAGCAGTCCCGCGGAGATGTTGAACGGCACGTTGTAGCTGCCGGTTTTCTCGATCAGGTAGCCGAACACCACCGGCGACACCATCCCCGCGACACCGAAGCCCGTGTTCATCATGCCGCCGGCCGTGCCCGCATACTTGCCGGCGATGTCGAGCGGCAGCGTCCACAACACCGGGTTGGTGATTTCGAGGAAAAAGAACGAAGCCGACAGGAACCACACGGCCGTGAGCGGATTGGTGGCGGACACCATCGGCAGCAGAAACACCAAGGAACCGCCCATGCCCACCACCAGCACCGCACAGCGCGCAAAGCGCAAGCGGCCCGTGAGCTTGTAGAGCTTGTCCGACACGACGCCGCCGAGCGTGTCGCCAATCACGCCGGCCAGCAGCGGCAGCGCGGTGAAAAGCGCGAGTTGCTTGAGATCGAATCCACGCGACTCACGCAGATAGGACGGCAGCCACGTCAGATAAACCCACAGCAGCCAGCCATAGCAGAAGTCGACGAACGTGACGAGCCACATGCGGCGCACAAGCTTGCGCCACGGCGTGGCCGCATGTTTGGCGCGGTCGCAATCGCCGGCGCGGTAGCCGATTTCCGCGGTTTCCTCCGGCGTGATGCGCCGGTTCTGTTCCGGCGAATTGGTGAACACGAAGAGATAGAGCACGGTCCACGCGAGGCTCGCGATGCCGAGCAGGATGAACGCGTCGCGCCAGCCGCCGGTCGCCACCACGGCCAGCACCAGCGGCGGCGTGATCGCACCGCCCAGCCGCGCGAAACTGTGCGTGATGCCTTGCGCAAAACCGCGCTCGGCCACCGGCATCCAGTAGGTGAAGGCGCGCGTCGCGGTAGGAAATGCACCGCCTTCGCCGATGCCGAGCGCGAAGCGCATCACCACCAGCATGGTGACGCTGCCCGCGAAACCCGTGGCGAGCGTGGCCACGCCCCAGATCAGCGACAGCACGGTGAGCACCAGTTTCGGCCCGTACTTGTCGGCGAGCCAGCCGCCGATGATCTGCATCGCCGCATACGGATAAGCGAAGGCCGAGAACACCAGCCCGAGTTGAACGGTCGTCAGGCCCATCTCGTGACGAATCAACGGACCGGCGACCGCGATGTTCACGCGATCGATGTACGAGATGAAGTACATCAGGCACATGACCGCCAGGATGATATGGCGTGTCTTGACACGCCGGATACGCGTTTCCATGCTGTCTCCTATCTATTGTATGTATCGATCTCTACCGCACTGCGACCGGGAAGCGGCGCCCCGTCAGGTGGGTACCAGCTTGAGCCGCTGCACCTTGCCGGAAGGTCCGCGCGGCAGTTCATCGACGAAGCGAAACTCTTTCGGTGTCTTGTAGCGTCCGAGTTCGCGCAAGCAGTGCTCGCGCAGATCCGCCGGATCGGGCGCGCCGCGGCCGTCGCTCGTGCGCGGCACCACGAAGGCGACGATGTCCTGGCCGTAGGCCGGGTCGGGCACGCCGACCGCCGCGGCATCCAGCACGTCGGGATGACGCAACAGTGCTTCGTCGATTTCGCGCGGCGCAATGTTTTCGCCGCCTTTGATGATCAGTTCCTTCGCGCGGCCGTTGATGTAGAAGTAGCCGTCCGCGTCGCGATAACCGAGGTCGCCGGTGCGCAGCCAGCCGTCCGAAGTAAAGGCAGCGGCGGTCTCTTCGGGCCGTTTGTAATAGCCGCCCATCACCTGTTCGCCGCGCAACACCAGTTCGCCGCATTCGTTGGCGGCGCACTCGCGCCCTTCGCGATCGATTACCTTCGCCTCGCCGCCCGAAGGCAGGCCGATGCTGCCCACGCGCCGCCGCTCCATTTCATACGGATTACTGAAAACCGGTGCGGCGGTTTCCGTCATGCCCATGGTTTCGATCACGCCGATCCCGAAGCGCGCCTCGAACGCGCGATGATGATCGGCGGGCAACGCGGCCGACGCGCTGCGGCAAAACTTCAGCGCCGACAGATCGTAGGTGCAGGCTTCGTCGGCGTTGAGCAGATAGGCGACGATCGTCGGCACCACGTTGATCCACGTGCAGGCATGCAGCGCGACGTCGCGCCAGAACGTGCGGGCCGAGAAGCGCGACGTCATGACCGCCGAGCCGCCATGAAACAGCGGTGCGAGCAGCGTCACGACCAGGCCGTTGATGTGATAGAGCGGCAATGACGCGAGCACGCGATCGTCCGATGTGAGCCGGTGTTCGGCGCTGATATTGCGTGCGTTCGCCACCAGGTTGCGATGCGTCAGCAGGACGCCTTTGGGCGTGCCCGTGGTGCCCGAGGTGTACATCAGCAACGCGACGTCGTCGGCTGTTGGTTCGTGGGCCGTCGCGCGGTCCGTCACAGGTCGCGGCGCGCCGCCGCGCTTCGCGAGCGGCGGCGCCGTGGCAGTGCTCGCGCCATGTGCCGCGGCTTCGACTAACGCAGGTTCATGCTTCGCCAGCGAAGGCGGTTCGGCATCATCCGGTTCGGTCTGGATCAGCGCAATTTCGCGCGTCAGCCCGGCGGCGCGCAATTCGGCGACTGCCGCGCCGATCACCGCATGCGTGTCGCTCGCGGCGAAGATCATCCGCGTGTCGGAGTGATCGACGATATAGCGCACCTGCGAGGGCTGGCACAGCAGATTGAGCGGATTGGCAATCAGTCCGCTGTACATGGCCGCAAGCAGCAGACGAGCCGTCTGAATGCCGTTGCCCATGAACACGGAAATGACTTCGCCCGGTTGCAGACCCGCTTCCCTGAAGCGTGCCTCGAGCACGCGGCAATCGTCGCGCAGTTCGCGAAACGTCAGGACGGTCGCGCGCCGATCGGGGACCGGTGTTGCATCGTCGTCGAGTGCGGCGAGCAGGAAGGGCTTGTCCGGATGCTGCGCGGCGCGCTCGTCGATCAGCGCGCGAAGAGTGGCGGGCGTGTTCATCGGCCGTACCTCGCGAAGAAGTCGCCGAGCAATTCATCCGTTTCCGGCACGCGCTCTTCGATCGGATAGGCGACCCGCGTGGTGTTCAGATAGTGGCGGAACCCCAGATTGCCCGAGAAGTTGTTGCGGCCCCACGTGCCGCAGCCCATCGACAGCGAAAACGGCAAGCCGTTGTCGAAGTTGCCGCCGGTGGCAAGGCAATGCGCCTGATTCACGATCACGCGCGCGACGGGCAAGCTCACGCCGAGCTGGACCGCTTGCGCGGCATCGCTCGAATGCAATCCGACCGAATGGCCCGCGCCCATGTAGGCGTAGATGCGGCGCACGACTTCCGCCGCGGCATCGAAGCCGGCGGCGCGATACACGGTGAGGACCGGCGCGAGTTTCTCGCCTGAGAACGGATAGTCGCTGCCCGCCCCGCTTTCTTCCACCATCAGGAAGGCGGGATGACGCACGGCGACTTCCTCCAGACCCGCCACGCGCGCGATCACCTCGGCGGATTTAGCGGTGCACTGTTCGGAGAGCTTGCCGTTGACCCACATCGCCGCCTGCAGGCGGGCCTTTTGCGCGGCGTCGAGCAGTACGCCGCCGCACGCGGTCAGTTCGGACAGCATCGGCTGATAGACGGCGTCTTCGATCACGACGCTGTTTTCGGACGAACAGCTTGTCGCGTTGTCGAAGGTCTTCGAGCGCAGGATCTTGCGCGCCGCATCATGCAGATCCGCGGACGCCGTGACGATCGAAGCCACGTTGCCCGCGCCCACGCCGAACGCTGGCGTGCCGCTCGCGTAAGCCATGCGCACGTTCGCCTGGGAACCGGTGGCAACGACCAGATCGCACTGTCGCATCAACGCAGCGGTCGCCGCCTTGCTGATCGGCGCGGGCAGCATCTGCACGAGGTCGGGATCGATGCCGGCCTTCGCGAATTGCGCGTGAATGAACTCGATCAGCAGCGCGCAAGACGAGTAACCTTTGGGGGACGGCGCGACGATTACTGCATTGCCGCATTTGAGCGCGTTGATGATCTTGTTGGCCGGCGTCGCCGCCGGATTGGTCGATGGCGTGATGGCCGCCACCACGCCGACCGCGCGTGCGATCTCGACGAGGCCGCTTGCTTTGTCTTCCAAAATCACGCCGGTGGTCTTTTGTCCGTGCAAATCGCGCAGCAGGCCCAGCGTTTTGCGATAGTTCTTGCGGAACTTGTCGTCGGCGTTGCCGAGGCCCGTATCGTGCACCGCGCGTTCCGCCAGTTGCCGGTTGCGCTCGGGCTCCATGATGGCCCACGCGGCAGCGTCGGCGGCGGTGTCGAGCGCCTGTTGTCCTGCATGCTCGAAAGCGCGCTGCGCCGCGCGCGCCTTCGCAACGAGCGTGGCGACCATGCGCTCGGCTTCGCCGTCCGCATGGTGGCCCGCGATTTCGGCTCCTGTGGCCCTGACGTTCATATGGGTTCGCTCCGCGTGAATAGATTGATTGCAGTGCTATCAATCTAGCCAGCCGCGCTTAGGGCGAAGTCCCGTTTTTCGAGCTATCCATTGCAGTGGGTTCGCCAGCATCGGAAAACGCAAAATTCGGTACTTTCCACAGTCCCGAAAAGCAATGAAGTCGATGCAAAATCAACTCTGTGAATACGCTGGCGAGGGAGTGGGATGTCGACGTCAAACCAGTCGAATGCAGCCGCGGTGCGCGCGTTTCGCGTACTCGAAACGCTTGCCGAAGCGGGCAGCCCGCTTTCGATGACGGAGCTCGTCAATGCGCTCGGTCTGCCCAAGCAGACCGTTCACCGCATCCTCGTGCAATTGATGGATGCGTGGCTCGTCACACGCGGCGCGGGCGATCGGCTTTACGAATGTTCGCCACGCGTGCGCATGCTCGCGGTCAATGTGCTGATGCATGCGGGACCGGCCGCCGCGCGTCATGTGCTGCTCGAACAACTGGTGGCGAAAATCGGTGAGACCTGCAATCTGACCATGCTGTCGGGCAACGATGTGGTTTACGTGGATCGTGTCGAAACCGAGTGGCCGCTGCGCATGCATTTGCAGCCGGGTTCCCATGTGCCGCTGCACTGCTCGGCGAGCGGCAAGCTGCTGTTGAGCTTTCTGCCGAAGGACCGGCGCGAACGCGTGATCGAGACATTGCCGTTGCGCGGTTATTCGGAACGGACGATCACCGATCGCGACGCACTGCGCAAGGAATTGACCACCACGCGGCGGCGGTTGCTTGCGATCAACAACCAGGAACATCTGCAAGGGCTGATCGCGATTGCCGTTCCGGTGATGCTGGATCGCAATCGCGCCTGCGCGGCAATTGCCGTGCAGGCGCCGGTGGGCAGAGTCACGCTCGACGATCTGCTCGCGTTTGTGCCTGATTTGCGCCACGCGGCGGAAGAGACGGCGAAGACGTTTCGGGAATGACGCCGCCTCAGGCCACGGTGGTTTAGCAGCGCGGCAGCGCGGCAGCGCGGCAATGCGTCACGCGCCGCGCTCCTACGATTCAAAGCGGGTACAGAATCACGACCGCGCATGCACCACCGAATCGAACGCGCCCACCCGCCTCCTCTCTATCGCCCGCACCGACAGCGCCGATATCAAAGCCGAGAACAGCACATACGCGCAGACAGTCCATGGCTTACCGCCGTTCAACCGCATCAGGATCGTCGCGATGATCGGCGTGAGCCCGCTCGCGAAGATACCCGAGAACTGATACACGAACGAGATACCCGTATAGCGCACTTCGGCGTCGAACAGTTCGGCAAACAATGCCGCCTCCGGGCCGTACACCATCGCGTAGAAAATGCCGAACGGCACCACGATGGCCGCCCAGATCAACAGCGTGTTGGCCGGCTGCATTTCGATAAGCCAGAAAGCCGGAAACACCGACACGCCACAAATCAGCGAGCCCCAGAAATACACCCGCGCGCGGCCGAGCTTATCCGACATGCTGCCGAACAGCGGGATAAAAAGGCACATCACGCCGGCCGCGATCATCACGCCGAGCAAGGCATCGGTGCGGCTCATCGACACGTGCTGCGTGAGGTAGCCGATCGAGAACACGGCGAAGATGTTGAAGAACACGCCGTCGATATAACGCGCGCCCATGCCGAGCACGACGGCGCTGCGATAGCGCGTGATCATGTCGACGAACGGAATCTTCGCTTCGCGCCGATTGCGCTTGAGCGCGAGGAATTCGGGCGTCTCCATCACCTTGGCGCGAATGTACAGGCCAATCAGAACCAGACCGAGCGACGCGCCGAACGCGATCCGCCAGCCCCACGACAGGAAGGCCGTTTCGGGCAATAAGCGTGAGAGCGCGGCGACCATCCCCGATGCGAGACAGAGTCCGATCGACAAACCGATCTGCGGCAGGCTCGCGTACAGGCCGCGCTTTTCAGGCGGCGCGTATTCATACGCCATCAGCACCGCGCCGCCCCATTCGCCGCCGAGCCCGATGCCCTGCAGCACGCGCAGCGACAACAGCAGGATCGGCGCCCAGATGCCGATTTGCGCGTATGTGGGAACGAACGCGACGCCCGCCGTCGAAATCCCCATGATGATGAGCGTCAGAATCAACGCCGATTTACGCCCGATCCGATCGCCGAAGTGACCGAATATCACGCCGCCCAAAGGCCGCGTCACGAAGCCCACTGCAAAGGTCGAATAGGCGAGCAGCGTCGATACGAGCGGATCACTGGCCGGAAAATAGAGCTTGTTGAATACGATGCCGGCGACCACGCCGTAAAGAAAAAAGTCATACCATTCGACGGTTGCGCCGATCACACTGGCGAACGCAACGCGCCGGATAGCGCGGGGATCGATTGCCATAGCAGCAGCTCCTCAGTGGACGGCCATGCCGCGCGTATCGACACGTGCCTGGCCGATAACCCCAGTTGTCTCCTCCGGGGCGGTTTATGTGCAGACCGCGAAACGTCCATTACCTGACGACCCGCGACTGCGTATTGCGGCGGACCTCGCCCGCCGTCGTGTTGCACCTGCTACTTCAATTGCTGGATCAAGCGGCTACTTTCGCCGCGGGCGTCGTCGCCACACCTCGATCGACACCGCTTGCGTCGTGCAGAATCATGTCCGACGCTTTTTCGGCCACCATCACGATCGGCACATTCGTATTACCCGACACGAGCGTCGGCATGATCGAACAATCGACCACGCGCAACCCCTGCGTGCCGTACACGCGCAAACGTTCATCGACCACCGCGAGCGGATCGCCCGCCGGTCCCATCTTCGCTGTACCAGATGGATGGAAAATTGTCTGTCCGTACTCCCGGCAGAACTCGAGCAGTTCGTCATCGGTTTGTGCGTCCGCGCCGGGCCGCACCTCGCGTTTCATCAATCCGGCCATCGGCTGCGCCGCCGCGACGCGGCGCGCGAAACGCACGCCGCCGATAGTCGTGCGCCGATCGAGATCGGTGTTCAGATAATTGGGCTGAATGGACGGCGCCTCACGCGGATCGGCGCTGCGAATGCGCACCGCGCCGCGCGATTCCGGGCGCAACTGACAGATCGAGTACGTACAGCCGGGAAAGTCGTGGACGTTGCCGCCCGCGGAATCCGCCGACAGCGTCGAGAAATGGAACTGGATATCCGGTGTCGCCGATTCCTCAGGCAGCGCGCGACAAAACATGCCGCCCTGGTTGATGCCGACCGCGAGCGGGCCGCTGCGCATCAGCGCCCATTGCAGGCCCATCTTGGCGCGGCCCGTCCATGAGCGCAGTTGATCGTTGGTCGTGATCGGCTTCGTCACTTCATAGATCAGACGGATTTGCAGATGGTCCTGCAAATTCTCGCCGACGCCCGCGCGATTGGCCACCACGGGAATGCCGAACTCGCGCAGCAGCGCAGCCGGTCCCACGCCGGACAGTTGCAGCAATTGCGGCGACTGCAATGCGCCAGCGGTCAGGATCACTTCGCGATTGGCGTGCACTTCGCGCAACTCGCCGTGTTGCCGATACTGCACGCCACATGCGCGGGTGCCTTCGAAAAGAATCTTCGAGGCCATCGCGTCGGTTTCCACGTGCAGGTTCTGGCGCTGCCGTGCGGGTTTGAGATAAGCAACAGCCGTCGAGCAGCGAAACCCGCGGCGCGTGGTCAGCTGATAGTAGCCGACGCCTTCCTGATCGCCCGTATTGAAGTCATCGATGCTTGCCACGCCTAACGAATTCGATGCCGCGATAAACGCATCGACCAGTTCGTGGCGCTGTTTGATCGTCGAGGCCCACAGCGGCCCGCCGACACCACGCGTTGGCCCTTCGCCCAGTTCGTTATGCTCCAGCCGTTTGAAATACGGCAGGCAGTCTTGCCAGCTCCAGCCGCGATTGCCGAGCCGCGCCCAGTTGTCGTAATCGTCCCGTTGTCCGCGCACATAGATCAGACCGTTGATCGAACTGCTGCCGCCCAGCGTGCGGCCGCGCGGCCAATAGAGCCGGCGATTGTGCATGTTCGGATCGGGATCGGTATAGAAGCCCCAGTTGTAGACCGGGTGGAACATCGTCTTGCCATAGCCGATGGGAATATGAATCCACATGAAGCGGTCGGCGGGGCCGGCTTCGAGTAGACACACCGAGTAGCGGCCGCCTTCGGAAAGCCGGTTCGCCAGCACGCAACCCGCGGATCCCGCGCCGACGACGACGAAGTCGAATCGGTCTGCCATGTGACCTGTCTCCTGCATGTTTTATAAAAAACGGTATGTTTCGTTGAAATTTATGTTCAGCCCGTTTCCTGTTCAAGAAATTCCCGCTACTATCGGCTCATCTGAAACAGAAACAGCGTTTTTTGTTTCACTTTTAGAAATGACCGGCCGGCACGCGCGACGTACGCGGACGTCGGACAGCCACCGATCGACAGCCAGGAAGCGTATGCAAGCACTTTGCTCGTCCCCACGTGGAGAACCTCTCGCCGAGGATTCACGGGCGCTGCGCGCATTGGCCGTGCTCGAGCAACTCGCGGGCGCGGGACAGCCGTTTTCGCTTTCGCAACTCTCGCTGCGCCTGCACATTCCCAAGGCCACGCTGATGCGGCTGATCGAATCGCTCGAAGCGCAGGGCTACGTGATGCATCTGCCTGATTCACGCGGCACGGACCGTGGCATCACACTGGGTCCGAAAGCGGCGCAACTCGCGCTCACCACGCTATCCAACAACACTTTCGGACGCGCCTGCCGTTCGCTGCTGCGCTCGCTGGTGGACGCACTCGGGGAAACCTGCAACCTCACCGCGCTCGACCGCGACACCGTGCTCTATCTCGAACGCGTGGAGACCACTGAGCCGCTGCGCCTGCATCTGCAGCCCGGCACGCGCGTGCCGTTGCACTGCACTGCGAGCGGCAAGCTGTTTCTGTCGCAGATGCCACCGGCCGAGCGCCGCCCCGTACTCGCGCGGCTGACGCTGGAACGCAGAACGCAGGGCACGCTGACGGAACTGAATCTGCTGGAAGCGGAACTCGACCGGCTCGCCGCGCGCGGAATCGGTATCGACAACGAGGAGCTGGTGCGCGGCATGGTGGCGGTTGCGGTGCCGGTGCGCGATGCCGCGGCGGGGCATGTGCTGGCCGCGCTGGCGATTCACGCGCCGACCGCGCGCGCGAGTCTGAACGACCTGCTCAAGGCCGTGCCGAAGCTCAAGGATGCAGCGTTGAAGCTGGCTCCTCTGTTATCCGCCGGCCCTTCCACGGAGCATCCGTACCATGAGCGCTGAGGCCTTTCCCATGAGCGAACCGTTGGACGCGGCAGAGTCCCCAACCCGCAACGCCAAGGCCGGGCGGCCTGAAGCCGGGTTGTACAATGACGCCGATCCATTTTCCGGAACGGCAGGCATGACCAAAGCGGATACTCCGACGCTGCGCGCGTTTGCATTGCTCGAACACCTCGTCAACTCGGACGGCCCGGTTTCGCTTGCCGACATCGCGCAAGATGTCGCGCTGCCCAAGGCGTCGCTGCATCGCATGCTCGCTTCGCTCGAGGCGGGCGGGCTCGTGATCCGCGAGCCCGGCCAGAAGAACGCGTACGTGATCGGGCCGCGGCTCGCGCAGCTTGCGTTGGGTGTGGTGAGGCATTCCGGCGCGCGGCGCCTGCGTCATGCGATCCTCGCGCGTCTGGTGGCCGATCTCGGCGAGACCTGCAATCTCACCATGCTGCACGAAACCGAGGTGTTGTACCTCGACCGCATGGAAGCGCCGTGGCCGTTGCGCCTCGATCTCAAACCCGGCTCGCACGTCCCCGCGTATTGCAGCGCGAGCGGCAAGCTGCTGCTCGCCATGCTGCCGCGCGAACAACGCTCGGCGCTGGTGCGCGCGCTGAAGCTCGAACGCTTCACGCAGAACACCATTACCGATCCGGAACTGCTGGAGGCGGAGCTCGACCGCACCGCGCACAAACGCATTGCGATCGATAACGAAGAGTTTCTGGCCGGCATCGTGTGCGTAGCGGCGCCGGTGGTCGATGAGAACGGCACCTGTATCGCCGCAATCGCCGTGCATGCGCCGGTCTCGCGCGCACCGCTCTCGCGCGCGCTCGAATTCGTGCCGCGTCTTCAGGAAGCCGCCAAGGAACTCGCGGCAACCTTCTGATGCGTGGGCGCCCTTAACGCGCGTCTTTGACTTCAGACGCGGTTAAGGCGCGGGCTTCTGCTTGCGCACGAGTTCGGCCAGCAGGCGCACGCCGGCGTCGATCTTGTCGAGCTTGATCGCCGAAAAGCCCATCCGGAAGCAGTTCTTCTGCTCCAGCCCGTCCATGAAGAACACGCCGCCCAGTTCGATCAGAATGCCGTGCTGTTCGGCGTCGTCAGCAAGACGCACTGCGTCGAGCCAGGGCGGACCTTGCACCCAGCACGACGCCCCGCCCGTAATCGGGATGTGACGCGCTTCAGGCAGGTACTTGTCGAGCGCCGCCATCAGCGCCAGCGCGCGCTCGCGATAAGCGTGGGCCAGCCGGCGCAGCAGCGCGTCGTGATGCCCGAGCGAGAGAAACGTCGCGAACGCGCGCTGAATGTAGGCCGCCGGATGCCGCACCATGAGCCGGCGCAACGCGCGCAATTCCTGCACCAGTTCGCGCGGACCGACGATATAGCCGAGCCGCAAGCCAGGCGCGAACGTCTTCGACAGACTGCCGATATAGATCACGCGGTCGGCCTTGTCCAGACTCTTGAGCGCAGGATGCGGCAGGCCCGAAAAATTGTTCTCGCTTTCGTAGTCGTCCTCGATCAGCACGAAGTCGTGCTTCTGCGCGAGTTCCAGCAAGGCATGCCGGCGTTCGATCGGCATGGTGGCCGTGGTCGGACATTGGTGGCTCGGCGTCACGTACACGTAGTCGCATTGGGCGAACAGGTGCGCGTCGTCGACCGGGCGCACGCCGCCTTCATCGACCGGCAGCGGTATCAGTTGCGCGTTGCGGTTCTCGAAGATATTGCGCGCGTCCGGATAGCCGGGGTTCTCAAAGCCTACCGTGGTGCGTTCGCGCGCCAGCAGATCGGCGATCAGATATAACGCCTGTTGGCAGCCCATCGTGATGACGATCTCATCCGGCATCGCAAACACGCCGCGCCGGGGCAGCACGCGCGTGCGGATCTGCTGGATCAGCGTGTCGTCGTCGCGGCCGATCAGATCGGGCGCCCAGTTGCGGATCTCCATCACCGACAGTGACTTCATGCAGCATTCGCGCCAGTCGTTGGTCGGAAAGAGCGACTGGTCGAATTGCCCGTAGATAAAGGGAAATTCGTAATCCTGCCAGTTGCCCGGCTTGACGATGTTGCGCTGCGCGGACGGCCGCCGCTGGACACGCTGAGCCCAATCGGGGCGCGCGCTCGCATGCTCCTGCTCGCTGCCGGGCACCGTCTGCGCCGCTTTGAAGCCGTGGCGGCCCTCCAGCATCGCCGGATTGACGAAGTGCCCGCTGCGCTCGCGCGAAATCAGATAGCCCTCCTCCACGAGTTGCTGGTACGCCAGCACGACCGTATTTCTCGCGACGCTCAGTTGATCGGCCAGTTCCCGGCTGGACGGCAGCGCGGTCTGCGGCGGCAGCTGGCCGTCCAGAATCGCGGCCACCAGCATCTGGCGGATTTGCCCCTGCAGGCTCATGTTCGAGTCGCCCGGACGCTGAAAACGCTGCGTCCAAAGCGCCGTCGCTGTACGGCTGGACATGCTTCCTCCTGAAAGTGAAAGAGCCGCGCCAGTCACGCCAACGCTGCGCGTGACGGCCTTCTGCCGCGTGAGCGGCGACGGCGCGGGCCGGCCAGAACGGTTCGGCGCGCCGATGTGGACTCAACGATCGGCGCCGTCTGGCACTAACTTGCTCTATTTTTTAATGACGATACTCGACTCACCCCGTCCAAGACGATTGGGACAAGCACCCCTCGTGGTCATACGAGTTCCATGCTCCACCGGCAGCCGCTGTTGAAACCCGTTGTTTAAACCGCCGATCAAACCGCTGTTCATACCTATTGTGAGACCTATTATGAAACGCCATAAAAACTCGACATTGCGGCCGTGGTTCCAATGGACGGCGCGCTGCGTCCTTTCGCTGGTTTGCGCCGCCACGGCATGTTTCGCCACGACGCCCGCCCAGGCGCAAGACAAGGAAATCACGATTGCCTACCAGCAGATCGTCGACCCGTGGGTGGTCGGCATCGCGAACGGGTCGATCGAAAAGGCCACGGGTTACAAGATCAACTGGCGGCAATTCGAATCCGGGGCAAAAGTGGCGACCGCGCTCGCATCCGGCGACGTCAAGGTCGGCGTGATCGGTTCCAGCCCACTCGCGGCGGCCGTGAGTCAGGGCCTCGATCTGCAACTCTTCTGGATTCTCGACAACATCAACCAGGCCGAAGCGATGGTGGTGCGCAACGGCTCCGGCATCACCAAGCCCGCGGACCTGAAGGGCAAGACCATCGGCGTGCCGTTCGTTTCGACGACCCACTATCACACCATGTTCGCGCTGCAGCACTGGGGCATCAATCCGTCCGACCTTAAGATTCTCAACATGCAGCCCAATCAGATCGTCGCGGCCTGGTCGCGCGGCGACATCGACGCCGCTTATGTGTGGGACCCCGCGCTCGCCGAACTGAAGAAAAGCGGCAAGGTGCTGATCACCTCCGGCGACCTCTCGAAACTCGGCAAGCCGACCTTCGACGGCATTGCGGTCGATCGCAAATGGGGCGAGGAACACAAGGATTTCATGGCCAAACTCGTCAAGGCGATCGCCGACGCCGACCAGCAATACCGCAGCAATCCTTCGCAATGGAACGCGAGCTCGCCGCAAGCCGCGGCCATCGCCAAGATGATCGGCGGCTCGCCGGCTGACGTGCCGGCCTCGCTGGCGCTCTATGCGTTCCCCACGCTCGAAGAGCAGGCCTCCGCGCAATGGCTTGGCGGCGGTACGACGAGCCGCGCCGCGCTCGCGCTGAAGGACACGTCGGAATTCCTGAAGAGCCAGAAGCAGATCAGCACCGTCTTGCCCGACTACTCGAAATTCGTGACGCCGGCCTATGCCGAAGCAGCCGCTAAACTGAAATGACGTAACCGTGATTCTTGGGGATAGGGAGGCAACATGGAAAACATGACTGTCAGGAACGTGAGCGTGGTGTTTCCGGGGCGACGGCCCGGCCAGACCGTCCAGGCGCTCGACGATATCAACCTGACCATCCGCTCGGGTGACTTCGTGGTCGCGCTGGGCGCATCCGGCTGCGGCAAGACCACGCTGTTATCGCTAATGGCCGGTTTCATCGCGCCGAGCCGCGGCGAATTGCTGCTCGGCGGCGAACCTATCGCGGGGCCGGGGGCGGACCGCGGCGTGGTGTTCCAGAAGCACGCGCTATTGCCGTGGCTCAACGTGATCGACAACGCGGAATTCGGCCTCAAGCTGCAAGGCGTGCCGCGCGCGCAACGGCGCGAAATTGCCGTGCGCAATCTCGCGCTGGTCGGCTTGCAGGACTTCCACAAGCACATGATCTATCAGCTCTCCGGCGGCATGCAGCAGCGCGTCGGCATTGCCCGCGCGCTCACCTGCGATCCGGCGATGCTGCTGATGGACGAACCGATGGCCGCGCTCGACGCGCTCACTCGCGAGACCATTCAGGAGCTTCTGCTCGACGTCTGGAAGAAGACCAACAAGATGTTCTTCTTCATCACGCACAGTGTGGAGGAAGCACTGTTCCTTGCGAGCCGGCTCATCGTGATGTCGCCGCGTCCCGGCCGTATCACGCATACCTACGAACTGGACTTTAACCGTCGTTTTCTCGAAACGCGCGACGCACGGGCGATCAAATCGAGTCCCGATTTCATCGCAATGCGCGAGCAGGTTCTCAACATCATCTACGGCGACGAGAAGATGCATGCCGCCGAGGCCGGAGTCGCTCATGTTTAGTTCTAAATCCGCTCATGCCGTGTTGCACGGCGAGGCCGCGCAAATGGAGACGAACTCGCCGATCCAGCCGCCCCGCAGACCGGGCCGTGGACCTCGTATGCTCGCGAAGAAGCCCGCCCGACCCGGCGACACGTTCGGCGTGCCGGGACAAGGCAGCAGCGTCGCCACGAGCCTGATCACGGTCGCCGCGTTCATCGCGCTCTGGTTCGCGGCGACCAATCTGCACTGGATCAAGCCGCTGTTCCTGCCATCGCCGCAGGCCGTCTACGCGAAGTTCATCTATGTCGCCACGGAGGGCTTCGCCAACTCGACGCTCGCGCAGCACACCGGCATCAGCTTGCTGCGCGTGTTCGGCGCGTTCGCGCTCGCCTGTGTGACGGCAATACCCGTCGGCGTGATGATGGGCGTGTCCCGCTTCGCGCGCGGTGCGTTCGATCCACCGATCGAGTTCTACCGGCCGTTGCCGCCGCTCGCCTATTTGCCGCTCATCATCATCTGGTTCGGCATCGGCGAATTTTCGAAGGTGCTGCTGATCTATCTGGCGATCTTCGCGCCGCTCGCGATTGCGGCGCGCGCAGGCGTGCGCTCGGTGTCGATCGAACAGATTCATGCCGCCTATTCGATGGGCGCCTCGCGTACGCAAGTGGTGCTGTACGTGATCCTGAAGTCGGCGATGCCGGAGATCTTCACCGGCATGCGAATCGGCATCGGCGTGGGTTGGACGACGCTGGTGGCCGCTGAAATGGTCGCCTCGAACAGCGGCCTCGGCTTCATGGTGCTCAACGCGGCGGAATTTCTGGCGAGCGACGTGGTGATCATGGGGATCATCGTGATCGGCTTCTTTGCGCTGTGCTTCGATTTGCTGATGCGTTATATCGAGCGCGTGCTGGTGCCGTGGAAAGGGAAAGTTTGACAACGCTGCACGTATGCTGCTGACAAGGGCCCTTCATTGGGCCCTTGCTCTTTTCCGGACGCGCCGTAGACGCGCCGCGCTGGACTCAGCGACTCCCCCGCACTGGCTCTACCCCGCTGCCGTCCCCAACGGCACTATCGACCTCAACGGTAAGACATTTACCTTCCACGATCGTCAATCCAGCCAGGGGGCCGCGTGAACGCCATTTTCAAACCACGGATGCCTTCCGCAGTCCGGCACGAAGCCATGCGCATCGGCGGTGAAAGGGTCACGCGCGCTGAGGTCATCGAGGTATTCAACCCCTATACGCGCGAACTGGTCGGCACGGTTCCCAAAGCCACCGTGGACGACGCGCGCCACGCTTTCGAGTATGCGCATGCGTATCGCGCCAAACTCACACGCTATGAACGCGCGCAGATCCTGCGCCGCGCGGCGGATATCGTGCGCGAACGGACAAACGAAATCGCCGACCTGATCACCGCGGAATCCGGGCTCTGCAAAAAGGATTCGTTATACGAAGCGGGCCGCGTCAGCGACGTATTGGTTTTCGGCGCCAATGAAGCGTTGAAGGATGACGGCCAGATCTTCTCCTGCGATCTGACGCCGCACGGCAAACAGCGCCGCGTCTACACGCAGCGCGAGCCGCTGCTCGGCGTGATCTGCGCGATTACGCCATTCAATCATCCGATGAACCAGGTGGCGCACAAGATCGTGCCGTCCATCGCGACCAATAACCGGATCGTCGTCAAGCCGTCGGAAAAGGTGCCGCTGTCCACCTGCCTGCTCGCCGAGACTCTCTACAGCGCCGGTCTGCCGCAACAGATGCTGCAGGTGGTAACGGGCGACCCGAAAGACATCGCCGACGAACTCATCACGAACCCGCGCGTCGACCTGATTACGTTCACGGGCGGCGTCGCCATCGGCAAATACATCGCGAACAAGATGGGTTACCGGCGCGCGGTTCTAGAACTGGGCGGCAACGATCCGATCATCGTGATGGAAGACGCGGACCTCGACGAAGCGAGCACGCTGGCTGTTTCCGGCTCGTACAAGAACTCGGGGCAGCGCTGCACCGCCATCAAGCGGATGCTCGTGCATGAGGCGGTGGCGGAGCGCTTCGTCGAATTGCTGGTGGAGAAGACCCGCGCAATACGCTACGGCGACCCGGCCGATCCCGCCACCGACATGGGCACCGTGATCGACGAAGACGCGGCGAAGTTCTTCGAAGCGCAAGTCAACGACGCCGTGCGCCGCGGCGCGAAGCTGCTGCTCGGCAACGTGCGCCGCGGCGCGCTCTATTCGCCGACCGTGGTCGATCACGCCACGCCGGATATGCCGCTCGTTCGCTATGAAACCTTCGGGCCGGTTTCGCCGGTCATCCGTTTCCGCGATATCGACGAAGCGATCCGACTCTCCAACTCCACCGATTACGGCCTGTCCTCGTCCGTCTGCACGAACCGGCTCGACTACATCACGCGGTTTATCGCGGAGCTGGAGGTGGGCAGCGTGAACGTGCGCGAGGTGCCGGGCTACCGGCTCGAACTGACGCCGTTCGGCGGCATCAAGGACTCGGGGCTCGGCTACAAGGAAGGCGTTCAGGAAGCGATCAAGAGCTTCACTAACGTCAAAACTTACTCGTTGCCGTGGCAGTAAGGCCGCGGCAATGGCCGGCGCTACCAAGACGCAGACTGCATCCTCACGAAACACTACATTTATTTGATACAAAACGTTCCATTTATTTGAATTTTTGTTGACTGACGCAAACCGCTGGCCTACATTTCAGACACCAAGCATTTTTCGGTATTTTTTGTTCCACTTATCTCGAAGAGCTGGAGACACCCCATGAGCGAGCAGAATCCTTCCCCGCGTGACGCGACCGCCGACAACCGTGCCAGTGGCCCGCAGGCCATGACGCCGTCGGAAGCGTTTGTCGAAACCCTGGCGGCCAACGGCGTGACCGATATGTTCGGCATCATGGGCTCCGCCTTCATGGACGCCATGGACATCTTCGCGCCGGCCGGCATCCGCCTGATTCCGGTCGTGCACGAGCAAGGCGCCGGTCACATGGCCGACGGCTATTCGCGCGTCTCAGGGCGTCACGGCGTGGTGATCGGCCAGAACGGCCCGGGCATCAGCAACTGCGTCACCGCCATTGCGGCGGCCTATTGGGCGCACAGCCCGGTCGTGATCGTTACGCCGGAGGCCGGCACCATGGGCATCGGTCTGGGCGGCTTCCAGGAAGCCAAGCAACTGCCCATGTTTCAGGAGTTCACCAAGTATCAAGGCCACGTCACCCATCCGGCCCGCATGGCCGAATTCACCGGCCGCTGCTTCGACCGCGCGATGGCGGAAATGGGACCGACCCAGCTCAACATCCCGCGCGATTACTTCTATGGTCAGGTCAAGGTGGAAATTCCGCAGCCGCAGCGTCTCGATCGCGGCGCGGGCGGTGAGCAACGCCTGAACGAAGCGGCCGAGCTGCTCGCGCAAGCCAAGTTCCCGGTGATCATTTCCGGCGGCGGCGTGGTGATGGCCGATGCGATCGAAGAATGCAAGGCGCTCGCCGAACGTTTGAACGCGCCGGTCGTCAACAGCTATCTGCACAACGATTCTTTCCCCGCCAACCATCCGCTGTGGTGCGGCCCGCTCGGCTATCAAGGCTCGAAGGCGGCCATGAAGCTGCTGTCGCGCGCCGACGTCGTCATTGCACTCGGCTCGCGCCTCGGACCGTTCGGCACGTTGCCGCAGCACGGCATGGACTACTGGCCGACCAACGCGAAGATCATCCAGATCGATGCCGATCACAAGATGCTCGGCCTGGTGAAGAAGATTTCGGTGGGCATCTGCGGCGACGCGAAAGCAGCCGCCGTCGCGCTGACCGAACGCCTTGCGGGACGCAAGCTCGCAAGCGACGCCACGCGCGAGGAACGCGGCGCTCAGATCGCGTCCGAGAAAGCCGCCTGGGAAAAGGAACTCGACGACTGGACCCACGAGCGCGACGCCTACAGTCTCGACATGATCGAGGAGCAGAAGCACGAACGCACGCCTGGCGGCGGCACCTATCTGCATCCGCGCCAGGTGCTGCGCGAGTTGGAAAAGGCCATGCCGGAAGACGTCATGGTCTCGACCGACATCGGCAACATCAATTCGGTGGCCAACAGCTATCTGCGCTTCAACAAGCCGCGCAGCTTCTTCGCGGCGATGAGCTGGGGCAATTGCGGTTACGCGTTTCCGACCATCATCGGCGCCAAGGTTGCCGCGCCGCATCGTCCGGCCGTGTCGTATGCGGGCGATGGCGCATGGGGCATGAGCCTGATGGAAACCATGACCTGTGTCCGCCACAACATTCCGGTAACGGCCGTGGTGTTCCACAACCGCCAGTGGGGCGCGGAGAAGAAGAACCAGGTGGATTTCTACAACCGCCGCTTCGTCGCCGGTGAACTCGACAACCAGAGCTTCGCGGCGATTGCCCGCGCAATGGGCGCCGAAGGCATCGTGGTGGATCGTCTCGAAGATGTGGGCCCGGCGCTCAAGCGCGCGATCGACGCGCAGATGAATCACGGCAAGACCACCATCATCGAAATCATGTGTACGCGTGAACTCGGCGATCCGTTCCGCCGCGACGCGCTCTCCAAGCCGGTGCGCATGCTCGACAAGTACAAGGACTACGTCTGAGCGTGTTTTGCGGCGCGCGCGGCCTCCGTGTTCAAACGGACCTAGGCCGCCGCGCACACTGGCCGGAAGCAGCGCGCATTCTTTTCACGCGCGCTGTCTCCGGCTTCTTCGTTCCAGGTTCTCGCTATTTCTCCACTCGGCCACGCTATGAAAGCCATCAACCGCATCATTGAACAAGCGCGCCGTTCGCCGATGCGCATCGTGCTGAGCGAGGCCGAGGATCCGCGCGTGCTGCAAGCGGCGCAGCGCGCGAGCCTGGAAGGCATTGCGCGCATTCTGCTGGTGGGCGACGCCACGCGTTTCCGCGAGGCCGCCGCCGGCTTCGACGTCGATCTATCCGGTATGGAACTGGTCGACCCCGCCACTTCGGCGCTCGCACCGTTATACGCCGACGAACTGTTCGCATTGCGCAGCAAGAAAGGCATGACGCTCGAACAGGCGCGGGTAGAAGTCCTCAACCCGCTATGCTTTGCGAACCTGATGGTGCGCCTCGGCCATGCCGACGGTTCCGTGTCCGGCGCGGTCAACACCACCGCCGACGTGGTGCGCACTGCGATCCAGATCATCGGCATTGCGCCATCATTCAAGCTCGTCTCGAGTTTCTTTCTGATGATGCTGTGCGAACCGTTCCACACGCTCAAGGGCGGCCTGATCTTTTCCGACTGCGCGCTCGTGGTGGAACCCGACGCCGCCCAACTCGCCGAGATCGCGATGGCAGCGGCGGACAGCGCAAAAAGCCTGCTAATGGACGAGCCGCGCGTGGCCATGCTGTCGTTTTCGACGAGCGGCAGCGCGCATCATGCGGCAGTCGACAAAGTGGTCAATGCAACCCATATCGTGCAGGAACGCCGCCCGCATCTCGCGATCGACGGCGACGTGCAACTCGACGCGGCCATCGTCTCCGAAATCGCGCTGCGCAAGGTCAAGCATTCGCAGGTGGAAGGCCACGCCAACGTGCTGGTGTTTCCGAGTCTCGAGGCGGGCAATATCGGCTACAAGCTGGCCGAGCGGATCGGCGGCGCGAAGGCGATCGGCCCCTTGCTGCAAGGCCTGCGCAAGCCCGCCAACGACCTCTCGCGCGGCTGCAGCGCGGACGACATCTATTACGTCACCGCTGTCACCGCGGTCCAGGCGCAAGCCGCGCTGACGCATCCCGACGCCCTCCTCACGCCGTCCCATTCATGATCGTTCAGAAGTTGCTGCCTCTGCTCGCGCTGATGGGCGTCGCGAGCTATTTTCAAACCATCACCGGCTTCGGCCTGAGCATGATCGTGATCGGCGCCGCCAGCGGCCTGGACCTGGCGCCGGTGACCAGTCTCGCCGCGTTGCTCAGCCTCGTGACGCTCGCCAACAGCGCGACTGCCTTGCCCGGCAAACTGCATCACATCGACTGGCGGGCGGTCGGCGCCGCTACGTTGGGCATTCTGCCGTCGGTCGTAGCGGGCGTGCTGGTGCTGAATCTGTTGAGCACTGCGGCGTCCAGCATGTTGCAACTGCTGCTGGGCGCCGTGGTGCTGTATGGCGGCTTAAGCGCGGCGCTGCGGCCAACGCCGCTCGCTTGCCGCTCAGGAGACGGAAGTTTTTTTGTCAGCGGCCTCTTTGGCGGTCTGCTGAGCGGGATGTTCGGCGTATCCGGGCCGCCGTTGATTTTTCAGTTCTATCGCCAGCCGCTCTCGCTCGTGCAGATCCGCTACGCGTTGATTCTGATTTTTACGGTGACTTCAACCATTCGCACGCTGTTCAGCGCGTACCTGGGCCAACTCGACGCCGATGTGTGGATGCAGGCCGCGTTCGCAGTCCCGGTCGTCGCGCTGATGACGCTCGTAGCGCGGCAGTATCCGCCGCCGCTGTCGAGTGTGGTGACGCGCCGCATCGCGTACGCGATTCTGGTGGTGATCGGCGGCTCGCTGATCCTGCACGCGTTGCAGCAGCTGCTCCGCTAAGACGCCGCGGACACAAGCGGCCTAGCGCCCTAGCGCCGCGCCCCGATCCAGCCAACGAGTTCCGCAAACAACGACATGTCAGGCGGCGTGGACAGATCGACCGCGAGGCAACGGCGGTAATACGGACTGAGATCGAGTCCGACGCCAAGGCCCAGCAACTCGACATCGCGCGCGGCTTCGTTGCGTTCGACGACCTGCTTCAGGTGATTGTCGAGATAGTAGGTGTCGTTGACCTGAGCGGTGGCACTGTCCATCGGACTGCCGTCCGAGATCACGACGAGAATCCGCCGCGCCTCGGCACGCGCTCGCAGCCGCGTGCAGGCCCAGTCGACCGCTTCGCCGTCCACGCCTTCGCGAAACAGATCGGCCTTGAACAATGCGGCGATGTCGGCGCGAGCGCGCCGCCAGCTCGTCGCCGCATCCTTGAAGATGAGATGAGCGACCTCGTTGAGCCGCCCCGGATGAGACGGCCGGCCGCCGGCCAGCCAATCTTGCCGCGCGCGGCCGCCATTCCAGGCGCCGGTCGAGAAACCGAGCACCTCGCTGGCGACGCCCGCCTGATCGAGCGCGCGAGTGAGCACGTCCACCAGCAGCGCCACCGGCTCGATATACGTGCGCATCGAACCCGAACAATCAATGAGAAAGCTCACCACGCAATCGGCGAGCGGCTTGTACCGCTCGAGCAGAAACAGACGCCGCTCGGCCGGCGAACTGACCAGCTGCGCGAGACGCCGGCCGTCGATACGGCCGCGCTCTTCGCCGAACGACCAGCCGTCGCGTTGCGGCACGGCGAGCGCCGCCTTGAGCGCATACGCGAGTCGCGGCACGTTGATGCGCTGCGCGGCAATACGCTTGTCGAGCTGGTCGCGGTATTCGGCCAGCAACTCGCCGCGGATGCGCGAGCCCGGCATGAACTCACGATCGTAGCGCGTGGTGTAAGCCAGGTAGCGATGCTCCGCGTCTCTGAGCACGCGGCTGTCGCCGGTGGCGGCAAGGCCCATGTCGAGCTGCTCGCCTTCGTCGGTATCGAACCAGAGCGCGAACATGGCGCGCACGGCTTCGTCGTCTTCGGGCGCCGGCTCGTCGTCTCCCTCGACGGACTGTGCACGGGCGTCACGCATCATCTGGCCGACGAGACGGGCCAATTCGAGCGCATGAATGGCAAACTCGCCCTGCTCCGTTCGATGCCGCCGCAGCGCCGCGAGCGGCACGCCCAAGGTCGGTGTGATCGCGGCGCGGGTGGCTTCGATCAGACCTTCTGTTTCTTCCAGCACGGGCCAGCCTGACAGACGCGACCAGACGATCTGCGCCACGGTGTAAAGCAGAATGCCGAGATGGCCGTCGGTCAGTCCCGTGCGATAGAAAGCGCGCGACCATGTTTCGAAGCGATGGCGCAGATTCTGCGCGAGTCCCGGCATGCTGGCCGGCGCTAGCGCTTCGCAACGTAATTGCTCGAACAGTTCGAACAGGAGTCGCTCCACCGGCTCGGCCGGTTCGCCTGGACACAGACTCGCGTGGAGCTTCGCGTCGGAATGCGTGAGGCGTAATGCTGCGCCGTCCGCGGCGCCGCGCAGGGAACGCAGATCATCTGGTTGCGCGTCCATGCGCAGATGCGGCGCATGCAGATGCACCGGACGCAGACCACGATATAAACGGCCGGCGCGGTAATGCAGCTCCGCGTCCCCGGTCAACGCGCGCACCGCCGCCGCGCACAGGTTCTGACGCTGTTCGGCGCGGCGTGCTGCTTGCCGCTCGGCAGGCGTCATTGCGGCACCGTCGAGCGCATCTCGCGCTCCGCCGCGCTTTCCAGTTCCCTATCGAAGCAGCGCTGGAAATACTCGGCCACGATGGGCCGCTCTGCTTCGTCGCACTTGTTGACGAAGGTCAGGCGAAACGCCATGGCCGGATCGCGGAAGATCTGGCAGTTTTCCGCCCAGTCGATCACGGTGCGCGGCGACATCAGCGTGGACAGATCGCCAGTGGCGAAGCCTTTGCGCGTTAGCTCCGCCACGCTAATCATCGACTCGATCAGCGCGCGGCCGGTCTCGTCGGCGAGTTCGGGCACGCGCGCCAGCACGATGCCGGCTTCCTCGGCACGCGGCAGATAGTTGAGCGTGGCGACCACGTTCCAACGGTCCAGCTGCGCGTGATTCAACAACTGCGTGCCGTGGTAAAGACCGTTCAGATTGCCCAGGCCGACCGTGTTGGTCGTAGCGAACAGCCGGAAATACGGGTGCGGATGAATCACGCGGTTCTGATCGAGCAGCGTGAATTTGCCGTCGCGCTCGAGAATGCGCTGGATCACGAACATCACGTCGGGACGGCCCGCGTCGTATTCGTCGAAGATCAACGCCATGGGACGTTGCAGCGCCCACGGCACGATACCTTCCTGAAATTCGGTGATCTGCACGTCGTCGCGCACGATGATCGCGTCTTTGCCAACGAGATCGAGACGGCTGATATGCCCGTCGAGATTCACGCGCACGCACGGCCAGTTCAGGCGCGCCGCCACCTGTTCGATATGAGTGGATTTGCCGGTGCCGTGCAGGCCCTGCACCATCACGCGGCGCTCGCGCATGAAGCCGGCGAGAATCGCCAGCGTCACTTCTGGATTGAAGCGATACACCTCGTCGATTTCCGGAACGTGGTCGTCCCTTTCGCTAAAGGCCGGCACCATCAAGCCTGAGTCGATGCCAAACAGCGTGCGCACCGAGACCATCCGGTCTGGCTTGCCTGTCACGATATCGGTCACTGCGGTCTCCTCGCACTTCGTCACGACGAAGGCCGGCGCTCAGCAAGCTGGCAGCGCGGCCTTGTCGGTCCATCATACGCACTTTCTTTTTTCGATACAAATCATCTCGTTTTTTAAAACGATGGCGTAACGCTGATTTCAGTGGTGGTGCCGGTATTCCAGCGTGTCCGGTTCGCGAAACCCGGCATCGGGTTTGCGGACGCGCAGCAGATAAGCGAGCAGCAGCACGCCGAGGCTCGCGACTCCGAACCACAACGGTTGACGTTGCTCGGGAATAAACGCCATCGCTACCAGAATGCCGACCATGCCGATGATCGCGACCCACGTGAGGTACGGGTAGCACCACATCCGGACGCGCAGCTTCTCCGGCGCATCCCGTTCGATGCGAGCGCGCAGTTTCAGTTGAGAGATCGCGATCAGCACGTAGACGAAAATCGCCACCGTGCCGTACGAATTCACGAGGAAGGCGAAGACGGTGTCCGGCGACACATACGACATCACCACCGACGCATAACCGAACACGGTGCCGATCAGAATCGCGCGAACCGGCACGCCGCGACGATTGACCTTGGCGAGCGCGGCGGGCGCGTCGCCGTGGCGTGTCAGCGCGAAGATCATCCGCGACGCGGCGTAGAGCCCTGAATTGAGCGCGGAGAGCACCGCGGTCAGCACGATGGCGTTCATGACGCTGGCGGCGGCGGGAATACCCATGGCATCGAGCGCGCTCACATACGGCGTCGCCATCTTCGGGGAATTCCACGGCACCAGCGCGACGACGAGCAGAATCGAGCCGACATAAAACACCAGCACGCGCGTGATCACCGAGTTCGTCGCTTTGGCGACGGCCTTGGCCGGCTCCTGCGCTTCGGCCGCCGCGATCGTGACGATCTCCGCGCCGAAGTAAAAGCCCGTGGCCGCAACCGCGCCGCTCAGCACGGGTCCGATTCCCTTCGGCATCAAACCGCCGTGCGAGAGCAGCGTCGGCAGAACGGCGGTGACGTGCTTCGCCGCGGGCCACAGTCCCAGCACATACATGCCGCCGAGAAACAGGAACACCATGATCGCCGCGACCTTGATCGACGCGAACCAGAACTCGAATTCACCGTAACTGCCGACCGAGACGAGGTTGGTCGCCGTGAGCGTGACCAGCAACACGAGGCTGATCGCCCACGCGGGAACGTCGGGCAGCCAGAACTGCACGAGTTTCGCCCCGGCCACGGCCTCCACCGCGACGACGATGACCCAGAAATACCAGTACATCCAGCCGGTCAGAAAACCGGCGAGGTTGCCCGACGCGCGCTTGCCGCCGAACGCGAGCCGCGCGTATTCGTAGAACGAACCGACGGCCGGCATCGCGCAAGCCATTTCGCCGAGCATCCGCATGACCAGCACGACCAGCGCGCCGGTGATCAGAAACGACAGCACGGCCGCGGGGCCGGCCTGTTGCACGACCACGCCGCTGCCGACGAAGAGCCCCGCGCCGATCACGCCGCCGAGCGCGATCATCGTCATGTGGCGCTGTTTGAGGCCCGCCTTCAATTCCGTTGTGTCTGTAGATCGCTGCATGTCACCTCCAATTCCGTTATCCGATCGCGGACCGGGCCGGCCTGCTTTCGCGGCCGCCCGAGTCCTATCGTCGTCAATACTGGATGGGGCGGGACGCCCATGCGTCCCGCCCAGGATTTTTATGAAGCACCGCGCGACTCTCGTGCGTGGTGCAAGTGTGCGCTGTTTGGCGCGCCGTTTGCGCAGCGCGAGCGGCAAGTTGCTAGCGCCAAGTTGCAAGTTCAGCGCCGCACGGCGCGTAGGCGATTTTCGTCCTGCCGCATCAAGGCTTTTCGTCGCGCCGGAAATACAGTTGATACAGCATCCGCTGGCCGATTCGCCGGAATGGCGCGAACGGGTGCCCAGGCAACGGCGAGGTGAAGATCGGCAACGTCTGTTTCGCGCCCTTTCCCGCGATACGTTCAGCGAGCCGCCGCCCGGCCTGCTGCGAATACGACACGCCGTTGCCGCCGTAGCCAAGCGCGTAGTACACGGTCTGCATTGGATCCGGCTGATACACGCGCGGCATCATGTCGTGGCTGACGTCCACCCAGCCCCACCATGAATAATCGATCGCGACGCCGCGCAAGGCCGGAAACTTGCGCAACATGCCTTCCACCAGCAGATCGTAGTGGCGCGAATTGGGCGCGTCGGCGCCGGTGATCGCGGAACGGCTGCCGATCTGCAAGCGGTTGTCCGGCAGAAAGCGATAGTAGAAGCGCAGCGTGCGCGTATCGGTCAGCACCTGGGTCGTGCGAAAGTTGCACGCGTCGATTTCCTGCTTCGTGAGGGGCCGCGTGACCATCGAATTCGACAGGATCGGCATGATGCGGCTACGCAGCGAGTTGTGCAGTGTTTGCGCCGTATACGCGCCCGTTGCAATGCCGACCGCGCGCGCGCGCACGATGCCGCCAGGCGTGCGCAAATGATGCACGCCGTTGATCGTTTCCCAGCCGAGCACCGGGCTCGCCGGATGCACCTTGGCGCCCGCTTCGCGGGCCAGCCGCAGATAACCGAAGGCGAGCTTCAACGCATGAATGCCGATGCCTTCGGGCTCGTGCAGCGCGCCCGCTGCTTCGTGATCGTTGACATATTCGCGCTGGAAGGTCTGCTTGTCGATCAACTCGGACGGATAGCCGAACACGTCCTTCCAGACCTTGGCCTCGGCGGCGAGCTTCTGCATGATGCGCGGCCGGTGCGCGATCAGAAAGTGGCCACCGGGTTGCGGATCGCAATCGATCTCCGCGACCAGCGACTTGAAGTTGTCGAACCCTTCCTGAATCTCGTCGTGCATTTTCAACGCGACGTCTTTACCCCAACGCTCGATCCATTGCGAACGCGACAGCCGGCCCGAGGCGTTCTGACCTTGGCCGCCGTTGCGGCTGCTGCAGCCCCAGCTCGTCTTGTTGGCTTCCAGCACGACCGCCTTGATGCCGTGCTCCCGCGCAAGACAGAGCGCCGTGGCGAGCCCGGTATAGCCGCCGCCGATAATCGCCACGTCCACGTCGACGTCCGCCGTGATCGGACCGTCGTCTTCGGGCGGCGTGCCCGCGGTCGCGACCCAGTAGGTCGGCGCGTATTGCTTGCCCCAGCCCGGCCCGGGCGACACCAGCGGGTCGTACGCCGGATCGTAGCGCGTATCGTCTTCGCGGCCGGACGGCATGCCTTGCGCGACCCGTTCGATTTCACTGTGCTCCATGTGAAGCTCCCGATCAGCGTGCGAGGTTCTGCTTCGGACGTTCCTTGCGGAAGGCCCGCTTGACAGCGATGAGGCCGTCGCGGAATTCGAACAGGTCGCAACCTTCCGCCTCGATGCGCCAGCCTTCCGCGTGCGTTCCCGTGAACACCCACTCGGACACGCCGCGCTCGCCGCTCACGTAATGGCGGCCTTGCCCCCAATGCGCGTCGGGAAAGGTCTTGAAGACGGCTTCGAAAGCCGCACGCGTCGCCTCACGGCCCACGAAGCGCGTGCCGAAGACTTCCGGACCGCCCGCTGCATCGAACACGCAATCGTCGGTCATGAAAGTCATCAACGCGTTTGCGTCATGACGATTGAACGCATCGGAAAACGCGGCCAGCGTTTCGGCCGTGACGTGCTGCAGCGGGGTCTGTGTTTGAGCCATTGCTTTCTCCTCCTGGATGACTATCGCTTTCGCGTTCGTTTCGATAAGGCATGAGACGCCGCCGGTGGCCGGCGATTTCGTGAGGAAATTGTAGGCAGGGGGTTTTTTAGCCGGTAGGTCCAGTGAGGTGCTTTCGCCTGGTGCAGCGCGCCGTGACGCGGATCTCGCAGCGTCTGCGGCATCTGCTGAATTGGACTCATCGACTCCCGTCAACTGGCTCTATGGTTCTGTTTTTTTGTTCGGCAACACTGAGGGCATTGGCCACATGCTGCGAGGAGTTAACGTGCTCAAACTGTTTATCGGACTCGGCATTCCTTATCTTGGCGTGGTCGGCCTGCTGCCGTGGGTGGCGTCCGTCGATCGCTTCGTGTTGGGCGTGCCGTTCATCTACGCCTGGATCTTCGCGTGGTTCATCCTCACCTCGGGGTGCCTGATGATCTGCTGGCGCGTGTTCGACTGCCGCCACGACGAGTCCCACCCGCAAAACAGCTAAAGGAGTGTCCGGATGGCCACCGCAGTCTTTCTCGGCTTCCTCGCTTTCTCGCTTTACCTCGCGATCCGTTCGAACAAGGGACGTGGTCCGCAAAGCGTGCATGACTTCTTCGTGGCGTCGCGGCAGTTCGGCGCCTACCTCGTGTTCTTCCTCGCGGCCGGCGAGATCTACAGCATCGGCACGATGGTCGGTTTTCCGGGCGGCATCTATGCGAAGGGACCGACCTACGGCGTCTGGTTTCTCGGCTACATTCTGCTGGCCTATCCCGTCGGCTATTTCATCGGCCCGAAGATCTGGCAAGCCGGCAAGCGCTATAACGCGATCACGCTGCCCGATCTGTTCAAGGGGCATTTTCAGAGCCGCGCGCTCGAACTGATCGTCGCGGGCTCCGCGATTGTCTTTCTGCTGCCGTGGGGGCAGTTGCAGTTCACCGGACTCGTCGCCGCGTTGAACGGACTCGGGTGGAACTTCAAACCGCTGTACCTGATTCTGTTCGCGGCGTTGCTCGCCTTCACCTACATTGCGATCGCCGGCGTGCGGGCATCGGCTTATATCGCCGTGCTGAAGGATATCCTGATGGTCGTCGCGATCGTCGTCACCGGCGTTGCCGTGTCGATGGAAGTCGGCGTGACCGACGTCTTTCATGCCGCCAGCCAGCATGTCAGCAATCGGATGAACTCGCACCAGTTGACCTTCTCGATGAGCACCATGCTGTTCCAGTCGCTCGGCTTCTACGTCATGCCGTTCGCGGTGCAGAACTTCTTTACCGCGAAAAGCGCGAACACGATCCGCCGCACACAGGTCGCGATGCCGCTTTACATGCTGATGTATCCGTTTCTCGTGGTCGCGTCGTACTACGCGATCAGTCAGAACCTGCATCTCGCCTCGCCAAACGAAGCGTTCTTCGCTGCCGCGATCCGTTTGCTGCCGGGTTGGCTGCTCGGACTCGTCGCGGCCGGTGCGTCGCTGTCCGGTTTGCTCGTGCTGGCCGGCATCTGTCTCGCGATCGGGCCGATCGTGACACGCAATCTGCTGCCGGGCATGCCGGAAGCTCGCCAGAAGACGAGCGCGAAAGTGGTGATCGTGCTGTATCTGCTGGTGTCGATCGTGATGACACTGCTCACGCCGAATCTGATGCTCACGCTGATCAACACCACGTATTACGGCGTGACGCAATTCTTCCCCGGCGTGATCGTGGTTCTGTTCGGATTGCGCGTGCGGCCGTCCGCGATTGCCTCCGGCATGTTGACCGGGCAGTTGCTGGCGATCATCCTGTACGTGCTGCAGATCGATCTCGGCGGCTTCAATCTGGGGCTGGTATGCCTCGGCGTGAACCTGCTGGTGCTGACCGCCGTGAACCTCACCGCGAAACCGAGCCGTGCGCACGCGCTCAGTTGAAACCGGGCTGAAACGAACTTCAATCACCGACCTATGACTCAACGAGAAGAGAAGCGCCCTACACAAGTCTTCGTCGCGAAGAAGATCGTGACGATGAATCCCATGCAACCCTATGCGACGCATGTGGCGATTCGCGACGGCAAGATTCTCTCGGTAGGCGGCGCTGACGACGTGAAGCAATGGGGCGATGCCGAAATCGTCGATACGTTCAGCGATAAAGTGTTGATGCCCGGCTTCGTCGAAGGCCACTGCCACTTGATGGAAGGCGCGATGTGGGACGCCGTCTATGTCGGCTACTACGACCGCCGCGGCCCCGACGGCCGGCGCTGGCCTGGCCTGACATCGCTGGACGCCGTGATCGAGCGCCTGAAGGCGGCGCAAGCCGAAATGACGTCGGCCGACGCTCCGCTGCTCGCATGGGGCTTCGATCCTATCTTCTTCGGCACTCAACGCCTGAGCGTGCGCGAACTGGACACCGTGTCAGCCGAGCGGCCCATCGTGATCCTGCATGCGAGCGTGCACCTGATGAACGTCAATTCGCCGATGCTCGCGCGCGCCGGCATCGATGAAGAAACGGATATCGACGGCATCGACAAGGACGAAAGCGGCCAGCCGACCGGCGAGTTGCAGGAGTTCGCCGCCATGTTCCCGGTCTACCGCGTGATCGGTGCCGGCCTCTCGATCGCCGCGAGCGAAAGCACGCAGGCCATCTGGAACTTCGGCCGCGTCGCGCAACTCGCCGGCGTGACGACCGCGACCGATCTGGTCAACGACTTCTCCGAAACCGGTAATCGCAATCTGCGCGAAGTGACCGCGAGCGCGGATTTTCCCGTACGTATCGTGCCCGCCTTCGCGCCGCAACGCAGCCCTGAAGGCGGCGCCCAACGGGTGCTCTCGGCGATGGAAACCGCCACGCCGAAGCTGCACTTCGGGCCCGTCAAGTTTATCGTCGACGGTTCGATTCAGGGCTTCACCGCGCGCCTGAAATGGCCCGGCTATCTGAACGGCAAGCCCAACGGTTTGTGGCTGATTCCGCCGAGCCAGTTCGTCGAAGTGTTCACGCCGTTTCACGAAGCGGGCCTGCAACTGCACGTGCACACCAACGGCAACGAGGCGACCGAACTCGTGCTCGACGCGTTCGAGCGGCTTCTCACACTTCATCCGCGACGCGATCACCGGCATACGCTGCAGCACTGTCAAATGGCGGACGCGAGCCAGCTCGCGCGCGCGGCGAGCCTCGGCCTGTGCATCAATTTCTTTTCGAACCACCTCTATTACTGGGGCGACGCGCACTATACGCAGACCATGGGCGCGGACCGCGCGAATCGCATGAACGCGGCGGAGTCTGCGCGCCGCCTGGGCATTCCGTTTGCGTTCCATTCCGACGCGCCCATCACGCCGCTCAATCCGCTCTTCACCGCATGGTGCGCGTCGCAGCGCGAAACCGCGTCGGGGCGCGTGCTCGGTGCGAACGAACGCGTGCCGATCGCCGACGCGTTGCGCGCGATCACGCTCGGCGCAGCTTACACGCTCAAGATGGATCACCTGGTGGGCAGCATCGAAGTCGGCAAATTCGCGGACTTCGCGGTGCTCGCCGAAGACCCCGCCGAAGTCGCGCCGCAACGTCTGAAGGATCTGGAAGTGTGGGGCACGGTGCTCGGCGGCCGCATTTTCCAGGCGCCGGCGGGATGAACGCGATTCCGCTCGTCGTCATCGGCGGTTATCTCGGCGCCGGAAAGACGACGTTGCTCAACCATATTCTGAGCAATGCCGGATCGCGGCGCATCACCGTCCTCGTCAACGACTTTGGCTCGATCAATATCGACGCTTCGCTGATCCGCCAGCGCACCGACGACGTGATCAATCTGGAAAACGGCTGCGTCTGCTGTTCGATCGGCGGCCGGCTGGTCGAGGCGCTGCTTGCCATAAGTTCGCGCACTGACGCGCCCGATCTGCTGATCATCGAAGCGAGCGGCGTCTCCGACCCGGTGCGTATCGCGCAGATCGGCTTGCTCGATCGCGCGTTTCGTCTGGACGGTATCGTCGTGCTGGTCGATGCGGAGCGCGTCGAAGAAACGCTGGCCGATCCTTATGTCGGCGATATCGCGCAGCGGCAGATCGCGGGCGCCACGGCCATCGTGCTGAACAAGATGGATCTGCTTGGCGAGCCCGCGCGCGAGGCTGTCAAAGCGCGCGTTGAAGCGCTGGCGAACAGCCGTGTCATCGTGCAAGCGACGCACGCAGCCGTGCCGCTCGGCCTGGTCTTCGAGGAGGGGCATGCACTACCCGCGCGCCCTATCGGCGCGATGCCACTGTCCGCCTCTCCTACCCCGCGCGATCTGTGCAGCTTTTCATTTGTCACCGACGCGTACCTGAGCCGCAAGAAACTCAAGGACGCGCTGCGGAGTTTCTCTGCGAAGCTGTTGCGTGCGAAAGGTTTTGTCCGACTGGAGAGCGACGGCGCATTGCATGAACTGCATGTGGTCGGCAACCGCGTGGTGATCAGCGCGTCGCCGGCCCGCACTTCCGCTCAATCGCAGATCGTGTTGATCGGCATGTTCGGTCGCGAAGACGAGTCGAATGCGAGAGCAGCGCTCAAAGCCGCTGAAATCGGTGCATGAATCCGGCCAACCGGACGCACGCCAACAAAGCTAACGCCTCAACTCGGAGACAATCTTCTCCGCCAGAAAATCGCACGGCGGGCGATTCGAAGCCGTGCTGCGCGCCAGCACCATTTCAAGCGCGGTGATTTCGGGCAAGCCGTGCGCGCGCCCGAGCAGCGTGAAGTGTGCCGGCACCGCGCAGCGCGCGAGCGGCACGATCGCGAGCCCCGCCTCGGCCATCGACAGCAGACCCAGCAGACTCGGACTTTCATACGAGGTGCGGTAGGGAATCTTCGCGCGCTCCAGGCTGCGAATCGCGTTCTCGCGCGCGACGCTGCCCGGCAGGAACACGGCGATCGGCAACGGACGTTCGCGCCATATTTCATCGGCGCTCGGCGCGGCCGCCCACTCCATGGGTTCATGGCGAATGAATTCGCCCGACAAACCCTTGACTCGCGTCGCGCACACCAGATCGACGGAACCGTCTTTCACCATCGGCGCGAGCGCGACGCTCGGCAAACCGACGACCTGAATCTCCACCTTCGGATAGGTCGCGGAAAACTTCTTGAGGATCGGCGGCAGCAGCGACGACGCGTAATCGTCCGGCACGCCGATGCTCACGCGCCCCGTCACGTCCGGCCGAACCACCGCCGCCCAGGCTTCGTCTCGTAAGGCGAGCATGCGGCGAGCGTAGGTCAGCAGGACTTCGCCGTCTTGCGTGGGCACCACGTTTCGCGGCTTGCGCACGAACAGCGGCTTGCCCAGCGCGGTTTCGAGCGTCTTGATCTGCATGCTCACCGCCGATTGCGACCGATGCACGACCTCCGCCGCCCGGCTGATATTGCCGGTATCAGCGACGGCGACGATTATGGTCATCACGTCCAGGTCGAGAGCTTTCAAGGGGTTGGTATCAGAAAAATAGATAGATTCGATCAATATTACGCGATTTTCTAAAGTTGCGACATGGGGCATAGTGGCCGCAAAGGAGCCAGTCCATGAACGCCCGTACCGACCTCTCAGTGCTTGCCGTACCCGAACTGTCGTTTGCGACCATCGCATCGGGCATCTGCGTGCCGTATGTCGAGTGCGGAGAAGGCGAGCCGCTCGTGTTCGTGCACGGCTCGCTGTGCGACTACCGCTACTGGAACGCGCAGATGGCGGCGCTCTCGCAGCATTTCCGCTGCATCTCGGTGAGCCTGAGCCACTACTGGCCGGCCAGCGAGGCGTGCATTCAGGGCGAGTTCGGCTGGCAGACGCATGTCGGTGAACTGGCCGAGTTCATCGAGGCGATCGATCTTGGGCCCGTGCATCTGGTCGGTCATTCGCGCGGCGGCTGTGTCGCGTTTCATGTTGCGCGCGACTATCCGCGGCTCGTGAAAACGCTGACGCTCGCCGATCCGGGCGGTCCGCTGCAGATCGACGGCATGCCGGACGCGACGTTGCCGGCCACGACCAATGTGCTGCGCGCGCGCGTTGCTGAACTCATCGAGAGCCAGCAGATCGACGCGGGCCTGGAGCTTTTCGTCGACTCGGTGAGCATGCCCGGAGCGTGGCGCAAGAGCCCGACTGCGTTCCGCACCATGGCGATCGACAACGCGGGCACGCTGCCCAAGCAGCTCCGCGATCCGTTGCCCGCCTATTCCCGCGAAACCGCGCGCGGCGTGAAGTGCAGGACGCTGCTGATCGATGGCCAGCGCAGCCCGCGCATGTTCCGCAACAACGTCGACAAGCTCGCGGAGTGGATCGACTATGCGGAGCGGCAAACCATCGCCGGTGCGTCGCACGGTATGAATGTGTCGAACGCTGGCGCATTTAACCGGCTCGTGCAGGCGTTTGTGAGTTTCTGATTGCGGCGCGGCTTGGCGTTCGGCGTTCCGCGGCTCGGTCGTCGAGAACGTTAGCGATCGAAAGTGCCGCGATATTTCTCGTCGGCATCCGAACGCGTGTTGATTTCGACGAGAACGCCACCGGGCACCTCGCAGAAAAACCGCGAGCCGCGTTCATGCTTGAACACGCCGGTCTTCATCACGACGCCGGCGCCGGCCATCTGCTCGTAAAGCGCGCGAACCTCGTCGAGAGAAGCTAGCTCGAAGCCGATATGAAAGTTGTGCGGCCACTCGACTGGATGGTCGGCGGCGTCATCGATCACGATGTCGAAGCCGGGGCGTTTCAGAAACCAACTCGTCCCTCGCGCGGCAACCGTACAGCCTAGGTGGTCCTCGAAAAAGGTGGCGGTGGCGCTCACGTCGGATGAAGGGAAGCTTACGTGATTGAGCTTCATGCTGGTAGCGATATCGGTCATGTCGATCTCCGTTGAATCGGATCGCTCGCTGCGTTCCGTACGGAGGATGTTACGAGTAAAAGCTCACATTCCATACTCGCATCGCCCGGCTTGCGCTATCGGCGGCTCAGGCCCGTGCGACGGGCGTTTCCGGACATGCGGCGCCAACTTGCGCGCGGCTTGCTCACGTTTTCTCGCCCGTCGATCAGAGCACGAGCCGATCTTTAGGCCGCCTGCGAGACGAGATCTCGCAGAACGGTTTCCAGTTCCACTTCGCCCTTGACGATGTCGACTGGGTCGCCTTCAAAACAGATCCATCCTTCATTGAACCCGTCGAGCATACGCATACGCGGCAGCGGCTCCTTCATACCTTGGGATCGAAACAGCGCGTCCCACGTTTCGCGCGGCACCGCCTCCGCACGAACCGGGCGACCGAGCACCTGGGCAAATGTCTGCGCCAGATCGTTCGGGCTCACGCGTTGCCCTTCCAACTCGACGACACGCACGCCGCGCCAGTTTTGTAGAAGCAATTGCGCGGCAACGCGGCCGACGTCAGCAGTCGCGACCATCGGCACGGCCTTGTCGAGCGGTTGCAGAAAGCTGGAGATCACTCCGTTGTCCCGCGCCGGCGCAACGTCCCATGCTGCGTTTTCCATGAACCAGCCGGGACGCAAGAAAGTCACGGGCATCGGCAAATCGCGAAGCGCCTGCTCCATCAGCGTAAGTTGCGTGAGCAGATTGGTTTCAGTGGCGTGCGCGCCGATCGTCGACAGGCAAACCACCTTGCCGGGCGCCGCCGACTGAAGCGCACCGCGCACGGCGTCAATGACAACACGCGCTTCGGGAAAGCCGGGCGACGGATCGAACTCCGGCGGCGGCAGAATGAAGACGCCTTGCGTGCCCTCGAAAGCGGCGGTAAGCGACGCCGCGTCGTCCATGTTGGCGGTCACCACTTCACATCCGCGTTCAGCCCACGAACGTGCCCGGGTGGCATCGCGTACAACCGCGCGCACCGGCTGGCCCGCGGCGAGCAACGTGCGCGCCACCGCGCCACCGACCTTTCCTGTTATCCCTGTGATTGCATACATTGCAGCTTCTCCTCGCGTAGATAAATAACGTTGAAACGCACTGTCGGGATGGATTGTGGGCAAACGCGATGAGAAACTAAATGACACGAATGACACTTGTGAAGTGACTCGTGGTTACTAATGCGGCATAGTGCGGTTTTGACGCACTGTGCGGAGGCAGCCAATGGCCAGGATGCAGCGCCCATGAGATCGTCCAGCGAGAATCTCTCTAGCGGTATCAGCGTATTTGCCGCTGTCGTCGATGCGGGGACGTTCGCGGCCGCTTCCGAATTGATGGGTATGTCGCCGCCCGGCGTCAGCCGCGCCATCGCTCGACTCGAAAAGCGGCTCAAAACACGGCTCTTCAATCGGACGACTCGCGCCGTTTCCCTCACTGAAGAGGGCCGGCGCTTCTACGAGCAGGTCATGCCGCACTTGCGGGGCATGGAGGAAGCGGCCGCAGCCGCGGCAGGAGGCGCCGCGACAGTGCGCGGGAAGCTTCGCATCAATCTCGACCCGGTTTTCTCGCGAATCATTCTGGGCCCGAAGCTCGACGAATTCATGGATGCGCACCCTGAGCTCGAACTCGAACTCATCGCCAGAGATCAGCTCGGCGATCTCGTCATGGACGGCTTCGATCTTGCCTTGCGATTCGGCGAACCTCGCTCATCCAGCCTGATTGCGCGAAAGCTCCTCGACACCGCGGTGGTCACCGTCGCATCGCCCTCGTACCTCGCTCGCCGGGGGCGGCCGGCGGAGCCTCAGGAACTGGGACTCGGGATACACAGGTGTCTTGAATTCCGGAACCCGGATACCGGCAAACCGTATCCGTGGGAGTTTCATCGCAAGCGCAAGAAGATCGTTGTCGAGACGAATGGACGGCTTACGGTGAACGATCCAAGCGCGCTCCTCAACGCGTGCCTGGCCGGCTCCGGCGTCGCGCAGATGCTTCTGCTCGGAGGCGAGCATCTGATCCGGGAGGGGCGGCTCGTCAACCTGTTCCCGGACTGGCCGGACGAGCGCTTCCCGCTCTATGCGTATCATCCGTCGCGGCACCACACGCCGGCCAGGACAAGAGTATTTCTCGACTTTATCGTCGCGTTGACGAGAACGGGTTAGAAAGCTGACGACAGACGCGAAACGACGCCCGATGGCTCAATCGAATTGCCGATTCTTGGCTCTACCGACTAAGCCGTGCGCGGGGTATCGTGAGCGTCGTTCCTCATGGAGACGCCTATGCCCGCCTCGCTTCGCTTCGTTCACCTCGACACGCCCGAGTTACTGCTTCCCGCATTCGACATCATGCGTCAGTTGCGCCCGCATCTCACCGACGCGCACGCGTTCGCCACGCAGGTGGCCAGACAGCATGCCGAGGGCTATCGCCTGCTCGCTGCGTCCGACGCGAGCGGCATCGTCGGCCTCGCCGGTTATCGCACCCTGACCAATCTGCTGTACGGCCGCTTCGTCTATGTCGACGATCTCGTGGTGGATGGCAAGCTGCAGCGTGACGGCATCGGCGCGCAACTGCTCGGCGCGGTACGGCAGATTGCGCGCGAAGCCGGTTGCGCGCAATTCGTGCTCGACACGGGTTTGCACATGCCGCTTGCGCAGCGCTTCTATTTCCGCAATGGGCTGCTCGCGCGAGGCATGCACTTCGTCGAACCGCTCGCCCCTCTTTCCCCTGCTGGCGCGTTCACCTCATGAGAATCTTGCTGATCAATGCCAGCCCGCATGGTGAAGCGAGCCACGGCTATCGTTTGGCCGACGAAATCGTCGGCATGCTGCACGGGCACGCCGCACCCGCCGCCTCGGCCATTACCGTGGTCGAGCGCGACCTGGCGGCCGCGCCGCTGCCGCCGATCGCCCGCGATTACGCCCGCGCCGTTACGTCGCGCACGCCGGATACGGCGCATTTCGATGTCTCCGAGCAACTGATCGGTGAAATCGAAACCACGGATGCGCTCATCATCAACACGCCGATGCACAACTTCACAGTGCCGGCAGCGCTCAAGCTGTGGATCGATTACACGCTGCGCATTCATCGCACGTTCGCCTCGACGCCGGACGGCAAGGTTGGACTGATGCGCGACCGGCCGACCATCGTCATCGTCGGTTCGGGCGGTGTGCATAGCGGTGAACGCGCGCGGCAGCCTGATTTCCTGACGCCATATCTGCGCTACGCGCTTGGATCGATCGGCATCCACAGTGTGCAGTTTCTTCTTTTGCAGGGGCTTGTGATGGGCGAAGCGACGGTGGCCGAAGCGCTCGATGCGGCGCGCGTCCAGCTTGCCAGCGAAGCAGTGTTCACCTCGCTTGCCTCGCAAGCGTCCGAATGCGCGAGGACGGTGGTGGGTAGCGCTGCACGGAGCGCATAGGGCATGGCGCACGCCGGACGAAATGCGATGCCAAAGCGTTTCTGCCGGCTCGTGCGAAAGCGTGCCGTGCCGCGTTGTGTCTATTCGAAACAGGGACACCTGTCCCGTGCTTCAACCGTCCAGACACGCGCGCAACGTTCGCGCGAGACGGCCCGCTTCATCGGCATCGGCGATGTTCGCGAAGCCCATCACCAGGCCGCGCCGCGTACGCCGCGCCCGGCTACTCGCGTGCCAGATCGAAAGCGGCAGCACCGCGAGCCCCGCCTCGCGCGCACGCGCGGCGACGGCGACATCGTCGACCGGGCCATCGGGGCCTTCGGCGAACTGCACCGCGAACTGAATTCCACCCGGCGGCAAATCGACGATCAGCCGTTCACCAAACGCCTGCTCCAACGCATGCACGATCAGTACGCGCCGCTCGGCGTACAACGCACGCATGCGCTTCAGATGCCGCGCAAAATGCCCCTGCGCAATGAAATCCGCCACTGACGCCTGCAACAACGTCGGCGACCCGGCGTTCATGCTGTGCGCCACCTTCCCGACGCGCTCGACCGCGCGCTCCGGCACCACCACATATGCAAGCCGCAATCCCGGAAACATCACCTTGCTGAACGTGCCGCAATAGATTACGCGATCGCGCCGGTCGAGACTCTTTAAAGCCGGCAATGGCCGGCCCAGATAACGGAACTCGCTGTCGTAGTCGTCTTCGATGATCCAGCGGGAAGCCTTCCCTGCCCACTCCAGCAGCGCCATGCGTCGTGCGAGCGACAGCGTGTGCCCGAGCGGGCTCTGATGCGACGGCGTGACCACGGCGAAGCGCGCCTGCGCATCCAGCAGCGTGCCGCGCTTGACGTCGATGCCTTCGCCATCCACCGGCACCGGCACGAGCTGCACGCCGGTCTCGGTCAGAAAATCGCGCGCGAGCAGATAGCCGGGATCCTCGAACCACACGCGATCGTCCGCGCGGGCGAGACTGCGCAACACGAGTTCGAGCGTCGCGCGGTAGCCGCCGGTGACGAACACCTGTTCCGGCAAACAGGTCACGCCGCGCGACAGCCCGAGATACGTGGCGATATGTTCGCGCAGCGGCCGGTAGCCGGACGGATCCGGATACGCCAGCATCGCGCGTTCACCGCTGCGCGCACGCTGTGCAACGAGCCGGTTCCATACCTTGCGCGGAAATGCGTCGAGCGCGGGCAGCCCCGGCTGCAACGGCCGCGGCTCGCCGCTCATGGCGACCGTGAGGGCCGCCTGGCGCGGCGCCGCTCGACCACCGCGCGGTTCAGGCGACGGCTGCGGCGCGTCTGCGCCCGCAGTGCCTTGCCTGGCGCGCGCGGCCTGAACGCCTTGCGCCCGCGACGAGCGCGTCACCGAGGCCGGCAGCGACGCCGATACGAACGTGCCCGCCGCGCCGCGCATCTGCAGGTAGCCCTCGTCGACGAGAATCGTGTAGGCGAGTTCAACGGTGCCACGGGCTGTGTTCAACTGCGTGGCGAGACCGCGAAGCGCGGGCACGCGATCGCCGGGACGCAGATGCCCCGCGGCGATCGCGGTTCTGAAACGCTCGCAGATCTGCAGATAGATCGGCAACTGCTGCCGCCGGTCGATTTCAATGGTCAAAGCGGGCGTTGGAACGGTCATGACAGTCTCGCGGACAAGGGAAGCAGCAAACGGTTTGTACTAGTTGGATCGTCGATTCTTGGCACTTTCCCATCGACCATGATTCTTCCACAATGGCCTCACGCGATGAGACGGCGGCGAACCATTTCGCGCGATACGACACTCGCCGGGCGCCCCGCGTTCATTTACGCTCATCTGGAGAATTTGCCATGAAAATCGTCGTAATCGGTGGGTCCGGCCTGATCGGATCGCGTCTTGTCACGCTGCTGGGCGAAGCGGGCCATGAAGCGCTCGCCGCGTCGCCGCGTACCGGTGTCAACGCTGTGACCGGCGAGGGCCTGAACAACGCGCTGGTGGGCGCGGACGTTGTCGTGGATGTGACAAACGCGCCGTCATGGGAGCCGCAGGCGGTACTCGACTTCTTCCGCACGTCGGCGCGCAATCTTGGCAGGGCCGAAGCGGCTGCGGGAGTGCGCCACCACGTGGCGCTCTCCATCGTCGGCTGCGACCGCTCACCGAAGAACGCGTATTTCGCTGCCAAGGTCGCGCAGGAGGAATTGATCCGCGCAGCCGGCGTGCCGTACACGATCGTGCGCGCGACGCAGTTCATGGAGTTCATCGGCGGTATCGCGGATTTCAGCACGGTCGACGGCACGGTGCGTATCGGCGAAGGATTGTTTCAGCCCATCGCCGTGGACGATGTCGTGGCCAACCTCGCGCAGGTCGCGCTCGCTGCGCCGCAAAACGGCACGGTCGAGATTGCCGGCCCGGACCGCGCACCCTTCGCGGAGATCGTCTCGCGTTATCTGAAGTCGGTAGGCGACGCGCGCCCGGTGGTGACGGATCGCGATGCGCTGTATTACGGCGACCGCGTCGAGGAACAATCGCTCGTGCCGCTCGGCGATGCACGGATTGGCCGCGTCAGTCTCGACCAGTGGCTCGCGCGCGCAAAGAACGGTTGATTGCAGGTTTAAGCGAAACCTGAATCAACGTGTCCGCCTTTCATGCTGATCGGAGCGGTTGGTCCGATCGGCTTCGAAACCGAATGAAAAATTTTCTGGGTCAAGCATGAGCAAGTCGCACAAGGTTGTCGTCGTTACCGGCGCGTCGCAAGGCATCGGCGCCGAAGTCGTCACGGCGTTTCGCAAGCTCGACTATCGCATTGTCGCGAACTCACGGTCGATCAAGCCGTCCGACGACCCGAACATCCTCTGCATCGCCGGCGATATTGGCGACCCGGCAACCGCCCGTCGCGTCATTACCGAAGGTGTCGCGCGATTTGGCCGGATCGACACGCTGGTGAACAACGCCGGCATTTATATCGGCAAGCCTTTCACCGAACACACCGTGCAAGACTACGCCGCGGTGGTGAACGTGAATATGACGGGCTTTTTCCACATCACGCAGCTCGCCATCGCCGAAATGGAAAAGCATTCGAGCGGCCACGTGGTCAGCGTCACCTCCAGCACCGCCGACAATGCGATCAGTGGCGGCTACTCGGTACTGGCAGCCCTGACGAAGGGTGGCCTGAACGCCGCCACGAAGTCGCTGGCGATCGAGTACGCGAGGAAAGGGATTCGCGTGAACGCCGTCGCACCGGGGATCATCAAGACGCCGATGCATGCGCTGGAAACCCATGAAGCGCTGGGCGCCTTCCATCCACTCGGGCACATGGGCGAGACGAGCGATATCGCCGATGCGATTCTGTTCCTCGATTCCGCACCGTTCATTACGGGAGAGATCCTGCACGTTGACGGCGGCCAGAGCGCCGGTCGTTAAGCTCATTGGGCACCGCAAACGCGGTGCCCTTTTGTTTTGCTGCCCGCTCCCTTGAGCCGGCCTCAGTCCAGCAATCCGCCGACGCAGAAAAAAGACATAGCGAATTTCGCTCACTTCCCTTGACATCCGTTTAGATGATGACTAACATCTAAATCAACAGGTCGTCTCGGAGCCAGCACCATCATGAGGAAATCGAGGGTCGAAACCGCCGAAACCCGGCGTCGAATCGTCGACGTGGCAGCCCGCAAGTTTCAGCTCAACGGCATCAACGCGACGGGCCTGGCCGACGTCATGTCTGAAGCCGGGCTCACACACGGTGGCTTTTACCGGCACTTCGAATCCAAAGATCAGCTGGTTGCCGAAGCCTGCGCAACCGCGGCGACCAACATCGTCGCTACGCTGGAAGAAGCGGCCAGCGAGAGCGACGTCGAAGATGGTTTTCGGGCCATCGTCGAGCGATATGTATCAACCGGTCACCGCGACAACGTCTCGGGCGGCTGCCCGCTTGCGGGAATGGGCAGCGAGTTGTCGCACGGCGACGAGAACACTCGTGCGGCCGCCTCTCAAGGCTTCCGCGAGCTCGTTGAGGTCGTAGCGAAGCGCCTGGATCCTCAGCGGTCTGAGTCAACGGAATCGAAGGCCGTCTTTGCGGTAACGGCGATGATCGGCGCCATCACCATGGCCCGGATTCTCACGGACAGCGACGCTTCGGCATCGGTTCTGCAGCAAGTCAAACAACATCTCGACGCGATCTAGGCGATTGGCAATCCCGACCATCGCTTAAACATTTATCCGTTTGTGTGCATATACACATAAAGAAGAAAGACCTACATGTCGCTGCCAGATCAGGCATCGATATGCGCCGCCCCCGGCACTCGCCAAGAGTGCGCATACCTTGAGAATGGAGCATCGACATCATGCAACAACGCAACTATCTGGTAACAGCGGCCGCTGGCAAGACTGGCGTGCACACCGTCCGTCACCTTCTTGAAGGCGGTCACGGCGTTCGCGCCCTTGTCCACCGCGAGGACGAAAGAAGCGCAGCGCTTCAGAAGGCCGGCGCCGAGGTCATCGTGGGCGATCTTCTGGAACACGACGATGCGATACGCGCCACGGAAGGCGTTTCGGGTGCCTACCTCTGCTATCCCGTGCGTCCCGGGTTCATTCAGGCAACCGCATACTTCGCGGACGCGGCGCGGCGCGCAAATCTCGACGTCGTGGTGAACATGTCGCAGATTTCCGCTCGCGAAGACTCGAAGAGTCACGCAGCCCGCGATCACTGGATCGCAGAACGTGTTCTGGACTGGTCGGGCGTGCCGACCGTGCACCTCCGTCCGACATTCTTCTCGGAATGGCTGACGTTTCCGTGGGTGCGCGACTCCATCGTGAAAGAAGGAAAGATTGCGCTTCCTTACGGCAACGGACGCCATGCACCGATCTCCGCCGAAGACCAGGCGCGAGTGATCGCCGCGATTCTCGCTCAGCCCTCAACGCATATCGGCAAGACGTATCCGCTGTTTGGCCCTGTCGAACTCAGCCAGCAAGAGATCGCCGACGCAGTCGGCAAGGTGTCGGGCCGCAAAGTCGTCTACAGCCCGACAAGCATCGAGGACTATCGCAAGCACCTGGAAACATACGGTCTGCCCGAATTCATGATCCAGCATTTTCTGGAAGTGGCAATCGACTACCAGAACGGCATCTTCGCCGGTACCAACGACGTGATCGAAAACATCACCGGACAAGCGCCGCAAACAATCGACGCATTTGTCGCCGCCAATCACGAGGCGTTCCAGTAAGCGCATCGCTCAGCCTGAATCGTTAGAAGGAACCGTTATCATGAAACTCAGTGGAAATACGATCTTCATCACCGGCGGCACCTCGGGTATCGGCCGTGCACTTGCAGAGGCGTTTCATCGTAAAGGCAACAAGGTGATCGTCAGCGGACGCCGCAAGGCCTTGCTGGATGACGTCGCCAACGCAAATCCGGGCATCGACACGGTAGTGCTCGATGTCGACGACCCAGCGCAAATTCAAAGTGTCGCGAATGAGTTGATCACGAAATATCCGTCGCTCAATGTCGTCATCAACAATGCGGGAATCATGCCGTTTGACGATGTAAGCGGCCCCTTCGACGACGCGCAGGCGGTGCATTTAATCAGCACCAATCTGCTTGGACCCGCGCGGATCAGCGGTGCATTTGTCGAACACCTCAAGACACGACCGGCGGCGGTCATCATCAACAATAGCTCGGTTGTCGCGTACATTCCGATCGCAACGGCGGCACTCTACTCGGCAACCAAGGCCGCCATTCACTCGTACTCGCTTTCTCAGCGTTTTGCGTTGCGCGAGACTTCCGTTCGCGTGTTGGAGATTACTCCGCCTTGGGTCGACACGGACCTTGTGCATAAGAGCGGCGATCCGCGAGCGATGCAAGTCGAGCCGTTCATCGCGGAGATAATGGCGCTTCTCGAAAGCGCGACGACCGAAGTCGTCGTAGAAGCCGCCAGGCAGTTGCGGACCAGTGCGGGGCCGAACGAGCACGGCGTCGTGGATTATTTTAATCAGATGATTTTAGATAATCCGCTGCCGACTTCCTGAGGGATGTTCTATCCGCAGCCCGCGACGTGGCGCGCCGACACGGCCGCCGCGATTTGCGCCGCTCACTCGTCAACGACGTTATCTACATCCCACGATGAATGGTGCCAGCAGCGCGCGTGGCTTTTGGAAAACGTCACGAGATGATGGTCACGTTTGTGCGCTGTGTGCCTGTAGCCGATCTACGCTTCAACAATCGTCGCGTCAAAGTCTTCATCGACGAAAGCGACGAGAAACTCTTCCGGCATCAGCCACGAATCGACGCTGACCGTCTTCGTATCAATGTCCACGTTGACCTTCGCGTCAGCGTCGACGCTCCTCATTGCATGTTCGAGACCCGGAATATCGTCGGAGCGAATTTCATCTTTAACCGAGAATTTCATTTTTCACTTCTCCAGTAGATAACGTTTATTCACTGCCGCCTCTACCTGTTTCGCGTTCGACGAAACTTCGCGGCGAGCGAGCGTCTTGCCACATCAGTTTGTTGTCCGCACCATTCGTCTTTCTATGCTTCATGGTCCGACACAACCGAATGTAGGCGCCTCGCCTCAAGTTTCGAATACCCGCACCGTACAAACAGTCTTGCGCAGCGGGAACAAATCGATAATCAAGCGCTTCCCATCACTTTCCGTGTATTCATTGCGTTGATTGCTGGCTGCGCTTGAGCCACGATAAATCCCCACCGAGATCGCGGTCCGCCACTATGGTGCAACCCGATCGCGCTCACCCAGGAAAATTTTGTGAATATTGCCCGGATACACCCAGTCGCGAGCCTGACGCTCGATGAGATCCATAAATGCGGGCGGACCACTGCAGTAGATCTGAGTTTTCGCCTGCGCTGGGCTTATCGCGTGAGAAGTTGCCTGCTCCAGTCGGTCAACATCCAGACCAAAATGGTGATAAACCCTGCTTTCGCTTTTGAGCGCGTCTAGCTCTTTTCGAAAGACTGCACGCTCAGGAGACCGGGCAAAGTTGTGCAACTCGAATTTCTGTCCCGCCAACGCCAGCCGTTTCGCGATCCCTGCGATCGACGCAGCGCCAACACCTCCCGCAAACAGCAACGATTGTGTACGACCGTCCAAAATAACCGTAGGACTGCGTGTCGTCACGATGAACGCCTCGTCGCCTTGACTCAAAGAAATGTCTGCTGTTTTCGCGTCCGTGTCGCCATCGTCGTGTCTCACGGCAATGACGTATGCACGCGGCCGAGAAGTAAAACGGCACAGGGGATATATTTTCTCTTTGCAGATGACATCGTCGCGAACAAGTGTGACGCAAGATCCATCGTCAAACGACGGAAGCTCCGATTTGCATCTGGTTTGAAGTTCAACGGCGTGATAACTCTCGGCAAGTTGCCATTTCCGTGTAACGACGACTGAGAGGAATTTGTCGTGCATGTCTTCTCCAATAGGACCTTCGCCTCCCTCGAGCGGAAGTTCGTCGGTGTATGGATTGCATGAGATGGCCGGTCCAGCAAACTGCTGGAGGGTGGTTGAACGTCAGATTCAGGTTAGGGCGGAAGGCAGTCACCAGCAAGGCGTTCAACGCGAATACCACCTATATAACCACGCTGATAAAGGGTAGCCGTTGGCTCAGTGCAGCAGATGGTCCCGCTGGCCGACCTGGCGAAACTGCGCGGTCGGCACTGACTGAGCGGCGCCTCCACCCGTACCGGACACCATCCCACAAAGCGTACCGGTACTGTACCGGCAACCCTCGCTAGAATGCTCCAACGTCCTTTCGACCGACACCGGAGCTTGCCATGTCATACCTCAGTCTCAGCGCGCTGCCCGCCGGCATCCTGTTCGCGCTCGTCACCACCATCACGCCCGGTCCGAATAACACGATGTTGCTGGCCTCCGGGGTGAATTTCGGATTTCGGCGCACGTTGCCGCATCTGTCCGGTATCAGCGCCGGCGTCGTGCTGTTGATGCTATCGGTCGGGATCGGTCTGGGCGAAGCCTTCGTGCATTTTCCCGTGCTATACACGGTGCTCGAGGTCGCGAGCGTCGCTTATCTGCTGTACCTCGCGTGGAAGATCGGCACCTCGGGCGAGTTGAAGATGAAGAAAGGCGAGCGCCGGCCCATGAAGTTCTACGAAGCAATCGCCTTCCAATGGGTCAATCCGAAAGCATGGATGATGGTGCTGACTGCCGCCACGACGATCCATCTCAGCGAGAGCTACAGCATGAACGCCATCGCGATGGCGGTGATTTTCTACGTGATCGGCTTTCCGTGCATCTGCCTGTGGGCGGGTTTCGGCACCGCCATGCGGCAGGTGCTGTCGGATCCGAAGCGGCTGCGCATCTTCAATGTGGCGATGGCGCTGCTGCTGGTGCTGTCGCTGTATCCGATCGCGCTGAAGCTGATCGGGCAGAGCGCGTGAACGTGACGGCGATGGTCCGCATGCCACGACGTTAGCATGCGGACTCCTCGCTAGAAATGATCGACGGCTGCACAGCCAATCGAATTCGACCGTAACGCGCGACACGGCTGGCTCAGCATCTCATTGTCTAGCCAGCCAAACCTCGAGCTGGCCCGCTTTGACGTTGGGCGCCTTCGCCCTGATGGCGTCTACCTTGCCGTACTGGGCACCCAGCAATTCAGCCACATGCTCCGCTCCGGCCTGGTCGGCGTCCTGGAAGTACTTGACGATCGACCGGTCCGGCGTTTTGGCAAGAGACTCAACGCCGTTCGCAACCGGCAGGCCGGCCTTCTTTAGAATGTCCTTCGCCTTATCGCCCACGCTCCGATTGTCAGCCGTATTCTGCTGTATGTAGATGATGGAAGGACCACTCGTACTGGCTGGCGCCGAGGGTCGCGGGGGCGGTGCGGGGGCTGCGGGCGAAGCGCTGGCGGTGAGCGCCGGGGTCGTTGCCGGCGCGTGAACCAGTTCCAGAATCTGCAGGAATTCTATTGGCTGTGCGTCCGTAATGCCCAGCGTGGCTTTTCCCCCGTCGGCGTTGATATCGAAAGTCGCGATTTTCTTGACTCCTGCTTTCACCAACCCGCTTGTATCAACGGTTGTGGAAAAGGCCCGTTTCCCCGACACGTATCCGCGAACAACATATAAATCGTCTCCGGCAGATGCCAGCGCACTGGCGCACTTTGGCTCCGCGAGTCCCTCCTTGAAGCTACTCTCCGATACCACCTGCAGTTGCGCATCGAGAATGGAAAATGAGAATGACGACGCGTTCGAGAGTTTCACATCGAACGACGCAAGTGCTTGAATGAGCGAACTATCCAGCCCGACGTCCCCCGCTATCGACTTGCTGATCTGGTAGGTGGTGAATACACTCGGCATCCCATTCTTGGGCGGCGTCGAAAACTGGCAGGACGAATCGTTGTAGGGAAGCCAGGGACCATGCGTTCGATAGACGGACCCGATGCCACTTTCCGTCGTCGTAACAAATATCTGCGTCGTGGAGCCCGTTGCGGGAACGTGCAGCACGTTGCGCACGCGCTCGGCCAGCCCTTCGTTCAACACATCGTAATTCGCTACGGCCGCGACATCCGAATGTTCGTTTGCCTCCTGAGTCGCGGGCGTTTTCGAGCAGGCAGTTGTTAGCAGTCCGATGGCAATGAAGACGGCGTAGCAGCGTGGACTGGCTTGATTCATTGAGCGCTCCCTTCCGCTTTTCTCCGAGGCAATCATAGTCTCCGTGCGAGCAAATTTAAAGCCTTCGCGGCGCCGGCTTCGATCGACCTGCGGTGCGCAGGATCATCGCAAACTCGAATCTCCCCATTCCCACGATTCCGGGTGACGCCTGAATGGCTCCCCGAATCAGGGCTTCAGTATGTGCGGTACAGCACATAGTCCGAACACTACCGCTCAGGAAAAGTACTTACGGCTGTCCTCTGTTTATTGACCTATCGTTCCTTTCATTCTTCTGCGGGGTCGCTGAAAAGTGGCCTACAGGCGAGGCATGAAAGTCCGGACAGCAACCCGGACATTTGCTTCGGCATCCTGTATTCAAGATCGATGATCCGGCTGGATAGTAGTCAAGCTCGATCCAGGGTTTTCTTCTCGCAGCAAGGTCGACGCTAACCGGCTACCACGTGAACTTTGCATATCGTTGAACGGACGACCCTGCCTGTATCGCGGCATTCCGCACGGGCCGCATGGGTGTCCAAGGTTATTTGATTGCGCTGTCCGCAGGCACCTTCCTCGAGCAGGACAGGGTTCCGACGGTCGCCAGCGCATGGAGAAACGCCATGCAAATTGTCCGTTACTTCATCCTGGCAGCGCTTGCGCTATTCCTCTTCAATCCCAATCCCTGTTGGGCGCAGACCGACAAATCAGCCACCGATGCAGCAGCATCTCAAGCGGCAGGGTCAACGCCTGAGGCCGCCAGCGTGCCTACGGTCGTCGTCAGCCGCGCGTACTTGATGAGCGTGCTCAACGCAAGCGACGTCAAGGGTGCACCATCCGATGTCACTCTGCCCCGGGATCAACTGATGCGTCTGCAGGGCAGCGCCACCGGCGTTGAGCAGAGCAGGCTCATCAAGGAACTCATTTACTGGAGCTTCCTGTTCGTCACGGTTGGCCTGGTCATTATTCTCATAGTGGCCGCACTCGTGCGCACCGCATTCTGGAGGCACGCTGCTGAACTGGGACCGCAAAAATGGCGCGATCATCTCCTGCAGCTTCCGCTGGGAGCGCCGGAAGGCAGTATCCGTGCACTGTTATCGCTCTTCGTTGTTACGTTCGGGATCATTGCATTGGCTCTGCAAAAATATCTCGACATCAGCAGCCCGGAAGCATTGACGAGTTTCGTCACGGCCGTCATAACCTTTTACTTCACGTCGCGTGCAAGCGAGCAGGCTCGCAAGGCAGCACTCATTTCTCAGGAAACGCTGAGCGACACGGTGGACAAGAACAATGTGGCGCTCCAGCAGGCCAATAAAACCGCCGTCGACGCACAGCAAAACGCCGTCGACAAACTGCACGACGTCTCGAAAGAGGTTCTCAAAAATTCGGCCGATGCCACCAATACAGCGCTCGAAACAGTCTCGCGCTCATACGATCAAGCTGCAGCCGCAAACCTTACGGGCGACTCGGGAGACGTCGTTGCAACGCTCACGTCCAAACGCGATCAGTTGCAGAACATTCAGCAAATAGCTCGCGCGGTGGACGGGCTCGGTCTCGGCACGGACATCCTGCCGCGTGTCGCCGACACGGTATCGTCCATACAGGGTCTGCTGGACACGATCAACCCGCTGCTGACCTCGAAGCCGGACGCCGCCACGGTCACCAAGGTCCTGGGCGACGTCAGTACGAAACTACCCGCGCTCGCGGCAACGGGATTACCCGGCGTGCTCGCGGAAGCCACGGCGGTTCTCGGCGACGTTGCCGGTCTGGTACTCGCCGGTCTGCCGGCAGGCCCCGTCGGCATCGTCGGCGGTATTCTCGTTTCGGCTATTCGGCTGGCGAGCGACGCTCCCAAGATGGCGCAATTCAAAGGCGCACTGCTGGGCCAGCCCTTCGACCCCGTGCTGCTGCCGTCCACGACTGACCCGTCCGTCGCACAGGCGGCGCTGGAAAGCGCGCCACTCATGCTGGAGCATTTCGCCAACGCGGACGACCCGGCGAGAATGAAATTGATGGGACTTGCCATCCGGAAGAAACCGGACGGCACGCTATACACCTCGGATGAACTTGCCGCGCTTTGCGCCACGGAAGTCGGCAACGGAACATCGGCGGAGTTGCCGCCAAGGAGTACGGAATCTATCTCGAACGAGGAACTGACCCAGGCATTCGACCAGTATCGGGGAGCGCTCGTCCATCTGGGCGCGCTCGCTCAGCTAGCCGGCAGTGTGGCGATTTCTCTTCCGGACGATCCGGGCAAGCCCGTATCCATCGACTTCAAATCCATCGTCAATGCGGCGATCCAGGCGTCCGCCAATCCAAAGGCCGCGGCACAGATCGAAAAACTCGTTTTCCTCGGCGAAGCTCTCAGCAAGGCGCACCTCGATCCGGCGAAGACGACTCAACTGGTATTCGATGCGCTCTCGCTTGCCGCCAAGGATGGCCTCGTTCAGGACAAGGAGACTGTCGAATGAGCCCGCACAACGATTCTGCAATGCCCGCTGGAAGAATGCCGGGCCACCTCTATGCGACCCTTTGCGTCGCGGCATTGCTGACAGCGGGGTGTCCACTACCCGACAGGTCCGGCGCAAACAACGGACAGCCGGCAGCGGACACCTCCGCGACGCTACCCTGCAACGACGCTAGCAGGACGTGCACGCAACGTTATATCCAGCGCGCCAGCGGCTGCGCGAGTTCCGCCAACAGCGGCAACAAACAGAATGACGACGCCGCGCGGCAGTGCGCATTGGAAAATTACGGCGCCGCGTTGAAGCATGTTCCAGCTACAGGCGCGGATGACCTTCGTACGGACGCTTTGATCGGCCTCGCGGACTCGCTCAAGGCGATCCGCGATAACGCCGCACCGCAAACGGACAAAACCTCCGTAGTGAAAGCGCTTGATTCGACGATCAGCACGCTCGATACGTCACCCGGAGGCCGCCCCTACGCGCAGTACTTTCGTGCAGATGAACTGACAGTCGCAGGACGTGACGAAAGCTTGCCACAGAACGAGGCCTGCGCTCGCCTGACCCAGGCAAGGAGCACGCTGGCGAACACCGGTACAGATGCGAAATTGAGTGGACGAGTCAATTCATTACGAGATTCCATTGACTTCTTCCTGCAAAAGCGGAGGTGCGAATAATGCCCGACCTGACCAGAAATCTGTGGTTGAGCGCGCCCATGATGCGTGGCGGCGATGTTGCGCAGGCCCAGGACCGGCTGAAACACTTCGGCGCCGTGATTGCAAGTGACGGACTATTCGGCAAAGCCACACGGGACGCCGTGTTCGCCTATCAGCGGCAAAACAATGCGCTGCAGCCTGACGGTGTCATCGGGCGACAGACGTGGGCGGCGCTGTTCGGAAATGCCGACGCGGTTCTGCCTGACCGCGTTGCGTCGGACATTCTGGATAGCTCGGCAAAGAACGCGCTTTCGTCATTTCACCGCCATTACGCGTCGAGTGTGGAATGGCGGCTCGACCCGACAGGGATCGTCATCAACGGTGAAGCGGGCGCCGCATTCGGGAAAGAGGAAACCGCGACCGTCGACACGATCATGAACAATTTCGGCAAGGCTCTGGCGACCGTGCTCAGCAAGGTGCATGTGCCGATAGAACTGGTGATTGCGTGTATCTGCGCCGAGAGCAGCGGCAATCCGTTGGCGGTGAGAAAAGAGAAAGGCTGCAGCACGGTCGACCCGGCGCTGACGCCATCGCGCATTTCGGTCGGGCTCATGCAGACCTTGCTCAGCACAGCGTCGAGCGTGCTGAACGGAGACGTCGGCGTGAGCGAGCTCAAAAACCCGCTGGTGTCGATTGAAGCCGGTGCCACTTACATGTGGCGCCAATCTCGCGAGACCCGTTTCGACCCGCCGCTCGCCGCGTGTGCTTATAACGCGGGAAGTCTGCGTTTCAATGGCAGCCCTAACAATCGATGGAAGCTGGTGCAATACCCGATTGGCACGTCGGCGCACGCGGACCGCTTTATCAGGTTCTTCAATGCGGCAATGAATTCGCAACACGTCACGCAAGCGTTGCAAGGCCTTGGGGACCGCGTCCCAAGCATGCGTTAGCGGCAACCTGACACGCCTGCCAGGCAGGCCGATCCAAGGAGCTTTTCATGAACCTGACCACGACCATTGAATCAATCCAGAAACAACTCGGCGTGTCCGTCGACGGAAAAGCCGGACCTGAAACATGGGCAGCGATCGGAGGGAAACTCGGCGTCGGCGCGAGTCCGGATTCGACCGACAAGGTGGATGACCGGAGCGAAAAAAACATCGCAACCCTGGTTCCTCAGGTGCAGGGTTATGCGCGTGCACTGGTTCACGCCGCGAGTTCGGTCGGAATTGAAATAAAAGTCATCAGCGGAACGCGGACGTTCGCGGAGCAAGACGCGCTCTACGCGCGTGGCCGAACGATACCGAACACCGATATCGTGACGAATGCCAGGGGTGGCCATTCGAACCACAATTTTGGCATCGCCTTCGACATCGGCGTATTCGAAAACGGTGCGTATCAGGGGCAATCGCAGAAATACAAAGCCGTCGGAGCGCTGGGCTCACAACTGGGGCTCACCTGGGGCGGCTCGTGGACGACGTTCCACGACGAGCCGCACTTTGAACTGAGGCCCGATTGGGCGAAGAACATGTCGGAGTCGCAGATGGTCGCCGCGCTCAACGACAGACACCAGAGCGGGAAAGATGTGTTTGCATAGTGCCAGGGTGCGTGCTACAACGCGCCCTGCCCCACCCGCTCGATGAAGCGCCACAACGCATCGTCCGTCGAATACGGTGCGTTGAAGCGGAACCAGGCGCTCTGGGCGTCGTCGGGACGGAAGTAGGAGCCCGGCGCGAGCCAGATACCGTGTGTGAGTGCGGCCGTCGCCACTTCGCCGGCCCGCTCCGCTTCGATCGGCAAGCGCGCCCACAAAAACAGTCCGGCGCGCGGCCGGTGAAACAGTTCCAGACCCAGCGAATCGAGCCGATCTTCAACGGTCGCGTGCACGAGTTTGAGGCGCTCGTTGACGGCTTCCACGTGACGCGCGTAGCGCCCCTCCAGCAGCACCTTGTCGACAATCCGCTCGATCGCCTCCGACGACGTCAAACCCACCGCCATCTTGGTGCGCGCCAGTTCGCGCAGCACCGCGCGCTCGGCGACCACGTAGCCGCAGCGCAGCCCCGGCGTCACCGTCTTCGAAAAGCCGCCGACGTACAGCACGCGCTGCAAGCCTTCCATCGCCGCGAACAGCGGCGCGCCGGACGGCGCGAGTTCGCGGCTCACGTCGTCCTCGATCACCCACATGCGCTGACGCTCGGCGATCTGCAGCAGGCGGAACGCCGCGGACATTCCGAAGGTCGCGCCGGTCGGATTCTGCAGCGTCGTATTGACGAAGATCGCCTTCGGCTTGTGCTCGGCAACCAGCGCTTCGAGCACGTCCGTATCGACGCCCGCCGGCGTGCGCGGCACGCCATGCACGACCAGGCCGGCGAGCTTGAGAATCTGCAGCAGATTGCAATAACCAGGATCTTCGACGATCACGGCGTCGCCCGCTCGCAGCAGCGTACGCACGATCAGATCCAGCCCTTGCGTCGCGCCTTGTGTGAGCAGGATGTTCGACACATCGACCGGCAAGCCGCGCCGGTCGAGTTGCTCGGCGATCCGCTCGCGCAACGGCGCGAATCCGTACGGATGCCCGTAATCGCCGAGACGCGCGGCCGGCACCCGGCTCATCGCGCGCAGCGCGTGCTGCAAACCGGTTTCGTTGATCCACTCGTTCGGCAGCCAGCCGCCGCCCGCCTTGATCGGCACCGAATGGTCGGCGAACACGTCGGACAGGAGCCAGGTCGCGGTGAGGCTCGGCGGCTGCCAGTCGGTCGCGGCGACCCGCGCCGACTGCGAGCGCGCCGCCACGCGATAGCCGGAACCGCGCCGCGCGACCACGAGGCCCATCGACACCAGCCGGTTGTACGCCTCCGTGACCGTGAAGGTGCTCAGGTCATGGCTTTGCGCCAGTTGCCGCACCGACGGCAGCAGCGCGCCCGCGCGCAGCGATTGCCCCTCGATGGCGCGCGCAAAGCCTTGCACCACCTGGTCGACGAGCGTGGGAGCGGCGCGCCGGTCGCGCTCGAGTTGTAGTTCGATCATGGTCTGGACAAAAAAGCGGGCCGCGCGGGGCGGCTGAACGGGTGAATACGTGCGTAATGCGTACGTGCGAAATGCGGCGCCGGCGAGCCTGCCGACCTGCCACGGCACGCATCGACACAGTTGGCGAAGATTCACCAACACAGTTAGCGCCACACCGCGTCAACTGTTTATGCCGCCATTAAACCGCGAACGCTACAGTTTCGCCATGCCCCGAAAGGAAGTCCTTCCTGGGGGACTACTTCGATTCGAGGAGATACCATGACTTCGCGCCCCGTCATCGACGACCTGTCGTCTTTCTGGATGCCCTTCACCGCCAACCGCCAGTTCAAGGCCGCGCCGCGCCTGCTGGAGTCAGCCAAGGGCATGTACTACCGCAGTACGGACGGGCGTGAAGTGCTCGACGGTTGCGCCGGTCTGTGGTGCGTGAATGCCGGCCATGGCCGTGACGAAATCGTCGCGGCGATCACGGAGCAACTCTCCACGCTCGACTTTGCGCCGACCTTCCAGATGGGCCACCCGCTCGCCTTCGAAGCGGCCACGAAAGTTGCCGAGCTGATGCCGGAAGGCCTCGACCGCATCTTCTTCACGAACTCGGGTTCGGAATCGGTCGATACCGCCCTGAAAATCGCGCTCGCCTACCACCGTTCGCGCGGCGAAGGCCAGCGCACGCGACTGATCGGGCGCGAGCGCGGCTATCACGGCGTGGGCTTCGGCGGCATTTCGGTCGGCGGCATCGCACCGAACCGCAAGACCTTCTCGGGCGCGCTGCTGCCGGCGGTCGATCATCTGCCGCACACCCATAACCTCGAACACAATGCGTTCACGAAAGGCCAGCCGGCTTGGGGCGCGCATCTCGCCGAGGAACTCGAACGTATCGTCGCACTGCACGACGCGTCGACCATCGCCGCCGTGATCGTCGAACCGGTGGCCGGCTCGACGGGCGTGCTGATTCCGCCGCAAGGCTATCTGCAAAAGCTGCGCGAGATCTGCACGAAGCACGGCATCCTGCTGATTTTCGACGAAGTGATCACCGCGTTCGGCCGCGTCGGCAAGGCTACGGCGAGCGAGTACTTCGGCGTGACGCCGGACCTGATCACGATGGCGAAGGCCATCAACAATGCCGCGATCCCGATGGGCGCGGTGGCCGCGAGCCGCACGATCCACGACAGCATCGTGAACGGCGGCGCGCAGGGCGCCATTGAACTGTTTCACGGCTACACGTATTCGGCCCATCCGGTCGCGACGGCCGCCACGGTCGCGACGCTCGACCTGTACAAGCGCGAAGGCCTGTTCGAGCGCGCCGCGACGCTCGCGCCGACGTTCGAAGCCGCAGCCCATTCGCTGCGCGGCGCCAAGCACGTGAAGGACGTGCGCAACCTGGGCATGATCGCCGGCGTGGAACTGGAATCGCGCGACGGCGCACCGGGCGCGCGGGCTTATGAGGCGTTCGTCAAATGTTTCGAAGCCGGTGTGCTGGTGCGCTTTACGGGCGATATCCTCGCGTTCTCGCCGCCGCTCATCATCAACGAAGAGCAGATCGCGCATATCTTCAAGACGGTTGGCGACGTGCTGGCTACGGTGCAGTAATTAGCTTGCGATAAGCAGCAGGAAGACGGCGGCGCGTTATTCGCGCCGCTTTTTTTTGAGCGCGCTTTGCGCCTTACCGGCTCGAACCAGGCACGTCGAGGATGGCGGCATCGCGCAAGACAGCGCGGCCGCCGCCGGGCACGGCGGACGGCGGGCCATCGGCCTGGCTCAGTTCGGCTGACCGCCGGACCGCGCCGCCCGACTGCAACATACCTCAGTGATGCGTACGCGAAGCCCGCGTCTGAGCAGCTTTCTTCGCCGCCGCTGAACGTCCTGCAGCCCCCTTCGTCGCGGCCGCCTTCTTTGCCGCAGCCGAACGGCTGGCCGCCGGGCGTTTCGCTGCCGCGGTCTTCGTCTGCTTCGACAGCGCCGCGCGCGACGCGCCCGCGCTGCCTTCACGCTTCAGCGCATCGGTAGCGGCGCGCGAGCGCTTCGCAGTCGACTCTGTGCTCTTCTTCGTCGTGCTCTTGTGCTGGCCCGCGGCGTTATCCGTGGCGGCTTTCTTGCGCGTGGCCTCGCTTGCCGTGCCCTTCTTCGGCGATTTCACGGCCACCCCCGCGCGGCGCGCTTCCGAGAGACCGATCGCAATCGCCTGCTTGGCGGACCTGACGCCGTGCTTGCCAGCACGCACCTTGTCGACCTGTTCCTTGATGAATTCACCCGCTTGGGTGCTCGATGCTTTGCCGGCGCGCTTGTCACTCTTGGCACGCTCGATCGTTTTCTTTTCAGGCATGACGGTTCTCCGGTTGGGTATGGCCTATGTCATGCAGCAACGCGTGTGCCGCGCGGCGCCCACAATTGCCCGTGGCGTTTGGTCAAGTTCCCCAGCACCGCAACACCGCTCCCCGTCAGCCTAAGAAACGACAACCGTAAATTCGACCCCTGACTCGAAGTCCAGCGTCGTCGTCGAGAAGCGCGGATTGCCGTCAAGGTAGTGCTTGTATGGCCGAACGGCGTCCTCGGCTGTGTACATGTTATCGGCGAGAACGATAGATCCGGGACGTAGCAGCCGTTCAACCTGCTTAAATAGATTCAGATAGGAGCTGGCCCATACGTCGATAAACACCATGTCGAAAGTGCCGTCCAGTCCGGAAACGGTCTGGAAAACATCGCCCTCCCGCAGGTCGACATATGTTTGCACGCCCGCCGTTCCGACGTGGGCGCGAAGTTGCGCGCATTTAACAGCGTCGAGTTCGGTCGCGACAACGATGCCACCGCCGAGCATGCGGAGCGCCTCGGCGAAATACAGCGTGGACACACCGCAGGAACTGCCGAGTTCGAGGATTCGGGCCGGTTTGTGCGAAAGCACCATATTGCGCAAGAACCTTCCCGTTTCCGCCGACACGGCGAGAGACAGCGGTGTGCCTTGCGAGGACTCGAAATCTTCGCTGGATAGCCCGAGCGTTTCGAGGAACCGTCCACGCAGACGCGGCGCGAGCATTTCGTATTCCTCGGCAAGATCCTGAAACTCCTGGCTCGATCCCTGGAACTGCGCCCGTGCGCGGGCTATGACTTCTGTCTGGCTCTGTTCATGAAGCCGCTGCAAAAGACCTGTGGTTGATGAAGCCATATGCGCTCCTTGACGAGACCAAAAATGCTGATGACGTATCAAACGGCAAACCACCGCACTGTCTTTCCGTCGCCAGCTAAAAAACGTGCGGCGCTATGCCGTTCTGGCCAGCTTGATCGCCCGTTCGGGACACGCCGTCACGCAAAGCCCGCATGACCGGCAGGCGTGCGCGTTGGGCGTGTAGGCGACATTCATTCCATGCACGCGCAGCTTGAGGCGATGCAGCAGATCGAGGCCGCGATAGTCGACCTCGTCGATGCGCCGGATCTCAAACACATTCTCGGGGCAGACCTCCATGCAATCGCCCTTTCCCTCGCAACGTGTCAGGTCGACAACGGGTGCAATCACGCCCGGCATCTGTTTGCACTCGGCCGCTGGTTTCTCGCGCATGTTCAATCTCCTGTGCGCCGGTCGCGGCCCGATCGCCATGCCGTCTTGAAATGCTCGCGTTCTTCCGGCGTCATCGCTTCCCATTTGCGCCAGCGACGCCGTTCGCGCCAGCCGCCGTGTCCGCGGAATCCGCCGAACAGGATGCGGCTCAAAACCAGCAAGCCCAACGCATGGGCAAAGTCGATCGCACGAGCGCCGACGAATAGCGCCGGAATCACCCAATTCCATAGCGTCATGACCACCCAGCCGAGCACGCCGATAGCGACCACCACAAGCAGTGCCTTACCCGCACATCTGGTTCGAAAATTCATCCGCCAACTCCTTTAGATACCCAATTCGTCATAAATGGCCTGCAGCCGCGCACGCAGATGCAAGACCGCATAGCGTTTGCGCGCGAGCAACGTATTGAGCGTGACGCCGCTTTCCGCCGCCATCTCCTTGAAGGACCGGCCCTCCAGTTCGTGCGCGACAAAGACCTCACGTTGATTCGCCGGCAACTCGTCGAGCGCGTCCTGCAAGGCCTTGAGCAATAGAGCGCGCGCGTAGAGGGCTTCGGGGCCCGCATCGTGCGCCGGCAGGTCGAGGTCGAGGCGATATTCACTGTCGGCGTCGTCTCCGCTCGCGGACAGATCCGCCAGCGGCTGCTCTTTCTTCTTGCGAAACCGGTCGACGATGCGATTGCGCGCGGCACGAAACAGCCACGCGCTCGCCTGTTCGATCGGCGCGGGAAGCCGGTAAGCCTGCACGAATTCGTGGAACACATCCTGCAGAATGTCCTCGGCATCGTCCGGGTCGCGAATTCGACGCCGGATAAAATTGACGAGCCTCGTGCGCTCACGCACCACGGTCGCGGTGATGTCGGTGTCTCGTTCGGTCATCGTGTGCGAAGTGGGTGGCGGTTCCATGCGCCTGAAGACGTTTCAGGCACGCGAATATTGTGGCGGGCGCGAAAAATCTTTGCTGGAGCAACTGTGCAACAGCGCTCGCGCCGCTCATCCGGACGGCGTATGGTGCTGGTAAGGGTCGGCGTGTGGTCCGGTCCGACGGGAGACGTCCATGAAGATACCTACCGTACGTGCCGGCGCGCATATCGAGGGCGTGCACTGGATCGCCGAGTACGCCGAAGACGTCCACGAGATTCGCGTCTTTCGCGAAGGCCAGGAAGTGGACGTGCACAACGCGCCGTCCACCCTGTTCGGCGACGAGGAAAATGCGGGCTCCAAAAGCACCGCGGATCATCGCGCGGTCGAAGCCGCCGTACTGGCTTATCTGAAACGATTCGTGATCGAGCACGACGCGGAGGAGTAGCCCGCCGTGCTCCGCGCACTGCCCTCCGCCGCGCGCTGCGGCGGGTCACCGTGGATCGCCGTGCGGCGACCGCGTGCATTTTGCTTCAGATGCCCGCGACGCCGCGCGCCGCAGGCATCGGCACCTTACTCGGCAGGCCGCAGCTTCTTGACCTCGGCATCCGAGGGCTGAACGCTCGCGCCATCGATATACCGGTACGAGGTCATCACGCCCTTGCCGTCCTTCAAACCCGTCACGCCGACATACGCGCCCATGGTCGACTGATTGTCCTGCGCGCGAAAGGTGATCGGCCCGAACGGCGTGTCCACACCGAGGCCCTTGAACGCGGCGGCGAGCTTATCCGGATCGACCGACCCCGCCTTCTTGATCCCGGCTGCAATCGACATCAACGCCGAATACCCCACCACCGAGCCGAGCCGTGGATAGTCGTGATACTTGGCCTGATACGCATCGACGAACTTCTTGTTGGCCGCGGTATCGATCGAATACCACGGGTAGCCCGTCACGATCCAGCCGGTCGGCGCTTCCGCGCCCAGCGGGTCGAGATAATCCGGCTCGCCCGTCAGCAGCGACACCACGCTGCGATCCTTGAAGAGCCCGCGAGTATTGCCCTCACGCACGAACTTGCCGAGGTCGGCGCCGAACAGCACGTTGAAGATCGCGTCCGGTTTGGCGTCGGCGATCGCCTGCGTCACCGCGCCCGCATCGACGTTGCCAAGCGGCGTGGCCTGCTCGGCGACGAACTGCACGTCGGGTTGCGCCGCCTGCAGCAGCTTCTTGAAGGTCGCCACCGCCGATTGCCCGTACTCGTAGTTCGGATACACGAGTGCCCAGCGCTTCTTATGCAGCTTGGCGGCTTCCGGCACCAGCATCGCCACTTGCATATACGTGGAAGGCCGCAGACGGTAAGTGTATTTGTTGCCATCGGCCCAGACGATCTTGTCGGTCAGTGGCTCGGCGGCGAGGAAGAAAATCTTCTTCTGCTTCGCGAAGTCGGTCAGCGCGAGGCCGGTGTTGGAGAGAAAGCCGCCGAACAGCAATTGCACCTGCTCGCGCGCGATCAGTTCCTGCGCGACGCGAATCGTGTCGCCCGGATTGCCGTTGTCATCGCGCGACACCACTTCGAGTTGTTTGCCGAGCACGCCGCCCGCGGCGTTCACCTGGTCGAGCGCGAGATTCCAGCCGTTCTTGTAAGGTCCGAGAAAGGCGGGTTGCGCCTTGTAGCTGTTGATCTCGCCGATCTTGATGGTCTGCTGTGCGCTCGCACTCAAGGCGGCAAGCGAGAGCACCGTCGGCACCATGAGGCGAGAAATCCATCCTGCGCGCGTGGTCATGCGTTTCTCCGTTATCAAAAGGATTGCGGGAATGCGGTCATTGTTATCGGGTGTTTCGAAAGCGGTTCGCGATTCAGTCGGCTCGCGGCGGCGTCACGCGAATCCTGGCAACCTTCGCCGCGACGTCCTGCCATGCCGGCTTGCCGCCGGCGAATTGCTGACGCAGGTACGACACGAGTTCGGCGACCTGGGCGTCGTTGAAACTGTCGCGGTAAGCCGGCATCGTACCGAGTTCGGGCCGCGCAGGCGAGCCGATGCCGTCGAGAATCACGCGAATCAGATTATCAGGCGTCGCGCTGTGCAGATTCGTGTTAAGCGCCAGCGAAGGATGCGCACCGAACAACTGCGGCCCGCTGCCCGTGTGATGACAGGCGGCGCACGCGCCGTCGAAAAGCCGCGCGCCGAGGCCCGCAGGCGCGCCCGAGATCGCGCTGGCCTGTTCATACTGACGCGCCACGGCGGCTGGGTCGGCGTTCGGTTCCAACGGATTGAGCGACGCGAGATACGTGGCCATCGCGCGAATATCGCTGTCGGGCAGCGCCGCCAGATCGCCGACGACCGGCGCCATCGGCCCGGCTGCGACGCCGTGCAGCGGCGCGTGACCATTGCGCAAGTAGCTGAAGAGTTCGTCCTCGCTCCAGGGCACGGGCGCGGTCGAGCGCGCCGACAACGCGGGCGCTTCCCAGCCGTCCGCCATGCCGCCGCCCATGAACGCCGCACCGGTTTTCTCGGCGCCGAACGCATTGCGCGGCGTGTGGCACGCGCCGCAATGGCCGAGTCCGTTCACCAGATACGCGCCGCGATTCCATTGCGCGGTTTGCGTCGCGCTGGGGGTGAACGTTGTGCGCCCGAGAAACAGCGCGTTCCAGGCAGACATCAGCGGACGCACGCTGAACGGATACGCGAGCTTCGTTTCCGGCGGACGCGAGCGCACCGGCGTTTGCGCCATCAGGTAGGCATACAGCGCTTTGAGATCGTCGTCCGAGGTATTCTGGAACGAGGTGTACGGAAAGGCCGGGTAGAGGCGATGGCCATCGCGGCTGATGCCTTGCCGCATCGCCCGCACGAAGGCTTCGAGCGACCAGTTGCCGATGCCGGTGTGACCGTCCGGCGTGATATTGGTGCTATACACGGTGCCGAACGGCGTATCGAGCGGTTTGCCGCCGGCGTTCGGCACGCCGTTGTGCGCGGTGTGGCAAACCGCGCAGTTGCCGAGCGATGCCAGCAGTTTGCCGCGCGCCACGAGTTCCGGCGCGAACGCGCTCGCCAGCGGCGGCGTGATCGGCGCGATAGCGTGCGGCGCGATAGCGTGCGGCGCGATAGCGTGCGGCGCGAGCGACCATGCGCCGAGCCAACCCGCCGCTCCTGCCGCCAACGCGCCTAAAAACCCAAACCGCCAGCGCTTCTTCCTACGCGCCGCCTTGTCTTCGGCTTGCGCATCGGCGAGCGCGGCGCGGATCGTTTCCGGCGTGAACGGCGGCCGCCGAAACCGCACGCCCGTGGCGTCGAAGAGCGCATTGGCAATCGCCGCCGCGCCGGGCAGCGACGCGGATTCGCCCGCGCCCATCGGCGGCTCGCCGTGGCGCGGCATCATCACCACGTCGATCACGGGTACTTCGCGGAAGGTCAGGATCGGATACGCGCCCCACTCCTGGCTCGTCACCGCGTTCTCGCCGAACGTCACGCGCTCTTTCAGCGCGCGGCTGGTCGTCTGGATCACATTGCCGTGGATCTGATGACGCACGCCATCGGGATTCACCATCGTGCCGGTGTCCTGACCGACCACCACACGCGTCACCGCGAGTTCGCCGCTCTTGCGATTCACTTCGACGTCGGCCACCCACGCGGACCATGCTGCACCGAAGCCGGGGAATTTGCTGTGCACGTAGCGGGCGTAAGCGATGCCACGCCCGCGTGCGATGTCGCCTTCCTCGTCTTTAAGCTTGGCGTTGTGCTCGGCATTGCGCTCACTGTTCCGTGGCTCCCAGCCGGCCTTTTCCGCGACCGCTTTCACCAGTTCGATCGCTCGCGGATCGGTCAGATGCCTCAGGCGGAACTCGACCGGATCGACGCCGGCTTCCACCGCGAGTTCGTCGATGAAGGACTCGTGCGCGAACGTATTCGGCAACGCGGATACGCCGCGCAACCACGACGCGCGCACGATCGGCGGCGTGTCGTCGCAAACGATGCGCATGCTGCGGTAATCGTACGGCGGCACCGCCGTGCGGTCGCCCATTTCGAACACCTGTGGCTGCGCGGAGATCGCGCCCGTCAGCAGCAACGCCAGCGTCGGCGCATCGTTGGACGGATAGCGCGTCGCGAAATCGTAGGCGGCCAGTTCGCCTTCGGCATTCAGCGCGCCGCGCACGTCCATCAATTGCGCGGCGCCTTTCGGTTCCCACGCGTGCTCGTCTTCGCGCGAGAGTTGAACGCGCACCGGACTGCCGGTGGTGCGCGAAAGCAGCGCGGCGTCGGCGGCGACATCGTCCGCGCAATTGCGGCCGTAGCAGCCCGCCGCTTCCATTCGCACGATTTCGATGTGCGCTTCGTCCATGCCCATCAGCAGAGCAAGATCGGCGCGCAGCGAATGCGGGTTCTGCGTGCCCGACCAAACTTTCAACGCGCCCTCGCGATAATCGGCCACCGCGCATGACGGCCCAATCGATGCATGCATCTGAAACGGCCATACGTAGGTGCGTTCCAGCGTGCGAGCGAAGTCTTGCGCGAGCGCTGCATCGACATCGCCTTCGATCACCAGATCGCGCCGTTTGGCGGGATTCGCGCGCAACGCCGCTTCCACTTCCTCGCTGGTTTCGAGCGACGGCAAACCTTCTACCGCTTTCCATTGCACGCGAAGCCGCTTCACGGCCTGCTGCGCGACTTCCTCGCGCTCCGCCACGATGCCGACGAAATCGCGAATCACCACCACTTTGACGATGCCGGGCAAATCGCTAATGGACTGTTCATCCACCTGCAGCAGACTATTGCCCATGAAGTCGCCCTGCGCGACTCCAGCGTACGGCGGCCGCACCACACGCCCATGCAACATGCCGGGCACGCGCACGTCGTGCACGAAACTCAATTCGCCCGTTGCCTTCGCGGGAATATCGACGCGCGGCGCGCTCTTGCCGACGATCTTGTACGTGTCCGACGACTTCAGCGGCGCATCGGTGGCGAGCTGCAATTCGACGCGTTTTCCGCCAATCAACTCGCCGTAGCCAATGCCTTTCCCAGCCGCGCCGCAGTCACGTCGATAAACGACGCCATCGCGCACATCGAGTTGCTCGGCGCTCACATTGAAGCGCGCCGCCGCTTCCGCCAGCAGAAATTGCCGCGCCTGCGCCGCAGCGTGCCTCAATGGCACCGCCGAAATCTGAATCGTCGCGCTGGCAATCGTCGGCCCCTGATTCGGCGCTTCACGTGTGTGACCGAGCACGATCGACACGCGCGTCAACGGCACATCCAGTTCTTCCGCGACGATCTGCGCGAGCGCCGTGCCGATGCCCGTGCCCAGATCGACGTGACCGTTGAACGCGACCACGCTGCCGTCGTCGCGCACCACGAGAAACATGTCCGCTTCAGTCGGCACGAACGATGAACGCGAGCCCGGCTGACCGATCGCCGGCTTCACCGGCGCCTGCGGCGCACGCATGACGATCAGCACGCTCTGCGCATCGTAGAGCTGCTGCCGGGACGGCGGCGCGCTGCGTCGATCGACGCTGAAATCCGGCCCGGTCATGCGCGCACTCCTTCGTGCACCGCTGCCCGCGCCCCGCCTTGCGCATCGAGCAATTCAGCGGCGCGCTGCACCGCGCGCACGATCTCGACATGCGTGCCGCAACGGCACAGATTGCGGGACAGCTCGCGCCGGATCGTCTCGACGCTCGGATGCGGATCGCGATCGAGCAGCGCCTTGGCCGTCATGATCATGCCGTTCAGGCAATAGCCGCATTGCGCGGCCTGTTCTTCGATGAACGCCTGCTGCACCGGATGCAGCGCGGCCCGTGTGCCCAGTCCTTCGAGCGTGGTGATTTCGCGGCCCAATGCGACCTTCGCAGTCGTGACGCACGCGCGCGTCGGCATGCCGTCGAGCAACACCGTGCACGCGCCGCATTCGCCGAGTCCGCAGCCGAACTTCGGACCGTTCAGCGCGAGGTCGTTACGCAGCAGATAAAGCAGCGGCGTGTCGGCGTCGGCGCTGACGAGATGCGCCGCGCCGTTCACCTTCAGTAGAAGAGGCGCGGGGCGGTTCATGACCGTGCCGGAGCGGCTATGCGACACGTGCTCACAGCACCACCGGCACTTCGGTAGCCGGCGGCGTATTACGGCTGCGCCGGCAGCGGATCAGACCGTCGATCATCACCATCCCCACGCCCGGAATATCGCCGAGCTGCACGCTTTCGAGCAGCGTATCGGCCGCCGTATGTTGTGCGCGATCCATGAACACGAGGTCGGCGGGGCGGCCCACTTCGATCAGCCCCTGGCGCAGATTGCGCTGACGCGCGGTGTTGCCCGTTGCGAAGCAAAAAGCGATTTCCGCGGGCACGTCGGCGAGGCTCGAAATCAGCGCGATCATGCGCAAGATGCCGAGCGGCTGCACGCCGGAACCGGCGGGACTATCGGTGCCGAGAATGATCCGGTGCGGGCACTTCAATTCGATCGCATGACGCGCGGTCAGCAAGGCGATCCGTTCGTTGCCGTTGTGGACGATTTCCAGCGCGCGGCTCGACTGCTCGCACAGATCGCAAACATGCCGGTATGAGAGCGACGTATGCCCGCCGTTGATGTGGCCGATCACGTCCGCATCGGCCGCGAGCACCACGTCGCGATCGATCAGGCCCGAGCCGGGAATGGACGGACCGCCCGTGTGAATCGTGCTCTGAATGCCGTACTTGCGCGCCCATGCGACCATTTGCGCGGCTTCCTCGCCGCCTTTCACGCTGCCGAGGCCGACTTCGCCGAGCAGTTTCACGCCCGCTTCGGACAGCTCCTTGAAGTCCTCTTCGACCATGCCCTTCTCGATCACCGGCGCGCCCGCCATGACCTTCACGCCGCCGCCGACACCTGCGCCCCGCATGCCTTCGAACGAACGTTGCGCAGTAATCGCAAGCGCCTTCACGCCGAGCACGTCTTTGGGGCGGCCGGGCAAATGCACTTCGCCGGCGGAAATCATCGTGGTGACGCCGCCGTTCAGATTCGATTCGATCCAGCCCATCTGATTCTGCCGCGGTGTCCAGTCGCCGAACACGGGGTGCACATGCGAGTCGATGAGTCCGGGCGCGACCGTCGTGCTTTTGCAATCCACCGTCGTGCGCGCGCCTTCGAGATCGCAGTCCTTTTCCCTGCCGACCGCAACGATCACGCCGTCGTCGATCAGGAGCGTGTCCGCGTCGAGAATCGGCTGATCGATGTCGCCCGATAACAGCAGCCCGATATTGGTTACCGCGACCTTGCCCGACAAGCCTGTCAACGTCTCTGCTGCCATCTGCCTCTCCTTTCGCAACGACTGCCCGGCGCTCACGAAGTGTCACAGCATGCATTTCGCGCGCGCCGATGGAAGGAATCACACGCTCAGATAAGCGCGCCTCACTGTTTCGTTCTGTGCGAGTTCGCCGATCGTGCCGCTAAAACGGATCTGCCCTTTTTCGAGCACATACGCGCGGTCGCTGACCAGTTCGGCGAAGTGCAGGTTCTGTTCGGACAACAGAATCGACAGCCCTTCGCGCTTGAGTTCGAGAATCATGTTCGCCATCTGTTCGACGATCACGGGCGCCACGCCTTCGGACGGTTCGTCGAGCAGCACGAGATACGGATTGCCCATCAGCGTGCGCGAGACGGTGAGCATCTGCTGCTCACCGCCGCTCATTTGCCCGCCGGGCCGCTGCGGCATTTCGCCGAGATTGGGAAAGAGCCGGAACAGTTTTTCCGGCGTCCATTGCGGCGCGCCGTCGCGCGGCGGCTGACGGCCCGTGGCGAGGTTTTCCATCACGGTCAGATCGGCGAACACGCGCCGATCCTCGGGCACAAAGCCCATGCCCATGCGCGCGATCTTGTACGGCGGCAGCGCCGCGATGTTCTGCCCGCGAAAATTCACTTCGCCCTGACGGCGCGGCAGCAAACCCATCACCGCTTTCATCGTGGTGGATTTGCCGGCGCCGTTACGGCCCATCAGCGCAACGACCTCGCCGCGCCCGACTTCGAGGCCGACGTCGAACAGAATATGCGCGCGGCCATAGAACGCGTTGAGGCCGGAGACTTTCAGCATCGGCTCGCTCATTGCAGCGCTCCTTGTCCCTGACGGCCGCCCGCTGCGTCGTGCAGCGGCGCGTGCGGCTGGAAGGTCTTGCCGGTGCCGAAATAGACTTCCTGCACGCGCGGGTCGTTGCGGATCGTGTCGGCGTCGCCCTCGGCGATCAGCTTGCCGCGCGCGAGCACGATCAGGCGATCGGCGTAGGCGAATACGACGTCCATGCTGTGCTCGGTAAACAGCACGCCGATCTTGTGTTCGGTGACGAGGCGTTTGGTCAGCGCCATCAGTTCATTGCGCTCCTTCGGCGCCATGCCCGCAGTGGGTTCGTCCATCAGCAGCAGCTTCGGGCGGTTGGCGAGCGCGATCGCGAGTTCCACGCGCTTCACGTCGCCATAAGCGAGTACGCCGCAAGCGCGGTTCGCGTCCGCGGCCATGCCGACCTGGTCGAGCAGCGCGAGGGCTTCGTCGGCGTAGCGCGCGCCGGCGGGTTTCCATAGACCGAAGGTTTTGCGTTCGCGCGAGACCAGCGCCATCTGCACGTTCTCGATCACGGTCATGGAATTGAAAGTCGCGGCGATCTGAAACGTGCGGCCCACGCCGAGCCGCCAGATATCGCGCGGACGCATGCCGACCAGTTCCTGACCGTCGAGACGGATCGATCCAGACGAAGGCGGCAATTGTCCGTTGACCATGTTGAAACAGGTCGACTTGCCGGCGCCGTTGGGTCCGAGCAGCGCGAGCAATTGGCCGGCTTCGAGATCGAACGAGACATCGTCGACCGCCTTGAGTCCGCCAAACGATTTGGAGAGGCCAGAGACGCGCAGCAAGCTCATAGCCCCTCCTTGATCGCGGCGCGTTGGGAAGGCGAAACGGCGCTCCTGTCCGCGGGATCGGCACTGTCGTCGCCGAAACGCTCGCGAATGAAGCCGACGATTCCCTGCGGAAACGCGATCACCAGCAGCAGGATCGCGAAGCCCAACAGCGCCTGCCAATAGTCGGTCTGGCGCGCGACCGTGTCTTGCAACCACGTGAACACAGCCGCGCCGACGATCGGCCCGGTGAGCGTCTGCAAGCCGCCGAGCAGCACCATCACGAGACCGTCCACGGAACGGCTCACGCTGATCACTTCCGGCGAAATCGTGCCCTTGGAGAACGCATACAGCGAACCGGCGAGCCCGCAGAACAGCGACGCGATCACGAACGCGGCCCATTGCACGCGCTTCACGTCGATGCCGATCGCCTCGGCGCGCAGCACCGAATCACGCGAGGCACGCATCGCGTAACCCAGCGGCGAGAACAGCATCTTGCGCAACAGCCACACGCCGATCACGGCGCACACGAGCGTCACGTAATAAAAGGCCACCGGGGAGGACAACCAGTTCGACGGCCACAAACCGAGAATGCCGTTGCTGCCGCCCGTCACGTCGTCCCACTGGAACACGACCGACCAGACGATCTGCGCGAACGCGAGCGTCAGCATCGCGAGATACACGCCGGAGAGGCGCACGCAGAACCAGCCGAACACCAGCGCGCCGGCCACGGCCAAAAGCGGGCCGAGCAGCAAGGCGGCTTCCATCGGCAGATTCAGCACTTTGAGGAACAGCGCGGCGCCGTACGCGCCCAAGCCGAAATACGCAGCGTGGCCGAACGAGTGCATGCCGCCCGGTCCCATGATGAAATGCAGGCTCGTGGCGAACAGCACGGCGATCAGGATCTCGACCAGCAGCACGGGCATGTACGGAAACGCGTTGGCCGCCAACGGCGCGAGCACCAGCACCAGCAAAGCAATGGCGGCCAGCCACTTGAGACGCTTGCCCGCCGGACGCAAAGGCGTTTCCGGCGCCGCCATGCCGCGCACCGCGGCGCTCGCGCGGCCGAGCAAACCCCACGGCCGCACCACCAGCACCACGGCCATCACGACGAATTCCGCTACCAGCGTGAAGCGGCTCAACGACAGCCCGACGCCGAAGATCGTCACATGGCCGATGCCGATGCACAGCGCCTTGATCTCCGCGATGATCAGCGCGGCGACGAACGCCCCCGGAATCGAGCCCATGCCGCCGACCACCACCACGACGAACGCGTTGCCGATCGTCTCCAGATCCAGCGACAGATTCGCCGACATGCGCGGCCCTTGCAGCGCGCCGCCCAGGCCCGCGAGAAACGCGCCGACGAAAAACACGCCTGTAAACAGCCACGCCTGATTGATACCGAGCGCGCCGAGCATCTCGCGATCCTGTGTCGCGGCACGCACCAGCGTGCCCCAGCGCGTGCGCGTCAGCGCGTACCAAAGCAGCAGCAACACCACTGGCCCGATCACGATCAGCGCGATGTCGTAAGTCGGCAGCGGATGGCCGAGGAAATCGACCGCGCCCGCCAGATGCGGCGCACGCGGTCCGAACAGGTCTTCCGGACCCCAGAGCCACAGCGCGGCATCGCGAAAGATCAGCACCAGCGCGAACGTGGCGAGCAGATGAAACAACTCGGGCGCCTGATAGATGCGCCGCAGAACCACCATCTCGACCAGCGCGCCCAGCACCGCGACCACCAGCGCCGCCGCCAGCACCGACAGCCAGAAGCCGCCCGTCGTATGTCCGAAGCGGCTCGCGATGCTGTACGCGAGATAGATTCCGAACATATAGAACGAGCCGTGCGCAAAGTTGACGATGCGCGTCACGCCGAAGATCAGCGACAAACCGGCGGCGACGAGAAACAGCGTCGACGCGTCGGCGAGTCCGTTGACCAGCTGTACCAGCAAATTCGAAAGCATCGCGACCCTTGGCAGCTTGCCGAATAGCGAAGGCGCGGCTTGGGCGCATTCGACGCGATCGGCAGACATTGCAGCGCGTGCGGCACCATGCGCGCACGCATCAACGGCAGGACAATACAATACGCCCCGAAGAAAGTCCCTTGGGGCGCCGGCGAAAACGCCGAATGCAAACTCCTCAGCGCAAACCGTCTTCGCCCTTGATCTCGCTCACCTGCAAGCCGCCGATGCGCGGCAGCGGCCGCCCCGACGCCGTCACCGCGACGGCCACGACAATTTCATTCGCGCGAGGAGCGTCCGATACGCGCGCTTCGATCGCATCGAAATGGCTGCGCACGAAGGCGGCGTCTTTATGGCCAAGCGGCACGTCGATCGCGGTGCCGAGCGTGCCCATCTTTTTCGCCGACGGCACCAGCGCCGCGCCTTTTTCGACCGCTACCCGCAGCGGCGCGCCGAGCTTGGGATGCAGAATCGCCGCGGCATGTTCCAGTTCGCCAGCCTCGCCGACGATGGCCGCCTTGCCATAGCTTTGCGCCTCGCCGGGCGCGATGCCCAGCGCTTGAACGCACTTGTTACCGAGCAACGCGCCCAACTCTTCGCCGGCTTCGATCAGCGCGTCGAGTTTGGCCTCGAAGCGGCCGGCGTAGGGATTATCGATCACCGCAATCGCGACCGCGCGGCGCGCCGGCGGCTCGATGGCCTGGCCCATTTCAATGCGTGTTTCATCCACTTGCACGACCAGCTTGCGAAGCTTGATTGCCATTTCGCTCTCCGAGTTTCGATGCCTGCTCTGCTTGGTTTCAATGCTTTAGCGCGGCGCGTGATTCAGGCGCCGCTCAGCGCAAACCGTCCTTGCCCAAGATCGCCTCTTTCGCGAGGCCGCCGACGCGCGCATGCACGCGCTGCCCCGTGCTCATCACGAGGATATACACCAGTTCGTCCGCAGCGGGCGCGCCGGGCACGCGCACTTCGATCGCATCGAAATGGCTGCGCACGTAGCTCGCGTTCACGTGTGTGAGCGGCACGTCGAGCGGCGTGGACGGCGCGCCCACTTTCTTCGTCGACGGCACGATGGCGTTGGTGGGCACGCCGTTTTTCTCCAGCAACTCACGCATCGCATAGCCGCCGGGAACATGCCACAGCGCGCCATGTTCGAGTTCGCCGCGCGCGCCGACAATCGCGCCCTTGCCGTAACTCTCGATCGACGCATGCGGCACCGCCATCGCCGCCAGCAGCCGTTGCGCCATATCGAAGCCGATCGGCTTGAGCGCTTCCATGGCGTGCTCGATTTTCGCTTCGTAACGGCCGGCGAACGGGTTGGTCATCACCGCGGCAATCGCGCCGCGCCTGAGCGGCTGCGCGGGCGCGGGGCCGAACTCGTGGAAGATGTCTTCGACGTGCGTCAGCACGCGGCGTATTTCAAACACGGAGCCTCCGTTTTAATTTGCGCGCTCTGCGAGAGCAGACCGCTTGCGTCATGAATGCCGGCGACGCGCACGCTTCCTTGCAGAAAAAGCGCCGCGCCTTCGATCAAGCCCTGGTCGAGCAGACGCCGCGCGGCTTCGACGCCACGTGCCAGCGCGAAATCAATCAGCGGCTGCGGCAACGTCGGCACGTCGACCGTGACGAGCATGTCGCCCAGGTCGCTCTCGTCTTTCAGCGACGAAGCCGGACGCCGCAGAATACCCTCGTGATCCAGATCGACTGCGTTGGCGATTATGGTTGCCGCAGCGTCGGCGGCGGCGGCGTTGCGCGCGAGCACGGTGACGCTGTCGGCAATGCCCAGGCTGAAGCTGCGGCCGCGCCAGCCGCTCGTCGCGATGCCGCGAACGGCCAGGCTGGCGTCGAGCGTCAGATTGGCGTCGAGCGCGTGATCGCGCGACAGCCGCACGGCCGAAAACGACGCCAGGTCCGCGAACACGCCGACGCGGTATTGCTGCCCTTCGGTCAGATACAGCGCGATGTCGCCGCCGTTGTTGATGTAGGCACGTGAGACGCCTTCGCGCGCAAATGCGGTGATCAGTTCATCGGCCACGCTGCCCGCCACGGCGGCCATCGGCGTGATGTAGCGCGCGCGGTGAGGATGGCAGGCCGACCACATGCGGCGGGCAACCGGGCCTTGCAATGCGTCGTCGTGCAGCGCGGCTTGCGATGAAACAGGTTGCTTGAGCTGCTTCAGTTCGCCCACGAGTTCCGCAAGCACATCGACAAAGCGTGCCCAGCACGCCTCATACGCGGCTTGCACCGCCTGGGGCGTGCCGTCCGCGCTGAGGATCAGATCGATCGGCCCATGCTGCCAGTGCCAGCGGGTCGCATCGAGTCGGGTGCGTGTGGGGTTCATGGTGTGCGTTGTGCTCGTCTTTTCGTCACGTGTCTTGCAGGCGTCCGCCCGGTCAGCCAAGCATCGGCGGCATGGCGGGCGGCCAGGGGTTGTCGGGATTGCGCGCCAGCGTACGGCGCGCGCGCGGCGCGCCTTCCGCATGTTCCGGCCCGTTCGCGAGCACGCTCTCCAACGACCGCACCGCGTCGAGATGACCGCCGAGATCGCGATACGCGTCGTACGTCATGGTGAACTCGATCGGCGCGACGATCGCCGGCGTCGGCACCGTGCCGAACGAACGGTCCGGCATGCGCGCGACATCGACCATCACGGTGATCCCGCCGCCCGGCCACACATAAGCCGGCGCGCCGCCGCAGGTCACGTTGACCAGCTTCTGTTTGATCGCGCGCGTGAGCAGCACGGGGTTCTCCGTGGCGCCCGCCCGCAGACTGCCGCCCGCGCCGCCGAGGAACAGCACGGTGGCGAGCGACGGCTCGCAGTTCTCGCCGATCCGCTCCACCGTGCGGCGCACCGTATCGGGCATCGCCGCGATGCGCGGCACGAGGTTCTGATCCAGTTCGTACCACTGGGCGTGTTCGCCGGTGGTCGACACCATCAATAAGCGCATGCCGGGTTTGGCGACGGCGGGGTCGAAGCCCTCGACAATCGCGAGCGGGTCCTGAATGTCGGTGCCGCCCCAGCCGGTGCCCGGATTCGCCACCTGGAAATAGCGGCCCGGCGTCGACTTGCGTCCGCGAATCTTCACGCCTGAGCGCGTCATGCCGAGGCAGCGCCCGGCCTGATGTTCGGTGAGCACGCCGGTGATGTGATCGTCGACCACCACCACTTCGTCGGCATGACCGAACCATTGCTTCGCGAAGATGCCGATAGTCGCCGAGCCGCAGCCCACACGCATGCGCTGCTCCTCAACACCGTCGACGATCGGCGCCGCGCCCGCGCGAATCACGAGACTCGCGCCGCCGTCGATGCTCAGCTCCACCGCTTCCTTGTTGCCGAGCGCGAGCATCATGTCGCAGGTCACGCGGCCTTCCTTCTTGCTGCCGCCGGTGAGATGGTGCACGCCGCCGAGGCTCAGCATCTGCGAGCCGTATTCCGCCGTCGTCACATGGCCGACTATCTCTCCGTGGCAGCGCACGTTCGATTGCTCCGGCCCGAGGAAGCGGTCGGTGTCGATCTTCACCTTGAAACTGCAGTAGCTGAAAATGCCTTCGGTAACGACCGTGATCATGTCGACATCGTCGAGTTTCGAGGCGACGATAAAAGGCGCGGGCTTGTAGTCGGGATAGGTAGAGGAAGCGCCGACGCCGGTCACGAACAATGCCTGCCCGGCAGCGGAGTCGTGCACTTCAGATTCCGAAGATGCACCGAATTCAATCGCGGCATTCGCCTCGGACGTTGAAGATAAAGACGCGCGCGACAAAAACACCACCGGGTCGACGCGAATCAGCCGCCCATCCGCGTTCGCATAACGATCGCACGCGCCGGTGCGCCCCTCGGATATCTGACACAGCACCGGGCAGGCATTGCATTCGATCTTGTTCGACGCCATCCGCTCGCTGCGTGGCGCGGCCTTCTCGAGCACGGTCGGACCCGGCGTCGAGGCGGTTTCGCCGTCGACGCTGTCCGCACCGAAATCGACCTTCGTATGTTCTGTCATGGTGGAGTTCCCATACGACGACATTACAATCGGTCCCGCTCCGGCTGACGAATAGTGCCTGTTTGCAGGTACTTTCGCGTGATCCGCCGATTTCCATGTTGCGGTCACTCACCGTTCGTGTAGTATCCGCTACACCAAACTCGTTAGAAATCTACTCGATCAATTTAGTCTGTGCAACGTATTTACCGGCGTGCGCGCGATTGGTGCAATGCCACATCGCCGCTTTATTGGCAGCGTGGTCACGCTTCAATCTACGCCGAAGTGAATGATCGCGCAGCGCATGCCGCAGCAGTCCGTGCGGGCTGTATGATGAAGGCGCGCGCCCGCCTGGCCGGCCGCGGCGCATGCCGTTCAACCTGACGCTAACAAGAGATCCGAGACCGCCATGAGTCCCACCGCCGCCCGCAAGCCGGGCGCCACCGGCATCCGTGCGAAACAGGCGCAGGACACGCGCGCCAAAATTCTGAAAGCGGCGATCAAGGTTTTTGCCAAGCAGGGCTATGCGAGCGGACGCGTGGAAAGTATTTCAAAGGCCGCGCGCTCGCACGACCGCATGATCTACTACTACTTCGGCAGCAAGGAACAGTTGTTCGTCGAAGTTCTCGAAACGATCTATACGCAATTCAACGAGGCGGAAAGCAAGCTCGATCTCGATCTGGACGATCCCGTGCACGGACTCGAACAGATGGTCGAATTCGTCTGGCAGTATTACCTCGATCATCCCGAGTTCGTCACGCTGCTCTCCAGCGAGAATCTGCACCAGGGCAAGCACGCGAAGAAATCGCTGAAGCTGAAGGAGATTTCCGGCTACGCGATTTCGGTGGTGCAAAAGTTACTGGACGCGGGTCAGGCACAACACGTCTTTCGTAGCGACGTCAGAGCGCGCGACGTCTATCTGATGATCGCGTCGCTCGGCTACTTCTATAACGCCAATCAGTACACGTTGGGCGCGTTTCTCGGCGAGCCTTTGATGGACAAGGCGTCGCTCGACCACTGGCGCGAGGTTATCAAGGACACGGTATTGCGCGCGGTGCGCTCGGGCTTGCCGCCGCAGCCGGGTGCGACGGCGCTTACCGCTGCCTTGAACGAGGCAAGCCAGAATAGCGAGGCATGACCGCCTCACCGCAAGTTGGCGCTACACCTGAAAGTGATCTCTCAATACGCTTACGATTCGTTCGGACGCCTGGCCGTCACCGTAAGGCGACACGCCTCGCGCCATGCGCGAGTATTCGGCCGGGTCGTCGAGCAGCCGTTGCGTGTTCGAGACGATGTCGGCGTATTCGGTGCCCACTAGCTTGACGACCTCGTGCGCGACGGCCTCCGGACGCTCCGTCTCGCGCCGCAGCACGAGCACCGGTTTGCCGAGCGCCGGCGCCTCTTCCTGTACACCGCCGGAGTCGGTCAGGATTAGATAGGCGCGCTTCATCGCCGCAACGAACGGCAGGTAATCCAGGGGTTCGCACAGCGTGATCCGCGGATGATTGTCGAGATGGGCGTATGCCGTCTCGCGTACGTTCGGATTGGGGTGAACGGGATAGAGGACGTGCACGCCGGGATTGTTATCGGCGATCGTTTTGATTGCTCGAAGGATGTTCTGAAACGCCTCGCCGAAATTCTCGCGACGGTGCGAGGTCACCAGAATCAGCCGGCTATCGCCCTTGAAAGGCGTTGCGCCATCGCACCGCGCGGCCACATCCAGCAACGCGTCGATAACCGTGTTGCCGGTGACGAACACGCTCGCTGCATCGATGCCTTCTGTGAGGAGATTCTTTTTCGCTGTCTCCGTCGGTGCGAAATGCCAGCGCGCCAACCGGCTCGCGACCACACGATTCATTTCTTCCGGAAACGGATTCGACAGATCGCCCGTTCTCAATCCCGCTTCGACATGTCCGACCGGCACGCGCCGGTAAAACGATGCCAGCGCCGCCGTCAATACAGTAGTCGTGTCGCCCTGTGCGAGCAGCACGTCGGGCTGTTCGGCGGCAAGCACATCGTCGAGCCTGGTCATGAGCCGCGAGGTCAGCATGGGCAGAGACTGATTGGGTTGCATGATATCGAGGTCGATATCGGCCTTAATCTCGAACAGCCGCAACACCTGGTCGAGCATGCCGCGATGCTGCGCCGTTGCCAGCACGCGGCAGTCCGCCCATTCTTCGCGCTGCAGCTGCTTGACGAGCGGCGCCATTTTTACCGCTTCAGGACGTGTTCCGATGGTGACGATGATCTTACGTTTTTTCACAGCGTTTTCCGGTATTGGACTTGATAGAGGGTAGGCGGCTATAGCAGGTGGCGGACCTTTGCATGGTCACGCTCTACCGGCCAACCGGCGGATCGCGCTTCGCAGCCGCCACGTCTTCGAGCGCAGCATCGTGTTCAATTGCCTTTCGACCGCGTCCGCATGCGCTCGCGCTTCGGTCAGCAACGCCGCACATTGTTCGCCTTCGCTCTTGTATCTTTCGACGCACGCATGAAGCGAAGCAATCTCCGCAGACAGCGCGCGGCATTCCTGGCTCGCTTCGCCCATTGTCTGGTCGTGTTCGGCGATTGCTCGTGTTAGTTCGCGGACTGTCTGCTCCCGCTCGGTGATTGCTTGCCTCAATTCGTCGAGCGCTTGATCCCGTTCGGCGAGCGTCTCTTGCGAGCGCTTCAGCTCTGCTTTCTGCGTATCGAGTTCCGCGCATACTTGCTGCAGCGTCTTCTCTGTCGATTCGAGTCGCGCGGTCGTCGCGGCATACTCGCTATGACTTTGAGCAAGCTGCGCCGCGAACTGCTCCCTCTCCGAGGCGTGCTGTTGAGCAATGCTTTGACTGCGCTCTAGCGCGAACGCCTCGTAGGTATCGTCGCCCGTAAAAAAGTTGCGCAGATCGGGCCGGGTGTCTCCGAGCGCCGAGAGCCGTGCGTAGACGACCAATATCTGCTTGCCGTTCCAGTAGTCGATATTGATTTTTGCCGCATCGACGACGCGGCAGGCCACCGCGGCGAAACCGGCCACCGGACAGACGGGAATGTTGTCCAGGTCGAACGTGAAGAAATGCTCGGGAATCCGGTCATATTCCTGAAACGGCAGAAGCAGAACCAGAAAGCGCTTCGTATGCTCGGCCAGACGCGCGACGACATCAAACGGGCTGTCGAAATGTTCAAGCGTATTCGACGAAAAAATGACGTCGTAGTCGTCCAGGTCGTCGAGAGACTGCGCTTTGAAACGCCTGTGCGGAAAAGACGCCTGGGCTTTCCCAATCGCCACTTCCGAAATATCGACACCGGTGATGGAGTTCACGCCGAGCCATTTACTCAGTTCGTCTACGCCCTGCCCCTCCGCACAACCCCAGTCGCAAATCTTCCATTGCTCGCGCAACACCAGGTCCTTGAACCAGTCCGGCATCAGCTTGGCCGCAAGCGTCGCGAAAAATCGCGTTTGCCCATGTCCGCCGGCAGACACCCAGTCCGTCGAGAAACGATGGTCCCAGTATTGCTTCGAGTTGATGTCGGTCATACAAGGCCTGTTGGTCTGCGCATTCCATTGAATGCGCGCGCGTTCGCGATGGGGTCGACGATACCTAGTCGACAGTCAGCGTGCTTTCGATGACCTCGCGCCAGCGGTTTTCCCATTCCTTCTTCGCGAACGCGGCCGACGACTCAAGTCCGTGCGCCGCGAGTCTGGCGAGCCTCACTCGATCGTCGGCCAGTTCTTCGATAGCGGTCGCAAGCTCGATATAGTCCGCTCGAATCAGCTTGCCGTTGTAGCCGTCGACAATCAGATTCGGCAATCCGCCAACGTTGGTCGCGATGACCGCGTTATTGGTCGCCAGAGCCTCGATGCAGGACAGTGACGTTCCTTCCGAATACATGGTCGGCACCAGCACGATATGGCTATCGACATAGGCTTTGTGCATCTCTTCCATGTCGTATTCGGTCCACGTCACCCGGTGCGAGTGACGCGCCATGAACGCTTTCACCGCTTCCGCATCTCGATCGATCGCCTGACCGCATAGGACCAGACGGATATCCGAGCGCCGCGAAAACAGAAGATCGAACGCGTTGATGGTCAGATAGAGACCCCGCGCTTCATACAGCCGGCGCGGCAGGAGAACGCACAACTCCTCCGTTTCGAAGTTCTTCGGCTGGCTCCTGAAAGAATCCAGATCGACGTAGTTCGGGACGTATGTCAGCGTGTTGGCGAGCGCCCAGTCATAGGTGCGCACCCAGTTGATAAAGTTCGTGTCGACACACACGCATTGGTCGCTGTTGCGCAGCGCGCGGAACAGCGTTTCATAACGTCCCCGGTCAAATGTTGCGAGGTTATTGGACGCGCCGTCCCAATGAATGCCGTGGTTGATCGAGATGACGCGCCTGGTTTTTCCAAGCGAAGCGGCGAGTTCAGTCGGCGACGCGATGATGAGATCGACATCCGCGCAATATTCGGCATAATTGCTCGACATCATGTCGAAATCAAAGTTGTCCGCGGCCTTGACCCCGACAACCTTCACGCCTCGGAAATCGCGCTCGAAAGGCTCCCGGGCATTCTGCAACAGGCGAACCTCGCACCCCATGTCATGGAGCACGACCGCCAGGTCGTAGACGTAGCGTTCCGCCCCGCCCTTGTAGACGGTTTCGCCGTTCCAGTCGTAGAAGTTGACATTGATGATGTCGACTTTCATCGTGCGCCGCGCGGAAGGGGCCGTCAGCCGCGTCACGTTCCTGGCGTTGACCTGTCTGAGCAACGGCGCGTGAAGCACCGGCCAGGCGTGCGCGCCCGCGACCTCTGCCGACGCCTCCGTGTATGCCGTCGACCAATCTCCGCTCGCCACCGCGTCGACGAAGTCGATTCCCGAGGCGACGATCATGGCGTGTTCATACTCCCTGATGGTACGGGTCGGCGTGCCGATCACCGGCTTCCCCGCGGCCAGATACTCGAACAGCTTCAGCGGCGAAACGGGGTCGGTTTTCTCGCTGACCACGAACGGCACGATACCGACATCGATCCAGGCAAGGTAGTGCTTCAGTTCGGCATATGGTTTCGGACCGAGGTGAATGAAATTGTCGAACGTCTTCAGCCGCGCCATGCGCTCCTGAACCTCGACGCTGTATTGCGGCTCGAAAGCGACGACGGGACCGACGAACAGCAGCACAATGCCGCTGAGCCGCACGATTTCGTCGAGCAAATCGAAATCGAGTAGCTCGGAGATCGCGCCGTGGTAGCCGACAACCTTCCGGTTCGCCACCATCTCGTACAGCTTCGCCGGCACGTCGCATCGCTCGCGCTCGCCGTGAGTGAAGTCTTCGGGATACACGCCGTTTTCCAGCAGAAGCGCATTGGTGACCTTCGCGCGGTTCGCCTCAAACAGCCGATTCGACGAGAACAGGCAGACATTCGCGATTTGCAGCAGGACCTCATGGTCGCACCGCATGACGTCGGAATAGTTCGCGAAGATGGTCAGGTCATCCAGAACATCGTAGATCGTCAATGCGGCACGGCAAATTTCGGCGACGTATTTGAAACCCGGCCAGTGGAGATACAGCGTGACCGGCTCGTCCTGGAAATAGCCGAGGAAATCCTCGACCATGTTGGACACGTACAGGTTTTTTGTCCTGGGCTGGATAACAGGATAAAGACCGCCGAACTCCAGCATCACGCAAAGATAACCCGCCTTGGCGAACTCGGCCATGATGTGGTCGGGACGCTGCTTGAGCGAAAGATCGTAGGCAACCGGGCACAGCAGCACACCGCGGCGGTCCGGATGCGCCGAGAGCAGGCGGCTGATCTGGTGCCTTCTTTGTTTCGAGGGATCCTTTGCGTAGTTGCCAAAGTATGTCGCCTGGGCGCGCGTATGGGTTTCGTAGTCTCCGCCGGCTATGGGCAGGACGTCATGCATGGGAACACCGGCAGCAGCCGGCGCCTGCGTCTTGCCGCGCGCCGCCAACGCGTAAACCGCGCTCGCAATGCGTCGCATAGGCGCGGTCAACTTCCACGAACTGCTTTCGAAGACTTCACTAAGGGCGCCCTGCACCCGCTCGCGCTCGCGAACCTCGAGCCCAAGCTCGCTCGATACGTCGTTCAGCGAGCGCTTGAGACTATGGATTTCCGACAGCGCGTCCGACAACCGCTTCGCCAGTGTGTACCGGTCTCTGCGCGCGAGCCGCTGCTCCTCCGCAATCTGCTCGTGTTGCGTGATGAGAGCATCCGCGTCGGAGATCGAAGTGCTCCGCTTCGTGACCGATGCGAGGGTTTGTCTGCGCATTACGTTTGGCATTGCTTCCTGTCCGTCCATGGCCAACCTCTCGAGTCGCCGTTATTCCAATTGCTCTTTCTGATGCCGTCAGCGCCTGAGTAGAGACGTCTCGTCCATGCGTATTTTTTCTGTGATGTCCGGCAGGAACAGCCCGTATCGATCGCTCTCAACGTAGGAAGAGAAATAGCAGGCGCCCTCGATGTACTCGTAGTACTGCGGCACTGCGGCGGACCGGTCTTCGAGGGCCGCCACGAGCAGATACCGGCCTGTGTTGAGCTGGTTTCTCAGGCGAAACTCGATTTCGAACTCGCTGCCGTCGAACTCGAAGTCAATGCCTTTCTCGTCGTGAGTGGTTCGGACGATCAGGTCCGTGCCTTTTGTATCCTTGATGGAGAAAGCCACGCTCAGCGCGCGGCGATCGACGCCATCAGGAATCTGGATCGCCAGGCGGACGATCATCGGCTCGAATGCCGTGAACACGCTCTGGCGCCGACCGTCCGAGTCCAGGACCTGAGACGACACGATCGATCCGATATGTGTGCCCCAATGGTTGATCGGTTCGTCGCTGGCAGTCGAGGCAAGGCGCCCCGCGTTCTCCGCGGTCTGACCGTTTTGCTTCGCTTCTTCGTCAGGTCCGGCCGCGCTGTCTGCCGGCTGGCTGGATATTCCGATCGCCTCGCTTTCGCCAAGTCCTTCGGACATGAACTGCGTGTATTGCGCGGTGACGGCGAACGCGCCACCCTCCATCCGAACCCGGCCACCATCGAGCCAAACGGCGCGCTCACACAAGGTTCGCACTGAGCCCACGTCATGCGACACGAAAAGAATCGTGACGCCCGATTCCTTCAGTTCCTTGATCTTGTTGAAGCATTTGGCCTGGAAACGCGCGTCGCCCACAGCAAGGGCTTCGTCGATGATCAAGACCGCCGGCTCGACGTGAATGGCCACGGCAAACGCGAGGCGCACATACATGCCGCTCGAATACGTCTTGACCGGCTGATCGATGAAATCGCCTATTTCCGCGAACTGCTCGATGCTGGCGAATTTCCGTTCGATCTGCTCAGACGTCATTCCCAGCATGGCGGCGTTCAGATAGACGTTTTCCCGGCCGGAAAACTCCAGATTGAAACCGGCTCCCAGTTCGAGCAAGGCCGCCACGCGACCGTTGATCGCGATGTCACCCTGCGTGGGGCGAAGCGTTCCGCAAATTATCTGCAAAAGCGTGGACTTGCCGGAGCCGTTGCGCCCAATGATGCCGACCGTTTCGCCGCGTGTGACCGAGAGCGATACGTCCCGAAGCGCCCAGAATTCCCGCGAATAACCGGTGCGTTTTGGGAAGACGATATGCTTGAGACGATCGAGCGGCGTTTCGTAGATGTCGAAACGCTTCGAGGCGTTCGTCACCTGAATCGTGGTTTCAGGCTTGCCGGCTTGATTCATTTCCATGAGCATCGGTATTTACAGAACGTCCGCGAAACCCTCGCGTGTCTTCTGGAACCAGGCCAGACAGATCCACGCGAAACCGACGCTGCATGAAAGATAGATCGCTATCCCCACGAAGTCAGGCAACTCGCCCGCAATCATGACCGCGCGCGCCTGCTCGATGATGAACGTAAGCGGATTGGTCAGAATGAGCGCCCTGAAAGCGGGCGTCAAAGTGTCGAGCGCGTAGAAAACCGGCGACAGGAACATCAACAGCGATGAAAGCAGCGTGGTGACGTACGTCAGGTCACGCACGTAGACGCCGGTGGCGGCGAACAGCCAACCCACGCCCACGCCGACAAATGCGAGCGGGACGAAGAGCGCCGGCAAAAAGACGATCGTCCATTGAAGCTTTCCGTATACGCACAGCGCAAAGACAACCCAGACGGCAAAACTCGTCAGGAAGTGAAAGGCCGCCGAGGCGACCGTAATCCACGGCAGGATCTCGAGAGGAAAGACGACCTTCGTCACGTAGTTCGCGTTGGTCGTGATAATGGTCGGCGCTCTATTCAGGCACTCGGCGAAAAAATTGAAAAGAATCAGGCCCACGAACAGGATCACCGCGAACTGAAAACTATTGTCGGTTCCAGGCCAGCGCGATTTCAACAGGGTGCCGAAAACAACCGTGTACATGGCGAGCATGATTAACGGCTGAACGATGGACCAGGCCAGTCCCATTACCGACCCGCGATACCGGCTCAATATGTCACGCCTGGTTAGCGCAACGATAAGCTGGCGTTGCTGCCAAGGCAGCAAAAAAAGATCACGAAAATGAGCACGGGGATGAGATTCCTCGCGACCATCGTGTTTATAGGTAAAACTCATATTGGCAGATCGCCTTGAACAGCGCCGGCTGGTTTAACGGTCAAACGAAGAGGCAAACCATGCGGCGTCAGATGAACCTGCCGGGATTCCGCCAGCCGGAGGAGGCTCCATTGCTCTTGAAAAATCCTACGGACCAGCCGGACTCACGCGAGTGAATCACTATCTTGAGGCGGCTAAATTCACATCTAAAACGTGCAAGAAGATTAATAGCAGAGAGCTCACAGGCCTTCGTATTGTCAACGAATTGGGCCGGCCAAAATCTTGGAAAATGACGATGCGCAAACAGGAAAGTCAGAAATGTTTGCAGGAAAATTCAATTCAGTGTGCGAATTTTCTGCAAAAATCGACGGGAGTGGAATGCGACCGAATCTCGCAGTGCGCGGCGTCCAGGTCGAACGCCGCCGGATCTCAGGTATCCTTATCACAACCCGTTGCAGGCTGGATGAAGTCGAACATCGTCGATGTTGAGAAGCAGCGTGCATTTGCCCGCTGCCTGGCACGTCAGCTCGATTGCATGGCTTACGGCTGAGTTGCCGCTGCGTCGTCTTCGCGGAACAATTTGTCCGCAAGGTGAAACGCCGAATTGGCCGCCGGCACGCCGCAATAGATCGCGGTTTGCATGAGCACTTCCTTGATCTGCTCGCGCGTCACGCCGTTGTTCTTCGCGGCGCGCAGATGCAGTGCGAGCTCCTCGCTGCGATTGAGCGCGACCATCATCGCGATGGTCAGCAGGCTGCGCGTGTGGCGCGGCAAGCCGTCGCGCGTCCAGATTTCGCCCCATGCATAGCGGGTGATGAAATTCTGAAACTCTTCCGTCAACTCATTGCGATTCGCAAGCGACCGGTCGACGTGCGCACTGCCCAGCACCGCGCGGCGTACATCGAGGCCGGCTTCATAGCGATCTTCGTCGTTCATTTCTGCTCCGTCAGGAAATCGATCACCGTCTTCGTGAAAGCGTCGGCTTTCTCGATGTTGGAAATGTGCGAGGCGTCCAGTTCCACGTAGCGCGCGCCGGGAATCGACTGCGCCAGCTCGCGGCCTTGCGCCGGCGTCGCGGCCAGATCGTGCGTGCCGCTGATCACCAGCGCCGGCAGCTTGATGCCGGGCGCTTCGGGGCGCAGGTCGGCCGCGTCGATGGCGTCGCAATTCGACGCGTAGCCTTCCTTGTCGGTATGCACGAACACGTCGCGAATCAGAGCCAGCACCGCCGGCTCGCGTTCGATGTAGTCGGCCGTGAACCAGCGCGGCAGCACGGCATCGGCGAGCGCGAGCATGCCTTCGCTGCGCGCTTTCGCGGCGCGCGGCACCCACACTTCCGGCGAACCGATGCGCGCCGCCGTATTGCACAGCACGACGCGTTCGAACCGGTTGCCGTGACGCGCCGCCAACGCAACGCCCGTCAGGCCGCCCATGGAAATTCCGCAGAAATTCGCGCGGGCGATCTTCAGCGTATCCATCAGGCCGAGCACGTCGCCGGTCAGCTGTTCGATCGTGTAAGGACCCTTCGGCGCTTCCGAATGGCCATGGCCGCGCGTGTCGTAGCGCAGCACGCGAAAGTGTTTCGACAGCGCCGCGACTTGCGACGCCCACATGGACAGATCCGTGCCGAGCGAATTCGACAACACGATCCACGGCGCGTTGCCGTGACGGTCGCCGTCGATTCGATAGTGAAGCTCGGTCCCGTTGACTGCGGCGTAAGGCATGCCGGTTACTCCCTGGAATGGTCGCGCTGCGAGCGCGTGGTGTGAAGGGCCAGCGCGGCGTCCACATAAGCGTGCGCCTGGCCGACGTATTGAGCCGGATCGAGCAGTTGCTTCAGGCGCTCGGGCGGAAGGTGCGCGGTGACAGCCGGGTCCGCGGCGAGCACGTCGAACAGCGTCTGGCCGTCGCGGATCGCGGCTTTCGACGCGCGCTCCACCAGATGATGCGCGTCGAGCCGGCCGATGCTGTCGCCGAGCGCGAGCATCACCGCTTCACCGAGAATCAGGCCGTGCGTGACGTCGAGATTGGCGGCAAGGCGCGGCACATTGACGTTCAGCCCCGCGGCGATCTGTTCGATGTTGGCGAGCGCGCCGCCCGCGAGACGCGCGAGATCCGGCAGCGCGTCCCACTCCGCTTGCCAGCCGCCGAGCGCGCGTTCGTGCTCCTGCACCATGCCGGCGAACACCGTGGCGACCAGCCCCGGCGCGCGCGTGGCGGCCGTCAGCACCGCCGCGCAGCCAACCGGATTGCGCTTGTGCGGCATGGTCGACGAGCCGCCCTTGCCGGCCGCGGCCGGTTCGGCGAGTTCGTCGATTTCGGTTTGCATCTGCAGCGAGATGTCGCGCGCGATCTTGCCGAGCGTGCCGATCAGCATGCCGAATAGCGCCGCCGTTTCGGCGATGCGATCGCGCTGCGTATGCCAAGGCAGCGTCGGCACGGTGAGGCCGAGTTCTTTTGCAAGTGATTGCGTGACGTGCGGCGCGGCATTGCGCAGGCTCGCCAGCGTGCCCGCCGCGCCGCCGAATTGCAGCACCAGCGCGCGAGCGCGCAACGCATCGAGCCGCTCGCGATGGCGCAGCAGCGCGTCGAGCCATTGCGCGAATTTCAGGCCGAGCGTGATGGGCAGCGCCTGCTGCAACCAGGTGCGGCCGATCATCGGCGTGGCGCGATGCGTGGCAGCGAGTTTCGCCACGGCGTCACAGGTTGATTGCAGGCTGGTGTCGAGCAGATCGAAGGTGTCGCGCAGTTGCAGCACCGTCGCGGTGTCGATGATGTCCTGGCTTGTGGCGCCCCAATGCACGTATTTCGACGCTTCGGCGTCGGCCGCCTTGACGCGCGCGGTGAGTTGCTTGACGAGCGGAATCGCGAGATTGCCGCCGAGCGCGGCGTCGCGTGCGAGTGCGTCGGCGTCGAGTTGATCGGCCTGGCAAGCGGCTTCGATCGCGGGCACCGCCGTTTGCGGAATCACTTGATGCGCTGCCGAGGCGCGCGCAAGCGCCGCTTCCACGTCGAGCATCCGTTGCAGCGTGGCGCGCGGCGCCCAGATGTCGTTCATCGGCTGTGTGCCGCAAAGAAGTCCGGTGAGACGGGCGCTGGAGTCGAGCATGGTGACGTCGATGATCGAAGGTGTCGGTGATTGAGTTTACGCCGCGAGGCGCCGGCATGCGAGCCGGCGTGTCGCGGCGCGTTGCGGGCGCGTTAAGCCGCCTGCGTGCCGTCGATCAGCGGCACACCGGTCAGCTTGTGCAAAGCATCGAAATCGATGTCCGAGAAAATCTCGCGCACCACGAGGCCCTGATCGGTCACATCGATCATTGCCAGATCCGTATAGATGCGGTCGACGCAACCCACGCCCGTCACCGGGTATGAGCATTCAGCGGCGATCTTGCTCTCGCCCTGCTTGGTCAGGTGCTCCATCATCACATAGACCTGCTTTGCGCCGATCGCCAGATCCATCGCGCCGCCGACGGCCGGAATCGCGTCGGGCGCGCCGGTGTGCCAGTTTGCCAGATCGCCCTTGGCCGACACCTGGAAGGCGCCGAGCACGCAGAAGTCCAGATGGCCGCCGCGCATCATCGCGAACGAATCCGCATGGTGGAAGTACGCGCCGCCCGTGAGCAGCGTGACGTGCTGCTTGCCGGCGTTGATCAGTTCGTCGTCTTCCTCGCCTTTGGCGGGCGCCGGGCCCATGCCGAGCAGGCCGTTTTCGCTATGCAGGAAGATTTCCTTGTCGGCGCCGAGGTGGTTGGCCACCAGCGTCGGCACGCCGATGCCGAGGTTCACATACGCGCCTTCGGGGATATCCAGCGCAACGCGCTTGGCCATTTCATCGCGGGTCAGTTTTTTCATGTCGGTCTCCGAATCAGGCGGCAGCGTCGTGAGGATTGGGCATCGGGGCGTGTGCCGCTTGCGGCACTTCGATCACGCGCTGCACGAAAATGCCGGGCGTCACGATGTTTTCCGGGTCGAGTTCGCCGAGCGGCACGACTTGCGATACCTGCACGATCGCGGTTTTCGCCGCACTGGCCATGATCGGTCCAAAATTCCGAGCCGTCTTGCGATACGTGAGATTGCCCCAGCGATCGCCCTTATACGCCTTGATCAGCGCGAAGTCCGCATGCAGCGGCGCTTCCAGCACATAGTGCCGGCCGTCGATCAGACGGGTTTCCTTGCCTTCGGCGAGCTTGGTGCCGTAGCCGGTCGGCGTGAAGAAGCCGCCAATGCCCGCACCCGCCGCGCGAATGCGCTCTGCCAGATTGCCCTGCGGCACCAGTTCGAGTTCGAGTTCGCCGGCGCGATACAACGCGTCGAACACATACGAATCGCTTTGGCGCGGAAACGAGCAGACGATCTTGCGCACGCGCTTGGCTTTGAGCAGCGCAGCGAGGCCGATGTCGCCGTTACCGGCATTGTTGTTGACGATAGTGAGCTCGCGCGCGCCCTGTTCGATCAGCGCGTCGATCAGCTCCGACGGCATGCCGGCCGTGCCGAAGCCGCCGATCATGACGGTCGCGCCGTCGTTGACATCGGCGACCGCCGATTGAAGTGACTCGAAAATCTTGTTGATCATGTCGAATTTCCTTTGAGGGCGCTGCGTGCCGTCAGACTTGCTGCCGTGCGGGCAGGGCTTGAGCGGGACGGTCTCCGGCCGATGCTGGCGGCGGCTCGCCGAGTGCAATGCGGGCTGGCGCCGTTGGTTTGCTCGCTTCAAATTTGTTCGTTACATGAACATGGATTCGTTTAGCGAACGCTGAGGCGATTATCGTAGTCCTTCGTGCACGTTGTCAAGGCAGGGAATTCCCCTTAATCATAGGTTTTCGCTGCACGAGATGCCGGTTCGTTGTTGCCGTGGGCCGGCCGAAGCGGACAATGGCACTATCCAAGCCTGAGATTAATGGGCTAACCTCTATCCACATATCAAATAGCAATCCGCGCCGCCGGTCGTCGAGCATGTCAGAAACAAATCTGGATCTGAATCTGATTCCTTTCCTTGTCGCGATGGAAGACACCCGCAATGTCAGCCGCGCGGCCGAGCAGCTCGGCGTCAGCCAGCCACGCGTAAGTACCGCGCTGGGCAAGTTGCGGGAGTACTTCGACGATCCGCTGTTCGTGCGCACGTCCAAGGGCATGGAGCCGACTCCGCGCGCGCTCGCCATCCTGCCCGCCGCGCGCGACGCGCTTCTGCGCATCGAGAAAGGCATGCTCGACGTGCAGGAATTCGATCCGGCCACCAGCACCCATACATTCTCGATCGCGCTCTCCGACGTCGGCGAGATCGTGTTTCTGCCGCGGCTTCTGCAACTGTTCGCCGAACGCGCGCCGTTTGCGAATCTGCGCTCGGTGACGGTCTCGCCGTCGCAGGTGGAACGCGGGCTCGAATCGGGCGACGTCGATCTGGCGATCGGCTATTTCCCTGACCTGGCGGGCAATAACTTCTTCCAGCAACGGCTCTTCAGCCATCGTTTCATCTGCCTGATGCGCACGGGACATCCATTGTCGAAGGCGCCGCTCACGCTGGCTCAGTATGTGGCGTCGGGTCACGCCGTCGTGCGCTCTGAAGGACGCAGTCAGGAAATCCTCGAGAAATACCTGGAAAAGAAGCGCATCAAGCGCCGCGCCGTGCTCGAAACGCCTCACTTCATGAGCCTGCCGTTCATCCTCGCGCGCACCGATCTGCTGGCGACCGTGCCGCATGCGATCGGCTTCGCCTACGTGTCGGAGCATGCGTCGATCACGCTGGTCGAGCCGCCGCTGCCGTTGCCGCATTTCGATCTGCGCCAGCACTGGCATCGCAAGTTTCATAACGATCCGCGCGGCGGCTGGCTGCGTAGCGTGGTCGCCGAACTGTTCAACGATGCGATGGACGAATGGCCCAAATGAGCGGCGCCCCGACAGCACAAAGGGACATCAGCACGACTCATTGCAAAACATGGAACAATGACCGCACTCATTGAACCCGCGCGCTCCGTACAGCGTCGACGCGCGATCCCGTAGGAGCGACGGATGACCAGCAGCAAGGCGAAGAAAACCAAATCCATAACCGCAACGGAGCGCCCGAGCCGCGAGGAAGCTGAAGCAGCGGTTCGCGTGCTGCTGCGTTGGGCCGGCGACGATCCCGCGCGTGAAGGCCTGATTGATACACCGGCGCGCGTGGTGCGCTCATACGAGGAGTTTTACGCGGGCTATCAGGTCGACCCGCGCGAGATCCTCGCCCGCACCTTCTCCGAAGTAGACGGCTACGACGAAATGATCGTGCTGAAAGACATCCGCTTCGAAAGCTACTGCGAACATCACATGGTGCCGATCATCGGACGGGCGCACGTGGCGTATCTGCCGGAACATCGCGTGGTCGGCATCTCCAAGCTGGCGCGTCTGGTCGATGCGTTCGCCAAACGCCTGCAGATCCAGGAAAAGATGACGGTGCAGATCGCCGACACCTTGAACGAAGTGCTGCAACCGGCAGGCGTCGGTGTGATTCTCGAAGCCGCGCACCAATGCATGTCGACGCGCGGCGTGCACAAGGCCGGCGTGACGATGGTCACCTCACGCATGCTCGGCACGTTCCGCACGGATCCGTCGACACGTCGCGAGTTTCTGTCGATCGTCGGCAATCCGGGCGTGGTGGCGGTCGCTAACACCTAGACCCAGGTTGAACGCAAGCGCGGCATACCTGCCTCATGCCGCGCCGCGCCTCATGCGCAGTTGGCCGAAAGTGGCCAGCAACACCGCGCCCAGCACGCATGCGACACCGGCCAGTTGCGCCGCGCTCACCGGCTCGCCCAACACCATGGCGGCCAACGCCACCGCGCTCACCGGCACGAGCGCGGTCATCAATCCCGCTTCCGCGCCGCTGATTCGAGCGGCGCCCGCATACCAGAGCACGAAGCCCACCACGGTCGGCACCAGCGCGTAATACAGCACGCCGCCGAGCGCGCTCGCATCGACCGGCAAGGCCCACGGCTTTTCGAAGCAGGCCGGCACGAGCGCCACCGCGAAACCGATGCCGCACATCAACGCCGACAGCGGCAACGGCGCCACTGCCGTGCGCAGCTTGCGATTAAGCAGAATGAACAACGCCTCGCAGACGATTGCGAGGAACACCAGCGCGTTGCCCGCCAGCGAACTCGCCGCATGCGGTGCGCCGAATTCAGCGGGATGCACGGTGCACACGAGCACGCCCGCCGTCGCCAGCAGGATCGCGCCGATCAACGCGGGCGCGGGGCGCTCGCCGAGCGCCAGCACGGCGACGCCGGCCGACACGGCGGGCAAGGTGCCGGCAATCACGCCGGCATCGGCAGCCGAGGCGAGTTTCATCCCGCTGATCAGCAGCACGGTGTAGCCGACGCTCCCCGCGCCCGCCTGGGCGATCACGAGCAGCGTATCGCGCCGGTCCAGACGCGGCCAGCGCACGCCTCGCCAGCGCATCGCCAGCACGAACAGCGGAAAGGCAATCGCGAAGCGCAACGCGGTCGCGCTGAACGGCGGCAGTCCGGCCGCGATCGATTTGCTGACGACCACCGTGCTGCCGACGCCGATCATCGCCAGCGCGCAATACAGATATCCGGCATACCGCGAGTTCATGGTGCTGTCCTGTTGATTGGATCGAGCACGCAGAGTAAAGGCACGACGAGCGGCGGTCTTGAACGAAATTGCAACGCCTGCGCAAGTCGACAAGCGAGTCAATGAACCAGGTCAGCCCGCTTACGATGACGCCGTCAATGCTGGCCCGGCGCCGAATCCATCGAGTATCCTGAGCGAACGGAACGCCGCTCGCATGAAAGCCAGCCAGCAGGCCGCTCGGGTACACGCATTGCGACCGCCTGAAGAAAAGCCCTCGAAGCACGCCGGCTCAACCGAAAAAACAGGAGCTCCTCAATTGGTAGAATTTCCGTCTTCGGCGGTGTCGACCTGGGGTGGCGCGGTCGTATTCCTCAACGTCCTGTTGACGCGCCTCGGCGTACCGATTCCCGCAGTGCCCGTGCTGCTGTTCGCGGGCTCCGCGATTGCCGCCGGTACGCTGTCGTTCTGGCCGGTGCTCGGCGCCGCCGTGCTCGGCGCGCTGCTGGGCGACGGCGCATGGTTCGCGGCTGGCCGCCTGTATGGCCGCAAACTGATCGCCGCGCTAGGCCGGCTGTCCCCCGCTGTCGATGCCAAAGTGGACAAGGCGCGCGCGCTGTTCGAGCGCTTCGGCGTGCCGCTCGTATCGATCTCGAAGTTTGTCCCCGGACTCGCGCTCATCACGCCGCCGCTGATGGGCACGACCGCTGTCGACGCCCGCATCTACGCCGCCTGGGATGTTGCCGGCGCCCTCGCGTGGGCGGCCTTCTGGCTGCTCGGCGGCGCCGCGGCGGAACGGCAACTGCATATGCTGCTCGAATTCGTCAAAGCTCGTGGCGGCACTGTCATCGACATTTTGCTGGCCAGCGCGCTCCTCTATCTGGTCTTTCGTCTGCAGCAACGACGCCGCGAACGCCGCCGTTTCAGGGAAGCCGCGGCGGCACAGGCCGCTGGCGGCTGGCTCCGTCTCGCGCCGCCGCCCAAGGTGCTCGATGCCCGTCCGCAAGCGCCCTCGCACGAAGCGCCGTGCCGCATTCCCGGCGCGCTCGCGCTCGATCCGCACTCGCCGGAGCAGATCGAAGGAGCACTGCGGGCGCACGACACGGTGATCTACTGCATTTGCCCGGACAGCGCGACCGCGGTCGAAATCACGCAACGCATGCGTTACAACGGCTACACGCGGATTCGCGCGCTACGGGGCGGCCTCGATGCCTGGCAGCGGCGCGGCTTTCCCGTCGAACCCCTTGCTTTAACCGACGATCCGGGCACCGGCAACCGCGCAGCGGCATCGCACGGCGAAGCGCGCGGGGCGATCACGTTGCGGGGCTTCGCGCCGCGCAGCACGCAAGGCACCTGAGCCGCGCTACTCGCGGTTCAGGCTGCACCGCTTACGTCGACAGGTCGCAGCGTTCGACGTTGCGTGCGCCAACGACCCACACGTAGCACGCCTGCGCCAACGCGCGGCCAATGCTGTTATCCGGATGTTATTCGCGACGCCCGTCCGCCGCTTCGCCACACAGACGCACGCCGAATCACAGCTTGCGCAGCAGTCCGGCCGCCGAACGCATCCGGCGTTTGCGCTCCTTGCCGAGCCAGTGAAGCGCCGCTTCGGGATCGCCGGCGCCCGCCAGCAAGTCCGCATTGTCGCGCAGCAACATTTCGCTTGCGACCACATCGTTCAGCGTACCGAAACGTTTCTGGATCTGCTTCAAACGTTTGAGGGTGCGTTTGCGCCCGCCGCTCAGGATGGGTCCGAAAAACTCCAGCAGATAGCGCAGCTTCTTGCCCGCCTTCCTGACGTTGTGAAAGGCGACGTAGTTGGAGCGCTTCGCGCGGCGCGCGCGTTTCATCCGCTTCTTAAGCGAACGCTCGGAAGCGGCCACGCGTTGCTCAGCGAATTTCCGCAGCGGCATGCGTTCATGCGCGGTATTCAGTTCTTTGGACGCACTGGACAGAGCTTCGCGCAGCAGATGCTTAACGTCGGCGTTCGAGAGCGTTTCACGGCTCGTCGTCAACGCGGCGCCGCGAGCGTCCTGCAGTTTGGGCGCCATTTCGCCGGTGCCGCTGCGCGCGCCGTTATCGTCGCGTATTAGCAATTCGATCAGAATGTCCCAGTCGCGCGTTTTGCCGGCGGCTGTGGCTAGATATTTATATAGCGCACGTTGCCGGGTGTTCTCGCCTTTTTCGAGCAACGGCTCGAACGCCCACCACAACGAGCGCAAACGCCGTAGCGAGACGCGCAATTTGTGCAGCGCTTCCGGCGACGGGTCTTCGCGCACCGCGTTGGCGTATTCGATCGCGTGATCGACGAGAGGGGCCGCATACGACGAGAAAGCCTCTTGTGCGGAGTGCGCCTTGAGCGCCGGTTCACTGTCGGCGGATCGTTTTTCGCCGTTGGGATTGTCGCGCTTCATCGAAGCCCCTTGAGAACACCCTATGGACAGACTAGCAAAAAAAGCGCCCAAGCAAAATCGACGCGTGGTCATTGCGTCGCTTTAACGGCCCGCACGCATGATCTAACGCAAGCTTCGCCCGCCTCGCGGCGAGCGTGCTACTTTTTTCGGCGTTCAGCGACATCGCGTGCATGGAGCGACTATCTTTAACAGACGCGACAGCACTTAACCGCGCATCGGCGCCGCAATCCGATTCGGCGCAAAACACAAACAGCTTTCAGGAGCTTGTATGCGAATACTGATTGTCGGTGCAACAGGTCTGATCGGCGGCGAGGTGGTCAAGCTGCTCGGCGCCGAGCACGACGTCGTCACCGCGAGCCGCAAGGGTTCCGATCTCCACGTGGATCTGTCGAACAAAGCCAGCATCGAATCGATGTACCAGCAAGCAGGCACGCTCGACGCGGTCGTCTGCACCGCCGGCGCAGCGAAGTTTGCCCCGCTCGCCTCGCTCTCCGACGACGATTTCTCGTTCAGTCTTGCCAACAAATTGATGGGCCAGGTCAATCTTGTGCGCTGCGGCGCGGCACACGTGTCACAAGGCGCGTGCTTCACGCTGACGAGCGGCACGCTCGCACAGCAACCGATGGAGGGCAGCGCCGCAGTCAGCATCGTCAATGCCGGCGTGGAAGCGTTCGCGCGCTCGGCGGCGCTCGAACTGCGCGGCAAAGCCCGCGTCAACGTAGTCAGCCCGGGCTGGGTCGCCGAGACGCTCGAATTGATGGGCCGCGATCCGTCGCAAGGCGTGCCGGTTGCCGTGGTCGCGCAGGCCTACAAGCGCAGCCTCGGTGGCAGCGCGAGCGGAGAGGTGATCTCCGCCTCGTGACGGATCGCGTGCGCCAGTCCTTTTCGGACATCTGAGCATCCGTATCCGACAACCTGTAAACCGTACTCCGAAGCAACGCGCCGCCAGTGGCCGCGCGCCTTCTCGCGCGCCACGACGGCGCGCCGCCGCGTCACGCCACTGTCATCATTACGACACACACGCCCCGCAGGATCGGAAACTCGCGACAAACTTTTGGGGCTCACGTCATGCCGGAACTTTCGTATCCACAGCCAGGCACTGCTGCCGGAAAGGGGCGCAACATCAGCCTCATCATCTTCCTCGCAGTGATCCTGGTGGGCGCGGTGTACTGCGCTGTGCACTTATTGGACGATCTGCAACCCGTTCGCGAAAGCTCGGTTCTGCCTTACCTGCTACTCGGCATTGCATTGTTGATCGCGTTGGGCTTTGAGTTCGTCAACGGCTTTCACGATACGGCCAATGCAGTCGCGACCGTGATCTACACGCATTCGCTCGCACCGAACTTTGCGGTGGTGTGGTCCGGCAGCTGGAATTTTCTCGGCGTGTTGACGTCGAGCGGCGCGGTCGCTTTCGGCGTGCTGCAACTGCTGCCCGTCGAACTGATCTTGCAGGTGGGCAGCAGCGCCGGTTTCGCGATGGTCTTCGCCTTGCTGATCGCGGCGATCATCTGGAATCTCGGCACGTGGTGGTTCGGCCTGCCGTCGTCGAGTTCGCACACGCTGATCGGCTCGATCATTGGCGTCGGCCTGATGAACCAGTTGATGCACGGCACCGACGGCACGAGCGGCGTGGACTGGAATCAGGCGCTCGGCGTGGGCAAATCGTTGCTGTTTTCGCCGCTGGTCGGTTTTCTCGCGGCAGGTTTGCTGTTGCTGATCCTGAAAGCCGTGGTGCGCATTCCCGCGCTGTATGCCGAACCAAAGGGCAAGGAGCCGCCGCCGTTCTGGATCCGCTGCCTGCTGATCCTGACCTGCACTGGCGTCTCGTTCGCGCACGGCTCGAACGACGGCCAGAAAGGCATGGGCCTCATCATGCTGATCCTGATCGGCACGGTGCCGACGGCCTATGCGCTGAACAAGGCGGTCACGCCGGCGGAAACGCAAACCTTCCTCGCCGTCGCGCATGAAACTTCCGCGACGCTCGCCAAGTACACCCAGGGCGCCACGCCCTCGGCCAATCCGCGTGCCGATGTCGAAGCGTATGTGCGCACGCACCAGTTGACGCCCGCCACCGTGCCGGCCTTGCAGCAACTGACCGACATCATTGCCGGCCAGGTCGGCACATCGGGCTCGATGGCCGCGGTGCCGCAAGGCATCGTCGATAACGTGCGCAACAACATGTACGTGGCCTCCGAAGCGATTCGCCTGATGGCCAAGAACAAGCAGCCGGCGTTCTCGCCGGAAGACGCCAAAACGATCGGCAACTTCAAGACGCAAACCGATCACGCCACCAAATTCATTCCGACGTGGGTCAAGGTCGCGGTGGCGATCGCGCTCGGTCTCGGCACGATGGTGGGCTGGAAGCGCATCGTCGTGACGGTCGGCGAGAAGATCGGCAAGCAGCATCTGACATACGGACAGGGTGCATCGGCTGAATTGGTGGCGATGCTCACGATCGGCGCCGCCGACATGTACGGCCTGCCGGTCTCCACGACGCACGTGCTGTCCTCGGGCGTGGCGGGCACGATGGCGGCCAACGGTTCCGGCCTGCAATGGGGCACGGTGCGCAGCCTGATCCTTGCCTGGGTGCTGACGTTGCCCGTTTCGATCGCGCTGGCAGGCGGCTTGTACTGGGTGTTCCGGACGGTGTTTTAAACCTGTGCGGCGGCCGGTTCCTCAACTGGCCGCCGCTTTGAAAAAGCATGAAAAAAGCGCGGAACGAGCCGCGCTTTTTTCATTTCACCACCCCGCACTTTCTCGCCGATCAGTACACCTCAGGCACGATCATCGAGGCCGGCACAGGCTGACGGCTGTACTCGTCGTGATAGACGCGCGAGGGCAATTCGATCTGCGAATGCTCGATCTCGTGATACGGCACCTGGCTCAACAAATGATTGATGCAGTTCAGGCGCGCGCGCTTCTTGTCGACCGCCTGCACGACCCACCACGGCGCTTCGGGAATATGCGAGCGCTGCAGCATCACTTCCTTGGCCTGCGTATAGGCTTCCCAGCGGCGGCGGCTTTCAAGGTCCATGGGACTCAGTTTCCACTGCTTCAGCGGGTCGTGAATACGGTTCTGAAAGCGGATCTCCTGCTCTTCGTCGGTAATCGAAAACCAGTATTTGAGAATCTGCACGCCGCTGCGCGCCAGCATCTTTTCGAATTCCGGCACCGAACGGAAGAACTCTTCGTACTCTTCGTCGCTGCAAAAATTCATCACGCGCTCGACGCCCGCGCGGTTGTACCAGCTGCGATCGAACAGCACCATTTCGCCGCCGGCCGGCAGATGCGACACGTAGCGCTGGAAATACCATTGCGTGCGTTCGCGGTTGTTCGGCGCCGGCAGCGCCGCCACGCGGCACACGCGCGGATTGAGCCGTTGCGTGATGCGTTTGATCGCGCCGCCCTTGCCGGCCGCATCGCGCCCCTCGAAAATCACCACGAGGCGATGGCCGGTCTGGACGATCCAGTCCTGCAGTTTCACGAGTTCACCCTGCAACCGGAACAGCTCGCGGAAGTACATCTTGCGCGCCTCGCGATGCTCGGGCGTGAAGCCCTCCGCGCCGTCGATGATGCGGTCGTCGACCTCCATTTCGAGTTCCTCGTCGTAGGCGTCGATCAGGTCCTCTTCGAAACGGCGCTGCCGTTCTGCCATTAATTCAGCCTCGGGTCTCGGATCCTGCTCTTTCATTGCGGCTCTCCTGGCAACGGAAATGGTTGGGCGCGCGGCGGCAAACGCGACGCGGACGCGTTCGATTATCGAAGGGTCAGGTGTCAGCCGTGTTACCACTGCGGCTTAGCGCCTTGTCGACGCCCATGATAGCGAGTTTCGCCCGGCCGCCCGGCGCTAGCGCAACGGTTTCGCGAAGCTGAGTTCGTGGCCGTCCGGATCGGTGATGTGGAAATAGCGCTCGTCCCACGGCGCGTCGGACGGTTCCAGCGACGGTTTTAGCCCCGCTGCCAGCGCTTTGCGATAGAGCGCGTCGACGTCGGAGACATAGATGATCACGCGGCCCCACCAGGCGACCGGCGCGCGCGTATCGACGATCAGATTCAGATACGAGCCGCCGAACGCAAACGATGTAAAAGCCTCCTGCGGACCGCCGAATTTCATCGGAAAGCCGAGCGCTTCGTAAAACAGCACGGCGCGTGGCATGTCGCGGGTGGCAAGCGTGATGGCGCTGATCGATTCGATTTGCGGTTCCGTCGGCCCGCCCGGCGTGGCGGATGTGGCGGCTGGGTTCATGGCGGCGCTCTCCTTGGCATGGCGGACGTGTTGTGTGCGCAGCACGGTGCGTGCCGTAGCTGTGGCGTCTGCTCTGGCTTGCTGGCTTCAGAAAGTGTCTCACAGCGCCCGCCGCCGCGGCGCGCCTCGCGGCCACTTGAAAACCTTCGCGACGCCCCGCATCTCGCATTCCGTTTATCCGGAGCATCGCCATGGGAAGCCGCCCACGCTTCGTCGATGACCTGTCGCGCGCCGCATCCGACGCCCCCGGGCCCGAGACACTCAATCCTTTTTCCGACGACGCCCTGCTCGACGCCTATTCCCGCACCGTAATCGGCGCGCTGGAACGCGTTCAGCAAGCAGTCGCGTTCATTGCCGTCGAACGGCGCCTGCCCGGCGAGCCGTCCGGCCGCGGTTCGCGCGGCGGCACCGGCTCGGGCTTTCTGTTCACGCCCGACGGCTATCTGCTCACCAATAGTCACGTCGTGCACGGCGCTACCCACATTACCGTGACGCTCGCCGACGGCGCGAAATTCGACGCCGATCTGGTGGGCGACGATCCCGGCAGCGATCTGGCCGTTCTGCGGATCGGCTCGCCGGAGGCGCTGCCGCATGTCGAACTCGGCGAATCGTCGAAACTGCGTGTCGGGCAGATCGCGATTGCGGTCGGCAACCCGCTCGGCCTCGCGCAAACGGTCACGACCGGTGTGGTGTCGGCGCTCGGCCGCTCGCTGCGCTCGAATTCGGGCCGAATGATCTACGACGTGATCCAGACCGACGCCGCGCTCAATCCGGGCAATTCGGGTGGTCCGCTGATCAATTCGGCGGGCCAGGTGATCGGCGTGAACACCGCGATCATCCCCGGCGCGCAGGCCATTTGCTTTGCCACGGCAATCGACACCGCCAAGTGGGTCATCATGCAGATCTTCGCGCATGGCCGCGTGCGGCGCGCTTATATCGGCGTGGCGGGCACGACGAGGCCGCTATCGCGCCGTGTGCAGCGTTATTTCGGCTTGAGCTCGGAAAGCGGCGTACATGTCATGGAGATCGTCAAGGGCAGCCCGGCCGCGCTCGGCGGTGTGCGCACCGACGATACGATCATCGCGATCGATACGCAGGCCGTGCAGGACGTGGACAGTTTGCAGCGCACGCTCGACGCATCGCGAATCGACAGACCGGTCAATGTGACGGTGTTGCGCGGCGCGCAGCGGCTCGAATTGACGTTGACGCCGGTCGAGCAGGCTAGCTGAGACGACACCGGCATGCATGTTCCTGAAGCACAAAAAAGCCTCGCGTTCGAACGAACGCGAGGCTTTTTGTCAGGAGGCGGCGCATCTCATCACGAGATGCACTGCCCGATGGCCGGCCGTAAGACGCTTACTGGATCACGCGCGTCACACCACGGCCGCGCGGATCGGCCGCGGCTTCCGGCGTATTGCCGTCGATCTTGATCGCCTGGATATCGCCGCTGAAATCCTGTCCCTTCAGCGTGTAGCCCTTGGCTTCGATCTGCTTGGCGAGTTCACCGTCGATCGGCTTGTACGGCTCCCAGAAGATCGTGTTAGGCGGCAACAGTTGATGATGGAAACGCATCGCGGCAACAGCCTGCTGCAGCGGCATGTTGTAGTCGTAGACGTTGTTGATCACCTGGAAGATCGACGTGAAGATGCGTGAGCCACCCGGCGTGCCGATCACGAGCGATACTTTGCCGTCTTTCGTCAGGATCGTCGGGCTCATGGAGGAGAGCGGCCGCTTCTTCGGCTCGATCGCGTTCGCGTCGCTGCCCACCACGCCGAACATATTCGCGACGCCCGGCTTCGCGGAGAAGTCGTCCATCTCGTCGTTCAGCACGATGCCCGTGCGATCCGCCACCACGCCCGAACCGAAATAGCCGTTGATGGTGTACGTGTTCGAGACGGCGTTACCCCACTTGTCGATCACGGAGAAGTGCGTGGTTTCCGCTTTCTCCGGCATCGACGTGCCGAGGCCGGCCTGAATGCTCTTCGTGTCCGAAGGTGCGTTGGGATTTACTTCGCCGGCGCGCTTGGCGATATACGCGTCGTCGGTCAATTGCGCGACCGGTACCTTATAGAAGTCAGGATCGCCGAGGTATTGCGCGCGGTCGGCGAACACACGCTTTTCGATTTCCGCGATCAGATGCACGTATTGCGCGGAATTGAGCGCGACGTCTTTAAAGTCGGGAGCAATGTCGGCCTTCATTTTGAGCAACTGCACGAGACCGATACCGCCAGAACTGGGAGGCGGCGCCGTGTAGACGCGATAGCCGTTCCAGTCGGCCTGGATCGGCTCACGCCACACTGCTTTGTACTGTTGCAGATCGGCCTTGGTGATCAGGCCGTGACCGCGCATGGATGCCGCGATCAGATCGGCCGTCTTGCCCTGATAGAAGTCTTTGGCGCCCTGATCCGAAATGCGCTGCAACACGGCGGCCAGATCCGGTTGCTTGAAGTTGACGCCCTGCTTCAGATTGCCGAAGTAGGTATCGAAGTTGGTCTTGCCGGCGAAGTCTTTCGCGGCTTCGTCGCGGCGTTCCTGCAACTGTTGGCTGACCTCGAAACCATCGCGCGCGTAGTGGATGGCCGGTGCGAGCACCTGCTTCCACTTGAGCTTGCCGAAGCGGCGCTGCGCCTGCCACATGCCGTCCACGGTGCCCGGCACGCCCACTGCACGGTAACCGAACAGGCTCATGCCTTTGATGACCTCGCCCTTGTCGTCGAGATACATGTTCCTCGTTGCGGCCAGCGGAGCGCGCTCGCGGTAGTCGAGGAAGTACGGCTTGCCGTCGACATAGAGCGTCATGAAACCGCCGCCGCCGATGTTGCCTGCTTCCGGATAAGTCACGGCAAGCGTGAAGGCAATTGCCACGGCTGCGTCGACGGCGTTGCCGCCTTCCTTGAAGATCTGCTCGGCGGCGTCGGCACTGAACTTGTCCGCGACCGCGATCGCGGAGGCAGTGAGGACAGCCGGTTGAGCTTTCGCGGGCGGCTTTGCAATTGCCGGCGTGGCTTCGAGAAAGCCGGTGGAAACAGAAACGAGTGCGACCAGCGCGAATCCGCTGGCCGACGATTTAACGTTGCGGAACAACTTCATTGCCTATCCCCCAAGACGACTTTCATCCGACGATTACAGATGCCTTGGGTTTATAACATGCGAACCGATCACTTGCGAAGCCGCTATATATCGTAGGGCCCATGGTGCGGCACACAAAAGCATCTGTCAGAAAACCCAAGACAGAAGCGCTCAGCAAGCCGCATGCCGCGCCGCTCGATGCCACCGGGCGTTGCGCTTACGCGTTGCCGCGACTGCCGCGCGCAATCTCGTCGCCGGCACCGTGCGGCAGGCGAGCGGTGATCGGAATCGACATGAAGGAGAACAGACCGACCACGAGAAAAGCCGGCCAGAAATCGGAGAACACGATGGCCGAATGACCCTGCACGTTATGCGAAATCTGCAGCACGATACCCGCGATCGTCACACCGAGGCCCAACGAAATCTGCTGGATCACGCTTGCGACGCTCGTCGCGCGGCCCACGTCGCGGCTCGGAATATCGGCGTATGCCAGTGTGTTCAACGACGTGAACTGCAGCGACGGAAAGAAGCCGCCGAACAGCACGACACACCAGATCAGCCAATGCGGCGTGCCGGGAAAGAACAGACCGTAGACCGCGATGGCGAGGCCCGCGCAGACCGCGTTGAACATCAGCACGGTGCGAAAACCAAAGCGCTCCAGAATGCGCGACGCGGCCGCCTTCATGAAGATCGAGCCGAACGCGGACGCACAGGTAATCGACCCCGACTTGAAGGCCGTCATACCCAGGCCTTCCTGCAAGGCAAGCGGCAACAGAAACGGCACCGCCCCAAGGCCGATGCGAAACAGCGAGCCGCCCACCACGCTCGCGTGAAAACTCGGGATGCGCAGCAAGCGCAGATCGAGCACAGGCAATTCGACGCGGCTCGCGTACAGCACATACAGCGTCAGCAACACCACGCCGATCATGCACATGCCGACCGACACCGTGTTCGAGACCAACTCGCCGCCCACCAGCGAAAGCCCCAGCATGAACAGCGACGCCCCGCTCGCGGACAAAAAGAAACCGGTCCAGTCGAGCCGGCCCGGATGCGCTTCGCGCACGTTGGCGATGTGTTTGTTCGCGAGCCAGATGCCCAGCAGGCCAATTGGAATGTTGATGAAAAAGATCAGACGCCAATGCAGATAAGTGGTGATGAAACCGCCCAGCGGCGGCCCGACCACCGGTCCGAGCAGAGCCGGCACCGTCAGATAGTTGACCGCGCGAATGAAGTCCGACTTCGGCACCGAACGGAAAATGATGATGCGGCCCACCGGCACCATCATCGCGCCGCCAATGCCTTGCACGAAGCGCGCAACCACGAACGTGCCGAGCGATGTGGAAGCCGCGCACATCAGCGAGCCTGCCATGAACACGCCGATGGCCGCGCGAAACACCGTGCGCGAACCGAAGCGGTCGGCAACCCAGCCGCAGATTGGAATGAAGACGCCGAGGCCGATGACATACGCCGTCACGGCAAGCTTGAGGGTGATGGGATCCTGACCGAGATCGCGCGCCAGAACCGGCAGCGAAGTCACGATGACCGTGCCGTCCACGTTTTCCATGAACATCGCACACGCGACGATCAGCGGAACAATGAAAGTGCCTAAAGCGAGAGGCATTGGCATGGCGACGGGTTGCGAGGCCGTCGGCGTAAAGCGTCGATTATGGCATCGCATCGCCAACCGATGTTGTTGCGCGAGGTCTTTTCGTGCTCGATGGTTGAGCGTGCAACCAGGCAGCGCTCACTGCGATGAGCGAGCCGTAAACGCAAAAAGGTCGAGCCGGCATTCAGCCGGCTCGACCTTCTCAATACGTCAACGAACAGGCTGACGAATGACTTAGCGCGATGCGCTGACCAGTGGCTGCAACTGCGGCAGAATCTCGGTGCTTGCGCGAGCCACGTCGTTCGGGAAGTCGATCTCGATCCACGGTGCGCCGGTCACGTCGGCGGTATCGAACACCTGGCTACGTTCCAGCAGCAGATCACGCACCGCTTCTTCATGCGGCAGGTTGGCGCGGCCGCTGTCCACATAGCCGGCCACGATCTGCGCAAAGCGTTGCGCGGTCTCCTGGCGGAAGCGGAAGAACCCGACCGATTCGCCGATGGTGTCGTACTCGAGATTCACGGCGAGCTGCTTACGCAACTCGACCGGCACGCCGTCTTTCAGACACAGCTTGACGGGTTCGTCGCCGGCTTCGAAATCACGGTCAATCAACAGGCGGTTGACCGTCTCGCCCTCCACCAAAGCAGCCAGGATGCGCTCGTCGTAGAGCACATCGGCGTCCATCAACAGCACGTCGCCGCCGCGCGTTAGCGCCTCGGCCACCGTGTGCACCGTCAGCACGCTGCCCAGGTCGTAACGCGTGTTCAACACCGTTTCCACCTGATGCGGCCAGTTGATGCGCTCCAGTTCCGCCTGCACCGATTCCGGCTGAAAGCCGAGTGCCAGCACGACTTCAGTCACGCCGGCGGTTTCGAGCATTTGCAGATGCCGTTCGAGCAGGCTCATGCCGTCGAATTGCAACAGACACTTCGGGAACTGAGCTTCCGGCGGTTGCTGGAGACGCAGGCCGAGGCCCGCAGCGAGAATGATGGCACGCATGCGCGGTCCTTTAAAAAAATGCGGAGTTTAATCGACAACCGGCACGCGCCCGAGAGCGCGGCGCCGTTGCCAGCTTCGTTCGCTGAAGTGCAAAACCAGCAGACCGGGCAAGCCTAGCAGGATTTCGCGGGCGCGCTTGGCGAGCGACAACGCCAGGGCCGCGTCCGGCGGCAAACCGACCAGCGGCGCGAGCAGCAGATAGCCGCCTTCCTGCACGCCGAGTGAACCGGGAATCATGAATGCCGCGCCGCGAATGGCCTGGCCCAGGCTTTCGAGCAACAACGCGTCGACCCAGTCGACGGGATGTCCGAGAAAGCGCAGCGCGAGCCACACTTCCACCGTGCCGACGATCCAGCCTAGCAGGCTCATCGCGAAGCTTGCCGCCACGCGGCCGCGTTCGCGGTACATCGCCTGCACGGCGGCGTCGACGGCTTCGGCGCGCGTCATCAGCGAAGACCAGTCGCGCTTACCGAAAACCTTGGAGACCACGCCGAGCAGGCGGCCGAACAGACCGCGCCGTTGCGCGTAGTAGAACCCGACAATCATCGCGCCCAGCACGCCGGTCGCGATCAGAGTGGCGGTTTGCAGATCGTGCAGCGCGCCGTGCGCGGCGTAAGCGCCGAACAGCAGCAGGCCGCCCAGCGCGAAGACGATTTGCGCGAGCGCCTGCGCGGTGGTGCTCACCGTGATCGCAGCGGCCGCATCGCGCATGCGCATGCCTCGCTGGGACAGTTGCCGCACCATGACCACCGGGCCGCCGATCTGGCCGGCCGGCAACAGGCTATTCACCGATTCGCCGATCCAGCGCGCGAACAGCGCGTCGCGCCACGTCAGATCGTGATGGATGCCGTCACGCCGAGGATGGAACAACACCGAGATCGCGCCGGCATCGAGCAGCACAGGCACGAGGTGAAACGCCGCGACGAGCGCGAGTCCCCAGCCTGCCGTGAGCAGCGTCGAGGCGACCGAGCCGAAACCCTGCCAGGCGAGCAGGCCGACAAACAGCGCCGTCCCGATCGACAGCAGAATCAGGGCCGCGCGGCTCATGCGTGATCCTTCCCGCGGCGGGTCATCTGGCGAAAAACCTGGCGGAAGCCGAAGTACGCAATCGCGTCCTTCATGTTCGAGATGAAGCGACGCCACGGCCGCATGTTCGGGTCAGTGACGTATTCGAAAGTGAGCGACACGCGCATTTCGTTCGCGCCGGCGGGCGTGATGCGATGGCGCAGCTTGTCGCCGTCGAAAAACACCAGACCGCCCGGCGGAATCTGCACCGAGCCCGGCTGATCCGCAACATCCGGATTACGCGTATGGAGCTCGTAGTCGAGGCGGCACGACGATTCGTCGATCACGCCGAGCAGCAACGTATAACGGCGGCCGTCATAGTACGAAGTATCGTAGTGCCAGCCGATGTGGTCGCCCGGCCGCGTGTAGTAGTAGAGCGCGTACGCATGCGGATCGTCGGCGGGCGAAAGCTGCAGTTTGTCGCCGCTCAGTTGCTCCAGCCAGCCGATCAATTCCTTCGAGCGGTACAGCTCGGCGATGAACGGCGCCAGGCGATCGATCGTATGACGGCTCACACTGCCGCCCTGCTTGTGGCCCGGCAAATAGTTGCGGTTCACCTCGTCGAGCAGCGAACGCGCGCTGTGAACGAGCTGCGCCGTGACTTCGGGCGCGAGAAAGTCTTCCAGATAAAGAAACGCGCCCTGCTCAGCAAAGTCCTTGCGCAGACGCGGGTTGTCGAATCCGCGCGTGCGACTTGCAACCGCGCGGTCGGCATTCGGTGCGGGCGATGCAGCCGGCGAGTGCTCTACTGCATCGCGCGCGATCAAGTTGTTTTCGGCCTGCGTACTCATTCGCTGGCCCACATTTGACGGGTTTCGGAGGTGCCGGCGGCAACCGGCGCCGGGCTGGCGGCACGGCGCGCAACGCGCCAGTAGTCGACCACCACCCAGACAGCGAAGAGCGGCGCGCCGATCGACGCAACCACCACGAAGGGCAAGACGACGCTCGTCACCGTGACGATCGGTAGCAGATACAAGACGTCTTCCGTTTCGAAACCGCCGACTGATGCCTGCTTCGTGCCCGCCTTGCCGGCCATCTCCTCGATGCGCATGCGCAGGAAGAAAATCAGCGCGATCGCCACGCCGGCCACGGCGCCAAGCACACCCGGCGCGATCTTCAAGCCGGCGATGTGCGTGGCGCCCGCTCCCACGCCCATGCCGACGAACAACATGACGGTCACGAGGGCGTCGCAAGCGAGGTCGTAAAAATGACCGATCCGGCTCGACTTTCCGCCGATGCGCGCGAGTTCACCGTCCGTATGGTCGACGAAGTTCGACAGCACGATCAGGAGGGCGCCGGCATTGGCCCAGGCGAATTCGCCGTGAGCGAGGCAGAGCGCGCCTGCCAGCCCGATCAGAAGGCGCAGTGTGGTCAGATGGTTCGGGGTGACCCACGTGTTCACGAGCGGAGTCACAAGCCGGCGGGCGAGCCGCGCGTCCCATGTTCTGGGCGGCGGAACGTTAATTGGAGTCTGGGGTCGCGAATTCATAACCCGGAAATATATACGGGATCGCGAAAGATTGCTTTCTTCCCGCGCGTTTCTTTGGGCGCTGCTGGTTCCCGATCTGTGCTGGCCGCGAAGCAAGATTGGCCGAATCGCGATAAAGTACAAACCAGTTGCGTCTGTCAAGGGCATGACTTCGATGCGCAACGTCTGTTCCGGTCTCGAGTTCACGCCACCGCCCGTTGCGAACAAACTACATCGATTCAGGTGGCCGTCCACGCTTATGAAACGCTTTCTTTCGTCTGTACTCCTTGCTCTGGCAGCCGCCGCGTTGCCGCTCGCCAGTTACGCCACCGCGCTCGACGCGCCGCTCGCCTGCAATGAAAGCGGCCATCAGTTCATTGCCGACCTTGCGGACCAACAGCTGATCGACCCGAAGCCCACGCGTGTGGAGAGCAACTCGATCAACGCCTTCTCGCCGACCTCCGGCGCGAATCTGACGGCATACGGCTTTCGGGTGTTCGCGGTGGTCGGCTACGAAAAAGACGACCCCATGTTCCGTGTCGGCGACGGCGAACCGGTCGCGCGATCGGCCTACGGCGTCGTGGTGTTCGGTAGCGAGGCCAAAGTGCGGAACGCGATGGCCGGCACCGGCAGCACGGCGATCGTGCACCACGTGGCGCCGCTGATTACGGCGATTTTTTGCAAGCGGAGTTGAGGCGGCACGACCGAGCGCAGGGCTCGTTGGAATGGCCAATGGGCAGATAGGAAGACGAGTTCTTACGCGTTATGATTGCCGCAGATGGATTTTCCGGGGCCCGAAAGGGCGTCTATCTGCCTCCTCGTCAAACAGGATCCAGCCGTGCTGGTTACGTCGGCTCACGCCGATCAAGCGCACCCGCGAAGTTATGAGGCCCCCTTGTGGGGCCTCACCTGTTTTCGAGGCTGGAATCGGCGAGTTATTCACGGATGCCACATCGGCTAACGGCGGTTGAAACTCGGATCGCGAATCGACTCGCCCCTCAATCACTGCATACGCCGGCCGAAGGGGAAACCGCAAATTATCGCGAGATTCCCCCTCGCTGACTCCTCAGCCGGATGGCCTAAGACAGGCGAGTTCGACTTGTGCGCCTTACAACTTGATCCCCGCCGGATCCGCTGTCAGATACCCCACCGTCGCCCCGAAGCGGTCCTTATAGTTCGCTCGCACGAGCGGATCGAGCGTCGATTTGATCTTGTCGTGCAACGGACTTTCCCAATCGCCGACGTGCTGAAAGTTGCTCATCACGTAAGTCCAGCCGTTGATTTCATCAACCGCGTGCAGGCCCGTCGATTCCGCGCCGGCCGGGCACGAGAGCACGCGCGCGAGCGTCTTCGTGTCGACGTTGTACGCCCACAGGAAGTTGTTCACGTGCATGCCGCTGTCCTCGCCGATAAAGAGCGTGCGCAGTTTCTCCGAGAACTTGAGGTTGTCCGGGTTGGCAATGCGCTCGGGATTCGCCGTGTTGCCGAGCGCGTCGGCCGTCGACAGATCCTCTCCAACCAGCGCCGCGGGCGCGGCCATGTCCACCGGCACCCATTCGCTGTCGATCGCGGCGCCGCTGCGGTCGCGCTGGCCGCCCTTCATGTTCAGCGCGTAGACCGCGCCGGCGCTGATCGTCTTGTCGACGGCCACGTCGGTGGATGCAGCGTTGCCGCGCACCATCGACTTCTCGATACGCGACATTGCCGAATACAGCACCTTGTCCTTGATATTGACCGTCGTGCCTTCGAGTTTCGTGAAGCCCATGCTGCCGCCGGCCAGCGCCGCATACCGATGCGTCTCGAGGAAGGTTGCCGCCTGCGTCATGCCGGGCTTGACGCGCACCCAGTTGAACGTGCCGTTGTAGTTGATCTTCGTGTAGGCCGGATCGAGCGGGTCTTTTGTCGCGACGTCCATGATGTCGCTGGCGCGCAGCTGATTGGCGAGCGCCTCGATTTCGTCGCTGCTCGCGTGGCCCAGCTTGATCCACGACAGCGTTGCCGCGCCCGCACCGCTCGCCGACACCTGCGTCCACTTCGCGACGTACAGCGTGCCCGCCGACAGATCGGCTTCGCGATCCGCGATGAACATGAACAGGCCGCCGTTGGTCGCGTCGTCGCCCATCAGGACAGTGCGCTTGTCTGGCATCACCTGAATCAGTTCGTGCGAGATGCGGCCGAGGCAGTAGTGCTTTTTGATCGTGCCAGTGCCGTCCGGATTCACGGTGACTTCCGGCAGATGCCCGTAGTGATACGGGTTCGCGGTGGTTTCATCGCCATACAAACTGCGGCTGAAGCCCTTGAACTGGCTGTTGCTGGCGATCGTCGTTGCATCCGGCTCGTACTCTTCACTCGACAGATGCGTGTTCCACGGCGACAGGCTCGCGCCGCAGGTAATCCACAAACCATGGGCTTTCGACGTATCGACGTTCGAGTAGCCCGCCAACGTGAGCTTGCCGGTGGCCGGGTCCTGGTCGAGCGTGAGCACGGCAATCGGCGACGGCAGTTGGCCGTACATCGAGACCAGACTCTGATCGCGCGTGGTGTATTCGAATTGCACGACGGCGAACACCGCGTTGCCCTTGAGGCCCTTCACGGTGGGATTGTCGAGGCGGATCAGCGAACTGCCGTCCGGGCAATCCGAGTAAAACTGACGCTCCTTGCCCGCCACCGATTTATCGACGATCGGCTGGTTGTTGATGTCGAAGTAGCCGCCGGCAAGAATCGTCCCGCCCTTCACGTTCGGCACGCTGTCGCCGGTGACGAAGAACGGCTGGTACGCCAGCTTGAACGCGCGGCTGCTGCCGTCGCTCAGTTGCACAGTCAAGGTCGAGCCGACCGTGGTCTTCGCCATGGCCGCCGGGTCGGCCAGCGTCGGCGCGGCCATGCTGACGAACGCTGCGGAGACAAAGTTGGCGACCGGTTTGACGGGCGTCGCCAGCTCGTCGCTGCCGCCGCAAGCAGTCAGCATCGAGGCCGTGGCGAGTCCGCCGAGCGGCAGCATCGGCGCGCCCACGAGAAGTTTCAAGGCCTTGCGGCGGGAAAGGTCGAGCGGCTCTGCCATGTTGTCGTGATCCAGTGTTTGGGTAGCGTGGGTGAATGCACAGCGGGCACGCACTCAGACCCAAACCACATGGTTCACGCTCGCGCCGCTATGACGCGAGGATTCTATGAAGTGAATATGAAAGTATATTGACAGCAATTAGTAATTTAATGCCCAAACCTTTGAGAGACAACGTCTGCCAGCCCCGGAGCCTGTTGCTGGGCGCAGCGGCACAGTCCTCTAACCCGGACGACGAAACTCGTTCTCGACCCACGCCGCCGCGCTCGCCTTGCTGAGTTTGAAGTTAGGCGCAACCTGCACTTGCGCGAGCTGCTCGCCGAATGTATCGAGCGCGGTCAGCAATGCATAGGGCTCATCTTCGTCGGGAACGATGTCGAGCGTGATGTCGAGTTCGTCGTTGCCGTCCGCGCTCGCCACCCGCACTTCTTTATGCAGCTGCGCGCGCAGTTGTTGCTCATGGCGACGCAGCACTTCCGACGCCGTCTTCACCAGCGTGTTGAACGCCGACGTGTCCAGCGGCTTCGGATCCTTCTTGTTGCGGCCCATGGTCCACGGACCGACGAGCGCGGGTTCCGCTTCGCCGTCCTTGATCATGGCGACGGCCCAGCCTTCGTCGTCTTCATTCTTGATGACGCGCGCGGTCCAGCCATCGTCGCGCCACAGACGCGCTTCATGCACGGTTTCGCCCAGTTCGGACGCGCCTTCCGTCGTGAGATCTTCAGCGGTGTCGGACGATGGAAGGGGTAGATCGGTCATTGCAGGTTCACTCACGTTCGCAGGGGCGGAAACACATCTCAAGCGCGCAATTCTACCCGCCTCGTACACAGCGGATACGGCCCTCTGACGAACGGACAAGACGCGGCGAGCGCATCGACAATCGAAATAATCTATTTGCTCGTTTGCGGTGACTTATAAACCGGCTATTAAAAATTGCATAAAAAAACGCGGCCCGAAGGCCACGTATAAAGATGAAAAAGACACCCTTGGTCAGAGGGCAAGGCGAATTGTAAAACCGTAATTCATTGAGATAGAACCAATGAATTGAAAGAGTGCATTGCGTGAAACAGAATAAAATGGTGAGATATCTCGAAATAACGCCATCCCTTACCGACAATGGCTTGCGGCGAGTCGTCGCGGTCAAGCAACATCGCCTGGTTGAAATGGCATCCATGAATCCATAGAGGCATGGATTTTTTCTTTATCTATCCACACTTAGACAATTCTCCATTCGTCATTACGGATTTGAAAATGGATTGTTGTGCCATTTGCAATTAAATACGCGAATAGCAGGAAATACACTGCGCAGCGGATCGTCAGCCCGCCAGCACAATTGGCGGTGATCACTGCAGCACGATTCCCATGCACGTTTCGGAGTTATCTAACCATGAAAAAAACCCTCATCGCAGCAGGTCTCTTCAGCGCGGTTGCCATCAGCGCCCATGCCCAGAGCAGCGTGACCTTGTACGGCACGCTGGACGCCGGCCTCGTCTACTCGAACAACCAGGGCGGCCATAGCAACTGGCAACAAGGCAGCGGCTCAGTGTCGAACACCTACTTCGGCCTGCGCGGCAGCGAAGACCTCGGCGGCGGCCTGCATGCGATCTTCACGTTGGAGAACGGCTTCAACCTGAACAACGGGCAGAACACGGAAAGCAACACGATGTTCAACCGTCAGGCCTTCGTCGGTCTGAAGAGCGATCAGTACGGTGCGCTGACGCTCGGCCGCCAATACGACTCCGTGGTCGACTACCTCGCGCCGCTGTCGGAAGCAGGCGCCGGCTACGGCAACAACCTGGCGGCTCACCCGCTCGATAACGACAACCTCGACAACTCGTTCTCGATCAAGAACGCCGTCAAGTACACGAGCGCGAATTACGCGGGCCTGAAGTTCGGCGGTCTGTATGGATTCAGCAACTCGGCCGGCGATTTCTCCAACAACCGCGCGTGGAGCGTCGGCGCTTCGTACGACAACGGTCCGTTGAGCGTTGCCGCCGCGTACCTGCAACTGAACCAGTCGGGCAGTTCGAACCTGAGCGGCGCGGTGTCGCAAGGCGACGGCACCGCGGCGGTCGCGGCCAATCTGCAGCGCACGTATGGTGCGGGCATCAATTACACGTACGGCCCGGCAACGGTCGGCTTCGTCTACACGCATACGCAACTCGACGGTATCACCGGGGTGGACGTCGGCGGCACGACGCTGCCTGGCGTCGCCGGCACCAACCTGCACCTGGACAACTACGAAGTGAACGGCCGCTATGCGCTGACGCCGGCCCTCAGCCTCGCGGCGTCGTACACGTTCACCGACGGCAAGATGTCCGGCTCGAACGGCTCGGGGGATCCGAAGTGGCACACGGTATCGCTGCAAGGCGACTACTCGCTGAGCAAGCGCACCGATGTGTACGTAGAAGGCGTGTATCAGCATGCCTCGGGCGAACTTGGCAACTTTGGTTCGAACGTCGCGGCGATCAACACGCTCGCACCTTCGTCGACCGGCAATCAGGTGGCGGCGGCAGTCGGCTTGCGTCACCGCTTCTAAGTATTTTCAGCTGAACACCGCGAAGCGAATGGTTCGACTCGCTTCGCGGACAACCCGCGCGTGACACGATCACATCGCGGGCTCTCGTGGCCTTTACGTTTGGACACAATGCCGACGGCCGCGGATAGTGACGACGCGTGCACCCGATGGGTATACTGAGTCCGGCTGCCTTCCTTGCCGCAACGCTGCAACGTTGCGATGTCGTTGCGGTTGAACGGCGGCTTCGTCGCGAAGCATGACGTCGCGCTCTATCGCGTTGCGCTTCGCCCGCGCCCCAAGTTCCCGCGTACGACCGGGGACGCCGACGATCGGACCATGAAAAGACTTCTCCTGCTTGCTCCCGCTGCCGCCGCGCTCGCCGCCCTCGCCGGCTGCGGCTCTTCCAGCGGCCCCGCCCGCGACGCGTCCCTGCCGATGATATACGTGTCCTCGCAACACGCCCCCGCCTATATCGCCAACTGCCTCGAAAGCCGTTTGTCACGTGTGCGCATGTCACACGTCGGCAGCGCGACGGAGATAGCCGTCGGCTCCGATTCGAACAACTCGTATTTCGTGACGCTGACGCCGTCGAACGCCGGCTCCGTCATCAAGGTCATGCATCCCGCGAACGCGCCGGACGATCCGCCGGAACCGGAAATGCGTTTCGATATCGCACGCTGCGCGACCTGAGCTTCGGTCACACGCTTGCGATCCGAAGGCCACGCCGGCGCGCGAATTTTTTAACTCGCGTGCCGGCTATTTTTTTATCCGCGCATCTGCGAACATAGCCGCCCCTTGTTCCTGAAGCGGCGCTCTGCCGCGAGTTTCGATGGCATCCAGCAAAGCACATCACGCTACCGGTTTTGCGGCCGGCGTCATCGCGGCGGCGATCGTCGCGCGCGTCGGCGGCGGCGGTTCGTTTCATGTCGGCGTGTTGTTGAGTTTCGTCGCTGGCGTGATCGGGAGCACGGCGCCGGACTGGCTGGAAGTCGCGTGGTGGTCGCGCGCGCGGCGTCTGTGGATCACGCATCGCACGCTGACGCATTGGGGTGTGGGATGGCTCGCGCTACTCGCGGTGTCATATCACTGGCTCGGGCATTCCGTCTATGCCGCGCCGGCGTTCGGATTCGCCTGCGGCGGCCTGATGCATCTGTTTGCCGATTGGCCGAATCCATTAGGCGTGCCATGGATTGCCGGCCGGCACTCGTTGAACCTTTGGAATAGCGGGCACTGCGATCTGATCGTGGTGGCGGCTTCGTGGGCGGCGGCGTGGTTTATCGGGCAGCACGTCTGGTTGCACGGCGTGCATGGCGCGGCCTTGCTCCAGCATTTGCGGATCGGCTGAGGCTGTGCTTGAGGCTGCAGCTCAGCGCAGCGCCGCCGCGTAGTTCGCGGGCGTCACGCCGAGCAGGCGCACGAACGCGCGCGTCATATGACTCTGATCGGCAAAGCCCGCTGCGGCAGCCGCATCGGCAGGCGTCGCGCCCCGCGCGATCCATTGTCTCGCGAGCGCCACGCGACGCTGCATCCTGTAAGCGTGCGGTGGCAGTCCAATTTCATGCGCGAAGCCGCGCAACAACTGGAAACGACTCATGCCGGAGTCGGCGGCGAGATCGGCCAGCGTGAGCGGAGAAGAAGGGTCGTCGTCGATGCGTGCCTTCGCTCGCGCAATGGGACCCAATGCAGCGGTCGACCATGAGCGTGTTGGCCGTGTCGCATGAACGCGCACGAGGTGCCCGAATAGTTCGAGCAATGCCTCCTCGCGAGCCAGATCGTCCGGCATGAGAGGCGCTTCCACCGCGACGGTGAACAGCCGCTCGAACAAGCGCTTCAGCAAAGGATCGTGCGCCACCGGCTGCGTGAGTTCGATCTCGTGCGCCGCCGCGCCGGTCAGTTCGCTCGCGGCGGTGACGAGCATCGACGGTTCGAAATACAGCATGCGCCACGCGCGCCCGCGCTCGTCGAGCGGACTGCCGTCGTGGACTTCACCGGGATTGACCATGATCGCGTCGTTGGCGCGCGCTTCGACGAGCCCACGCCCGCTCGCCGACCGATGCCCGCCGCTGACGATCACGCCGACGCCGAAGCGGTCGTGCGAATGGCGCGGAAACGCATGCGCCGTTTCAGCCACCGTCGCTTCGACGCCGCCAATCGCGCAGCGAGGCATGTGGACGCGGCCACGCGGCGTGCTCATCGCCTAGCAGCTAAAAGGATGTGCGCGCGTTGATGCACGCGACGGTTCACAAGCCGAGCCGTGCATCACTGCTGCCGGTTGTCGGCACGCGCGCCTTCGCATGAAGACACACGAGCACGCGCGTACAAAGCCGCGCATCACTGCCGCCCCTCGTCGGCCCGCTCGCCTTCGCGGATCTTGCCTTGCGACACGCTGCTGCCCGGCGGCACGCTGTGCGTGAGCCACACATTTCCGCCGATCACCGAGCCGCGCCCGATCGTCACGCGCCCGAGAATCGTCGCGCCGGCATAGATCACGACATCGTCCTCGACGATCGGATGACGCGCATTGCCCTTGACCAACGTGCCGTCCAGATCCGCGGCGAAACTCTTCGCGCCGAGCGTCACGGCCTGATACACGCGCACGCGTTCGCCGATGATCGCCGTCTCGCCGATCACGACACCCGTGCCGTGGTCGATAAAGAAGCTCGGCCCGATCGTCGCGCCCGGGTGAATGTCGATGCCGGTTGCCGAGTGCGCGATCTCGTTGATAAAACGCGCTAGCAACGGCACACCCAGGCGATGCAGCGCATGCGCGAGGCGATGATGCGTCATCGCCCACACGCCCGGGTAGCAAAGCAGAATTTCGGTGATGTGCTGCGCGGCCGGATCGCCGGTGAACGCCGCCTGAATGTCGCTGACCAGCAACGCGCGAATGCCCGGCAACTGCGTGCCGAATTCACGCGCGACGTCGAATGCGCGCGCCTGCAAATCGACATCCGGTGTCTCACCGAACTCGGGCAAAAAACGCAGGGCGCGGCGAATCTGTTCCGCGAGCAGCCGTAGCGTGCTTTCAAGCGTATGGCCGACGTAATAGTCGACGGTCTCGTCAGTCAGATCGGGCGCGCCGTAATGCGTGGGAAACAGCGCCGCGCGCAGGCCGGCGACGATGTTGATCACCGCTTCGCGCGACGGCAACTCGCGAATGCCGAGCGGATGCCGCGTGCGATGCAATTGTTCACGCGACGCGCGCAAGTCGGCGACGATCTGTTCGAGGCCCCAGTTCTGGGTAGGCACGTTAGGCATAAAAGGACAGCGCCGCGCGGGAGCACGGTTCGAAGTGATTATGCCGAGAGATTACCGCGTTTTGCCGCGGCTCGCGCAGCCCCGCTCGACGGCGGAGCACGCGCGGTATGACTAGCCGCCGGAGCGTTCAGATGGTCACGCTGCTCGCGTCGATCCAGCGCACCGCCCAATCGCGCGCATGGGCAATCGCGGCCGCTTCCTCACGAAAGCGCAAGTCGGTGGGGAAAAAACGGTTGGCGACCAGTTCGCCGTCGCTTGAGCGGGAGATAACTACGTAAGGTTGCCACGTGCCATCCACCGCGCGCGCGGGCGCGCAATTTAACAAATAGCCGCGATGTGTGAATGCAGCATCGAAGTGCATGTGTCACCCGCCCTGACGGCCCCGTAAAATGTTTTGAGTGGCGCGCAGACGGTGCTACCGGCCATCAAGAAATAGCCGGACCGAATGTCTTCCAATTTAACCGCGCTTCGCTCGTCGGAGTAAGATCATACTCTGTAGAAAATACGCGTCCATTAAAAAAATCGAAAAGAAACGCGGACGCAATCGCCAGCCGAATACCTCACTCGCAACTGCGCATGCGACTGCGGACAAAGCGCAGCAAGAACAGGTGAATCAGGGTTTGTGCGAGGCGGAACGGGTTTTGCTGCAGGTCACACCATGTCCTCTTCAAAGGAGAATGCATGATGAACAGCGATATCAACAAGCCAGCAGACGCGACGCAACCAGCGCCCACGAGCCGCGCGAACACCGCGGAATTGCACAACGACCGCACCCACGACAGCACCGTCGACACCGACGGCAAAAACCTCGAAGCCGCGCGCATAGCGGGCCACAGCCCCATCTCGCCCGACGAAATCACCACCAGCAATGCAACTCTCACGAACAGCGTGCCCGAGTCGCTCGACGGCATGGCCGGCTTCGACAGCCGGGTTGGCGGCAGTCATCTGCTGCTCGCGCTCGAGCCGGGCTACACCGTGATCGACAAAGGCATGGTCGCGCCGCAAGGTGCGTATTCGGCGGATCATCAGTACGACGACCCACGGCCGGTCGGCAGCCGTCAGGACCGCGGCCGCATTCATTACGCCCTTAATCATTTGCGCCCTACCAGGCTGATCGAATTACATCGGGTGAAATAAACATTCGCGCGATGTTCGCATTTGCTTGCGCGTTTGAATTCTCGCGCGAGCCCTAATTAATCCGTGTATTGCGAAGCGCGCACCGTTTGATTCGCGGTGCGCGCTTTTACTTCGATTAGAAACTCAGGGTTGCAGGACCTGCACGCCGACAAGGCTATTTCCTTCTGACAAACATCGGCAGAATCGACTGCACATCAACCCTCAATGGAGCAGTAGATGAAAAAGATCGTCGTGATCGGCGCCACCGGCACGCTGGGCCAGGCGGTGAGCGCGGAACTGAAGGCGCGCCATGAAGTGATCGAAGTGGGCGCGACACGCGGGCAATACCAGGTCGACAGCACCGACCCGGCGAGCGTCGAGCGGCTCTTTCGCGAGATCGGCAAAGTGGATGGCGTCGTCACCGCGACCGGCAAGGTGCATTTCGGTCCGCTGCCCGAGATGAGCATCGAGCAGTTCTGGGTCGGCCTGCGCGACAAGCTGATGGGCCAGATCAACGTGGTGCTCGCGGGTCAGCAATACGTGAACGACGGCGGCTCGTTCACGTTGACAAGCGGCATCCTCGCCGAAGAACCGATTCTGCAGGGCGCGAGCGCGACCACCGTCAATCTGGCACTGGAAGGTTTCGTGCGCGGCGCGGCGATCGAATTGCCGCGCGGCATTCGCATCAACCTGGTCAGCCCGACCGTGCTCACCGAAGCGATGGACGCTTATGCGCCCTACTTCCGCGGCTTCGAACCGGTGACTGCGCAGCGCGCGGCGATGGCCTATTCGCGCAGCGTGGAAGGCGCGCAGACTGGCCGCGTGTATCGCGTCGGCTATTGAAGTGAAGGATTCACGCGATGCGGCTACTGAGCCGCATCGCGCCCTGTTCCTACGTTATCGGCGCGCTGCAAGGGCCGCGTAACGCTCTCGACGGGGCTCGTCGACTCAGTGAATCTCCGGCTCGCCCGTATCGTTCGCGACGTCCGCATCCGCAGCGGATTGCGCGCCGCCGCGTTGCAGGAAATCGAAATCGCAACCTTGATTCGCCTGCATCACATGCACCTGATGCATCGCGCCGTAGCCGCGCGTGAAACGCGGCGCCGGCCTGACCCACGCAGCTTTGCGGCGCGCGAGTTCATCATCCGTCACCAGCAGGTTGAGTTTGCGTCGCGGCACGTCGAGCTCGATCATGTCGCCACTCTCGACCAACGCAAACGGTCCGCCGATGAACGACTCCGGCGCGACGTGCAGCACGCACGCGCCGTAACTCGTCCCGCTCATCCGCGCATCCGATATGCGCACCATGTCGCGCACGCCTTTCTGCAGCAATTTTCGCGGGATGGGTAATTGCCCCCATTCAGGCATCCCCGGCGCGCCGACCGGTCCCGCATGCTGGAGCACGATCACACTGTTCTCGTCGATGTCGAGCGCGTCGTCGTCGATGCGCGCGGCCATGTCGTTGTAGTCCTTGAACACCACCGCGCGGCCGGTATGCACGAGCAGATGCGGTTCGGCGGCGCCGGGCTTGATCACGGCGCCGTCGGGCGCGATGTTGCCGCGTAGCACCGCGAGCCCGCTGTTGGGCAGCAGCGGCTTGTCACGCCGGCGGATCACATCGTCGTTGAAAATCTCCGCGCCTTCGAGATTCTCACCGAGCGTGCGGCCGTTAACGGTTTTCTGCGAGCGGTCGATCAGCTCGCCCAATTCGGCGAGCAAGGCGCGCAAACCGCCCGCATAGAAAAAGTCCTCCATCAGATATGCACCGGTCGGACGAACGTTCGCCAACACCGGCGTGCGGCGCGAGATGTCGTCGTAGCGATCGAGCGTCAACTCGATGCCGGCGCGGCGCGCAAGCGCGATCATGTGCACGATGGCGTTGGTCGAACCGGACAGCGCGAGGCAGGTGGTCACGGCGTTATCGACGGAACCTGCCGTGAGCAGGTCGGACGGTTTGAGGTCCTCCCACACCATTTCGACGATACGCAAGCCGGTTTTCGCCGCCATCTGCGCATGACGGGAATCCACTGAGGGAATCGACGCGAAACCGGGCAGCGTGAAGCCGAGCGCTTCGGCCGCGCTCGTCATGGTCGACGCGGTGCCCATGGTCATGCAGTGCCCCGGCGAGCGCGCAATGCCGCCTTCGATGCCTTGCCAGTCGTCCTGCGTGATCGTGCCCGCGCGCAATTCGGCCCAGTATTTCCAGACGTCGGAACCGGAGCCGAGCGTCACGCCGTTCCAGTTCCCGCGCAGCATCGGGCCGGCGGGCAGGAAAATCGCCGGCAAGTCCATTGAGATCGCGCCCATCAGCAAAGCGGGCGTGGTCTTGTCGCAACCGCCCATCAGCACGACGCCGTCGGCGGGATAGGAGCGCAACGTCTCCTCGGCCTCCATGGCGAGGAAGTTGCGATACAGCATCGTGGTGGGCTTCTGGAACGGCTCGGAGAGCGTCTGGACCGGCAGTTCGACCGGAAAGCCGCCGGCCTGCCAGATGCCGCGCTTCACTTCTTCGACACGCTGCTTGAAGTGCGTATGACAAGCGTTGATCTCGCTCCACGTGTTGAGAATCGCGATGACCGGTTTGCCGGCGTATTCCTCGCGGTCATAGCCCATTTGCGCGGTGCGCGAACGGTGGCCAAACGAGCGCAGATCGTTCACGCCGTACCAGCGGTGGCTGCGCAGTTCTTCGGGTTTCTTTCGCTTCGTCAACGTCTGCTCCACGATGTCTTTCGCCATGCCGCAAGAGCGGCTTATGTCCGGGCGCAGTCAGCGCTTCTGTTCCTTCACGCGCGACACGATTTGCGTCGGGCTCACGAATTGCAGTGCGATCAGTACCCAGATCAGCGTGATCGCCATGTAGATCATCGCCATCGCATCGATCGATTGCGGCGCGCGCACGCCGGTTGAAAAAACAGCGTAGTACAGCGCGACCACGAGCGTTTGCGTCGCGGGGCCCGCGGTGAAAAAAGTCAGCTCGAACATGCCGATGGTGCGCACCAGCACCAGCAAGCCCGCCGCCAGCATGCCGGGCACGAGCAACGGCAGCAGCACATAGCGGAAATAGCGAAACGTGTTGGCGCCGAAAATACGCGCCGCCGCTTCGAGATTCGGATCGATCTGTTCAATGAAGGGCGTCATCACGAGAATCACGAACGGCAACGCCGGCACGAGGTTGGCCAGAATCACGCCGCTCAGCGTGCCGGCGAGGCCGACCTTGTACATCACCGTCGCCATGGGGATGCCGTACGTGACGGGCGGCACCATCAGCGGCAACAGGAAGATCAGCATCGCGATGCGCTTGCCGGGAAATTGCACGCGCGCGAGCGCATAAGCCGCGGGCACGCCGAGCAGGACTGACAGCAGCACGACTGCGCCGACCACTTCGACGGTTACCCACAACACACTCGCCAACTGGAAATCGCTCCACGCCTGTGCATACCAATGCAGCGTGAAGCCTTGCGGCAACAAGGTGCCGAACCAGCGCGTCGCGATCGAATTGACCGCGACGGTCGCGATCAGCAGCACCACGTTGACGAGGAAGAACACCATCGCGCCCCACACCAGCACGCGCCAGATGCGGCCGGGCAAGCCGGTGCGCTGTCGGGTGTGACCGGTGCGCTTTTCTGGCTCGCGCGCGCCGTCGTCGTGATCGTTCGATGTGGACGCGGACCACGAAGGCCGCGCCGCGCGATGATCGGTCGTCATCAGCCTTTGCCTCCGGTGGCCGGACCGCTGTAGAAGAAGCGGCGCGCGCCGAGCAGCGCGGCAACCACCAGCAGCTGCACGAAGCCCATTACCATCGCGATCGCGGATGCCAGCGAATAGTCATAGCTTTCGAACGCGGCCTCGGCGGCGGCGATCGACATCACGCGCGTTGGCCCGGCGGCCGCGCCGAGCAGCACCGCGGATGGAAACACCGAAAACGCCTGAACGAACGACAGACAAGCCGCCATCGTCAGCCCCGGCACCAGCAGCGGCACGTAGATGCGGCGAAACTGCTGCCACGGACTCGCGCCGAGCGTCGCCGCGGCGGCGGCGAGCGTCGGATCGATGCCCGTCACGTACGAGAGCGTCAACAGAAACGCAAACGGAAAACCCGACACGATCAGCGAGATCAGCACGCCCCAGAAGTTATGCGTGAGGCGTACTTCGCGCGAATAGAGATGCAGGCCCTGCAATGCTTGCGGAAACCAGCCGTTCGGGCCGAAGTACGTGAGCATGCCGTCGGCGATCAACACAGTGCCGAGGGTGACGGGAATCACCAGCAGCGTCGTGACGAACTTCTGATGGCGCGAGTAGCGACGCAGCGCGAACGCCACCGGCACGGAGACGCCGACGTTGATCAGCGTGGCCGGCACCGAGAGCTTGAGCGTGACGAAAATCGTCGGCCACATCGACGTGTCGGTGAAGAAGGCCAGATAGTTGGCCCAGAGGCCGCCGCCGTTCATCGGCCGGAACGACAGCATCAGACCGTACGCGAATGGATAGATGAACAGCGCGACGATGAAGAGCAACGCCGGGGCGACGAGCCACGCCTTGGCATCGCGCGGAACGAGCGGCGGCGACAGTGTGGGCGTGTTCATGCGGCCTCCGCGTCGTAAACGAGCGTGCGCGACGGCGGCACGCGCAGGCTGATGCGCTCGCCTTCTTCGAATTCTCCGCCGACGCGCGCCCAGATATCGCCAAAGGCGCTCTTCACGCGCAGCAGCGAATCGCGGCCGCCATATTCGACGGTCGTCACCAACGCATCGAAGGCATTCTCCGCGCCGGGTGCGGCGCGCTCCATGTCCTCGGGACGCAGCGCGACGCTCACGCGTTTGCTGTTGAAGCCGGCCATTGGCGTGCCGAGCAGACGCACACCGTTCGCGCTCACCAGCACGCCTTCGCCTTGCGTGCCTTCGAGTTCGAACTCGGCCACATTGCGATAGCCCATGAAGCGCGCGACATGCAGATTCTGCGGCCGCGTGTAGACCTCTTTCGGCGTGGCGACCTGCTGCACCACGCCTTCCCTCATCACGACGATGCGATCCGCCATGGACAGCGCTTCGTCCTGATCGTGCGTCACGTAGAGCGTCGCGCGTTCGAGCTGGCTATGAATGCGGCGAATCTCCGCGCGCATTTCAATGCGCAGCTTGGTGTCGAGATTCGACAGCGGTTCGTCCATCAGGATCAGCGGCGGCTCGATCACGATCGCGCGCGCAATCGCGACGCGTTGCTGCTGGCCGCCGGAAAGTTGGCCCGGCAGTTTGCGCTCGTGCCCGACGAGTTGCACGAGTTGCAACGCTTCGCGCACCCGGCGCACGGCTTCGCTCTTGCCAATGCCGCGCATTTTCAAACCGAAGCCGACGTTGTCGAGCACGCTCATGTGCGGGAACAGCGCGTAGTTCTGAAACACCATGCCGAAACCGCGCTTCTCCGGCGGCAGCACGTCGATGCGTTGGTCGTCGAGCCAGATGCCGCCGCTCGTCAACGGCTGCAATCCGGCGATGCAATTGAGCGCCGTCGATTTGCCGCAACCGGACGGCCCCAGCAATGCGATGAACTCGCCACGCTGGATGGTCAAATCGAGTCCACGCAGTGCCGCGATCGCCTGGCCTTCCGCATTCGTGAAACTGCGGCTCACCGAGTCGAGCCGCAACTGCTCAAAGTGATGCTTCATGGCGATTTCCTGATACGCGCGATGCGTGCGCCGTCATCGATCACGTGGGGATCAAGACGGCTTGCGTGCGTGCACGGCCGGTGCGGAGGCTACTTGGTCTTCTGCGCACCGATCTCGGTGTCCCATTTCTTGAAAGCCGCGACCATCGCCGCGGCATTCAACGGCAATACGTGCGGACGCTCGGCCAGCAGCTTCGCGTACTCAGGGCGGCCATATTTCTTCAGCACGTCCTGGCTGTGCGCGGGCGCCTGCTCGACGCTCACGCCCTTGATCGCCGGACCGGGATAGAAGTAACCGTCGTCATAGGTCATGGCCTGCTGCGCCGGCTCGAGCATGAAGTTCATCAGCTTGTAGAGCACGTCGAGTTTTTCCTTCGGCACGCCTTTCGGGATCACCATGTAGTGCGCGTCGTTCACCCACGTCATGTTGCCGAAGGCCTGCACGCGGAATTCAGCCGGCACGATACCGAGCGCGCGCGGATTGATGTCCCAGCCCGTCACGGTCACGGTCATGTCTCGCGTACCTTCGCCGAGCTCCTTCATCACCGCCGACGTGCCGCCCGGATAGTAAGGAATGCAATCGTTCAGTTGCTTGAGAAAGGCCCACGTCTTGTCCCAGCCGTGAATCGGATCCTGCGGATCCTTGTCGCCAAGCACGTACGGCAAGCCCATCAGGAACGTGCGGCCCGGACCGGAATTCGCCGGCCGTGCATAGATCAGTTTGTCCGGATGCGCCTTGCACCATTGCAGCAATTGCTCGGGTGTCTTCGGCGGGTCGCTGACTTTGGCGGGGTTGTATTCGAGCAGCGGGCCGGCAGGCATATACGCCACTTCGAGCCCGTAGCCTTGCGCGAGATCCTGCATCTTGCGCGGACCCGGCGCGTATTTGTCGAGCACGCCCGGGAACGCCGCCGCGTTCTCGGGCAGCAGCTTCATCCATAGACCCTGTTCGATGCCCGCGGCGAGCGCGTCGGTGCCGGTCAGTACGAGATCGATATCGGAGCGGCCTGCGGCCTGCATCGCCTTGATTTTGCCGGGCAGTTGCGGCGCGGGCGCATTCGTGAACGTGAGACTGGCGACGAGGTTCGGGTACTTCGCCTTGAAGGCCTCGAAGCCCTTTTGCGTGAGTTGAAGGTCGCCGGCCACGTCGACGATATTGAGCGTGACCGGGTCGGCCGCGTGCGCGGCGGATGCGAAAGCGGCGCTCGCCACGAGACATACGGACACCAGCCTGAGCGCCAACCTGTCTGAAACAGTCATTGCGTCTCCTCGCTTCTTGGTATGGAAATCCGCCGGTCGAATGCGCTGCGGGCGGTGTCTTACTACCAATGGAACATAGCGAAGCGGGACAGCTGATGTCAAGCAAATGCTCGTCGCGGCAACGGGCTCGCGAAAACCGCGGTTTTCGGGGTGAATCCTTGCCGCTCAATGGCTTGCGCGCTGCATCCAAGGGCAAACCCGAAGCTGTGCATGACCTCTGACGACAACTTGTCAGGCAACTAGCCGCCTTGCGCGCCCTGGGTGTTCACGTAGAGCGAATAGAGTCCGTGGCTTGCCGCCATGAACAGCCGGTTGCGATGCCGCCCGCCGAAGCACACGTTCGCGCAGCGCTCCGGCAATGCAATGTGGCCGAGCGGCTCGCCTTGCGACGTGAAGACGCGCACGCCGTCGAGTTCGTCGGTGCCCATGCCCCAGCCGCACCACAGATTGCCGTGGATGTCGACGCGAAAGCCGTCCGGCGTGCCCGGGCCCGCGTCGATCAACACGCGGTTGTTCGACAGCGCCCCGCCGGTGCCTTCGACGTCGAATGCACGGATCTTGCGGCGCGGCTCGCCGCGCGATTCGACGATGTACAACACCGACTCGTCCGGTGAGAACGCCAGACCGTTGGGGCCGAGCACGTCGTCCGCGACGACGGTGACTTCGCCGGATTGGTCGTCGATGCGGTACACGCACGCCGGCAATTCCGACTCCTGCCGCTCGCCCTCATAGAAGCCGTCGATGCCGAAGGTCGGATCGCTGAACCAGATCGAGCCGTCCGATTTCACGACCACGTCGTTCGGCGAATTGAAGTGCTTGCCGCGATAGCGGTCGGCGAGCACGGTGATCGATCCGTCGTATTCGGTGCGCGTGACGCGGCGCGTCAGATGTTCGCAGCTGACGAGGCGGCCCTGACGGTCGCGCGTATGGCCGTTGGCATTGTTCGACGACTGACGAAACGTCGACACCGTACCGCTTGGCTCGTCCCAGCGCAGGATGCGGTCGTTCGGAATGTCGCTCCACAGCAGATAGCGGCCGTCGCCGAACCAGACCGGGCCCTCGGACCAGCGCGCGCCCTGATACAGGCACTCGACGGACGCGGAAGCCAGGATCAACGGTTTGAAGCGCGGGTCGAGCACGCGGATGGAAGGGTCTGGATAGCGTCGAGTGTTGTCGGTCATGCTGGCGTTGAGGGTCGAGGTGGGGGTTGGCTTGCGCGAATTCACGCTCCTACGCGAGCGGCACCCGAGCGGCGTGCTCGATCTTCGCACGACGCTCGGGCGGCGTCGAACGGAGTCGTCGCGCAAGGTTTCGAGCGGCAGGAAGGCGTCGTAAAGACGTTGCAACGTCTCGGTGATCGCGCGCGAGCGGCGGCACAGCCATGATCGAGCTGCCGACTCGCCGTCGCGGATCGGGGGTTTCGTTCATGATGGATCACACCGCAAGCGGAGCGCTCACGGTAGCACTGGATCCAGAATGTCGTCAAACAACTTGGCGCCGAGCCCAGCTTGACGAATTCTTCGCGTGGATCACGAACGGCGCAAACTACGCGACGCCTCTTTTGTATGACAATAGCGCGTGGGCACTGACATTTATCTCGCCATCGCCGCGCTGCATGCGAAAGACATTATCGGCAAACAGTGCGATTTTGACTGAAATTTTGGCAGCGACCGTTAATTAGAATGTTTTCGCAATAATGTTGCCTAAGAATGGCATCAAAACGACTACTACGAGAAAATTACCCACATAGACGACCGGTGATTGTTAATTTGATCAGAAAATCAGTTACAAAGAGCGATTCATTCGCATTCTCACCGAATCACCGTCGCTGGCATATTGTTAGAAATCAGTTCTCGCTCTGCGAAATAAATTTTGGTGATAGATTATGAAAGTAAAAACCCACCGGATGGAATGCCGTACCGCAATTCACCGCGACGGGATGCCCGAGAGCCTGAGAGAGTAAAAATTGTCGCTACATTTTATCGAGCAGATGGCACCGCTACTGAACGCCGCCGACGAAGCGGAATGGTTCGGTGCAATCGCGGGCCTTGCCGAGACGTGGGGCTTCGACAAGCTTTTGATCGCCATGCTGCCGCGCCCGACCATTCGCCTGGAAGACGCTTACGTGCGCAGCACGTACTCACCCACCTGGCGGCGTACGTATGATGAGCAGGGACTGGTTCACATCGATCCGACCGTTGCGCATTGCGCGACGCGCGCCACGCCGCTGATCTGGTCGCCGGATATTTTCAAGACCGCGCCGCAGCTTTCCATGTACGAGGAAGCCCGCGCGCACGGATTGCGCTCCGGTATAACACTGCCGATTCACGGGCCCAACCAGGAAGCCGGCATGATGTGCTTCGTCAATGACAACAATCCCAACGACGAATTCTGGCGTCATATCAACGTGGCATTGCCGAACCTGGTGTTATTGCGCGACCTGGTAATCGACACCAGTCAGCGCCATTTGAATACGCACGCTCAGACCTTACTGCCCAAGCTAACGCCGCGCGAACGCGAATGCCTGAAATGGACCGCACGCGGCAAATCCACGTGGGAAATCTCCCACATCCTGAACTGTTCGGAAGCCGTGGTGAACTTCCACATGAAGAACATCAGGACGAAATTCGGTGTGAATTCGCGGCGTGCGGCGGCCGTAATTGCAGCGCAACTCGGGCTTATTGACCCGGGTTGAGCAAGGCGGCGGCGTCGCGGCTGTACAGCACGCGCTCGGCGCGGCCCAGATCGGCGTCGGACACGGTTTTGGTGAAGTACAGACCCAGCAGGATCGAGACCGGCGCCGGGATTTCCGCACCGGATTCGAACCGGCTGCCGCGCGACTGCGTCACGCCAAAGCGCGCCCAGAAACGGCGTTGGCTTTCTTTTTTCTTCTTGCGATAAGCAATGATCAGAACCCGGTCCACCGCCGTGGAAGGCTCCGCCGGACGGGTCTGAAGGCCGGTTTGCGGTTGCCAATGATTTTCGATGAGTTCCATTTTTCGGTCCTGTCGGTTGAGTGCAGTGCTTGTCTCGAATTCTGCGTTACCCGATAAGCATGCACACCTATCCAGGTAGGTAGGTGGCGGAAACATTCAAAATGCATAAGTTTTCTTGCGTATTGGGTACCCCAACACGTTCAGGAGAACGTCATGCAAACAGCAATCCGGATTGGAATGCGTCAGGAATTCGACAACGCGGACATTAACGAGATGTATCGCCTGCGGGCGCGAGTATTTCATGGGCGGCTCGGGTGGGATATTCCGACCATCGCGGGCATGGAGATCGACGGCTATGACGCGCTCGGGCCGCACTACATGCTGATCCAGGCCGACAACGGGCAAGTGCGCGGCTGTTGGCGCCTGATGCCGACCGAGGGCCCCAACATGCTGAAGGACACCTTCCCGCAGTTGCTGCATGGCGCGGCCGCGCCGGTTGGGCGGCACATCTGGGAATTGAGCCGGTTCGCGATCGAGACCAGCGGCGAGGAGCAGTCGTTCGGCTTTGCTGACCTCACCATGCAGGCGATCCACGAACTGGTGACGTTCGCCGACCAGATGGGCATCACGCGGTATGTCACCGTGACCACCACGCCGATCGAGCGGCTGCTGCGCAAAACCGGTATCGACATCAGCCGGCTCGGGTCGCCATTGCAGATCGGTGTGGAGCGAGCGGTGGCGCTAGATATCGCCGTGAGTCCGAAGACTCGCACTGCGCTGTTCGGACCGATGGCCGTTGCTGCGTAGCTCTCGCCTGTCCGCCCGCTAGTTGCAGCCTGCCTGCTGCCTGGCTGTTAGCCGGCGGCCGGTTCGCTGCCGCGACAGTGGCGATTCGACGCCGCATCAGCCGGCCTTGGAATCGCACTTGCCCGCTAGCACGGCAGCTCGCCGCAGCCTTCGCGCGCGACGAGGCGACCAAGGCGGCAGATCAGGAGCCGAACATCCGCTCGAGCGCGTTCTCGAGATGCGCTCGCATGGCGTTCGCCGCGCCTGGCGCATCCTTGCGGCGGATCGCGTCGAGCACAGCCCTGTGCTCCTCCTGCACGAGCCGCTGCCGCGCCACCGTCTTCACCAGCGAAAGATTCCGCGAAAGGTTCATGCTGAACAGGATCTGCTCCTCGATGAACGACATAACCGTGATGAAAAAAGGGTTCTTCGACGCGCGCGCCACCGCCAGGTGGAACATAAAGTCGTCTTTCGCGCCGATCCCTTGCGTCTCGATGATCCCCTCCAGTTGGTCCCATGCGTGCTGGATGGCGGCGATGTCGTCGGCATCGGCTTTGAGCGCCGCCTGCTCCGCGGCGCCCGCTTCGTTCACGATGCGAAACTCATAGCAGCGACGGATATCGGACAGCGTTTCGAGCGGCGCGAAGCGGCGCACGTCCGGGTCCGGCCGGCGCGCGACCGTCGTACCCGAGCCGTGCCGGGTCATGATGATGCCGTCCGCCCGCAAGCGCGCCAAGGCTTCGCGGACCGTCGGCCTGGACGTCGCGAAACGCTCGGCCAGCGCATGCTCGGTCGGCAAGCGCTCACCTTCCTTGTACTCGCCTTCGACAATGCGGTTGAGAATGTCGCCGTAGATCTTGTCGGGCAAGCCCGTCGTTTTGCGCTCGTTCATCAGCGGACTGAAGCAGCTTGTCTGAGTAGGTTGTAATTGTAAGGCAAACCTTCCTTTGTCCCAGTCGTGGATATGCCTTGCGAATGGGCGCGAAATCCCGTCAACGCTTGCCCACAGGCGCTCGCCGAACTTGACAACACCGTCGAAAAATTTGACAAGAGTTTGATTTACATCCAGGTCCAGCGCATGTTTTTCGGCGATCATTCAGGCTTACATCAGCGATGATCGTCATTGCGCCCAGCCGGTTGGAAACAACTGCGGCATCCGGATCCTTCAGACGCGGAGTCGATATGTACACACGCATTCTTGTAGCGGTCGACGGCAGCAACACCTCCCGCCGTGCATTCGAAGCAGCGCTCGCGCTCGCCAAAGCCAGCGGCGCGGTTTTGCAGCCGTTATATGTCGTCGAGAACACACCAATGTATTTCGAAGCGCCCGGCTATGACCCGTCCGTCTTGCGCAATCGTCTCGTCGAAGAGGGCAAGGAACTCGGCGCCGAATTCGCCAAGGCCATGGCCGAGCAAGGCGTGAAAGGCGAGCTTGTGGTGAGCGACGCTTCCACGATCGACGATGTTTCGGTCGTCGTGCTCAAAGCCGCGGCCGACTTCAACGCCGACCTGCTGGTCATGGGCACGCACGGGCGACGCGGTTTTCAGCGCCTGATTCTCGGCAGCGTCGCCGAGCGCTGCGTGCGGCAGGCGAGCCTGCCCGTGTTGCTCATTCCGTCCGCCGCGGGGAAGTCCGGTAACGCGGACTGATGAGCGCCGCACTGGTGCGCAATGCGCTTGACTGTCGTATCGCCCGCGCGTGCGCTCGTTCTGCAAAAAGCGAGCTTCATCTGCCAAGGTATGAGTTGGGTTTGCCTGCTCACCTTCGTAGCAGTCCATAAACCAACTCACGAACGCCGGTGTGACATTGCTCAACAAACCTGACTGCCCGAACGCGTCTTTTTGACGCGAAGCGGGCAACCCGGTCGATGGGACAATCTGTCAATACCCTCACTGGCTGCAGAACATGCTCACTCCTATTGCTGTTACGCACTCCGCCGGCACTGCCGATTCCGCAGCCTCTGCCGCACGTTCGTCGCCGGTGCGCGGCAGCCGCCGCGCGGCGCCGTCACGGGCAAGCGCACGTTCCGCCGCTCGCTGTTCGAGTTGCGCGATGCGGCAACTCTGCATGCCCCAAGGTCTGTCGCCCGAGGAATTGATGAAGCTCGAAACGCTCATCTGTTCCGCGCGTTCAGTTCAACGCGGCGAAGCGCTGTATCGCAGCGGCGACCGCTTCGACAACATCTACGCCGTCCGCTCCGGTTCGATGAAAACCGTCATGACGCACCGCGACGGCCGCGAACAGGTCACCGGCTTGCGGCTCGCGGGCGAAGCGCTCGGCCTCGACGGCATCAGCGACGACGTGCACGCCTGCAGCGCGCTCGCTCTTGAAGACAGTACGGTCTGCATCGTCCCCTATACCGCGCTCAAGTCGCTGTGCCGCGAAATCGGTTCGATGCAGGAACGTATGCACAAACTGCTGGGCGAGCAGATCGTGCGCGAAGCCGCGCAGATGATGGTGCTCGGTTCGCTCTCGGCGGACGAACGGGTGGCGGCATTCCTGCTCGACGTCTCCGAGCGCAACGCGCGGCGCGGTTATTCGTCGGCGGAATTCAATCTGCGCATGACACGCGAGGACATGGGCAGTTACCTCGGCATGACGCTCGAAACCGTGAGCCGCACCCTGTCAAGATTTCAAAAGCGCGGCCTGATCGACACGCAGGGCAAGCACATCCGGATCGTCGATTTGGACGGTCTGCGGCAAGTCTAGGCTCCTGGCGCGAGCGCGGCCGACGCCGCCGCGCCCCTAGCGCACGCTCTTTTCACGCGCTTTCGTCTTGGCATGGCTCCTGCGAGCGGGTACAGTCTTTAGTCCGTCCCCCGCAAGGAGACCCGGCGAAATGAATCGCGACCCCGCCCCGCATCACCCGCTCGTGCAGCGCCTGATCGAAGCGCGTCAAGTGACCGACGCATTGTTTTCCATCGTCAAACCCGAGTTTCTGTACGAACGGCCGATCCGCGAGCGCCACCGGATCGTGTTTTACATCGGCCATCTGGAGGCTTTCGATCGTAATCTGTTCGATCAACGCCTCTGCGATCTGCCGGCGTTCGATCCACACCTCGACCAGCTTTTTGCCTTCGGCATCGATCCCGTCGACGGCGGTTTTCCGACCGATCAACCGAGTGACTGGCCGTCGCTCGACGTCGTGCGCAGTTACGGCTTGCGTGCGCGCGAGCAGATCGACCGCGAGCTCGACGCGCTAACGCACGCCGCGCAACTCGGCCGCAACGGCGCGCAAGCCGACGCCTCCGAGCAATTGCTGAACGTGGCGATCGAACATCGGTTGATGCATGCGGAAACGCTGGCGTACATGCTCCATCAGTTACCGCTGGCGCAGAAGGTCACCGAGTTGCGCGAGCCTGTCGTGACGCGCGCGGAACCGCGGGACGCGTTGTCGTCGATGGTCAGCATACCGGCCGGCGCAACTGTGCTCGGCATGCCACGTGACGGCGGACGCTTTGGTTGGGACAACGAGTTCGGCGAAATGCGGGTCGAGGTGCCGGCCTTCGAAATCGACCGCCATATGGTGACGAATGGCGCATTCCGCGAGTTCATTGAGGCAGGCGGCTATCGCGAACCGAAGTGGTGGTCGGAGAAAGATTGGGCGTGGAGGGAGGCCGAGCACATCGAGCATCCCGCGTGCTGGTCGCGGCACGATGCAGGCGGCCAAAGCAACGCGTGGACGTTGCGCACCATGTTCGACGAAGTGCCGCTGCCGCTCGACTGGCCCGCGTATGTGAGCCACGCCGAAGCCAGCGCGTACGCACGCTGGGCAGGCAAGGCATTACCCACCGAGGCGCAATGGCAACGTGCGGCACACGGCGCGCCGCACGCCGCGTCGGGCAATTTCGACTTTCGCAGCTGGGATCCGCAACCGGTCGATGAGTATCCGGACAACGTCAGCGCGTTCGGCGTGGAAGGTCAATTCGGCAATGGCTGGGAGTGGACCTCGACGGTGTTCGACGCGCTGCCCGGCTTCGAAGCCTTTCCGTTCTATCTGGGCTATTCGGCCAACTTTTTCGATGGTCAGCATTATGTGATCAAAGGTGGATCGGCGCGCACCGCGCAGTGCATGCTGCGGCCGGCTTTCCGGAATTGGTTTCAGCCGCACTATCAGTATGTGTATGCGGGGTTTCGGTGTGTGAGGTGACGGTAAATAAGGCAAAAGTTGGCGCCTTTTGCGGTCTTCGTTTCTGAGAGCTTCGCGGTGAGTTCGCAACCATCCGTCTCGAGATCGGCGCTTCGCGCCTTGAGTTGGAGTTTTTCCGTCGCCGGTTAGACGAGCCCGGCTACTTGCCAGCCTGCCAGTAGCGCCAACACCTGCCAGGCAGCGAACAGCGTGATGAAAACTGCGCCCGCAAGCGCGAACCGCGTACGGATCGTTTGCAACGCCTGCCTGCGCGCGACACTCCGGCTCGACACCGCCCGGTTTATACCGAGGCTCGCCAGCCCAATCGCCAATACGGTCAACGACACCCCCGCGGCCATCGTGAACACCGACAGGACGCCGATCATGAATATGCCGTTGGCAAGCGCCGCGATGAGAACAAAGATCGCACCGACGCAAGGCCTCGCGCCCACCGCCAACCCGGTCAGGACGATCTGACGCGCGATCCAGGTGTTCCCTGCCCTCGTATCCATCCGTGTCCAGTTGATCGAACGCCGTCGCGGCGGCATTCGTACAGCCAGGTAGGCGCCTTGCTGAGTGTCGTCGTCGGCGTGGTCCGTCGCGAAGGGACCCGGACGGCGTTTGCGGACAAGCGTGACACGCCCTTCGTCGCAACAGTCGCGGCGCGTCACGATCGACCAGACAGTGAAGAGACCGACGCACAGCAGCGAAAAATAGCTGACCAGATCGAGTGTCGCCGCGCGCGTCATCACGCCGCCTAGCCCCGCGTGTGCGAGCCACGCCGCACCGCCGACCAGGCAGATCGCGGAGATCGCTTGCACACAGGCGCTCCACATACTGAGCGAAACCGCATGGCACACGCGCGCACGGTGCGAAACCAGATACGTGCCAATGACCAGCTTGCCATGTCCGGGCCCGAGCGCATGCAGGGCGCCGTAGCCGAATGACAGCAACATGAGAATCCAGGCAGCCTGCATGTTCGCGCCGTCGCGCTGCTCGGCGAGCTTGTCCTGAAGCTGGGCATTCAGGCGGCTTTGCAGAGCGATGCTGGCCGCGACCGCGCGCCGTAATGGTTCCAGCGCGACGAGATGATCCTCCGGAGCCGTCGGGGACGCCGGCGTCTGAACGTTGGCGGCGCTGGGTGTCCCAGTCGATGTCCTGCCAAACACATCGACTGTCTGGGCGCCGACGCCGCGCGCGGCGACGATCGTGAGCGCTATCACAATCAATGCGCTGTAGCGGCCCCCGCCACGCAACGAAACATTCAGCATGCGAGCTTCACCGAGAGCGGGTAAATAGTGCCGCCGAATATCGGGTGAACTTTATCCTCGAGCGGTTGCGCGGTACAGGTATTCGGCGCGGCCGCGTCGAATACAACAGGCGAGGCGCCCTTTGGCGGTGGCTGAAAATCGACAAAGAACGTTTCGTCCCATATACCCAGTTGCACCTGAGCGAGCCTCACGTCCACTTTATCCGCAAGTGGCAGTTCGAACGTATAGACAATTCGGCCACCGTCGATGGAGACGGCGAAATTGCGCGGCTCGCCGAAGCGCGCCGGCTTGCCGTCGACGAAGACATGGGTGAAGTAACCCGCGCCCTTCAGCGAATCGAAAGCCTGCTACCTGAAGATACCGACGTACCTGGGTCCAAGCGACCCGGCTTTTGGCATGTCAGCGAGGTCGCCCACGATCGACACCGGAAACCCCTGCGAAAAAATCCACTTCTCTTGCACAGCGTTGAGCGTCGAGCCGTGCATTTGCGCGACGCTCGCATAGGTGATCCACACATGGGGGTGAGCGGCGAGCGGGGCCGCAGCGAGCATGCAGCATGCTGCGGCCGCAGCGTGCTGCAGAACAGGAACGCGCTTGCGAAGCAAGTCGACAACGTCGTTGATCATGAAAATCCGTCAGGATAGCGAACGGTTATCGCAGCGATGACGGTGAAATAGCGGGCAACTGTAGCAGCATTTTTTGACGACCTGGGTAGAGGCAACGGCTTGCGATTACCTGAAGTTGAAACGTACCATCGACGTGGATGACGAAACGGGCCATTGCGACGGCCTCCTAGGACTGCTTGCACGGATCGTTAGATAAACCATTTGAGCAACGCGCTTGACCTTACAGCGACAGCACCGCTTTCGCCCAGCAAACGTCTCGCTGAACTATCCGGCGCGGACACTGACGTGCAAGCATCATCACTGATTGTCGTACCGGCGCAATAGGCGGCGGCTGGCGCGGATTGGAATTAGCTATTGATGGTCGGTCGCGGCTAACAACGTTGAACGGGGCGCGTAGATTCGCTTCGGATCAAGCACGACATGTTTTATATGAATCTTTTTCCATGTGTAGGAAATGTGAACCATCCCGTCCGGGGACTGAATAACCGCTGGATAGGAAAACTCCTGACCCGCCTCGTTCTCAAGGTCCAACACCTCGCCATAAGTCTGATGGTCAGCCGAGATGAAGACAGACAGCTTGTGTCGGTCCCAACGACCTTCGACGTAAGGCAACGGATTCGTGACGATTAGATCGCGGCCGTCAGTCAAGGTCACCGCGTCCAGACCAGAATTTGAGTTAGGGATATCTAACGGCGCAAGAACGCTCCACGTCTTCCCCCAATCTCTCGACCTGGTGCTGAATACAAAACCGCTTTTCGTCCGAACTAGCGCCTGCAACTGCCCGTGACGATGGTCGAGAATTGCAGGCTGGATCGCTTGAACCATACGTGGTCCGACTGCCGGATACGCGACATGCCACGTATTGCCTCCATCCATGGAACGCTCGAAATGGATTCTCCATCCGTCATACTCGGTGCTGCTTCCTGCTATCACGATTCCATTTGATAACTCGACGGGCTTGTCTTTCGCTGGCCCAGAGACGCCTGGACCAAGAGCAACCGGTTTCGACCATGTCGCGCCGCCGTCAAGCGAGTTCATCCGGAGAGGATGCCAATCAGCTGGCAATTTCCCTCGGCTGTAGAACAACATCAAAGGACCGCGCTTGGGCGAAAAGAGAATGGGGTTAATTACCGTCAGCGCTTCACCGTCAGGCGAGCGACCGTCTGCGACTCGGACAGGCGTGCTCCATTGATTACCGGAGAAGCGCGCCACCCAGACACCAACGTCGTTCGCCGCTTCTTTGCTGCCAGCCAGCCATGCCGCCACCAGATGGTCTTGCGAAAATGCGACCGTCGAAGCATGACAGAATGCAATGTTCTGCGGAGGATTCACGACTTCCGTCGATACGATCGCATCAAGATTATTTCCGCTCTTCGCAGAAGATTGCAGGGATAAAAAAGAAAGGATAACGAAAGATATATGTCGAAAAAATGACATTTTTTGCCGCGTCATACAGATTGCGCCGGTAACGTGATTATGGACTGATTTTCAGAGACGACGGATCATAACCGATCCAAATGCATTGTTTTCGGAAGAGGCTCAATTTCTTTCCAAAACTTTTTTGCAACTCTCTGAGCTGGCGCGACTATGAGTTTCACTTCTTCAGCGCCAGCATTTTTTTGTCAAAGCCGGCGTTGCGGTTGCGTGGCTATTACAGAGCAGCCGGGGCGTCGCGCAAACGTTTGACCCCGGCGCCTAGGTCGCCCGGGTCGCCCGCGCCAACCATCCCATAGTGCGCAACGAACCATTCAATACTCTTTCGTCGATTTTCCAGCGTAAGGGTTGGGTAAATAAAACGCCATTTCCCGGTAACGACTGGATGTTTCAATAAGCGCGGTTTTTGACGGTCCCCGCACGCCCGCTGATTTCGTCCTGGAACGGCGGACGAAAAATAAATAGCAAAACGACATCCGGAGTTAACTCGTATGTTTTCCCGAGCTTTACTGTTTGGTGTATCAGGCATCGCAATGGCAGTCTCACTGTACGCATGCGGTGGCAGCGGTTCAAATGGGCTTACGCCAGTGAGCGCACAAAATCAGTTGACGACGGCGACACCCATCAAACACGTCGTTGTGATTTACAACGAGAACGTCTCTTTCGACCACTACTTCGCAACCTACCCGAATGCGACGAATCCGTCGGGTGAACCGGCATTCACGGCTGCTGCGGGCACGCCGTCGGTGAATGGTCTGAGCGGCACGTTGCTGACCAATAATCCAAACTTCATCAATACACTGAACGGCACGGGCGCGACGAATCCGTTCCGGCTGGACCGTACCCAAGCGGCCACGGCCGACCAGAACCACGCCTACACCGCGGAACAGCAAGCGTATAACAATGGCGCGGCGGACCTGTTCCCGAAGTTCACGGGTAAGGGCTCGAGTGGTGGCGCAGGCGCTTTCGCTACGACCGGACAGGTAATGGGCTACTACGACGGCAACACCGTCGGCGCCATGTGGAACTGGGCTCAGCACTTCGCGATGAGCGACAACGCTTACACCGATACGTTCGGACCGTCGACGCCCGGTGCGCTGGAAGTTGTCGCAGGCCAGACGAACGGCGTGCAACTCGTCAAAACCAGCCAGCCGCCGTTCAATCTGACGACAGCGTCGCACTCTTACTATGTCAATGACGGGCAAGGAGGCGTGACGCTAATCAACGATGTCGACCCGGCAAACGACCTGTGCTCCAGCACGACCGACCAGATTCTTATGTCCGGCAAGAACATCGGTGACCTGCTCAACGCCAAGGGCATCACGTGGGGCGGCTTCATGGGCGGCTTCAACCTGGCGACGACCAACAGCAACGGTACGACCGGCTGCAAACGCAGTACAGTCGCACCGGCGGTGGGTCAGCCGACGGCCGATTACATCCCGCACCACAACTGGTTCCAGTACTACGCGTCGACGGCAAACCCGCAGCATTTGCGTCCCAGCGCGACGGCAGCCATCGGCTACACGCTCCAGTCGGACGGCAAGACTGTTGATCCGGCCAATCACCAGTACGACTCTGACGATTTCTTCGCAACGGTGAAGGCCGGAAACTATCCGTCCGTCAGCTTCATCAAGGCGCCGGCCTTCCAGGACGGTCACGCTGGCTACTCCGACCCGCTCGACGAACAGGCGTTCACTGCGAAGGTTGTCAACTTCCTGCAGCAGCAGCCTGACTGGAAGAGCACCGCGGTTATCGTCGCGTGGGACGATTCGGACGGCTGGTACGACCATGCCTATGCAAATCCCACAAGCTCGTCGTTCGACGCTCAGGCGGACCAGTTAAACGGCGCTGGCAAGTGCGGTACGGGAACAGCTCCGAACGGCGTGAACGGTGCGGCAGTCAATGGTCGCTGCGGCCCGGGCACACGTATCCCGTTCCTCGTGATTTCGCCGTGGGCAAAGGTCAACTATGTTGATCACACGCCGATCAGCCAGGCATCCGTGGTTCGCTTCATCGAAGACAACTGGCTGGGCAGCCAACGCATCGGCGGCGGCTCCTTCGATGCTACGGCCGGCAGCATCATGGGTCTGTTCAACTTCAGCGGATCGGGCAACAACCCGACGGTGTTCGTCGACCCGAACCTGGGCTCGGTAGTCTCTTCCGTACCTGCCATCTAAACTCCGTCCTTCGCATCGATGCCTGCCAGCGGTGCGAAACGGAGCAGTACTTCGGTGTTGCTAGCCCTTCGGGGTTGGCAACATTTTCACTTTCAGGTTTCCTTCCCCATCCGGCGTACGCTTAAACAGATTGTCGTAGCGGCGGCTATCGCTGCGGTCGGTTTTTCGTGCTGAATCTTTGGTCCTACGGCGACCTGGATATAAGTGACATGCCGTTCATACTCCTCGTACTCGCGGAGGTAATGACGGACACAACCGATAGCCATGAAAAGATGTGGGTTCGGTTTGTATTGCCGCCCACGGCGCACACGTAAGCAGTCTGCGACGTAAAGCCATTGCCGTGCGGCCCGTTGATCTGCACATTCTTCGCGATTAGATCCAGTCCAGCCAATGCGCTCGTCGATCCCTGCGGACCGACGACGATCGTCTCCGTGCTGGTGTCGAGCACGATGTACCGCTCCGCAATCCCCGCTACCGGAATGGTGTCAAAGCTATTCTGAAATGGCCGCTGTTATGTCCATTACGGATTTTCCACATCCCGGATCACGTCTACTCCAAAACTTTATCGCTTTGGAGATCCCTTCATCAAACCTTTCTAAATGTCATCGGGGTTTCACTCGGATTGCTCAACATCCGTCCCCATTGACTCTTTTGCCACCGACTCAGGAAGCTTATGTTGTTTCGATTCCCCCGCCCCCGACCGCTATCCAGTTTCATTGCCGTATGCACCATGCTGACGCTGAGTGCCTGCGGGAGCAGTGATAACGTCCAAAGCAGTGCGGCAGCCGTGCCCGCCCCGCCCGCGGATCCAGGCTTTGTGGACAGTGCGTCCATCCCTCCTGTACCTGCATTCGTCGACAATGCCGCCTCCAATCAGCGAAACGATGCCCACTTCGCTACACTCGATACCAATGCTGGCGTACGCGTTGTCGCTCGTTTCCTCGACCTGTGGCAGCCGTCAACCATGATTGTCGACGCGGGCGCTTCGGCACCGGCAGTGGATGGATTCCCGGCCGTGGTCGCGTCCACGTGCTCAGGCCTCGTTAACTCGGGCACACCTTGCGGCACGGTACTCAATGCTGCCGTGTTGGGCCAGAACACGCAGTTCGTCGTCAACGAAACAGTCTCCCGCACACAGGCGCAGGCCGACGCGGCTTATTTCGACGACCGCCGCAACAAGGGATACAGCGTGACCGACGGCTTGGGGCCATTGACCAGCGCATGGCTAGGCCTCACGCAGCAAACCACGACGATCACCTCCATCCCGGCCAACGCTACCACGACGCTTTACAACGACGCAGGCAACAACACGGGCGTTGGGCGTCCGACCAATACGGCTTTCGGCACCGTGGTCGACTTTGTCAACGCCATGAGCACGAACGGTTCGACGGAACCCGCCAAGCGCTTCTACAAATACGCCCGGCCATTCCGGTGGAGCAGCGCCGTGGTGGTCGATCCCACATTGGTACCGGCTGAAAGCATCACGCCTGCTACGGATGGTGGCTTCATCAGCGGCCATACCGCCGAAGCAATGCGCGACTCGATGGCCATGGCTTACGTGGCGCCACAGCGCTTTCAGGAAATGATGAGCCGCGCAATGGAATTAGGAGAGAACCGGATCATCGCGGGCATGCATTCGCCACTCGACGTAATCGGTGGCCGCATGCAGGGCCTGGCTGTTGTGGCGGGCAACCTCTACAACCCGGCCAACGCCTCATTGAAAGCCTCGGCATATGCGCAGGCCCAGAGCGCACTGATGTCCCAGACGAACACAACGAGCAGCACGCTCTATACGTTCGCGCATTCGGGCACAACCTCGACGGACCGCTTCGCCGACTATACGGCCAATCAGTCCAATTACTTGCGTCGCATGACCTTTGGCTTTTCGCAGATCGAGGCGACCGACGCCGCGCCAATCGTTCCGAAGGGCGCAGAAACGCTGCTTGAAACCCGCTTCCCTTATCTCAGCGCCGATCAGCGCCGGGTCGTACTGAAGACGACCGAACTCCCGTCCGGCTATCCGGTCATGGACGATGCGGAAGGCTGGGGGCGTCTAAACATGTTCGCAGCGGCGGACGGCTACGGCGCATTCAACGGCAACGTCATCGTGTCCATGGATGCCAGCCAGGGCGGCTTCAACGCAGCCGACGCATGGCGCAATCCGATCTCGGGAACCGGCAAGCTGACCGTGCAGGGCAGCGGAACGCTCAAGCTGGCAGGCGCTAACACCTTCTCCGGTGGCTCACAGGTCAACGGCGGAACGCTCGAAGCGGATTCGACGAGCGCGTTCGGCACCGGCGACGTTTATCTTGGTGCGGGCACGGTGGTCATCAATGCGCCTGGTGTCGTGTCCGTGGTCGGTAAATACACGCAACTTGCGAATACAACGCTGGAACTCGATATCGGCGCGAATGGGCAAGGCTCGATGAAGGTGGGCGCTCAGACTACGGTTGTTGGTGGAACGCTTCATGTCAAGTTCGTCAACGGTTTCACACCTAAGGTCGGCGATACGATCAGCCTGATAAATGGCAATGGTTCGAACGTGAAGTTCTCGACTATTGCTGTTGACGGCTTCAAAGCGACGCCTATCTATACGTCAAGTGGCGTTCAGGTCCATATCGATTCCTAACTGAAGTACTCGTCCGTGAGCGGCGCTCTGCGCGTCGCTCACGTCCTTGTGGACGATCCTCTTATTTCCAGAGCGCATGGTCGTTGCGCAGCGCGAATGGCGCATGTGATACTTCGATGCGCGTCACGGCATCAGCAACGCGCCGAAGAAATAATCCAGGCCGCCATTTCGAGCGCTACGCGCCAATCCTGATTGCTGACACATGCTGGCCATGATAGGTTGCTGCAATCCCCGCTGCCGCATCTGGCATCTATTTTTCCGCGACTCCGCGCGCGGTGACAAAAAACGGGGTGAGTAGCTCTGGACTCATCGTACGCATACGCCTATCCCCGAGAGGAATTCGAGAGCATGGCTTCAATGATCCAGTGGACGACGCTGTTCACCTGCCTGCGCGCGGCTTCTGTCGCGGCTTCCCTGTCCATCGCCACGCTCGGTGCCCATGCCGCGGATCTCGTGATCGCGGGCCGCGACGACATCTACGGCCGCGGGCTCGCGCAGGCGGTGGACGGCTACAAGAAACAGCACCCGGGCGTCGATATCGAGTTGCTGAAGCTGCCGAACAACGACCTTTATCAGAAGCTGAAGCTCTCGTTGCGGGAAAACACGCACGCCTATGACCTGGTGATGATGGATGACACCTGGTCGCCCGAGTTCATCGCCAATAAGTGGCTTCAGCCGCTGCCGGCCACGCTCGCCGATCCGGACATGGTGTCCTCCACGATCGCCCTGGGCCGCGCGTCGACGGGCACCTTGTACGCGATGCCGATCGTCGGCAACGTCGAGATGTTCGCCTACCGCAAGGATCTGCTGGCGAGTCGCAACCTGCTGCCGCCGCGCACGTGGGACGACGTGCTGAAAATCGCACAGGCCATCGGCACAGCCAACAAGGACGTTTCGGCTGTCGTGTTTCGCGGTACGAAGGGCAACCCCGTCGTGACCGGTTTTCTGCCGATCCTGTGGGCGTATGGCGGAGAAGTCGTCGATACTGACGGCAAGGTCACGATCGATTCGCCTCAGGCACTGGCCGCGTTGAAGATGCTCCTCGCCCTCAAGAAGTGGGCGCCGAAGGACGTCGATGTCTATGGCGCCGGTGAAGTGCGAGACGCGTTGCAGGGCGGCACGGCCGCACAGGCCATCGAAGTGTGGCCCGCGTGGTTGCCTGCGCTCGACGATCCGGCCAAGTCGCGCGTGGTCGGCCAGATCGCGTTGCAACCTCCGCCCGGAGAGGTCAAGGGGCCGGCACCGATGCTCGGCATCTGGCAAATGGGTATTGCAAAAGATGCGGCGCATGCGAAAGTGGCAGCGGATTTCCTTGCCTACCTCACTTCGTCCGCAACGCAAACGCAACTCGCCGTGCTCGGCATTCCGCCGACGCGCAAGAGCGTCTTCACCAACCCGACGCTCGTCAAGCAATATCGCTGGTACCCGGACCAACTCAAGGCGCTCGAAGCGGGCCGCGCGCGGCCGCGCGTGAAGGACTGGCAGCAAATCGAAGCGATTCTCGGCGACGCGTTGCAACTCGCGCTAACGGGGCAGGCCGCGCCCGACGCTGCCTTGCATCAGGCCGCGCAGAAGATCGCCCAGGCCAACGCCGTGTCGCAATGACGCGCTGGCGATCGGGGAACACGGGGAAATCGGGCCGATGAGCCGGTCACGACGTTATCTGCCGCTGATCGTGCTGATGAGCCCGGCCGTGCTCGTGCTCGGCGTGCTGGCGCTCTACCCGGTTGCACGCGTGCTGGTCGACTCGTTTTTCTCAGTGGATTACGCGTCGGGGCACCGCTCGTTCATCGGGCTCGCCAACTATCGGTCGGTCATTGCCGACGGCGAGTTCGGCACCAGCTTCGTCAACACGATCCAGTTCACGATCGTCGCATCGATTGCCGAAGTCCTGTTCGGACTCGCGCTCGCGCTGCTGTTCGTCCGCGCGTTTCCGGGCCGGCGCATCGCGTTGCCGCTCGCCGTGCTGCCGATGCTGCTTTCCACACTCGTCTGCTCCGCCATCTGGCGCAACTGGCTCAATTACAGCGGCTTCCTGAATGCGCTGCTCACGGCGGCGGGTCTGCCGCGGGTACCCTACCTATCCGATCCGCACCTCGCACTCTGGTCGCTGATGCTCGTCGATGTCTGGCAATGGACGCCGATGGCATTCCTCATCATTTTGGCGGGGCTACAGTCGATTCCGCCTGAAGTCGCGGAAGCGGCGCGCACCGACGGCGCGAACGAATGGCAGTGCCTGCGGTACATCACGCTGCCGCTCGTTGCGCCTCACATCGCTCTTGCCATGCTGCTGCGGTCGATCGACACCTTCAAGCTGTTCGACAAAGTGTACGCGTTGACGGGCGGCGGCCCGGGCAATGCCACGCAGACGCTGTCGACGTATATCTACGACACGGGCTTCCGGTTCTTCAACGTTGGACCTGCCAGCGCGGCTTCGGTACTGATGCTGCTCACTTGCGCGGTGCTGGTCTCGGGATACATATGGAAATCGGCCGTCAAGCGCGACCGGTGATGCCGGTCGCGCGCTTGCGGGGTATCGCGCGACGCTCGTCCGGTGCCGCGGCGCGTGGGCTGTTGCGGCTCGGGGCACTGGCCGTGCTGCTGCTGCCGTGCGTATGGATGGTTGGCGCGGCCTTCACGCCGACACTGGAACGCCTCGGGCATCCGCTTGCGTTGTGGCCTTCCGCGCCCACGTTCGAGCATTTCGCGGCGGTGTGGGAAAGCGGGATGGCCCAGCCGGTGCTGAACTCGGTGTGGGTCGCGCTGGGCGCCATGCTGCTCGCGCTTGCGCTGGCTTTTCCGGCCGCCTATGCCCTCGCGCGACTTGCGTTTCCGGCGCGGCTCGATCTGCTGTTCCTGATGCTCGTTCTCGCACTCAAGCTGATGCCGCCGATTGCAGTGGCCGTACCGTTGTTTTCGCTGGCAAAGTGGCTCCATCTGCTCGACTCGCTGTTCGGGCTGATACTCGTGTATCAGCTCTACACGCTGCCGATGGCGATCTGGATGTTGCTGCCGTTCGTACGCGACGTGCCGATCGACTTCGAAGAGGCCGCGGCACTCGACGGCGCGAACCTCGCTCAGCGCATCGTCTTCATCGTCATACCGCTTTGCGCGCCGGGGCTCGTGGCCACCGGCATCTTCGTGTTCATCACTGCGTGGAACGAATTTCTGCTGGCGCTGTTGTTCGTCTCGTCGCCAAGTCATTTCACGCTGCCGCTCGTCATGGCGGGTTATGTGACCGAGAACGGCATCGACTGGGGGGAACTGATGAGCGCGGGGCTGATTTCGTCGGTGCCGACGCTTCTGCTTGCGGGCTATGTGCAGCGCTACCTGATGCAAGGCTTTTCGGGCGGGTTGAAGTAACGCCCCTTAATCCCTTGTAGCCGTTGCAGCAGATGCTTTGCTTTTTTAGAGGTTTTTTTGCGCCCTGCCCTGACCGATTCAACCGTTTCGCCGGCCGACTGGATGTCGGCGATAGACGGCAGCCGCTTGCTTTCCGCACTCACCTTGCCTGGCAGCCACGACACCTGCGCCTACACAGTCGACGACCGGCTCGCGCGCACGCAGCATGCCCCGCTCGACGATCAGTTGCAGCAAGGCGTGCGGGTCCTCGACATCCGCTGCCGCCATGAGCGCGATCGCTTTGCGATTCATCATGGCGGCATCCCGCTGGGTCTCACTTTCGACGATGTGGTGCAGACATGCAGTCGGTTTCTCGCGCGTCATCCCGGCGAATGTATCGTGATGTCCGTCAAGGACGAATGGCCCGCGCGTGACTGCACCCGCACGTTTGCCGCGACCTTCGAATGGTATGTGGGGCGACGAGCGGATGTGCGCTGGCACCTTGCCGCTGATCTGCCGCTGCTACAGTCGGTACGCGGGGGCATCGTTCTATTACGGCGCTTCCCCAGCGACAAGCCGCTCGGCATGGATCTGACAGCCTGGCCCGACAACGCGACGTTTGATATTGACCACGCGGTGGCGCCGTTCTCCATCCAGGACGAGTTTCGCGTGCCCGTGCCGATATCGATCGCTTCCAAATGGCGTGCCGTTGGGTCGCTGCTGGACCTTGCCCCAAGGCTGTGCGGTGAACGTTGGGTCATCAACTTTTGCAGCGGCACGGGAATGGCGGCACCGCCCGCCGTTGTAGCGTTCGGCGATACACGGCACCGCGGTATTCACGAGCGACTTGCCGAGCGGCTCGCGGCTCGTTCGGAACCGTGCGGCACCATGATGCTCGACTTTTGCGACTGGCAGGACTGGCGCCTCGTTCACGCGTTGATCGATTGCAACTGGAGCCGATAAGGCAATGTGGTGCAGGCAGAGCGTGAAAAAAGCACGGCACTCTTGTTGCGTGCGTAATCGCGCGATCCGGAATATGTCGAGCAGCGACTTCGCGCATGCTGCGAGGTCGCTGCTTGAGACGCGATGGCGATCGCGTTTGTGCATTTAAACAGCGAGTGTCTTGTCGCCCACCAGTTTGCTGCCTGCCGCGTCGAGCTTGCTCTGCAGTTCGGCCTTACGCTTCGCCATTTTTTCACCGAGTGCGCGGAGATCGCAAGGAGTCTTGCGCAGTTCCGGAAAGAGTTCCTCCTCTTCCTCCTCGACATGGTGACCCACCATCTCGCTCATCACTTTGAAGGTCGCATCGAAGCCCTTGTCGCCGGCCTTCATGGTTTCGAATTTGGCGATCAAGGTCTTGACGAGGAAATGTTCGACATACGCTTCCTCGACGTCTATCGCGTCGCTGTCAGGTAATGCTTCCTGTGCGGCCGGATAAAGCAGTTCCTCTTCGAGCATCGTATGAATGGAAAGCTCTTCGCAGGCACGCTGCGCCAGTGCCGACTTCGCGTCGAGATCGTCGTCGGCCGCTTTCTCGAATGCCGTGAAGAGTTTTTCCACCGCGCGATGCTCGGCCTCGAGAAAAGCCAGTGCATCGGGCGCGCCCGAGCCCGTTTCCGTTTTGTCCTGCCTGGTGGTTTCCATGTCGATCTCCTCAGTCATAGGGTTGGCTGCAACGCGGCTAGCTGCAACGGTTGAGCACCCTATGCCGCAACCCGCATGCCTGGACTCCGACAGGCGTGAGGGCGGGCTTGGAAGACGGCATTACCGACGACGAGTCAGGCGTCGAGCGACCGAGAACCGCCGCCGCCCGTCGGCAGTGTCATTGAGATAAAGTTGCAATGCGCGGTCGAGAAGAATCAGATCCGTGGTGTCGTAAAACAGCGGCACATAAAACGCGCTTCTGTGCCGCTACCTCCACTGCAATCCGAGAACAGCGTTGGAGCGGTAAAAAGAACACCGCTAAAGCACCCTCACTTCTCCACAACGCCCAATAACGCCTGTTTGCCGCCGACGTATTTGTACAGCGAGATCACACCGTGCCGCAGATCGCCTCTCGAATCGAACTGCGTTTCGCCGAGCACGCCGTGGTAATCGGTCGCCGGCATCGCCGCGAGAATCTTCGCGGAGTCCGTTGACTGCGCGCGCTTCATCGCTGCAACGATCACGCCGACCGCGTCGTATGCAAACGGAGAATTCAAGACCGGCGCGTAGCCAAAGCGCTTTTTGTAGCGTTCGACAAACGCCGGACCTTCAGCCATCTTCAGCAGCGGCGCGCCGGCAATCGAGCAGATCACGTTATCGGCGGCGTCGCCCGCGAGCTTCGCGAGGTCGTCGGCGCACAAGCCGTCGCCGGCGAGCACTTTGATCGTGATGCCGAGTTGCTTTGCCTGCTTCGCAAACGGACCGCCCGTGCCGTCGAGGCCGCCGTACATGATCGCGTCCGGCTTCTCGCCCTTGATTTTCGTGAGAATCGCGCGGAAATCGACGGCCTTGTCGGTGCTCGCGTCGTGCGACAACACCGTGATGCCATTCGCCTTCGCCTGTTTCTCGAACTCGACCGCGAGGCCCTGGCCGTAGGCGGTCGAATCGTCGACGATCGCCACCGTCTTCACCTTCAGCGTTTTTGCGGCGTAATCGGCGAGCGTGGGTCCCTGCTGCGCGTCGGTGGCGACCACGCGATACGCGGTCTTGAATCCCTGCAACGTATACGCCGGGTTGGTCGCGGACGGCGACACCTGCACGACGCCGGCATCGTTGTAGATCTTCGACGCGGGGATGGTCGAACCGGATTGCATATGCCCGACTACCGCGACCACCTTGTCGTCCACCAGTTTCTGCGCGACCTGGGTCGCCTGACGCGGATCGCCGGCATCGTCCTGGGCGTCGAACACCAGCGTCACCTTCTGTCCGCCGATCACGAGCCCCTTCTGGTTGATCTCCTCGATCGCAAGGCGCGCGCCGTTTTCCGTGTCCTTGCCCAGATACGAAGCCGGGCCGGTCACGGGCGCGGCTTCGCCGATTTTCACCATCTCGTCGGCACGGGCGACGCCCACGGCAGCCGCCGCCAATGTACCCAGAATGCCGACAGTCGCCATGCCGCGACCCAAGGCTGTGCTTTTGCTCATGCTTCACCCGAATAGTAGTGATGGTTGGGGCACGCGACTGCATGTGCCGATCTTCCTGCCTTCGTCGGATCGCCCGGGCCTCGCGGCGCGGCGTCGTTCGTCAGCGGTTCCAAATTTATGCAGCCAGAAAGCGGTGGCATTGAACCGATCTGCCGGAAAATAGAAGAATTGCGTCAGGCACCAATTGCGCGAATTAGCGGCACCTCACCGTATAATCAGCGCGAACCGCCCTCGAGTTTGCGCATGCCGACTGCCCGCTCTTCCCCTCCAGCGTCCCCTGCCACCGCGCCGACGGCTCACGAACTGGTCGAGCAACTGGACGCACTGCCGCGGGCGTTGCAGGCCCGCCCGAGCCGCTCCGAGGCCGAGTTGAGCGTGGGCATTCTGTTGTGGCCGCGTTTTCCGATGCTGTCGCTCGCCGGCTTGTGCGACGCACTGCGCCACGCGGCGGATCGTGGCGACCAGAGCCGCCAGTTGCGCTGTCTGTGGACCATCGTCGGCGTTCAGGCTGAAGCGGTCGAAGCGAGTTGCGGCATTCCGGTACGGGTGCAATCGGCGTTTCCGGATGTCACGCAATTCGACTACGTCGTCGTGATCGGCGGATTGCTGCCGCATCTGGATCAGGTCGACCGCCGCTATTGGGACTATCTGCAGCAGGCCGCACAGGCGGGCATTCCGCTGGTCGGCATGTGCACCGGCAGTTTCGTGCTCGCGCGGGCCGGTCTGCTGGAAGACCGCGTTGCCTGCGTGCACAGCTTCCATCTGGACGATTACAGGCGCATGTTTCCATCATTGCGCGTGATCACGCATGCCGACTATCTGATCGACGGCAACCGCATCACCTGCGCGGGCGGCATTTCAGTGGTCGAACTCGCCGCGCGTCTGATCAGCCTGCACTGCGGACCGGACCGCGCGTCGAAGGTGATTCATCAGATGACCGTCAGCCGTCAGGGCGGCTCATCGTTCATCGAGCGTCGCGCCGCGCTGGGTTATCTATCGGTCGAAGACGCGACCGTGCGTCACGCGGTATTGCTCATGGAAGAGAATCTGGAAGCGCCGCTGAATATCGCGGTCATCGCGAAGATGATCGGCACGAGCGTGCGTAACCTCGAACGCGCGTTCATGAGCGAGATGAACGCGTCGCCGAATGAATTTTATCGGCGGATGCGGCTGCGCTACGCGCGCTGGATGCTCGTCAACACGGCGCGCAAGATCACCGACATCGCCTACGAATGCGGCTTCGCGGATTCGGCGCACTTTATTCGGGCATTTCGCGAAGCCTATGGCGTGACACCCGGCAAGCTGCGCGCCTCGCGCAGCGTTGCAACCGGCTGACCTTCCCGTCTTCGACGCCATCCCCGCGAGCGCTTCATCTCACGGGCCAAGGACCTGTCGCGTTTCTTCTACTTTTCGGCAAATCGGTGCAATCCCTCCGCACCGGCCCCGTCGTACAGTCAGGTCATCGGGCAGGCCATGCATCGTGCCGCCCCTAACGCAAAGATCGCGAAGATCACGCAAGAGAGCGAGAGCAGCAGTATGCGGATATTGATCATCGGCGCGGGCGTTATCGGCCTGTCGAGCGCGTATTACCTGAGCCGCGCGGGCTATGACGTAACCGTTGTGGACCGGCATGAGGAGGTCGCCAGCGAAACCAGTTTCGGCAACGGCGGACAACTGTCGTATAGCTACGTCGCGCCACTCGCCGGCCCCGGCGTCGTGTCGAAACTGCCGCGCTGGCTAACGCAGCGCGATTCGCCGGTACGTTTCCGGCCGAAGTTGAGCGTCGAACAGTGGCGCTGGTGCTTCGAATTCCTGTCCGCGTGCACACGTGCCCGCAGCGAGCTGACCACGCAAAAGCTGCTGTCGCTGTCGTTCCTGAGCCGCACGCTAATGCACGAACTCATCGCCGCCGAGCCCTCGCTCGATTTCGACTTCGTGCGCTCCGGCAAGCTCGTGCTGCATCGTGACGCCAAGTCCATGCAAAGCGCGGTGGATTTGCTGGCGTTCCAACGCACGCTAGGTTGTGAACAGCTGGCGCTGAGCGCCGAAGCATGCGTAGAAATCGAACCGGCGCTTGCGCATGCCCGGCCGTTTCTGGCGGGCGGCATTCATACGCCGAGCGAAGACACGGCCGATTGCCGGCGCTTCTGCAACGGTCTGGAGGCGGTGCTGCGCGAGCGCGGCGTACGCTTCTTGATGAACACGCCAATCGATGCCCTGAAGTCCGGTGCAACCGGCGTCGAAGCCATTTGCAACGGCGCACCGCTCGCGGTGGACCGGATTGTCATCGCCTCGGGTGCGGGCGCGGCGCGATTGCTCAAGCCGCTCGGCATTCGCGTGGCGATCTATCCGATCAAGGGCTACAGCCTGACGTTCGATCTCCAGCCGCACATCGCGGCGCCGCATGTGAGCATCACCGACTTCGCCCACAAGGTCGTTTATGCGCGGCTAGGCGAACGGCTGCGAGTCGGGGGTATTGCCGATATCGATGGCTATTCGCTCGATGCGGACCCCGCGCGCTTCGCGACCCTGCGCAAGGAGACGGCCACGCTGTTTCCCGAAGTCGCCCAATCCGCCGCTGCCGGCGAATGGATCGGTTTGCGTCCGGCAACGCCACACGGCCTGCCGATTGTCGGACCGACGCGCTATCCGAACCTGTGGCTCAACGTAGGACATGGCGCGCTCGGCTTTACGCTCGCGACGGGTTCAGCCGCGCTATTGGCGGATGGACTCGCGGGCAGCAACAACCGCGAACTGAGCAGCGCCTTCGTCCTTTCGCATTGACGTTCTAAAGCCGACTCCGTCATGACCGCGTTTCGATTCTCCAATCTGACCAGACCCGCATGACAGCAAAAGCCAATATCGTTGTGATAGGCACAGGCGGCACTATCGCCGGCCAAGGTAAAGCCAGCGTCAATACTTCCACGTACATGTGCTCGGTACTCGGCATCGACGAGATTCTCGGCTCGATTCCGCACGCGGGCGAACTGGCGAATCTGCGCGCGGAACAACTGCTGCAAACCGGATCCGAGAATTTCAACAACGCGCATCTGCTTGCAATCGGCAAGCGCGTCGCCGAACTGCTGGCACGAAACGATGTCGACGGCGTGGTCATCACGCACGGTACCGATACGATCGAGGAGACCGCATACTTCCTGCATCTCACCCTCAAGAGCGCGAAGCCGGTGGTAGTGGTCGGCTCGATGCGTCCGCCATCGGCAATGAGTTCCGACGCAGCGCTGAATTTATACGATGCGCTTGCGGTTGCAACGCATCCGTCGTCGCGCGGACTCGGGACGCTGGTCGTTGCCAACAATGAGATCCATACGGCGCGTGACGTGGTCAAGAGCAACAGTTTCAAGCTCGACGCATTCCGCTCGCCGTATGGTGCGCTAGGGTATGTGATCGAAGGCGCGCCGCGCTATTACCGTTGGCCCGCGCGCGTCCATACGATCGACACGCCATGGTCGATCAATACGCTTCGCTCACTGCCGAAAGTCGATATCGTCTATGCGTATGGCGCGCTCGAACCCGGCGCAATCAACGCGATTACCGCGAACGCGCGTGGACTGATCTATGTGGGGACCGGCAACGGCAACGTCGCCACTCATCTGATCGACCCGCTTCGCGATGCCGCGAGGCGGGGCGTGCATGTGGTGCGCGCCTCGCGCACCGGCAGCGGCATCGTGTTGCACAACGGGGCGCAACCCGACCACGAATACGGCTGGCTCACAGTCGACGACCAGATTCCGCAGAAGGCCCGCATCCTTCTGACGTTGGCGCTCACGCAAACCAACGACACAGCCGCGTTGCAGGCCGTCTTCGAGCGCTATTGAAGCGCGCCTGTCTCCTTTCCGACTCACTTTCATCCGATCACGCCAATCATGCAATTCATCACCGACGACCACGTGCGCCGCCTCATCACGATGCGCGACGCAATTGCCGAACTGCGCATCGCGCTCGCGGAACACGGCGCGGGCCGCGCTCCGGTTCAACCGCGCGTCAGAACAAAGGGCGAGCATGTGTCCGTCAGCATGATGGGTGCGATCCTGCCGTCGCGCGGCGTGTGCGGCGCCAAGGTCTATTCGACGCATGGCGGCCGGTTCGATTTCGTCGTTCCACTCTTTTCGAGCGACGACGGATGCCTGCTATCGATTCTTCACGGCGACGCACTGACCGAATTCCGCACCGCCGCGGTCACGCGTATTGCCAGCGATGCGCTCGCCCGACCCGGCGCACGCGTGCTCGCGGTGTTCGGTACCGGCCGGCAAGCGAGAGCACATATCCGTGCGCTCGCTGACGGGTCCAGCATCGAGCGGGTGCTGATCGTCGGCATCGACCATGTGGCGGCAACGGTTGCTGAAATGCAGGCGCTGTTCCCGGACAAACTGATCGAAGCCAGCCACGCGCAAGCGGCCGCTCGCGCCGCCGATGTGATCGTCACCGCCACGCGTAGCGCGACACCGCTCTTCGACGGCACGTGGGTGAAGCCAGGCGCATTCATCGCGGCGATCGGTTCAAGCAAACCCGATGCGCGCGAACTCGACGACGCGCTGCTGGCGCGCGCGAATACGCTCGTCGTCGAGTCGCTGGAACAGGCGCGCAGCGAAGCGGGCGATCTGCTAATGGCCGCACCGGGTGTGGTCGCCTGGGACGACATCGTCGAACTGGGCGCGGTGCTCGCCAACCGCCGGTTCGAGCCTCGCGCACGAGGCGACGTGACGATCTTCAAGTCGCTCGGCTTCGGCCTCGCCGACGTTGCGTTAGCCGGTTTGATCACGCGTCGCATGAGCAACTGAAGGCAGTAGCGCTACCTTCCAGCTCATGGATGAAAGCGACGAGACTTCTGCCAGGAAATGCCGGGATGTTCAGAAAGGAAAAGGGCCAACTATCGGCGCCCATCTTTGCCGAGATACGCAGTGACCGCCTTTGTAAGCGCGATGCGGTGCATTTCCTCCGGCGATGCCAGATGCGCGGCGACAATCTCACGATTATCGAGCCGCAGCTCTGGCATGCAATCGAGGTGCAGTTCAAAGAAATGCACCCGGTCTCTTCGTCCGTCCCAAATGCCGCAGGCGCTGCCCGCGGGGATCAATGTGCCAGCCGACAGGCCGATCTCCTCCTCCATTTCCCGCCGCGCTGCTGAGTCAGGCGCCTCGCCGGGGTGGACACTACCGCCGGGAAAATTCCACTCGGCCCGATACGATGACTTCACAAGCAATAGCGCCTGACCGACGTAGATTGCGACGAGCGCGCCTTCATGGCGGGGCCGCCGAAGGTGCCACCATGCGCGAGCGAACTGGAATCCAAGGCGAAGCGCCATACGCCAGACAGAGTCGATAAGCGCAGCTGGTCGCCCTCGCTCAAGGCTCGGCATGAGTTCTCTCCTTTCCTTTCGTGGCTGAGGGTGTTCCGGAACGATGTGTTAGTGCGCGTTGGGTCATTCAACGTTTGCCGCACCACAACCAAGAAACCGTAGTGTAGCCAACGGCTGCTTCTGCTCGGGAGAGCGATTATCGACAATTCAAGGGCACAAGTCGACTGACCGTGCTACGTCGTCGCCCGGCGCTGGCCTTGCCGTCGCAAAGAATTCATCGACCTCGCGGCGAAACCGATTGACATCCCAATAATCCCCCGTACAATGGTTTTGTTGCAGCGCAGCAATTTACGTTGCCCTCTTGGCGCGCGGTTTTGTTTTCACTCAGAGCCCCTCGCACTCTTGCCGCCTTACCCTTACGGAGCAGTGATGAGCACGCTTATTCCCCAGCAATTGGTTGCCGCCCAACAATCCAGCCTCGAGGCGCTTTTCGGCCTGACGAACAAAGCATTTGAAGGTTTCGAACAGCTGGTCGCGTTGAATTTGCAGGTTGGCAAAGCAGTTCTCGCCGAAAACCAGGAAATCGTCACCAAAGCTCTCTCAGCGGGCAACCCGGGCGCGCTGTTCGCGTTGCAAGCAAGCCTTTCCCAGCCAGCGGCGGAAAAAGCAGTTGCGTACGGCCGCCAGGTTCAAGAAATCGTGTCCGGCGTTCAGAGCGAAATCACCGCCGCGGCGACAGCGCAGGGCCAACAGTTCCAACGGGACGCTCAAGGTTTCGTCGAAAGCCTTCAGAAGAACACACCGGCTGGAAGCGAATCCGCTATTGCCGCGTGGAACTCGGTTCTCTCGGCAGCGAATGCGACCTATGAATCGGCTAACAAGGCTGCCAAGCAGTTCGTGTCGAGCGTATCCGCCGTTCAGTAGGAACTTGCGTCTTTCTTAGACCTTTTGCGTCTACCAATGCGAACTTCGGTTCGCATTTTTCTTTTTCCTGAACCGGATGTATCGAGAAGCGACTAATACTGTGTAGGTTGCTTCTGAACAGAACCACGAGACAGCGCACTTCAAGCAAGGACGAAATGACCGGACACTCTGCGATGGACGATCGATTTGATCGACGAGAACTGCTGCTTCACCTGGGTGACATTCTCGCCGCGTTGAACTGTTTAAACGACGCGAACGAACCGGGCGCCTCGGTGGCACATCTTGTGCAGAAACATGCTTCATTGCAGCACTTCGCGTTTCTTCACGCCCTGCCGCCAACAATGACGGCGAGCGAATTCGGCACACGCGTCGCGCGTTCATTTTTCTCGTGGCCAAGCGCGTTGCTCGAGGCGGATCTCAACCGGGACACACTCGCGTCAACCGTTCAGCAAAATCTGTTTGACGCAAATCCCGACGGCTGGAACGCGTATCTCGGCTACGTCCAGAAGAAAGTGAAGTGGTTCGGCACCGGATTCTCGAATCACGGTAAAGATGCTCTGGCTGAACCGACGCACGATGTTCCCAATGAGGCGCGCCCTATCGAGCCGCCGGTCGAGGTCGTGCCGGCTGCGCAAGCGGATGCGCGCGGCGAGAAGAGAGGTTGGCCCTGGCCGGAACCGCGGTCGAAGTCCTGACACTTGCCGCTTGTCGCCAGTACCGCTAGATCAAGATTCCCGAGTACTCAAACCCGGCGTGCAAAGCGTTTCCGCTCGCTCCTGAAGCCAGCGGGGACGCTTCGCAAACACCTTCCATTTCACGGCGCGCGCGGACCTCACTGGATGAAACGGACCCGGTCAGCTCAACCACGGGTGCCGGCCCCTTGCCCGACGCGAGCAGACAGCAGCATAGGCTGTCGGCTCACGCGCGGCCGGTTGGTGTTAGCTGCCTCCGAAAAAAACGTTGCATTGCGGATCTACCCTGCACGGCCTGACACGTCGCGCGCCGCTTTGCATCCGGGTATCAGGCGTGCCGCCGTAGGCTTCCATCCCCGTACTGGGCGAAGAATCAGCCTGCATCGCGGCGCTTTGCTGAGGGGCGGGTTGTGCAGCATCGGGCGTGCTTTGCGCATATGCGACCCCGACCATGACAAACAACCCGAAAGCAGAAGCAACCATCAATCGTAATTTCATGTCGGCTCCTTAAGCGAGGTTAAGTTTTCCATCCATGTGATTCGTCATTCGCGTGTCGCGCGATTGAAATCCATGCAGGATGTGCGGATGCGAAGGTGTCTTCGAATCCGCGGGCCAATCGCCCGAGGTCAATGTTTCAGGCAATTGGGAAGAAGCGAAGCGCAGTGCGCCAGGCGAAGGTCGATGGACGCGAGATGGCGTGCGAGCAGGCAATGTCAACGGATTTCATGGACCCGTCGGCACGCAATAGCCGCCCCTGCAAATACGTTATAGGGCGCGGAAAGTCGAAACGAAAGCGAATGTTTAAACCCGCTGTCTCCCTACAACGCGGGTACGTTTTTTTCGTCGCGGGTCGGGATGGATCTACCATTCAACGCCGCGAAGGTTTTGCCACTCTGCCTGCAACAGTGTTTTCAGAAATCGCACATCGACGCCAACTTTTCTCGACACGATACTTCCCACATCCGAATTGTCTCGTGACGGGACGTGTCGGCAAGGCACGACGACACGAGACCGCTACGAGCCTCGAACTTCGAAGGGGAAACCGACATGGACGAGCAAAAACGCCTCAGCATGATTGCGTACCTGCGCCGCAAGATGACCACAGTCGGCATCAAGGTGGCGGACCTCAAGGCAGCGATCGCCGAAGACCTGGCGCGCCAGAAATCGGCGCGATATCGCAGTGCTTTCGGCGACACCTGGGACGGCAAGGGTGATATGCCGCAATGGCTAAAGCAAGCCACGAGCGCTGGACAATCGCTGGCGCACTTTGCGATCGAGAAACCGTCGGCATCGGCTAGCCGTCAACGTCCTGCCATCGACTGGAGTCGAGACCCGTTCGCGGGCACGCGCCTGGCGACAGTTCGGGCGTCCTGAACCGACAACGTGTATCGCGCCGGGCGTTCAATGCGAACGCCCGTGTCCTCCGCCGCTACCCCAGTAGTGGCCGCCACCCATCCCGTGCCCTGGGTATCCGCGACCACCCCAGCCGCCATGACCGCCCCAACCGCCTGGATATCCATGTCCCCAGTAACCGTAGCCATGGCGGCCCCAATAGCCGTATCGGCCACCGCCATAACAGCAGCCGCCCCAATAGCCGAAACTCAGCGACACTGACGGTCCCCACCACGCGGGCGAACCGTAGTACGGATACGCGACTGGATAATACGCAGGCGCAACGAAGACGGGTACGGCCGGTGCGATATAGGTGTTCGTCGACACAGTCGCATCCGGCACGGCTGCACCATCTGCTGCTGTGGCGGCAGTCGAGAAAGAGTATTGCGGCGGTGCGGCCGCCGCCGGCACAACGCCGTACGGAACGTAGCCATACGGCACGTAGTAGTAGCAACCGGACAAAGCGGTGGACAGGACCACCCACGCAACGGCGCGGCCCGCACGCGACATTGCGTCCAGCATTTTCATAACCTGCTCCACGGTCTGATATGGCGCGGCACGCCGCGTCTTTAATACAGTCAGCTTACTCCAGAAAACCGGATGCCTATGCGCCTGGGGGTCAGGGACAGATCCGGTTAGCCTTGTTTCTCCGCACCGCGTGAAAAGGTCCATCACATGTTGAATAGCCCGGAAATCAAGGCTCTTTTGTTCGGCGTCTTCGGGACGGTTGTCGATTGGAGAAGTGGTGACGCTCGCGACGTGGGTCAATTTCTCGGGCGCCATGCCGTGCCCAGCTCGGCTACCCTGCGTAGCGCCTCTGCTTACATCGACTGGTGTTTTATCGTACAAATTGCTTCGAGCGGCAATCGAATTCTCGTCATCGAACCTTCACATATTGACGGGACAATCGCGCCACTGAGAGAGCGGGGTGTCGTCACCCCAAATAAATCAAATGCAAATCCTGCCGAACACACCGGCCAGCAGAATCAGCTTTCATCGCGGGTATGGTCTCCGCGCAAGTACGACGCCGACCGGCGCTGGCTTGCATTCCGCCGACCTCGTTATCGAACAGCCCGGACGGCCGCCGCGAGCATTCTCCTCGCTGGATCTGTTCTACGACCACGAACAGGCAATGCAATACGCCACTGTCTGGGGGCGTATCTGGGTCGACTCAAAGACCTGAGACCAAGCTGGGCCACTCAGGAACACCGCTTGCGCGCTACCGGTTTACCTTTTTTCGAAGGAGGTAAATCATGGGCTCAATCAATCCGCAAGGTGACACCCGCCGCGGAGCGGAAATCGTCGGCGGCGGTATGGGCGAAGGACCGGGACCGGACATCATGGCCGCGGCAACGCTCGACGGGAACAAGGTCATGTCCTCTGATGGCGAACACGTCGGGAAAATTTCGGACATCATGCTGGACGTCAGGAACGGACGTATTGCCTACGCGGTACTTTCCGAGGGAGGCTTTCTCGGAATGGGTTCAACCCTGCACGCCATCCCATGGAGTGCGTTGACGCTCGACACGGACGAGAAGTGTTTCTTCGTCGACATTACCGCACAGCGTCTCAAGGACGACCCGGGTTTCGACAAGGACCACTGGCCGACAATGGCTGACGCGAAGTGGGGAGAATCGACGTACAGCTACTACAACCGCCAGCCGTATTGGTCAGCCACCCATGAGGTGGTAGAAGACGACCCTGCCTTCAGACCGAGCGAGCACTAATAACGACTAATGACATCCACAGGCAAGCCATACCATGCGGACAGCTAGCCTGTCGCTCTAGCGCTTACGCCCACCCCGCTCCATTGCGGTGGGCGTAAGCGCATCAAACAAAGCATGAACTGGCGGCTAGCCACTCATGAATTATTTCGAAAGCCGATGATTGCGGCGCATGGTTGGAACACCCACCTCCCGCTCGCACATTGCAAGATCCGATTATGAAAAGCGAACGTCAGACCGGGTTCAACGCAGGCCGTTCATCCAGCACCGCGGCAACATTATTTAGCGCCGTAAAACCCATCTGATCGCGCGTCTCCATCGTCGCGCTGGCCATGTGAGGCGTCAGGAACACGTTGTCGAGTCCGGCGAACCGCTTATCGACATTGGGCTCGTTCCGGTACACATCCAGACCCGCGCCGAACAGATGCCCCGAGGTCAGCGCGTCGTAGAGCGCGTCTTCATCCACCAGTGCACCACGCGCCGCGTTGACAAAAACCGCGCCCGCCGGCAGGAGCGCAAATTCTCTTTTTGTCATTAGCGGGACGCCTCCGCCCGGCACGTGCAGCGTCAACACCTGGCAGTGCGGCAACATTTCGTCGAGGCTGCTGTAAAACGTCGCGCCATTTTCCAGCGACGCAGCCGCACGGTTGATGTCCGTATAGATCACGCGCATGCCGAAGCCCTGCGCGCGCTTCGCGACCGCGCGTCCGATACGCCCGAATCCGACAATGCCGAGCGTCTTGCCATTAACGCGCGTACCCAGCATCTCGGTCATCCCGAACGATTTTCCCCAGCCGTTGCGCATGATCCGCTCGTATTCCGACGCGCGGCGGCAGGCCGCCAGCACGAGCAGAAGAGAAAAATCGGCGGTGCATTCGGTCAACGCATCGGGTGCGTTCGTGACGACGATTCCCCTCTCGCGGGCGGCCGCCACATCCATGTGATCGAAACCCGCGCTCGCGTTCGCAATGATTTTCACGGTCGAGGGCAGCGCGGCAATGTGCTCCGCTTGCAAACCTGACTTCTTCCCGATCAATACGGCCGGCGTTGCGTGCTTTTTGCAAAAGTCGACGACAGACCACGCGTCCATATCGGACTCGGTCACGAAGGCATGAAATTCAGCCTCGGCGCGTTTCGCCACGGCTGTGGGCACCTTTCGCGCAATCAACAGCCTGGTGCGGTTATTTTCCGACATGGTTTTTCCTTGGGTAGGGCAGACGTCGAGAGACTACGAAACGGCAGACGAGACCGTCAATGTTGATTGGAAGAATCAACTATCGAAAACGATTCACCCCTTTATTCGTTCCCGGCGCACCATGCGCGTTGCGATGCGTTGTCTTCCATCTCCGAACCCACGCACTGCCGGCAACGCGCGCATCAGGAAAACCCTGGTGCGCGCCCCATCGGTAAAGCGCCCAGATGTTGATTCAATGAATCAAGATTGCTCGACGGATAGCGCGAATGCAACTCTGCTTCCCGTGTTCAACCGAACTGTCGAGAGGAAGTGAAATGCCTGCATCGAAGAAATTCGCAGCTGTGACCGGCGCCGGCTCCGGCATCGGCCGCGCCGCTGCCGTGGCGCTCGCCAATGCGGGATTCGCCGTTGCGCTGATCGGGCGCGGAGCCGAGCCGCTGCTGGAAACGAAGGAAACCATCGGCATGGCGGGTGGAGAAGCACATGTATTCCAGGCCGACGTTGCCGACGCGGCATCGGTCGAGCAGGCGTTTTCGCGCATTGCCGAGGCATTCGGCCGGCTCGACGTGCTCTTCAATAACGCAGGCCGCAACGCGGGCGCCGTGCCGCTCGAAGACTACGACGCCGATTTCTGGAACGATGTCGTGGCCACCAATCTGACCGGCGTGTTTCTGTGCGCCCGGTCCGCTTATCGCTTGATGAAAGCACAGTGTCCTCAAGGCGGTCGCATCATCAACAACGGATCGATCTCCGCTCACTCGCCGAGGCCGCACACCATCGCCTATACGGCGACAAAACATGCGGTCACCGGCATCACCCGCTCGATTGCGCTGGACGGACGTGCGTTCAACATCGCGTGCGGCCAGATCGATATCGGCAATGCGGCCACATCGCTCACGGAACGCATGAACCGCGGCGTACTGCAAGCGGACGGACGCATAGCGCCTGAAGCAAGAATGGATGTGACGCACGTCGCGAATGCCGTCGTGCATATGGCCAGTCTTCCGCTCGAAGCCAATGTACTCAATATGACCATCATGGCGAGCGCGATGCCGTTCGTCGGCCGCGGATAAATCGCACCACGCCGAATAAAAAAAGAACAACCGGCCAATGTACTGGAGACACTGATGAAAGTCGTAGAGGAACAAACATTGTCGGCGCGAAACCCGGCTTACGCGGATACCGCGAAGCGCTCCAAAGTGCGATACGTCGTGCTCTCGATGCTGCTCGCGGCAACCATCCTCAACTACGTGGACAGGTCGGCGCTCGGCATCGTCGCACCGGGACTCTCGAAAGGCCTCGCGCTGGACAAGATGCAGATGGGTGAGCTGTTTGCCGCATTCGGCCTCGCCTACTCCATCGGGCTGGTGCCCGGCGGCGTACTGACCGACGTTCTAGGTTCGCGCGTGGCATATGCGCTGTCCCTCCTCGGCTGGTCGTTCGCCACGCTGACGCAAGGTCTTGCGACCGGCTATCACATGCTGCTCGGCTCGCGGCTTGCCATCGGCGCGCTGGAGGCGCCGGCTTTCCCTTCGAATGCGCGCGCCGTGACGTTGTGGTTTCCCGCACGCGAGCGCGGCTTCGCGACCAGCGTCTATGTCATGGGGCAATACATCGGCACGCCGTTGTTCACCGGCTTGTTGCTGTGGATTTCCGCCGCGTATGGCTGGCGCATGGTCTTTTACGTCACGGGCGGCGTCGGCATGCTGTTCAGCCTTCTCTGGTACCGGGTGTATCGCGATCCGCATCAGCACGCGAGCGTGAATGCCGCCGAACTTCAATACATCAACGACGGCTCTACGGCTGCACGCAAGCCCCGCGAGAAGTTCGACTGGCGTATGGCGCTCAAGCTGCTTAGTTACCGGCAGATTCTCGCCATCTGCGTCGGCAAGTTCTGCAACAACACGCTGCTAGTCTTCTTCACCACGTGGTTCATGACCTATCTGATCGAAGCGCGTCACATGTCGATGATCAAGGTCGGGATCTTCCAGGCACTTCCTTTTATCGGCGCGACGGCCGGCATTCTCCTCGCGGGCTCTCTCTCGGACTTTTTCATCCGGCGTGGGGTGTCGATTTCCACGGCACGCAAGACGCCGCTCATCGTCGGTACGCTGCTGGGCGCATCGATCGTGCTGGTTAATTTTGTCGAGTCGAACGAGGCGGTGATCGCCATCCTGACTATCGCGTTCTTCGCGCAAGGTGTCGGGTCGATGTCGTGGGCTGCCGTTTCCGAAATCGCGCCGCGCCAATACGTGGGACTGACCAGCAGCATCACCAGTCTCGCGGCCAACATTGCGGGCGTGACGACGCCGCTCATGATCGGCTATATCACTCACCACACCGGCCACTTCTACTGGGCGCTTAATCTGATGGGTGCGATATGCCTGGTCGGCGCGTTCTCCTACTCCGTGCTGCTGGGGAAGCTTTCCCGCATCGAACTGTGACGCTTTTGACTACCGGTGAAATCGTATGATTGAATTCAAGTGGGATCATCTGCAACTGTGCTCGGCCGACGCCGAGGCCACCGCCGCATGGTTTGCGCGCTGTCTGAACGCCGAGATCGTGCGTCGACCGGGGCGAGTGGATTTGCGCATCGGCAGCATCAATCTCTTCATCACGGCGCTGGCGGGCGCGCAAACAGGCCGCGCCGATAGTGAGCGGAAACAGGGCATCGATCATTTCGGCGTGGTCGTGGACGATCTCGATGCCGCGTTCGAGCATCTGTCGCGCTGCGACGCGGAAATCGTCGAGCCGATCAAGCAGGTCCGCCCCGGCGTCAGAGCCTGCTTCGTGCGCTCGCCGGGGGACATTCTGGTCGAGATCCTGGAGCGGCGCCCCGCCGAGATGACTTTTACCTGAAAAGACGTCAATATTGACGCTCGATCGGTTGTGCTCGCCTGCACGGCGCGATCCGCGTCGTAACGGCTCTGCTGCCCGTTCCGCTGCATCACCTTGCCTGCCATCCCATGCGAAACTGGATCACGCTGACTGAAGCGGCTCGACAACTCGGCGTGCAAGCGCAGACCATCTATGCGTACGTCAGCCGCGGCAACATCGCGGTCATGCCGGATCCGAACGACCCGCGCAAGAGCCTGTATCGTGCGGAAGACGTGGCCAGTCTGTGCCGCAAAAAGCAGGTCGGGCGCAAGCGCGAGGCGCTTGCCGCCGGGACCATATTCGGCACCGAGCCCTGCATTTACAGCGGCATTACCACCTTCTCGAAAGGTCGTCCGTATTACCGGGGACGGGATAGCATCCGGCTGTCGGACACGGCGACGCTCGAAGACGTGGCGGCCATTCTCTGGAATGCGCGCGGCCCCGTCTCCTTAGAACCCGGTGACCTGCCGCTTCAGGGCGACGAGCGCGGCAGGCAGTGCGCGTTCACATCGCTGGCGGCGCTCGCGGCCAGCGGGCACTCGACCCTCGGGCGCACCGACAGCGCATTGCATGTCGAGGCTGGCCGGCTCGTCGCGCTGATCGCACAAGCGTTTGGCGCGCGCTGTGATGGGAATGCACAAACGACGCATGAACGGCTCGCACTCGGCTGGGGCCAGGGCCGCGAAGGCGCCGAACTCATCCGCCGCGCCATGGTTCTCGTGGCCGACCACGAGACGACGAGTTCGGCGTTCGCCGCCAGAATTACCGCCTCCACCGGCGCGTCCCTGCCGGGATGCCTGCTCACCGGGCTCGCGACACTCTCCGGCCCGTTGCATGGCGACGCGTCAGGCCGCGTGAGGGCCGTGTTCGACGACGTTGCAAGACTCGGTGCGGAGCATGTCGTCGTCCATCATTTGCAGTCGGCTACGCCCATTCCAGGATTCGGGCATCACATCTATCCGGACGGCGATGCCCGAGCAGCCGCACTGCTCGAGGTGCTCGATCCGCCTCGGGAACTCACGTCGTTCATCAACAAGGTGGTTGAACTGACCGGCTTCAGGCCGAATATCGACATTGCGCTTGCCGCATTGGCGGCGCAGTTGGCGTTGCCACGCGATGCGTCGTTCGCGCTGTTCGCAACGGCCCGAAGCGTGGGTTTGCTGGCGCATTGCATCGAACAGCTCCGGGTGGGCAAGGTCATTCGGCCAAGGGGCCGTTACACCGGCCGCGCATTGGAAGATGCCAGCCCCGCGCTGCCCGCGGACGGCACTGAGAAAGCGTTGGATCCGGCCACGCTCGACAAGAATCGGGTGTTCAAGGTAGTTGAGCGCTGAGAAGCGCGTATCGCCCGGACTCCGCTAAATACAAGAAACCCTCGAAGCGAACTGTCGATTTCGTGCGCACTCATTCGTCGTGGTGTTGAAGGCATCGAATGTCTTCCCACATAATCTGAGCCTCAACTTTTGACAGGAGAATCCCGATGCGCGTCATGGTCATGGTCAAGGCGACCGCCGAATCCGAAGCCGGTCAAATGCCCGGGACGGAGCTTATCGAGGCGATGGGCCGATATAACGAGGAGCTGGTCAAGGCCGGCATCATGCTCGGCGGCGACGGACTTAAGCCGAGCTCGAAGGGCGTGCGCGTGAAATTCTCCGGCAAGGATCGAACCGTCGTCGACGGTCCGTTTGCCGAAACCAAGGAATTGATCGCGGGCTACTGGATCTGGCAAGTGCAATCAATGGAAGAAGCGATCGAATGGGTACGCCGCTGCCCGAACCCGATGCCAAGCGACTCGGAGATCGAAATTCGCCCGTTCTTCGAGGCTGCTGATTTTGGCGAGGCGTTTACGCCCGAGCTTCAGGAAAACGAAGAGCGGCTTCGGCAGCAGATTGAATCGAAGCAAAGTAAAGACTAAGGAAACTCTCCGCGCGCCGATCGTTGCCGCCTTGCGTCACACGCCTTCGACGAGAACCGCGCGGTAACGAGCGCCCTTGAACCGGTGCTGTGCGACTTCCTGATACGCCGGGCTGTCGTACCACGCACGCGCGGCTGCTGTTGACGGAAACTGAACGATCACCACGCCCTCCGGCGCATCGCCTTCAAGAACCTGCTGAGGCCCGTAGGCAGCGAGGACCGTGACGGGATGCCCCTTGAAGGTCTCGCCCACCTTGCTCTGATAGATGTCGAGTTCAGCCTGATCCTGCGTGCTCTCTTTAGTGAAGACGATGTATGTCGCCATAACGTACGCTCCTGAAGTGTGGTGAAGATGCGCACGACGTTCCCCTGCGAGCGTATTGGACCTCGGTACGCAGCGTCGGCGCATAGTCGAATCTTATTGCATCCTGCATTCTAGCGTCGCGCTAGCTATCCTGCCGTCGCAGCCACTTCGAGGTCTCCGGAAAACACGGCACGCGACGACATAATCTTTCGCATTGATGCCAGCATGAGAACAGCGGCGCGACCAACGTTGCTCCACGGCGTCACAGGTCGATCGGCAAAGCGCCGCGCATACCATCGCATGGTCAGGCAATACCTTGGTGTGATGGCGCCACTCGGGAACGGGACCAAAATACAAGCGGTCATGGTACGTCGCAATAGGAGACCGCTGTGACAGCGCTCTCCTTCATCGCGCCTGGCGGCCTCTATCCTCCAGGCCTGCGCGCGCCAATTCCGCGGCAACGCGAAGACCACGAACATCTGCTCCGATGAACGCCTCCAACCTCAAGCATTCCCTGCGGCGAAGCCGCGCTTTAGCACTGGCCTCAATGAACGGAGACTGCAATGAAAATCCTGTTGGTTCTGACTTCGCACAACGTGCTCGGCGATACCGGCAAGCCGACCGGCTTCTGGCTCGAAGAATTCACTGCGCCCTACTATGCGTTCACGGATGCCGATGCGGAGGTCACCGTGGCCTCCCCTAAAGGCGGCCATCCACCAATCGATCCGAGAAGCGACGATCCAGACAATCAGACCGACACCATGCTGCGCTTCAAGAAAGATCCTGCGACCCAGAAGGTGTTGGCCAACAGCGTCAAGCTCGCCGACGTCAAGGCCGCCGACTACGACACGATCTTCTATGCCGGCGGCCACGGCCCAATGTGGGATCTGACCAACGACAAGAACTCGATCGCCTTGATCGAGGATTTCTACAACGCGGGCAAGCCAGTCGCCGCCGTCTGTCATGGCCCGTGTGTTCTGCTCAAGGCGACCTACGAGGGACAGCCTCTCGTCAAGGGAAAACGCGTCACCAGCTTTACCAACGACGAAGAAGAGGCTGTGGGTCTCACCAAGGTCATGCCCTTCCTCGTCGAGGATGAGCTCAAGCGTCTGGGCGGCCAGTTCGAGAAGGTGGAGAACTGGGCCGTGCTCACGGTTGTCGACGGACGGCTGATCACCGGCCAGAACCCGGCCTCCTCCGGCCCGACTGCCAGGGAGTTGCTGAAGGTTCTGCAGGCCTAGTTTCAATCGGGCGCGGGCCACGAAGTTCGCGCATCTGTCGGCGACAGAAGCCTCTGCCGTTTTGAGGCGCTGAATATTCGAAGCTGTACAGTTCTTTCAAAAAAAAGCCGGACGCTCACACGTCCGGCTTTTTTTCTTCGGCATTTGCGGTAGATTGATCGCGACATTCGCGATTAGTCGAGCCGGTCAGCCGCAAAAGATTTTTCAGGCGCGGCGCACCTGGGCATCAGATTTGCTGCTCAATCACCTTGCGTGCGTGACGCGTCTTGCAACGCTCACTACCCGAATGTCCGACACCCCGGCGAATCGTTCGCCAATGGGTCCAAATCCTGCTTCAGCCCGCCGCCCGGCCGCCCTTGTCGCCGGATTGTGGCCTCTCTCGCCATGAGGAGAACGCATGATGCAACAGACCGCCTCCAAAACCCCGCAACAGAGCGCCGACCCCGACGCAGCCCGGACCACCCGTCAGCCTTCCGCGAACGCGACGATGCCAGTCGAGTTGACCGTCAACGGCAATCTCTACACGCTGTCGCTCGATCCGCGCACCACGCTGCTAGATGCGCTGCGCGAGCATCTGCATCTCACCGGCACCAAAAAGGGTTGCGACCACGGCCAATGCGGCGCGTGCACAGTGCACGTGAACGGACGGCGCGTGAATGCGTGCCTGTCGCTCGCGGGAACGCACGCCGGCGACGACATCACCACAATCGAAGGCATCGGTCAGCCTGAAGCGCTGCATCCGATGCAAGCCGCGTTTGTAGAATGCGACGGCTATCAGTGCGGCTACTGCACGTCGGGCCAGATCATGTCCGCGGTCGCGCTGCTCGGTGAAGCGGTCGGGCCGGACGACGCCGAAGTGCGCGAAGCGATGAGCGGCAATCTGTGCCGCTGCGGCGCCTATCAGAACATCGTCGCGGCGATCCAGCGCGTGCGCGGCCAATCCTGAGGAGCGCCATCATGGAAATTTTCCAGTTGTCGCGCGCCAACGGCGTGCGTGACGCGATCACAGCGGGCGCGACTTCCGCAACGGCCCAGCAAGGTGCGCAAGTGCGCTTTCTCGCTGGCGGCACGACCTTGCTCGACCTCATGAAACTGAACGTCGAGCGCCCGACGCGAGTCATCGACATCAGCCGGCTGCCGCTGGACCGTATCGAAGCGCTGCCCGATGGCGGCGTGAAGATCGGAGCGACGGCACGCAATGCCGACCTTGCATTGCATCCGCTGATCCGCGCACCGTACGCCGTGCTGTCGCAGGCGCTGCTCGCCGGAGCCTCGGCGCAATTGCGAAACATGGCGACGACCGGCGGCAACCTGCTGCAACGCACGCGCTGCGTCTACTTTCGCGACACCGCCATGCCATGCAACAAGCGCGAGCCGGGCTCGGGCTGTCCTGCGATCCAGGGATTCAATCGCACGCTGGCCATTCTCGGCGCCAGCGACGCCTGCATCGCCACCAACCCGTCGGACATGAACGTCGCCTTGACCGCGCTCGACGCGATGATTCACGTCGAAGGGACGGACGGCGCGCGCAGCATCGCGATCGACGATTTCTTCGTGTTGCCAGGCACAACGCCGCAGCGCGAGAACGTGCTCGACGCGGGCGATCTCATCACGCACGTGACACTGCCGCCTCTGCCCGCGGGCGCCCGCTCGGTTTATCTGAAACTGCGCGATCGCGCGTCGTACGAGTTCGCGCTGGCGTCGGCCGCCGTGGTCGTGACGCTCGACGGTGGCCGCATCGGGCATGTGCGCGTCGCGCTCGGCGGCGTCGGCACGCGGCCTTGGCACGCGCTCGAAGCGGAAGCCGTGCTGCGCGGCGCAACGCCCGATGCCGCAACCTTGCGCAAGGCCGCGGATGCCGCGCTTGCAAATGCGAAGCCGCAAAGCCAGAACGGCTTCAAAGTCGAACTCGCGCGCCGCTGCATCGTCCATGCGCTGACCCAGGCTACGGCCACGACGCCCTGAACCGTCCATCGAGAGGAACGCACCATGTCTACCTTGCCCGACTCCGTGCTGTCCGTGATCGGACAGCCTCAAGCGCGCGTCGACGGACCGCTGAAAGTCAGCGGCAGCGCCACCTATACCTCCGATGTAGATCTGCCCGATCTGCTGATTGCCGTGCCGGTGTGCAGCACGATCGCGAGCGGCCGGCTCGTGTCGCTCGATATCGCGGACGCCGAGGCGATGCCCGGCGTGCACGCGGTGCTGCATCGGGACAATATCGGCCGCTTCTACCGGCTCTCCGGCAACTCGATGGAGACCGGCTTCGTCGACGAAGCACGGCCGCCTTTCGAAGACGACATCATCCGCTACTACGGCCAGTACATCGCCGTCGTGATCGCCGATACCTTCGAGGCGGCGAGCGCGGCATCGGCGGCGATCGGGGCCCGCTACGAAGTCACGCCGCACGATGTACGCGACGAACTCGAGGCCGACGACAAGCCCAAGGTCGAAAGCGAGCGCGGTGACCCGGACCGTGCGTTCGACACGGCGCCGGCAACGCTCGACGCAACCTACGTGACGCCGACGGAGACGCACAACCCGATCGAACTGCATGCAACGATCGCGGACTGGGACGGCGAGAACTACACGTTTTACGAGACCACTCAGGCCATTACGGTCCACCTGGGCACGCTTTCGCAGATGCTCGGCGTGCCGAAGGAAAAGATCCGCGTGATCTCCCGCTATCTCGGCTCCGGCTTTGGCGGCAAGCTGTGGATGTGGCCGCACTCGCTGCTCGCGGCGGCGGCGACACGTCAGATGGGTCGTCCCGTGAAGCTGGTGGTGAGCCGCAAGATGATGTTTCAGAACGTCGGCCATCGCCCCGTCACGCAACAGCGCGTGCGGGTGTCCGCCGAACGCGACGGCAAACTCACGTCATTGCAGCACGACTATGTCAACCACACCGCGATCGCCGACGACTACCAGGAAAGCTGCGGCGAAGTCACACCTCTCATCTATAGCACGCCGAATCTGCGCGTGACCTCGGGCGTCGCGCGCCGCAACGTCGGTTCGCCGACATCGATGCGCGGCCCGGGCGCCGTGCCCGGCCTGTACGCAATCGAATCGGCGATGAACGAACTGGCGCATGTGCTGAACCTCGATCCCGTCGAGTTGAGGCTGCGCAACGAACCGCGCGTCGACGAAAGCACGGGTTTGCCTTTTTCTTCACGGCATCTCACCGAATGTTTGCGCATGGGCGCCGAGCGCTTTGGATGGTCGCGGCGCACGCCGGGCGTCGGCTCGATGCAGCGCGACGGCCTGACTTTGGGCTGGGGCGTCGGCGCCTGCGTCTGGCCAGGCTTGCGCTTTTCCGCTGCGGCGGACGTCGATCTTCGAGCGGACGGCAGCGCCCGGGTGGTGTGCGGCACGCAGGACATCGGCACCGGCACGTACACGGTGCTCGCGCAACTGGTCGCCGAGAAAACCGGCATTCCGCTCGAGCGCATCGAGGTCGGTCTCGGCGATTCCGTGTTGCCTCTGGGACCGATTTCGGGTGGCAGCGCGGCCACGGCATCGGTGATTCCCGCCGTGCTCGATGCGGTGCGTGCGGCCACCAAGTTGTTGCTGTCGCGTGCGGCCGCCGTCGACGGTTCGCCGTTCAAAGGCGCAAGTGAAGACGAACTCGCGTTCAGCGCGGGGCATGTGCACCGCAAGGGCGAGACGCCTGAGCGCGGCGTGCCGTTCGGCCAGATTCTCGAAGCAGCGAAGATGCGCGCCGCGTCAGGCAGCGGCAGCGCCAAAGGCGGCTTCGACGATCCGCTCAAGAAACGCTTTTCGATCTATTCTTACGGCGCGCACTTCGCTGAAGTCACGTGGCAGCCGGAGATCGCGCGGTTGCGCGTGAGCCGCGTCGTCACGGTGATCGATGGCGGGCGCATCGTCAATCCGCGCGCCGCGCGCAATCAGATCGAAGGCTCAGTCGTGATGGGCGTCGGCATGGCGCTGTTCGAGCACACCATGTACGACAAACAGACGGGCGCGCCGATCAATAGCAACCTGGCCGATTACGTCGTCGCGACGAACGCGGACACTCCCGAACTCGACGTGACCTTTCTCGATCATCCGGACACCGTGTTCAACGAACTCGGCGCTCGCGGGATTGCGGAAATCGGACTTGCGGGCATCGCGTCGGCGATTACCGATGCTACCCATCATGCCACCGGCGTGCGCGTGCGGAAGCTGCCGATCATGATCGAAGATCTGCTGGCGGCGGAAATGACTTGAGGACGGATGTTCATTGGAGGTCGTGGCCGGGAAAGCTGTCCTGCCAGCTTGTCTTCTGATGATCGAAGACGAAACAGTCTTTGCATGCCGGGCCACGAATCGAAGCGTTTTCATGTCAATGTCTCCTTCCCAGAAGTGCGTCAACGGTCAGTGCATGACCGGCCGTAAGGCGATCCCGAACGGTCCCCGCGAAGATGCGGCGTCGCGTGGCTATCGCTTTGTCAATCCTGCGATCAGATCGTCTTTTGCACTATCGACGGAGTCTAAAGAAACTGTTAACTCGTGCCGGATTGTGGGTTGGCGGAGCGTTGTCGCGCTGCGTGCTCGTTCAAGGCGCGCGTGAAGCGGGCGGAATCCCAGTCCTCGTTGAGCGCGCGATGCATGAGTTCCTGCTGGCTTTCCGGCGCCAGGCCGCCGACCGGTGGATCACGGTCGAGGTTGGTCGGAAACGGGTAGCCCTCGGCGCAGGATGCGATTGCCGCGGTGATTTCCGTGTCGCTTATTCGCCCGGACGCACGGCGCTCACGCAATACCGGATACAACGCCACGCACATCCCCTTGCGGTCGAGCACTTCCATCGCGCGACCATAAGCCGATGAGACCTGCAAGAGGTTCGCCATGCGCTGCACGTCCGCGGTGCGATTTGCGCCGGCCGCATGGAACAACGCGGGATTGAAGAACACAGCGTCGCCCTTGGAGAGCGGCAGCTGGACGAAATGGTCCTCGAAGTACTCTCGAAACTCGGCTCGGCGCCACGCCAGATATCCCTCGTTATATCGCTGCGAATACGGCAGGAGCTTGGTCGGTCCACTTTCAACCGGCATGTCGCTATGCGCCACCGCGCCCTGCAGAGTGAGGAAGGGGGACATCCGATGGACGTGCGCGGGATAGCGTTCGGCCCTTTCAGCCGTCTGGAAACCGAGGTGGTAATCGCGATGCGCCTGTTGGGCAGCGCCGCCTGGGCGAACCACGTTGACCTGCGAGGTCATCTGGTAACACGGTCCGAGCCACGCTTCCGATGCAATCATCAGCATTGGATTTGAAAAGTATTCCGCGAAGACTTCAGGCGCTCGCAGGCAGAGCTTCTCCTGGGCGTTCCAGATCCGGTCATTCGCGCCTGCCTTGGCGAAATGATCTGCCGCACTCGAGCCTTGTTCGCGTTCACTACGAATAATGGATTCGAAGACGGCCGTTGCATCGTCGACCGGTCTGGTATCGACAAATGCCCGCCGAAGCACGAGTACCCCTGCGCCATCGTGAAGGACACGAGCCCAATCCGCCTGCAACTGCGCTCTCTGCGATGCGTCGCGTGTCATGCCATCGAGTTGTGGACAGTCGTAAATCGGAATCCGCTGCGTAATTTCCGCCGCATAGCGGGTCTGGCCGTGGTCATCGCCCTCCAGCAAAGCGACGAATTCGTTTAAAGCGCAATCGCGCTCGCGGTACCAACCCTGCTCGCGCTTTTCGATACGATCCTGGCTGCGGTCCATGTCTCTCTCCTCTGTACGGCAAGGATAGCCTCATGTCGATGCGCTCGCCAGGCGTGTGACGAATCGAAGCGCGGCGCCGTTTTCCCCCGTTTTCGCGAAGCCGCGGGCGTCAGGCCCTCGAAGAAACTGCCTTTATCCAAGCCCTGTACATCGCAGGGCCGGCAATCCATGAAAGCATTCGCCGATTAGCGGCCTACGCGGACAGCTTCTGCATCTCAGCGAAGAGATCGGCTTTGCCCTCGAAACCGATGCCGGGCAGATCAGGCATCGTGATGAAGCCGTTTTCCACCTGCACGCCGTCGGGGAAGCCGCCATATGGCTGGAACAGGTCCGGATAGGATTCGTTGCCACCGAGTCCGAGTCCAGCCGCGATGTTCAACGACATCTGATGGCCACCGTGCGGAATGCAGCGGCTCGGTGACCAGCCGTGTTGATGCAGCATGTCGAGCGTGCGCAGATATTCGACGAGGCCGTAGCTGAGCGCGCAATCGAATTGCAACCAGTCGCGATCCGGGCGCATGCCGCCGTAACGGATCAGGTTGCGGGCGTCCTGCATCGAGAAAAGATCTTCGCCGGTGGCCATCGGCTTGTCGTAATAGTTGCGCAGCGTGGCCTGCAATTCGTAATCGAGCGGGTCACCCGGCTCTTCGTACCAGAACAGGTCGTATTGCGAGAGTGCCTTCGCGTACTGGATCGCCGTATCGAGATCGAAGCGGCCGTTGGCGTCGACAGCGAGTTTTTGGCCGTCGCCCAGCACGCTCAGAATCCAGTCGATACGGCGCAGATCTTCGTCGAGCGAAGCGCCGCCGATCTTTTTCTTCACGACCGTATAGCCGCGGTCGATATAACTGCGCATTTCGTCTTTCAGCTTCCCGTGGTCCTGGCCCGGGTAATAGTAGCCGCCGGCGGCGTACACGAAAATCTTGCGATTGGGCTGACCATTACCGTAGCGGTCGGCCAGCAACTGGAAGAGCGGCTTGCCTTCGATCTTCGCCACCGCGTCCCAGATCGCCATGTCGATGGTGCCGATCGCGACCGAGCGCTCGCCGTGGCCGCCCGGTTTTTCGTTCGTGAACATGGTCGCCCAGATCTTGTGCGGATCGAGGTTGTCGCCGGCGTCGTTGACGAGCGTGGCGGGATCGGCTTCGAGAATGCGCGGAATGAAGCGCTCGCGCATCAGTTTGCCCTGGCCGTAGCGGCCGTTCGAATTGAAGCCGTAACCCACCACCGGCTTGCCGTCACGGATCACGTCCGTCACGACTGCGACGAGACTCAGCGTCATCTTGCTGAAGTCGATGTAGGCATTGCGGATGGGGGAACTGATCGGAACGGTCTTCTCGCGGATTTCTACGATTCTCATGACGGGGTCTCCTGAGTTTTGAGCACGTATCGCATGCGTCTGGCTGCAATGGAAACTAGCTTAGCCGCGAAATGAGGCGTTAGAATTCACTTTGATTCATTTCATTTTTTACTTTAAGTGAATAACCAAAGTGACCGCCGACCCTGCATCTGATTTCGAATTTTTCATCCTCCTCGCCAAGCTCAAAAGCTTGTCGGGGGCGGCGCGAGCGCTCGACCTCACGCCGCCGGCCGCGACCAAGCGCTTGGGGCTAATGGAACAGAAACTGGGCGCGCGCCTGGTCAACAGAACGACGCGCAGCGTCAGCCTGACGCCGGAGGGCGAGACCTACCTGCGCTACGCGACGCAGATCGTCGGGCAACTCCGGCAGATGGAAGATGAGATATCGGGGGCTCGTTCCGATCCCCATGGACTGCTACGCGTGAATGCGACGCTCGGTTTCGGGCGCACGGCCATTGCGCCGCTCGTGTCCGACTTCGCGAAGCGCTTTCCCAATGTGGAGATCCAGTTTGAAGTGACGGACCGGCCCATCGATCTGGTCGGGGAAGCGTTCGACATGGCGATCCGTTTTGGAACGCTTCCCGACAGCCGGCTCAGCGCCCGGCGCATCATGAGCAATCGCCGCTTTCTGTGCGCCTCGCCGAAATACCTCGAACGATTCGGGACACCGAAGCGTATCGAGGATCTGGTGCGGCACCGTTGCATCGTTCATCGCCAGAACGACGATGCTTATGGCGTGTGGCGGTATATGCAGGGCGACCACACCGAAGCGTTGAAGGTGAAAGGCGCGCTTTCGAGCAACGATGGCGACATCGTGCTGCGCTGGGCGCTCGACGGACACGGAATATTGATTCGTTCCGAATGGGATCTGGCCAAGTACGTTCAGAGCGGCCGGCTAAAACTGGTGTTACCCAATACCGTACTGCCCTCAGCCGACCTGTTCGTCTACTACCCTAGCCAGCGAAACCAGACGGCGCGGGCCCGGGCATTCATCGATTTTCTGATCGATCATTTTCAGGCACCGTTTATTCCGGTTGAGACGGGCGCTTTGCGTTACGACCAAAAGAAGAAAGCAGGCCGCAAAGCGTGAGCCGCCCGCTGTCATTGCGCGGGCGCCGTCTGCCCCAACTGCTCGCCGAACTGCAACGCCGCAAGCTGAGCATAAAGCGGAGAACTCAAAAGGAGTTCGGCATGACGCCCCTGCGCGACGATCCGCCCCTGCTCCAGCACGATGATGCGGTCGGCCTGTTGGACGGTCGCGAGGCGGTGTGCGATGACCAGTGTGGTGCGGTTTTGCGCGGCATTGTCCAGCGCCTTTTGCACCAGCCGTTCGCTGGCGGCATCGAGCGCACTGGTCGCTTCGTCCAGCAGCAGGATGGGCGGATTCTTCAGGATCGCGCGAGCGATCGCGATGCGCTGGCGCTGTCCGCCGGACAGCCGCACGCCGCGCTCGCCGAGAAAGGTGTCGTAGCCCTCCGGTAGTTCTTCGATAAAACCGGCCGCGGCCGCCATGTCCGCAGCCCGTTGCACTTGCGCGAGCGTGGCATCCGGCGCGCCGTAGCGGATGTTGTCGAGCACGCTCCCCGAAAAAATCACCGATTCTTGCAGCACCACGCCGATTTCCCTGCGCAAATCGACGAGCGGCACGTCACGCGTCGGCACGCCGTTGATCAGAATGCGGCCGGCTTGCGGATCGTAAAAGCGCAACAGCAACTGGAACAGCGTGGTCTTGCCCGCGCCGGACGGACCGACCAGTGCCACATGTTCACCGGGGCGAACCTCGATCGAGAGTGCGGAAAGCGCCGCGACGCCTGGGCGCGATGGATACGAGAAGCTGACATCGTCGAAGCGGATGCCCTCGCCTCGCGCAGGCAGCGCGACTGTCGTTTCGGCCTGCAACACCGGCGAGCGCGCCGCCAGCAATTGCAGCAAACGTTCAGTGGCGCCGGCAGCGCGCTGCAGATCGCCCCATACCTCCGCAACCGCGCCCACGGCGCCGGCCGTAAACACGGCGTAGAGGATGAACTGGGACAATTGGCCCGCCGTCATCCGACCGGCCAGCACCGCCTGCGCGCCGAGCCACAGCACGAATACGATAGCGGTGAACACCAGCACGATCACCACGGCGGTCAACCAGGCGCGCGCGCGAATGCGCGTGAGCGCGGTCTCGAAGGCCGTCTCCACCGCGCCGGCATAGCGCCGCGCCTCGAATGGCTCCTGCGTGTACGACTGCACGGTCGGCATGGCATTGAGCACCTCGCCCGCCAGCGCGCTCGTATTCGCGATCTTGTCCTGGCTCGCGCGCGAGAGCCGCCGCACGCGGCGGCCGAAGATCACAATAGGTGCGACCACCACGACCAGCGTCGCGATGATGTAGCCGGACAACACCGGGCTCGTCACCGCCAGCATCGCCACGCCGCCGGTCAACAGGAAGAAGTTTCGCAATCCCAGCGACAGGCTGGTGCCCACTACCGTCTGGATCAAGGTGGTGTCGGCGGTGAGCCGTGACAGTACCTCGCCGGTCTGCGTGGTCTCGAAGAATTGCGGGCTCATGCTCAGCACGTGATCGTAGACCGCGCGCCGCAAGTCGGCCGTGACCCGCTCACCCAACCATGAGACGAGGTAGAAACGCAGTGCCGTGGCGGTGGCCAGCACCAACGACACGACAAACAGCGCGAGGAAATAGCGATCGATGTGCCCCCGGTCGCCCGCGGCAAAACCACGATCGATCAGGTATTTGAACGCCACGGGCAACACCAGCGTGGCGCCCGCCGAGGTCACCAGCGCGAGGAACGCGAGCGCCCAGCGGCCGGCATACGGGCGCAGGAAGGGAAACAGTGCGAAGAGCGGGCTGATACGGCGTGAAGGCGGCGGCGGCGGCGACGTCATAGCGTCTGGCATGAGGATTCCCAAGCGGATCGAATATTCTCTCGATTGTAGGCGGCGGCTAAGAAAGGCAGGCGAATGACCTTGGAGATGGCAAAAATTTGACGCGATGGCGGTTTCGTCGATCGACTGGGCGGCAGCGGCATCCAGCCCATGCGGGGATTGCACACGGTAGCATCTGCTCGCCTCGACCGTGAGCCGCTGGGCCAGCTTCAGCGCATGCGCATCCGCATCGCCCGCCGCATCCCGGACGTACGCGAAGATCGCCCGCTCAACGCCCGGCGCCCTAAGCAGCAGAAGATGATCCTCCGTGAACACGTCCACGCCGAACGACGCCGTCACGGTCGTATAGCCCGCGCACCGGAACGTCTGCCCGTCGACGACCGATTCACTCACGATCACTTCCCGCTGTCCGCACAAACCGTCCGTGTTGGACACCCCACGATGCGGCCCCGGCAGGAATAAATGCTCCGGCAGGCTGTGCGCCCAGTCTGGTGGTAATAGTCCACCACCTGATCGAGCAGCGCCGCATCATCCACCTCCACCGACACCGGCGACTCCAGCGCCCGCACCCATCGCCGAACGGTCTGTCATCATCCAGGAGTCCTGGCGCTATCAGAAACCGGCACGCCTGCCCTTTCATCTGCGCAAGACCCCGCCCCTCTTTCCGTGGATGAAGCTCGCAGGCCGATGGATCGAGACCGCCGGTTTCGAGCCCGGATTACGCGTGCGTATCACCTTCGAACACCAGAAACTCATCATTGCGCCGCTTTAAATGCAAAAGGGCCGCAAAGCGGCCCTTCTTCAATTCACATCCCGCCACAGCTACTCTTCTTCCAGCGGGTCAAACCACAAATCAAAGTGCAACTCCATATCCAGCGATGCCAGCGCCGCCATCTGCCTCGGCCCAAGCGAAGGGCCACCATTTCCCGAAACGGAAGACCAAAAGCAGTAAGTTCGGTACCAGCAGCCCATCTCCTTAATCCTTTTCATGTCAACGCTATACGCTTCCAACTCTCGCAGTAAAAAATCCAAATGATCCGCGACGTCGACGGAGTCGAGTTCCCTGGTGTCGAAGAACCAGCCAAGAAGGCCGTTCTTATTGCTGGTTCTGGTCGGGGAAATTCTTATCTCGTCCGCCATGCGATTCATCGCATCGGCATCAGATCCATAAATACAAAGCGTTACGTAGGTCCTCGAACAAGCTGACATGTTTCATCCAATAAGTTAATACCGCGACTGACCGCCCCTCCCGCTCTTGCCGCCCTTCCCCACCGGACAACCTTCGCCATTCCACTGGTTCCAGAAGTCGTCAAGCATGGGCTTAGTGAAATTAACTGGACCCGGGATACCTTCGTCCTGCTTTATGCCATGCACCCAATCGCGGAAATTCTTATCGTTGTAGCCGTACCATTGGTCGCCCTTATGTAGACCAAAGGGATCGTTGAACTGAACCGGATTCCCACCCACATAAGCATACGCATTCGTCTGCCCACTCGCGTAGCCGATCGGGTCTTCGCTAATGAACCGCCCTATAGCCGGACTGTAATACCGGCTCCGGTAGTAATACATCGGTACTGCAACAGCGTGTCGCTGCCCACAGTTGGTCGACCGCGTCGTAGTTGCATCTGGCCGAACGTACCCACGCTCGAATGACCATAGGTAGCCCAAACTCCAAATCCACCAATTCGAGGGATAGCGCGTTGCGGTCCTTCTGTACTAAGTGCTATCTGCCCGAGCGTCCTCGGACGCGGACGATCGAAATAGCAGTCGATCGCAAACCACGGCAATTTGCGCCCCGATCGATGGCTCGAAAAGAACTAGCTCCAACCTCCCACTATTGAAGTCCGCTAACCAATGGTGTTTAAAGTCAGGTTTCAACCAGGAGCCGGTGTCGGAAAAGCTGGTAGCCCAAGTCACCCAGTAATCGATCTCCTCCGTCGAAAATTGTCGTGCGGTGGACCTTAGCACTCGGCTTACTACGTTTTGCAACACGAAATCTTCGGCGCGAAATGCTTTGACGCCGAATAACTCGACTGTGCAAAGTTGTCCCGTCACACGCAACAAGCCGATCCTGTTTACCGAGGTACCTCTATCCATGCTGATTGAGACTATTTCTGCATCGTGCAAGGAGAAGTCATCATAGGAAACATTACCGATATTCATTTTTCCGTCCATCATTTCGGTTGCCACGGACCATGAATAGGGACGGGATTTCCGCGGGAGGGATCGCCATTCTCCTTACGCCCCCAGTCATGCCCGTGCGGCACAGGTGTATTCGGACCATGGTGCTGGTCCCAGTCGACATCCCAATCCGGCCATCCGTCAGCACCATAACCTCGCTCCTGCCCACTACCCGGATTTACGTGAATCGACCCTGGCTCGCCCTTATTCGGCGTCTTACTTGGCCTGTTAAAAGTCGACCCATCAAGCAGATCACTAAACCATTTCGGAACCCCTCCCGAGCCCGGACTACAACCCGGCCCAGCCGGTGGAGGCGGTGGAAGGATGGGAATTGCCTGCAACCCTGCCGGATCCGTGAACTGAACCGGATTCCCACCCACATAAGCATACGCATTCGTCTGCCCACTCGCGTAGCCGATCGGGTCTTCGCTAATGAACCGCCCTATCGCCGGACTGTAATACCGACTCCGATAGTAGTACAACCCCGTCGCATCATTCTCCCGACCCGTGTACTGCTGCGTATTCGGATCCACGGCGCCCGTCTGGCTCGTTGCGCCATACGGCTCGTAGCTGTATCCCGTCTGACTTTGCTGGTCCCCATCCGTCAACGCAATCACATTGCTATTGGCATCGCGAAGCACATATCTGTCCTGGCTCGCGTCGTCACCGATGCGACGGTACGTCAGTTCATCCGGGCCGCCTGCCTGATACGGAGAGAACACCCGGATGCGCTTTGACCAGTCGCCGTCCGGCACCATGAAGTTCAGTTCATCGCCGAACCACGTGGTCTTCATCCGGTGGCCGTTCACCGTGTAATCCTTTCGCCGGTCGAATGCATCGTAGCTAAAGACCGCCGTCGTGCCAACGCTGATCCGGCTTAGCAGGTTCTGCTCATTCCAGCCGTACTGGTTCACGCCATCGCTGGCGAGATTGCCGTTCAGATCGTACGACATCGTTTTTGCCAGCCCAGCGCGTCAACTGGTTCGCCGCGTTGTACTGTGCGTCGTTCACCGCCTGCGGCAGGTTGACCTTTGCAAGGCTGCCGCCTGCTTTCGTGCGTCGTCCCGCCAGATCGTAGCCATACGTCAGGTCGCCAAACATGCTACCGTCGGCGCGCTTGTAGGTAATGCCCGTCAACTGGCTTGCTGCATCCCAGCCATAGGTTGCCGTCATCCCATTGGCGAACGTCGCCTGACTGAGTCGGCCGAGCGCGTCGTAAGCGTAACCGAACGTGCGCGGTGCTTCGTCATTCACGACATACTGGATTGCGGTTACGCGATGTTCAGCGTCGCGGCTGTAGTCCACCGTCGCCCGGTCCATGTCGATGCCGGCCAAATCGCGCGTGTCGGAGGCGTAGCGATATGAAAAGATTCCCTGGATAGTTGGATGATCAAACGTGCGGACCAGTTTGCCGGTAACGCCGTCATAATAGAGAGTCGTATCGACGCCTGCCTGGTTCCGGCCATCAACGGTTGGAACCACGTCGTACACACTCTGAAGCTTGTTGATTTCGTTTTTCCAGCCGTACATCCAGCTTCGGGCCGGCAGGACGCCGGGCGCCGACTGGAAATCCGTCTGCACGGGACGGCCGGCGGCGTCGTAGGAATAAGTCGTCACCTGCCCCTTGCGATCCGTTACCGACGCAATCTGCGCGGCGCTGTTCCACGTATAGGTCTCGCTGTGGCCAAGCGGATCGGTCTTGCTCACTGCACGGCCAATCGCGTTGTACGTGTATTGCGTCGTGACACCCTTCGGATCCGTCCTGCTGAGCACATGGCCGTTACGGTCGTACGTGAAGTGGGTTACACCGTTCAGCGCATCGGTAATATCCGTCGTCCGGTTCAGCGCATCGACGGTGCGGCGTGTCGTGTTGCCCAGCGGATCCTGTACTGCCGTCACCCGGCCCGCGGCGTCTGTCGTGAACTGCCTCGTGCGGATCAACGGATCCGTGATGCTTGTCAGGTCCGCGCCGGTCCACGTCCATTTGGTCACACCCTTGAGGGCGTCGGTCATTGTCAGCGGGCGACCCTGGCTGTCGTTCGTCCATGTCGTACGGTTACCCATCCGGTCAGTGGCCGTCAGCAGGTTGCCCTTTGCGTCGTATGTATAAACGGTGCTCACGCCGCGTTGCGGGTCGCCCGCCTGCGCTTCGGTCAGCAACTGGGAGTAGCTGTCGAATGTGCCTGTGAAGATGGCCCCGTACTGATCCGCCTCACTGGTGAGATTGCCGTTCGCGTCGTAGGTATATGTGTACTGGCGATCCGTCGACGTGAGATTTGTCACGCGTCCGTTCACATCGCGCGTGAAGGTCTGCACCTGCTGTTGCGACTCTCCCGCAGGATAAGTATTGCGCACCACGCGCCCATTCGCGTCAAACTCCAGACGGCGGATACTGCCGCGCCTGTCGGTCACTTCGGTCTGCGTGATTTTGCCGCCCGTGACCGTATAAGCCATTACAAACGTGCTGCCGTCAGCAAGCTTCTGGGCGACAACGCGGTCGTTGTCGTCGTAAGTGTTCAGGACCTGCTGGTTGCCCTCGGGATCAGTGATGCTGACTAGACGGCTCTTCGCATCCCAGCCGTATTTCCAGACGCCGCCGCCCGCATCGGTGATCTGAACCAGACGGTCCTGGCTGTCGTACTGATAGCTCACCTGGCGGTTCAACGTGTCGGTAACACGCGAAATGAGCGGCGTGCCACGCGCACCGACCGTGGAGGTAAACGTCAACGTGCGGCCGTTCATGCTTTTGATGTTTGTGACTGCGCCGGTGTTGCTGTCGCGGGAGATCGTCACCGTATTGCCGTTGCGGTCCTGCAACCGGGTCAACCGGTACATGCCGCCTATCGTCGTGAACTGCATCGTGCGACCGTCGCGCAAGGTAAGCAGTCTGGATGTACCCGTGCCGGTGATGCTCGCGCGATAGTACTTGCCCGGGCTCGTCAGGTCGTCCCAGGTCGTGGTGGTACCCGCACGAAGCGTGAACGGAATCCGGATTCCGCTCGGCAGATACAGCTGGATAAGCTGCCGCACATTATTGCTGTCGGCGGCGCTCAGCGTCAGGTAGCTGTCGTAGTTGAAGGTCGCACCGATGCCAAATGCGCCGGCCATCGGTCGGCCGGATGTGTCGTAGGCGCTGCTGCGATAAACGCGCGCCAGATCCAGCGCGATCGTGTCCGCGAGGTGCAGGTCATGCGCGACCAGATGCAACTGGCCCGTATTCAACTTGACCGGATCGCCTCCCGACGTGCTGCTGCCGCAACCGGCCGTAGCATCTGCGCCGCTGCATCCGCCCGAGCCGCTGCCATTTGCACCGTCGCTGGTATCATTGGCGCCCCCTGCGCCATTACCTGCGCCTGCGCCATCGCCATTGCCTCCGCCGCTGGCTCCGCCAGCGCCGTCGATGTTGTCGCCGTCAACGTTATTGCTGTCGTCGGGCGAGGGCGGCTCAACCGTCGTGCCACCGGAGGACCCGGCACAATAGTTGTCTATTTGATCCGTGCCGCCGCAAAGGAAACCACCTATGCCACCGTAATCAGCCGCCGAAGCCTTAAACTTACAGGACGGATCGCCAGGAAAAGCTCCTGACGTGGCATAAAGTGTATTGCACTCCGCTGCATGCGCATGCGGTGCTATCAACCACGACAGCAAAGCAAATAAAAACACGACGAACGGACGCAGCAGCGCGCGACGCGCCGCAAAGGCGTCGGTGACTTGCATGAAAATTCCCGGATGAAAGAGGAAACCGGATCGACTATCGCGAGCCGGTTGAGCCAGATGCGAGAACGGAGGGAGACACTTGGGAATCAGCCGCAAGCGAAGGGATGGCGCCGCGTGCCGAAGGCACGGAAGACACCGTTACCGGCCTTCGGATTCCGATGATGTTTCCGGCTGCGTCATAGTCGTAATAGGCGGTGGCGCCTCCCACCGAAACTGACGTGAGCCTGCCGAGGGCGTCGTACCCATAGGCAATTTCGTCAGCCTGTGCGGGCGCAGCGAGAGCTAAGAGAAAGACCATTGCGCCGCCGCTGGCGACACGCCGCGTGTTCCGGCGAGCACGCCAGTTTCGAAATAGATCGACCATCGATATCCCCATTACAAGACCTGTAGTTTTGCTAACCAGGTCGACAGTATCGAAATCAGAATTGAATTTATAGGGGACCGATCTTTAATTTAAGCAGAAAATTCCCTACGGCCATAAACCAATGCATCGTCCATCGCCAGTCCGACGAACCAACGAAGCAGGATATTGTGATTGTAGGGCTGGTCGTCCGATTGATTGTGCAGGCGGCGCCTCGATAATCGGCGCGATCATCCTGCTGGTCATTTACGGACTGGTGCGCCGGCGGAGCTAGCGCGTTTGCACGATCTTCCCGGCAGGGCAGGACGTGCGGTGCCTGAGATCAACGGACGCTGACTGACTGTCTGCAACCTCATCAGCCCGTTGAATCAAGTGACAGCCGCCAGCATCGACTGACGGCAGCCCACCACGGCACACCGGCAAGCATATTGTGCTCGAACGTCCTCGTCCGAGGGATCGTCGGTCGCCAGCAGGTATTCGATAAACAGTTCTTCGCCTGCCTCGATCGGCCGGATCGTGTGAATGAAGATGCGGCCATCATCTTCGATGGTTTCGCAGTTCGGCGCGCAGGCGTGGTTCAGCCATCGCGCACTATTGCCGCCACGGCTTCCGTCGATCACGCGTCCGTCCGACAGGCCAAAAAGAAACGTGTGCCCGGCGACACCTTCGCGCCGATGCCGGCGCACGGCTTCCCGCCAGCTCGTCAATTCGCCCCGGTATTCAAGCACGCACTCACCCGCCGCGAGCGGGCGCATCGCGAACACACCCTTCCCGTGGACTGACGACCGCCGTACGATCACGCGCCGCATATCGTTTCCTTCTGACTGACTGACTGACGCACCAGTATGCGAGTGCAAATTTGCACTCGCATGACTTTGTGCCGGCTATCGACACTTGCAGCCATCGCGTCGACCGACAGTAGCCACCCGAGTATCGACGAGGCGCTGCGGGCGCGCGGTCTGCATCGGCACATTGAGACGCTGCGCCGATCTATTGCTGCGGCGAAGCTTCCAGAAGGCCCTTAAGTTGCGAAACCGCCGTATCGGATTCCGATTGAATCCGCGCGCGCAACACCAACCAGTTGAACATAGCGAACCACAACGACGGCGAGCGATAAGTGAATTCACGTTCGAAGCGAGTTCCGCTCTCGGTCGATGTCAGCGAATAAGTGACGGTGCCGGCCGGTCTGTTATCAATCGTTCCTTCTATTGACCACTTGCCCGGAGGCTCCCGCGTGGCGACTGTCCACACGACGCGGCCACGTCTTCCCGCTACGCGGAATTCCTCCGTTACCTGCTCGCCCAGATCGAGCGGATGGTCAACCGCGCCGCTGACCGCAAGCGATGACGGATGCCAGGCGGGCCAGTGAGCCGGGGTCGTGACATAGTCGAATACGACAGTGGGAGAGCGTTGAATCGACGCGACCGTCACAATGCGCGTGTCGAGCCCGATTCGCTGCGGCAGTGGGATAAAGAGCAACGCGATGAAAACGAGCACGGCCAATATCGCCGTGAGGAACCGTGTACGGTTTTTCATAACGCTTAATACTCTGCGTGCTCCAGACGAAGTTATTCTACTGCGGAGCCGTGGGTCAGGCGGATCGAGTGCGAGCGTTATCGTCCTGGATCAGCAGATGACGTGTTGTCCGGCAGCGCGACCGAGCGCAGGGACTGCGCCTCGATAGATCTCCTCGGCCGCGGTTTCACACCAGCGCCCCGCGAACAAGCACATCAACCACCGTGATACATCGGATTGATGCTATCGCCCGGGGCACGCCGCCCGGATTGCGACTTACCCGATTCACTGCCGCCGACGCCGCTATGGTTCACGTCAACCACGCCGCTGTGGCCTTCTGCCGCCGCCTTCGCTGGAGCGGTTTGACCGCGATGCGCTACTGACGTAGAGACGTCGCTTCGATAGGAAGAAGTATGGTCGTCACCACCCGCGAACGCGGGAGCTGTTAGCAATGCGATGCTTGCGACTAACAGAGCGGCAATAGATCTCACTTTCATGGCGACTCCCATAAGCTTGTCGAACATTCAAAGGCACCCGCATCGGGTCTATTGCGGCGCGCGCGATGCTCAACGTCGATGGGTCGACGGGTAGGAGTTTGCCGCGCGCTAACAAGGTGGCTCAAACGAACAACGAGTTTTCCGGCATCCGACCAATGCATGCAGATGCCGCGGCGATAGCGTTAAACCGTCCGTCGTTGTACCCACAGTTATCAATGCACGGGTTGTGCCAATGCTTGTTCGCTCATCTTCCGAGCGAGCGCAACTAGCTGAAAATAACGACCTCGGTGTCCACTACGAGAGCTTTTACAGTCGGATTGAGGAGTCGTGACGTCTGGCCATAGGCGACGTTTCTTGAGTTACTGTGTGTGGTCACCCAACATATCGAGTAACTGAGTCGGAACTTAAATACTCATTCATTTGCGCGCCCCGCGATCACGATCGGTCGTGGCGGTCGTGCTAGAGTCGAGCATCTTTCTTTATCGCATCGCCCTTATTCCGCCACGGCGCAAAACGTGAACATGCAGATTCCAGCGATCGTTCCTGAACAAACCGCTCTGGTTGTCATGCATTATCAGACGGACATCATGCGGTTATTTCCATCAGTCGCACCTGCTCTGCTCGCCAATACGCGCAAGCTGTGCGACGCCGCGCGGGCCAAAGGAGTCAGCGTTTATTTCGCCAGGATTCACTTTAGTCCAGGCTATCCGGAAGTCAGCCCGTTAAACAGAAACGGGCAGGGAATCAAGCAACTGGGTCTTTTCGTCGACGACGAGATCGCGCCGGAACTCGGCCAGCAAGCGACCGAGCCGCTCATCATCGCGCATCGCGCCAGCGTGTTCTTTGGCACCGATCTGCAGGCGCGGCTTTCCGCACAGGGGATCGATACGCTAATCATGGTGGGCATAGCGTCGACCGGCGTCGTGCTGTCGTCGGTTGCGTACGCGAGCGACGCGGACTTCCGCTTGTTCACTGTGAAGGATTGCTGCTACGACCCGGACCAGGTCGTGCACGATCATCTTTTTTCCACGGCGTTCGAGTCGCGCACCACGGTGCTCTCGCTCGTTGATGCCTTGTCGTTGCTTGCCTAGCGCGTGCTGGAATTGTTTCGGCTGTCGCTGCCAGGCAGCGGCTCCACTCCGGTGCACGGTGTTCACGTCGATCTTCGACGCTCAAGAAAACAACGGCAAAGATTCAACTGCCGTTTGGCGCTGGCGCCGCGAAGTCGCGGATCGGCTGGTTCGCGCGGGAGCATATTCGCCAACGGAGCCGAGCCGCTTGTTGAGATCCGACAGTGCTTTGCAGACAGACGTGCGATCGGGCATTGCGACCAATGCCAACTCGAGCCGGTTCAGCAGTTCCGGCAGGCTCGATTCCCCAGTCATCTTCCCTGCGAACTTCCGCTTCCGCATAAGACCGCTCCCTGATTCGACAGACGCTGCGCGCACAGTCCCTCATGCTACCAGGTCGACAGGGACGCGTCCAGGCAGGTTGGGAAGATCGACCTCCCAAAAGGCGATGACGTCCGAGGCAATAACCGAGGCCGAATCGAATAGCGGCCTGCCTATGTTCGCGAATAGTTTTCCGCGCTGACTTGTCCGTCATTTGCATCTGGACCGATTATGATAGTGACGGACGACATCGTATTCATCGCCTGAGGTGGTTCGGGGATCGGCCGTGGCCCGTCTCGCTGAATCACCCTGCAAGCTCGGCAACCAGGTCATGATTTCGGCGCGCGTAGCAACGCGCCCCGAGTCAATCCTGCCTCACAGGAACAACCATGAACGACAAATCCCTCATCAAGGTAGCGGTCCTCGACGACTATCAGAACGTCGCGCTGAGCATGGCAGACTGGTCGCCACTCACGAACCGTGCTGACGTGACAGTGTTCAACGATCACGTCGCCGATATCGGGAATCTCATCCAACGCCTGCAGCCATTCGACGTCATCTGCGTGATGCGGGAACGCACACCGTTGCCCCGCGTGGTCATCGAAAGCCTGCCGAATCTGAAGCTGATTGCCTCGACAGGCGCAGGGAATACGTCGATCGATCAGGATGCGGCGGCCGAACGCGGCATCGAAATTCTTCACACCGGCTATTCGTCCACGCCGACGATCGAGATGACGTGGGCGCTGATTCTCGCGATGGCCCGCAATATTCCGCTCGAGAATCAGTCGGTGCGCCAGGGAGGCTGGCAACTTTCGCTTGGCGACGAACTCGCGGGCAAGACGCTCGGATTGCTCGGCCTTGGCCGCGTCGGTTCGGCTGTCGGCATCATCGGGCGGGCATTCAGAATGAACGTTATCGCGTGGAGCCAGAACCTCACCGAGGAACGCGCCGCCGAAAAAGGCGTGCAGCGAGTCAGCAAGGACGAGTTGTTCTCAACGGCGGATTTCCTGTCGATCCACGTGCGACTTGGCGAGCGAACCACCGGATTGGTCGGCGCGGCGGAATTCGCACAGATGAAACCCACAAGCCGGCTGATCAATACGTCGAGAGGTCCGATCGTCGACTCCGCCGCGCTGCTTACCGCACTCACAACCGGCCAGATTACCGGCGCCGCGCTGGATGTGTACGACGTCGAACCGCTCGACAACCCGCACCCTCTGCGCGAATTGCCCAACGTGCTCGCAACGCCTCATATCGGCTATGTATCGAAGGAGTTGTATCGCACCTTCTACGGCGATACGGTGCGCAACATCGTTCAATGGCTCGATGAAAGCGGCGGCTCCGCACACGGCTAGCGAAGGAAAAGATCTTCGCGAGCTTTTAGCCCGATCAGCCCTGTATCGACGCAGGGTTCAATTCGATATGCAGGACGACAAGCCACCGCCTCGGGCAGTCGTCCGCGATCTGCACGCCTTGCGTGCCTTCGCCGCTCTTCTTCACAAAACCCTTCTCGCGCGCGAAGCCGAATGCGCGCCGCGCATCGGCCTGCAGCCATAACGTCACCATCCCGCACGTCACACAGCTGAAAATCCAGACGGCCTGATGCGGTGGCGCGGAATCGAGTTGCTGCACGCAATACGTGAAAATAGTGGTCAGCACCTGGTTCGTGACGAAGGCGATGGTCACCACCTTGCACAGCCCCCTGAACATCATCGCGGGTCTCGACGGTGTCATGGAAGTCAGACGCCGAACTCGACGGTAACGCGACGCTTCATTTGCTTGAATTCCATATCGACTCCAATAGATCGCTTCGTTTCATCACAGCGCAAAGCGAGTCGCCCACTATACGAAGTCCGTGGTAAAGAACGCGCAACGATTGCCGGCAACGCCGTAAAGATTGTGCGAAATGGCCGGCGTCTAAGGGGCCGTCGGCGCCTGTGAGTGCATAGCTTCGCGTTCGAGCCATGCGCGGAACAGCACGACCAGTTCGTCCGCCGACTTCCCATCCGGAACGTACGTGCAATAGCTCCGCGACGGCAAACGAGGACCGGCGAACGGCGCGACAAGCCGGCCGGACGCGAGATCGTCCGCGACCAGGGCGGTCGGTCCCATCGCAATGCCTATTCCGTCGATGGCCGCTTGCAACGTCAGAAAGAAGTGATCGAAGCTCAGCGCGGCGGCCGGCCTGAGTGCCGGAATCTCCGCGCTCGCCAGCCAGTCCGGCCAAACCCGCGGAAGACTCGACGTATGCAGCAACGTGTGCTGCCGCATATCGTCCGGCGTTCGAAGCGGCAGGCGCTGCAAGAGCGCCGGACTACAGACAGGGATTCGCTCCTCGGACAGGAACGGCCGCATCGAGTAGCCATAGAAGGTGTCCGGACCGCCCCGGACGATCACGTCGTAGGTCTCCTTCAGACTCTCCAGCGACTCGTTCGACGTCTGAACATTGACGTTCACGTCGGGATGCGCGGCGCGGAATGTCGCCAGTCTCGGCACCAGCCAGCGCAATGTGAAGGTCGCGGGCGCATTCACGGATAGTGTCCGGGAATGCGTTTCAGGGAATCCGTATCGGGCCGTGGCCCGCGCGAGCTCCTCGAACAATGGACCGATTTCCGCCAGATAAGCCTTCGCTGCCGGCGTCAGCGCGACGCGCCGGTTGTGCCGTTCGAACAACGATGCGCCGAGCCACTCTTCGAGCGCACGCACGTGCTGGCTGACCGCACCGTGAGTCACGTGTAATTCAGCGGCGGCCTCCTTGAAGCTGCTGAGACGGCCTGCGGCCTCGAAGGCGCGCAAGGCATTGAGCGGTGGCAGGGTCCGTTTCATTCACAGTAGTTTATCTAACGTGAAGCCTCAATTTAACTGGTTTGTCGAACCCCTACAAGATAGATATCCTTCTTACTACGACGCTGACTCCACCTCTTTCGCACTCTTTTCCGGCCTCTCGAACCTGCATGCTCAGTTACACCGGCGGTCTCGTCCTCTTCGCCGCTCTGCTCCACGCGACCTGGAACGCGATGCTGCACGGCAACCGCGACCGCTTCCTGTCCATGACGTGGATGAGCATCGCCATCGCGGCGGTCGCCACGCTCGTTATCCAGTTCACGCCTCTGCCCGCCAACGCGGCCTGGCCGTACATCGCCGCGTCGGGCCTCGTGCATATCGTCTACAACGTCAGCCTCGTGCGAGCCTATCGCCGCGGCGATCTGGCGCAGGCCTATCCGATCGCGCGCGGCTCGTCGCCGCTGCTCGTCACGCTCGGCGCCGCGCTCTTCGCGCATGAGGCGATCGGCCCCTTGCACGCGCTCGGGATCGCGATGATCTCGGGCGGCATCATCGCGCTCGCGCTGCAAGGCGGGCGCGTGTCGCGCGCGGGTGCACTGGCCGCGCTGGCGACCGGTGCGTCGATCGCGCTCTATACCGTGATAGACGGCATCGGCGTGCGTTTATCCGGCGGCGAGGCGCTCGCTTACACCGCCTGGATGTTCCTGTTCTACTGGCTGATGCCGGCGCTGTTCGTCGCGACGCGCGGGCTCGCGGCGTTGTGGACGTCGATACGGGCAGCGCCCATCGCCGTCGCATCGTCGCTCGCCGGCGGCCTGGTGTCGATCGCGGCGTATGGCATCGTGATCTGGGCGATGCAGTCGGGCGCAATGGGTACGGTATCCGCGTTGCGCGAGACCAGCGTGGTGTTCGCCGTGCTGATCGGGCGCGTGATCTTGCGGGAAGCGGTGAGCGCAAGGCGCTGGCTCGCGTGCGTGATCGTCGCGGCCGGGGCGGTGTGTTTGGGGCTTTGACCAGACAAGATCCCACCAGTCCAGATCGAAGTGCGAGGCCCTTTCTTCGGAGTACAAGCAACTTCGCGGCCACGACGGCGGATTCACCCTACAGTCTGCCAACTGCGAAAGTCTTTTTTGTTCTACGCTATAGGTGCGGCCCGCAGCGCGTCCGAAAGTCTGTCCCGCATCACGGCTATCCGGGAAAGCCTCAGATTCCGCTGCACTCCGTAGACGATATTCCGGCGCGGTACGGTGCAACCGGCCGGAAGCAATCTCGAGCCAGTCCTATCGCCACTCAACACTCCGGCAGCCCGGCGGACCTCCGTCCGGCCGTGGCACTCGAACCTTGGTGCACCCAACCTATGGAGACTAAAGATGTCTATTCGATTAGGAGAAGACGCTCCCGATTTCACCGCGGAAACCACCGAAGGGACGATCCATTTTCACGAATGGATCGGCGACCATTGGGTAGTCCTATTTTCGCATCCGAAGGACTTCACTCCCGTTTGCACCACGGAACTCGGATACCTGGCGGGCCTCAAGCCGGAATTCGATAAGCGCAACACGAAAATTATCGGGCTCAGCGTCGATCCGGTCAGCGATCATACGGAGTGGGTCAAAGATATCGCCGAGACGCAGGGCCACGCAATCAATTACCCGCTAATCGGCGACTCGGACCTGAAGGTCGCGAAGCTCTACGACATGATCCACCCCGAAGCCAGCGGCGGCGGCCCGCGCACCGCGGTCGACAACGCAACGGTACGCTCTGTGTTTCTCGTCGGCCCGGACAAAAAAGTCAAAGCCATGCTTGTCTATCCGATGAGCGCGGGCCGCAATTTCGACGAAGTATTGCGCCTGCTCGATGCGCTTCAACTCAACGCGAAACACACGGTGGCGACGCCGGTGAACTGGAAACCGGGTGAAGACGTCATCATTCCGACATCCGTTTCCAACGATGCCGCAACGCAAAAATATCCACAGGGTTTCAAAACCGTGAAGCCTTATCTGCGGTACGTTGCGCAACCGAAGTAACGCGCGCGTGAACTGGAGAGGTGCGCGCCGGACGGCGTGAAGTCCGGCGCATGAAGCGAGTCCGGGTGCATTCGTGCGCCCGGACCTCTGAACGGGGCAGCGCTCGATTGGACTGCCTGTGGCGTAATCGGCGGCACCGCATGAGCCGCCACCTTCAAGCGCTCGCAGAAGCGGGCCACGGAGCGAAATCGTGTTGATCTTCCGGCAGCTATTCGATCAGCAATCGTCGACCTACACCTACCTTCTTGCCGATAGCACGACGCGAGAGGCGGTACTGATCGATCCGGTATTCGAACAGGTGCGCCGGGACGCCGCCCTGATCGAAGAACTCGGCTTGCATCTGCTTTATACGATCGACACTCACGTTCACGCCGATCACGTGACCGGTGCATGGATGCTGAATCGCCGTATAGGCAGCCGCATTGCGATCTCGGCTGCAAGCGGCGCCGAAGGCGCGGACCGCTATCTGAGCCACGGCGACAAAGTCGAGTTCGGCACGAGATATCTGACGATACGCGCGACACCGGGTCATACCGATGGATGCATCACGCTCGTACTCGACAACGAGACCATGGCGTTCACCGGCGATTGTCTGTTGATCCGAGGCACGGGCCGCACGGATTTCCAGCGCGGCGACGCGCACACCATGTTTCGCGCGGTGCATGGGCAGATTTTCACGCTGCCCACCGCGTGCCTGCTCTACCCGGCTCACGATTATCGCGGCCTGACGGTCACGAGCGTGGGGGAGGAGCGGCGCTTCAATCCGCGCCTTGGCGGTGAACTGTGTGAAGAGGATTTCACCGGATACATGACGAACCTGCACCTGCCGCATCCGAAGCAGATCGACGTCGCGGTGCCTGCGAATCTGAAATGTGGACTGGCGGCGAGCGTCCCCGCGCAGATGACCGAGCCCGATTGGGCGCCGCTGACCTGTAGCTTTGCGGGCATCTGGGAAATCAACGCGCAGTGGCTTGAGGAAAATCTTCGTGCGGTCGAAATCGTCGATGTGCGGGAGCCTGAAGAATTCAACGGACCGTTGGGACGCATTCCCGCAGCCAGGCTCATTTCATTGGGCGACCTGGCCGGGCGGACCGCGGAACTTACGAAGGACCGTCCGATCGTGACGGTTTGCCGTGCCGGTGGACGCTCGGCACAAGCCACGGTCATGCTGCGTCAGGCCGGATTCGAACGGGTCGCCAACCTTCCCGGCGGCATGCTGCGCTGGCGTGCGGAAGGCCGCGTCGTTGAAAACGGCAGCGTGTAGCGGTGTTGTTGATGCATGCTTTCAATGCCGGCGACACGGTGCGCGGGCCATGCAGTTTGCGGAGCTCGCGCTTGGGTTGCGTTAATTTATCGCACGAGAGGCGAGCGCCGCCTCACCCCTTCCACGCCGTCCCGTCCGGAAAATCATATTCATCGAGCGACGCCGCATGCATCTCGATGCTGTAACCCGAACGCTGCGGCGGCATATAACGACCATTGCGGATCACAACCGGATCAACGAAATGTTCATGCAGATGATCCACGTATTCGAGCACCCGGTTCTCTAGCGACGCCGACACGCAAATATAGTCGAACAGCGAAATATGCTGGACGTACTCGCATAATCCCACACCGCCGGCATGCGGACACACCGGCACGCCGAACTTCGCCGCCATCAGCAGAACGACGATCACCTCGTTCAAGCCACCCAGCCGGCAGCTATCGACCTGACAGAAGTCGATGGCCTGCGCCTGCAGCAACTGCTTGAACATCACCCGGTTATGACAGTGCTCGCCGGTCGCGACGCCGATCGGCCGAAGCCGTTGACGGATGGCCGCGTGGCCGAGAATGTCGTCGGGACTCGTGGGCTCCTCGATCCACCACGGATCGAATTGCGCGAGGCGCCGCATATTCGCGACCGCCTCGTCGACATCCCACACCTGGTTCGCGTCCATCATCAGCTTCCGGTCTTCGCCGATTTCTTCGCGCAGAATGCGGGCGCGGCGCATATCCTCGTCGAGACTGCCGCCCACTTTCTGCTTGAAGTGCGTCCAGCCTTGAGCGACACCTTCACGCGCGAGCCGGCGGATTTTGTCGTCGTCGTAGCCGAGCCAGCCTGCGGATGTCGTATAGGCCGGATAACCCTGCGCAAGCATTTCCTTTTCGCGCTCGCCCCGTGTCTTCGCATGACGATGCAACATCGCGATGGCTTCCTGTGGCGTGATCGCGTCGGTCACGTAGCGGAAGTCGAGGCAGCGCACGAGTTTTTCGGGACTCATGTCGACGAGCAACTTCCACACGGGCTTGCCTTCCGCTTTCGCCCACATGTCCCACGCCGCGTTGACGACAGCCGCCGTCGCCAGATGAATCGCGCCTTTGTCCGGGCCGATCCAGCGCAACTGGCTATCCGACGTCAGCGCGCGCCAGAAAGCGCCCATGTTCGCGGCAATATCTTCCAGCCTTTTACCGACGATCAACGGAGCCAGCGCCTCGACCGCGGCCACGCAGATCTCGTTGCCGCGTCCGATCGTGAAAGTGAGGCCGTGGCCGGTGAGCGCGTCGGGCGAATCGGTTTCGAGCGTGACGTAGGCGGCGGAGTAATCCGGCGCGGCGTTCATCGCATCGGAACCGTCCAGTGAGCGCGAGGTGGGAAACCGAATGTCACGGACGGACAGGCTGGTGATCGTGGGCATCTGAACTCACTCCTCTGCGACAGCCATCACTTCGGTCTCGTAGCAAAGAGGGCCGTGGCATCGAAAGACACCGCGACCCTGGCCTCTCCACACACTCAAACGGCAGCGCTCAATCGTAGAGCACGGCTGCGATCTTCGGATCGGTCATGTTGGTCTTGTCGTACCAGTAGAAGCCCGTGTCCACTTTCTTGGGCAGCTTCTCGCCCTTGAGCGCCTTCACCGCGGAGTCGACCACGCACTTGCCGATGCCGACCGGGTTCTGTGTGATGGCACCCGCCATCAAGCCCGAGTTGATATCGTCCTTCTGTTCCTTGCCGGAGTCGTAGCCGATCAGCACCAGCTTCTTGCCTGATTCCTTCACGCCGATCGCGGCGCCTTCCGCCGAGCCTTCATTCGCGCCGAAGATGCCCTTGAGATTGGGGTTCGCCTGGATCATCGTCTTGGCGATTTCCGCCGACTTCAAATGGTCGCCGCCGCCATATTGAACCGAGACGATCTTGATGTTCGGGTGCTTCGTTTTCATTTCATTGAGGAAGCCGTCGCGGCGATCGATGCCGGTGCGGCTCGTCTGGTCGTGCACGATCACGCCGACTTCGCCGGCATTGCCGATTGCCTCGGCCATCTTGTCGGCAGCGAGGGCGGCCGCGGCGAGGTTGTCCGTTGCGCACGTTGTCAGCGGAATATCGCTGTCCACGCCGGAGTCGAAAGCGATCACGGGTATCTTGCTGGCCTGCGCGCGCTTTAACAGCGGAATGGCCGCCTTGCTATCAAGCGCGGCGATGCCGAGCGCCTGCGGCTTCTTGGCGAGCGCAGCCGAGAGCATGTCGATCTGTTTGTCGACCATGGCTTCGGTTTCCGGACCCTCGAAGGTGATTCTGACGTTGTGCTCCTTGGCCGACTGTTCGGCGCCGGATTTGACGGCCTGCCAGAACTGATGCTGGAAGCCCTTCGAAATGAGTGGGATGTAGGTGTCCGCGTATGTCACGCTCGTCCCGCCAATGAGAGCGCCAACGCCGACCACGACACCGATTAGTTTTCTTTTCAACATGGTGTTTCTCCTCCTAAGATGGGCTGTCAACTTCAGCCGTTGGGGAGCTTATGGCGCTCCATTCCTTATCCTCTCCCGCGTCGCGTCAACTTTTCTTGCGCCGCAAAATATCGCCGTAGACCGCGAGGATGATGATGAGACCAGTCACCACGATCTGCCATTCCTGCGCGACGGACATGATGCGCAGACCGTTCGTCAGCACACTCATGATGAACGCGCCGATGATCGTGCCGAGAATCGTGCCCGCGCCGCCGCTCAGCGATGTCCCGCCGATCACCACGGCCGCGATCGCTTCGAGTTCGTAACCTTGGCCCAGCGCCGGCTGCGCCGAATTCAAGCGCGAGGCGATCAGTAGTCCGGCAATTCCGCAAATCGCGCCGCTCAAACCGTAAATGGCGATCTTCCACCGGTCGACGTTCACACCGGACAGGCGCACCGCTTCTTCATTACTGCCGAGCGCGAAGGTATAACGGCCGAGCGCCGTGCGATTGAGCGTGATCGAACTCACCACCGCCAGGAAAAACAGAATCAGAACCGCGTTCGGCACAGGCAAGCTCGGCAGCAGGTCGCCGATCAGCGAATCCTGCGAGATCATGTAGAAATTTTCGGTGTCGGTGAAATAGATCGGCTTGTCGGCCGAGACAACCAGCGACAGCCCTTTTAGCAGCATCATCATGCCGAGCGTGGCGATGAACGGCGGTATTTTCATTTTCGCCGTCAGCGTTCCCGAAACGGTCCCGCAGACTGCGCCCGTACCGATCGCGGCAAGGACGCCGGTCCACATCGGCAAATGCCAGTAGGTGAGAAACACGCCGCAAATAACCGCCGTGAAGGTCATCAACGTGCCGACCGACAGATCGATACCGCCGGTGATGATGACGAACGTGCAGGCAATCGCGAGCACGCCGTTCACCGCCGTTGCCTGCAGAATCCCGAGCATGTTGTCCATCTGCATGAACGCGGGAGACGCGAAGCTGAAAAACGCCAGCAGCAGGATCAGGCTCCCGAACGCAAGCAGCTTTTGCAAAGCGGTCGGCGTGAAGACGCGGGCTCTCAGGCCCGAGAACGTCTTTTTATTACCCAGCGCCGAAGTGTCCGATTGCAATGTCATGAAAGACCTCTTGAACTCACGCCATGTTTAGGGGTTCGCGCTGCGTCGCCAGTTGCATGATGCGCTCCTGGGTCGCTCCCGCCGCCGGAAGCTCGCCAGTGATGCGGCCCTCGCACATCACGACGATGCGGTCGCTCATGCGCAGAATTTCCGGCAGTTCCGACGAGATCATTACGATTGCCTTGCCCTGATCCGCGAGCGAGCGCAGCAGCTTGTAGATTTCGCTTTTGGCGCCCACGTCGATGCCGCGCGTCGGCTCGTCGAAGAAGAGCACGTCGCAGTCGCGCTCGAGCCATTTGGCAATGACGATCTTCTGCTGATTGCCGCCCGAGAGCAGCCGCACCTCCTGCGTCGCGGAAGGCGTGCGAATGGCGAGCAGATTGATGAAATGGGCGGCGGTCTTGCGTATCTGCGCGCGGCGCAGGAAAAAGTTCAGCGACAGGAATTTGCGCAAGTTCGACATCACGATGTTCGATTCGACGCTCATGCCGGTCGCAAGGCCGAAACGCTTGCGGTCTTCGGAGAGATAACCGATGCCGCGCGCCACCGCATCGCTCGGATTCCTGATCGATGCCTTCACGCCTTTCACGATGATCTCGCCCGACTCGATCGGATCGGCGCCGAACACCGCGCGGGCGACTTCGGTGCGGCCGGCGCCCATCAAGCCCGCAAAGCCCAGTATCTCGCCCTTGCGCAGCGCGAAGCTCACGTCTCTAACCAGCGGGCCGGCATTCAGCCTGGTGACTTCGAGCGCGACCTCGCCCTGGTTGGCGATGTGTTGCGAAGGCGCGGCGTCGGTCAAGGTTCGCCCGACCATCATGCCGATAATCGCTTGCACGGTCGTGTCTTTCGCCGCGACCGTCGCCACATATTCTCCGTCGCGCAACACGGTGACCCGGTCGGCAATCTGCTTCAGCTCGTCCATTTTGTGCGAGATGTAGATGATTCCGACGCCCCGCTTCTTCAGGTCGCGAATGATGCGGAACAGCTCGGCGATTTCGGCGTCGTTGAGCGCCGAGGTCGGCTCGTCCATGATCAGCACGCGCGAGTCGAACGACAAAGCCTTCGCGATCTCGACCATCTGCTGCCGCGCGACAGTGAGCGAGCTGACCAACGCGCGCGGGTCGAGAGTCACGTGCATGCGAGCGAGAATGTCGTGCGCTTGTGCGTTTAGCTTGTCTTCGTCGAGGAACAGGCCGAGGCGACCACGCGGCTCACGGCCGATGAACATGTTCTGCGCGACCGTCAGATGGTTCATCAGCTGGAGTTCCTGATGAATGATGCCGACGCCCACGGACTGCGCCTCGCGCGGGCTCTGGAAATCGACCGGCTGGCCGTCGTAGAGAATTTCGCCGGTATCCCGTGTGTACACGCCGGCGAGGATTTTCATCAGCGTGGACTTGCCGGCGCCGTTCTCGCCCATCAGCGCGTGGACCTCGCCCGCGACGAGTTCGAATTGGACTTCGTGAAGCGCCCTCACGCCAGGAAAGCGCTTGCTGAGCCGTTTGACGGAAATGAGCGGGGTCATGATGCGGATCGAACGACAAATCCGCGAGCGCCGCCGGCCTCATCGCGAGGAGCGGATCGAAAAAGCATGGAACGCCGCTTGGCCGGGCGCCGCCGGATATCGCACTGCAAAGACGGACGGTGCAAAGCGCGGTTGAAATCGCAACGAGAAACCAGACGCATTGCTGGGCCCTCAAATCGATGTGCCACGATTTTACGACGCTGGACCTCGCCGGCTCAAGCTTAGGCATTCCCTAATATCATGAGGCAAATGCGCCGCGCGCCTGCTTCCCACTATTTGATTTGCCGCCGATTCAGGCCGATTTGTCGGCCTTCAATATCAGAACAGTTGGGCGCCGAGTTCGCGCAGGCTGTTCCATTTCACGGTGCTGACAAACGTGCGGCCCGTGGTGTCGAGCGATTCGATCATCGCCCGTTGGCCGCGCGCTTCGGCGACGACGCGCACGATGCGCGCCTGATAGCGGAGCAGCGCGCCAATCGGCGGGCACAGCGCTTCCCGGCTAATCCGCGATCGTTTCTTTTCCATACCCAATCTATAAGAGGTCCAGCGAGTTGCAGGGCCGCCGACCAGCCACGACGTCTCTGCGCGTGATGCTACCAGGTTGGCCGGCAATGGTCCAGGCCGCCCAGCGCCGCGAAGCTTACGCTAGTCTGAAGCCGCGCTAATTCACCGCTAATTCGAGCCCGATACGATCGTCGTCACGGTAACGAAGGGGACCGCCCATGGTCGACGTGCTTGAATGGCTCATAGATATCTCGGTGGCGAGCGCGAATGCCGCGGCCACTGGTTCGATCTTTTTGCTGCTGGTCGGCGTGGCCGGCGAGACGCGCCGGCATGTCGTCAAACGTCGCGATGCCGGTCAAATCTTACTGCTGTAAATATATCTTGCCCGACTGGACCAGCACGGTGATTCGATCGGTGGCATTGCTGCGCTCGCGCGACTTTGACTTTCCCCTGCCGGCCGGTCAATATATCTTTTCATTGTAAAAATACCGACCGCGACAGAAACCATGAAAGAAGCAACGTCACGCCGCAAAACGTCAGTGCCGCTTAAAACCCCGGCCCCAGTTCATACCTCAGCCGACCACGCATCGCGCGAGAAACCGTATCATCACGGCGCGCTGCCCCATGCGCTGCTCGAAGCGGCGGAGGTCGTGCTACGGCGCGACGGCATTCGCGGCCTGACATTGCGCGCTATTGCACGTGAAGCCGGCGTCTCGCATACGGCGCCCCAACATCATTTCGGCGATACAGCCGGCGTGTTGAGCGAACTTGCCGCCAGCGGACACCGGCGGCTCGCCGCGACCATGGCGGAGCAGGCGGACGGAATCGAAGCGGGTCAGGCGCGGCGTAAAGCCATCGCTCGTGGCTACGTGAGCTTCGCGGTGGCCAATCCAGATTTACTGCACCTCATGTCGCGCAACGAAATGCTCGACGCTCAACGCCCGGCCCTCGTGCAGGCGCGGCTAGCGTCGGCGCGCGCGCTGGCCGGCGTAGTGAGTGCGCCCACCGACCACGCGGAAGAAGACAAGTCCTCGTTCGTCCGAATCACCGCGGCTCAGGCTACTGCCATGACCGCAGCCTGGGCGTACGTTCACGGACTTGCTTTGCTTCTGATCGACGGACGCCTGAATGCGTTGGCCGCATCCGCCGACGGTATTCGCAGCGCCGAGGATCTGGTTGAAGCCGCCATCGAGCATGTCCAGATCGTTCCCGCCTACCCCACAGGCAAAGTCCGAAAATGAACGGGCGGACTCGTATCGCGATGCCGCAACACCCAATCTGACGTCGATGCCACGATGACACAAAGCCTCTCGCGTTTTGGTCGCTCGCTCCTCTTGTAGCCCACATACATGCTCAAATCGCTCCGCAACCAACTCGTTATCGCACTCGGTGCCGTGGTGAGCCTGTTCGCCATTCTGCAAGGCGTCAGCTCCTACCAATTCTGCGTGGCCGGCATGAGCGCGGTGCTGGACCTTCGCATGGAACAGGTCGCCTCGCGTTTGCGAGTCGGCTTCGGCGACGGCATTCCCACGGTTCCTGCACGCGGCTCGCAAGACGCGCGCGATATTTTCATCGTGATGTGGAAAGATGGCGAGGCACAGCCGGTGCGTTCCACTGAGCCGTCGCTGCTTCTGCCGCGTAATGCGGCCACGGGCTTCTCGTCGCCGGTCGTGAACGGCGAAGGCTGGCGGATCTATACGGCTCGCGACGGCGCTCAAACCGTGCAGGTCGCGCAGCGCCTGTCCGTACGTCACGAGATCGAGGAGACCGCCGCGACGAAGACGCTATGGCCAATCGTCGTGCTGATTCCGCTTGTGTGGGCCGCTGTTATCTTTGTCGTGAGCCGTTCGTTGCGGGAACTGAACCGGCTTGGAAACAAGGTTCGCGATATCGATGTGAACCATCTAGAGGCGCTGCCGTTCGCGCGCGTACCCACCGAACTGCTGCCGTTCATCCGCTCGATCAATCTGATGATCGAGCGGCTAGCCCGCTCCATCGAGAGTGAACGCAAATTCATTTCCGATGCCGCGCACGAGTTGCGAACGCCGCTCACGGCTCTGCAATTGCAAGCCGACAATCTGCAACGCGACGTCATGCCGAGCAATCAGGAACGGTTTCGCGCACTCCAGGGCGGTATCGCACGAAGCAGCAATCTGATTTCGCAGTTGCTGCGGCTCGCGCGCGCGGACGCCCCGCCCGTGGGTCAATCGATGACACGGGCAATGGTCAGCGTCGATGTCGCGGCCGTCGTCGTCAATGCCATTTCCGATGTACTGCCGATTGCCATGCAGCGCGGCATCGATATCGGCGCGGACGAAATGGTCAGCGCCAAGGTGCGCGCAATCGAGCTCGACATCGGCACGGTGATCAAGAATCTAGTCAGCAATGCGGTTCGCTATACGCCCGACGGCGGCACAATCGATTTATCGACCCGCGTGCATGACGGCATGGTCTCTGTCGAAGTGAAGGACACCGGTTCCGGCATCGACGAAACTCTGCTGCCACGCGTGTTCGACCGGTTCTTTCGCGCCAATACGGACATTGAAGGCAGTGGTCTCGGACTATCGATCGTGAAGGCGATTGTCACGCGGTACGGAGGTACGGTGACGCTGCGCAATCGCGATGACGGGCAGTCCGGCATCGTAGCGACGATCAGCCTTCCGATCGAGCCGGACGGTGCGGGTTGATGGGTTTCATATCCGGCTTTAGTGGCGCAAGTAAATCGACTTCAGGCCCACGTCATAGCCCGGACGCAACAACTCGGCAGGACTTGCGTTCGCATGCGTGCTGTCGATGCCGATAGCCGGAGCGGTATGCGTCGACATCTGCGGTGAATTGGCACCGCCCACTTCATAAGCCACCATCTCGACCTGCATTTCATCGATCTGCGTGACAGGTTGTGCGAACGCCGCAGTCGGCAAAGCGATCAGGCCGGCGATCAGCGTGGTGCGCAAAAACTTGGTCATGGTCATTCTCCTTCAAAGTTGCAGCTTCATTCTGGGTATGGAATACGGCTCGCGCTATCGCGAGAAGTTGCTGGCCGGGTTATTGGCGAGTCCGTTTCAAATTGAACGGCGGTGCCTGACGAAGTATCCCGGCCAGCCACGAATACATATTGCGCGCCCAGAATTAGCGCTGAATGAGGGAGTTCGAATTACCCGTTTTGCCCTTCTGCCAGCCCTGTCCGTACAGCGTCGTACTGCGCCGGCGGTCGAGCGACCGCCGGCGTATCGCACCGCTCTGGACAACTCGGACGCCAGGTCACTCGAACCATCACTTCGGCAACAGCCCCTTAGCCTGGTCGAGCATTTTGCCGACCGCCTTACTGAAACCGCCGGCTTGATCGTCGCTCTTCTTTTGTGCGGGCGCCTGCGAAGCGGCGACGCAGGCAGCGCGCATTTCCGGATGTTCTGTCCAGCATGTGGTAGCCAATTGCTTCGCGCGGTTGATATCGCCATGCTCTCGATACCACGAGACTACGCTAGGCCAGGTCACCGACGTGCGGCCAAAATAATCGAACTGTTGCAACAGGAATGCTTCGCCTTGCTTAGGATCTTTCTGTCCGATGCGGTTGGCAAGATTGGTCTGCACCGCCCATGAGCGGTCGCGTGAAGCCAGATTGCGCCGCAGCACCTGCGCCTGCGTATCGGGCGGAGCCGACCGCGACAGCGTCATCATATTCGACAGCAGAAACACGGGATAAGCGTGGTCCGCCGTCGGGCCTGATGCGATCGTCGTCGCTACTTGCAGCGCTTGCGAGTAGTTGCCTGCGGCTTGCAGATCCTGCATGTCCGAGATGGACCTGTAGTGGGCCAGAATAAGCGGCGTAGAGCCGCGCTTGCGGGCGGCGTTCCACGACTCGGTCCGCGCATCGGGCAGTTTGTCGCCAAGCATCGGGCGCACGAGCGCGGTCAGGTTGTCCTCGCGAGCGGCCGGATCGCCGTGATCGTCATGCAAACTTTCGAGTTGCGCCGAGATCTGATCGTCGATTACCGCACGGGCATCGAAGAGAGTTTCTGCGACGCTCGCCTGCGCGCCCGCACGTGCGGACGTGTACTGTGAGACCGCCTCGCGCAGTTCGCCAATGCTAGTGAGCTGATTCACCGTCTGCGCTGCACCTCCGCCGACTGCCGGCGCGATCGGCTGAGTACGCGCCTGCGCCACTGCCTGCTGTCCGGCCTTCTCCCGCCCTGCTTGCAGTTGTTTCTCGCGCAGCTTCTGGCGTCGCGCTTTGGCATCCTGCTCGTACGCAATGACGCGTTCGAAGAAAGCCTTGAAACCGTCCACATAGGAATAGCCGCAACGCAGGCTTATTGTCGCGCCGAACCGGTCCGCTTGTTCTTCGACGCTGCGTTGCCAGGCAGGGAATAACACGCGTGTGCCGAGCGTCTGCACAACGGCGATGTTGTCCACTCCGGTCCACGTGTTCGACGTCGGCGATTTGTTCGTCACTGTCCAGGCGAGCGACACGATGGCAAGCGACGTATCGCCGGCCGTGCGCGCATCAAAAATCGCGTGATGGTTGAGGTAGATATGGCCGAACTCGTGAGAGAGGATCGCAAATATCTCGTCCTCCGATTCAGCCGACTGCAACCAGCCGATCGACACGAAGATGTTGCCGCCCGCGCTCGAATTCGCGTTGAGACCGGTCTCAGAGATGATATGCACCGAGCCCGGATAGTTCGGCGTGCCAGCGGTTTTCTTGATCGTCGCGAGCAGGCCGTTGAGATATGCCTCCATCTCGGGCATGGGGACGAGGCCCCAGCCGTCGGCCCGCGCGTTCATCAGGTCGAGTTTGATGTCGGGCCAATCGCGCGCGGGTGGTGGCGGAATGGAGCCGACGGTGTCAAGGGTAGGTCCTTTGGGGGAGCCGCCGCCGAGGTTCAGGTTCGATAGCGCGCTTGGCATTTTGACGTCCGCGCATGCGCCGAGCAGGAGGCTCGCGCATGCGCCGCAGAAGTATCGCCGTGCGGTGTGCATGATCAATGGCACCGATTAGAGGCCGCGCCAAGCGTGGCGGCGGACTGAACGCCGGCAGACTCGCTGCAGCGTGCGATCTGTGCATTGCGAACTACCTTTACAGACATGCCGTCGACCCAGTAGGACTTCCCGTTGACTTTTACGGGATAAAAGCCGTGTTCGGAAGGCCCGTCGACTGCGAGCGGCAAAGTCGGCGCGTCCATGACCCCTTCTTTTTCGCCTGGCGCGCTGTAAAGCTTCACTGTTCCGCCGGGCTTTTGCGCATCGACAAAAGACTTTGCGTCGTCTGCAGCGGCAAAGCCACTTGTCGTCAATGTGAACACTACGACCGCCGTCGTGGCAAGAAGTGCACGTCTGAACTGTTGTCGGGCATCGTGAATTCTCCGCATCATCAATTCTCCTTGATATCGGTGATCCAGCGAAACAGGTGTTCGCTCCACTCAAAAAATTCGGCTGCTATCGTGCACGCGATCACGTGCGCCACCACGAGAAACGGGATCTGCATCCACTCGCCAATAAGAATCATCCCCACGCCAACTACCACGAGGGCTATCCCGCTCGCGAGAGAAAATGTGAGATTGAAAAGTGCCGTGGATTGCTTCGCTCTCCACCAAGGAGCCGAAAAACGTGTTTTCCAATGACTGCGTTCTCGATGGAATCGCTTAAACCGCTCTCGAGCGCGGCTCTTACCTATAACAACGAGAGACATCGCCAGGATGCCAATTACTGTATAGAGCCCTAGTCTGCACCATCTGTTCATAGGCATGATCAACCTAGGCTCCCACGCTTCGATATCTTCAAATGTGCTGTGATGGCTCAAAAGATTGTCAAGTGCCACAGCATGCAGAAACACGCCCGGTATGCGGTCTTGAAGTGGTGAAAGAATAAGGTCATTCGAATAAGCGAACGCTGTTCCGATCATTACCACGCGGTCCTTGAACGCAGACCTTAGTACATCGTCCAATCCAGTCTCTTCACCATTCGCCCGTTCATCAACGCTCTTTCGTTGGAGCATGCTTGCATGAATCGTTCGATAGTGAACACAAAGGGGCCGACTTGCAGGGCGAAAGATCGCACGCGCTTCGGCGCGCATCAAGAGCGTGAGTTCACTGTCGCTCGAGGTACAGTACATTTGCGCATCGTCGTCGCCCTGGTCAACTCGAATCCAGGAATCACGGCGCGCCTCGCTTTCTTCGTCCTTAGACACGCGCCATAGAAGGCCATCTGACGCGGTGTCCAGCGGCCACGTCACCGACATGAATTTGGCACTGTTGCACGGCACCACAATCCCACCGCCTCTCTTTTCGTAGATATCTTCAAAGATGGCGAAGGCAGCACTCAATTGGCATTTACCCTCTGAAATGTCAGGAACCTTCCCGTCGCAGTCCAGGGTTTGATCCGCACTCGACCCGTGCTCTTCTTGACAGGGGGACTCTTTCGGATACACGAGAGGATAAGTCCAGGCGAGCCGGTCTACTGCATGGGCGGAGAACTCAACGCCGACGCGCTTCAGTGCCTTCAAGTCAACGTCGTTGTCGAGCTCCGGGTTGGTGATGAGCATGTTCTCCGGCGTCCGGCGGGCCGCCAAGAATACGCGTGTCCCGCTCGACGTCAGCCTTGTAAGGGCCTTCTTGAACCCGTCAAATTCAGTAAAGTGTGTATTCCCGTCAGAACGCGCGGGTTGCTTGAGGTCACCTGTACATGTGGTCTTCTCAAGTTCACCAGAACCTCGGCTTCTGGATTGGGAAAGGATCACGTCGATGAAAAGGCCCTTCGGCGGGAATCTGTTGAGGTAGCCCAGAAGCCAGGTGTAGAACGGGTAACGAGCCGGCCAGCCTTCTCTGCAGCCCTCCAAAGCCTCTCGGTCAATGACGAGTACTGTGATGTCCGTGCCATTCCAGCCGCGCGGGTCCGCCGCGATATCGTTCTTGCGCTCATAGTCGAACAGATAGCCCGAGAACGGTGCCGCAAAGCGTGCAATCGTCTGCGAGACCATTTCCTCGCTAAAGCGTGATGGCACAGCAATTGCCAACAGTATACCCAGCACCACCGATAAAGCAGCGCGACCGAACAGATACCAAAATCCGACGCGTTCGTGGTTCGGACCTTCCCGCGCTTTTTCTTTATCCTTTGTCGCCATCGCCCAGCCCGGAATATCAGTGGAACGAAACAACAAAATGAGTCTAGAAAATCCTCGATCTTTTCGTTAGCTTAATTTCCATCGGGTAAACGCGAGGCAGAACATGCAATAGCGCATTTCTTTAGAGTTTTTTCGTATGAACAAACACAGGCACGGTCCGCAGATTTTATTTTTCGTTTGGATGACTAATAGTTTTTCCACCTCTTGTCTACTACATCGCGAGCGCCTGCGCTGCGTACATCGGCCGATAGTTAGTAATCGACCGCCAGAAGGGTCCGGACTGTAAGGCAGACGACTAACGCAGGTTTCAGACAGCGCGCGAGTGGCGGATAACGACTATTCGTTGTCGTCCGAGGCACAGCGCGTGCCATCACAACGGGAGTGCCAAGATGACGGGGTCCAACAGCGGATCCGTGACCGACGGTCCGCCGATCAGTACGAACGGCGTCGGATCAGGGGGACGTTGATGAGCGAACTGGAGAGCGCCCGTGTGGGCAAGGACGTACCTGAATGGCCGCGGCCGGCCGCGTATTTTGACTAGTGGCGCATGTCAAGCCAATAGGCAGGAAAACATCACGCTGAAGACCTGGCTTCTCCGGAAACGCATTAAGCCGAACGAATAGTCGGGAAAAAGAACATGCCCGCGGTTGAACTCATCGTCGAGTTCGACCGCGGGCCAGGATGCACTATCACGGCAACATAATCGGCACAGGCCGCGTCAACAAATCCACATAAAGGCTGAAAAACCGATTGTTATCAAACTGCGTAACGTAAGTGATCTTCTGCGGCGAAGCACCCGCCGCCGGCTGATCCGGATACACCTTCACATGCCCCTGATCCTCGCCACTCGTCGTATCGATGTCCAGATAGGCGCTTTTCGTTTGCGTCGCATAAGTAGGATCCAGGAAATACGCGATCGTCAACGTATCAAACAAATCCGTATTACTAGCGAACGCGCCGGCATTGGCAATCCCATAAGCCCTTGTTACAGCAGTCTGCTTGCTCGGGTTATTGACGATCTGGTCGTACACGCTTTGAGTCAGCGGCACCGTATTTGTCACGTCGAGCGGAATCACGGCTTGTGGAATCGAAGTCTGCAACACCGTACGCACAGCAAGCGGATCGAACCACCAGTTAAGCTCGCCCACCGCGTTCGCATTGCCCGGCACCGCCATCGCGCCGCCCATGTACACGATCCGCTTGATCAGCGGCACGATCTCCGGCGCCTTCTTGATCGCCGTGGCAAGGTTGGTGGGTGGCCCGACCTCGAGAATAGTGACCTGGTTCGGATAGCGCTTGATGGTCTGAATCATGAAATCCGCCGCGCTCTGCGCCTGCAGTTTCGTCGACACCGCGAACCCATCCGGCGGCGCAACGAGTTGAGACTGCTGAGTCGGCTCAGGCCGGCTCCACGCGCCGAAGTAGCCGTTCGGGTTGGCCGCCTGCTGCGCGCGAATACTCGCTACATCGTATTGCAGCGGATAGTCGGCGCCGCCGTACACACCCACCACGTTCTGCACACCCATGCGTTCCACAGCTTTGAGCGCATCCGACTCTTCCTGCAGCAACCAGTCGTTGCCGGTAACGACGGTGAGACCGAGCAGATTGACCTTGCCTTGACCCATCAACTGCGTGGTCATGGCGAAGAGCTGGCCGTCGTCGCCCATCGTGTTGAAGTCTGAATCGATGATGACCTTCGGCGCATTGGCGAGAGGATCGGTGGTCGATATGCTGCCACCGCACGCAGCGAGTCCCAGCGACATCATCAGTATGCCTACGCGTTGTGATTTCATGTTTCGTCCATTCGAGAGCGTGATTAACAAGGGAACACCATCGTGAGATGGTGCCGATAAATCAACGTCGAGCCACCGAAGTGGCAATACGGACCGCCTCATGTCACAACCGGCATCCGTGTCAGGCTGCGCTATCGACTTCCGCGCGGGTCGGTATCGAAGGCTGCGCGCCCGCCCGCGTCACGGAAATCGACGCCGCGCGTTGTGCGAGGCTGATCGCGCTTTCCAGCGGCTGCCGTGAGGCGAGTTGCGCGGCGAAGACGCCGATAAAAGTGTCGCCGGCCGCGGTCGTATCGACTGCTTGCACCTGCGGCGCGGGAAAGTGCATGCCTTCGCCGCCTTCCACCAGCAGATAAGCGCCCTGCGCGCCGAGCGTGACGATCACATTGCGTGCGCCGCCCTGTTGCAGCTCCGTCGCCGCGCGCCGCGCGCCGCTTTGCGATTCGACCGGCAGGCCGGCCAGAATGGCAGCCTCGACCTCGTTCGGCACGAGGTAGTCGACCAACGGCAGCCATTCCGCCGGCAACGGCCCGGTGGCCGGCGCCGGGTTCAACACGGTGATCTTGCCGAGCCGGCGAGCGAGCGCGAGCGTCGCGTGAACGGAATCCCATGGTGTTTCCAGTTGGCACACCACGACGTCACAGGCCTTGATGGCCGCTTCATGGCGTGCCACGCTCTCCGGCGTGAGTTCGCCGTTGCTGCCGGCAACCACGACGATCGTGTTCTGCCCGTCGTCGGACACCGTCACCATGGCAACACCGGTCGGCTGGCCCGGATGAACCTCGATGCCGCTGCAGTCGATCCCTTCCGCTTCCAGATCCTTGACGCGTTGCGCGCCGTTCGCGTCTTTGCCGACGCATCCGACCATCGCAACCTGTGCGCCGATGCGCGCGGCCGCGACCGCCTGGTTCCCGCCCTTGCCGCCGGCGACCTGCGAGAACTCATGTCCGCCGATCGTCTCGCCGGGGCGCGGCAAATGCGGCGCGCGCGCGACGAGATCCGTATTGATGCTTCCCACTACCAGCACGCGGCCCTGCTTCGTTTCTTTTGACACTTTAATTTTCTCCTGTCGACCAGAGTTAGCGCTTTAGCGCTTACTCTGGTCCCATGCAACGCGGTCGACCAGAGTTAGCGCTTTAGCACTTACTCTGGTCCCATGCAAAAGCTGCCGACCATCCACGAGACGGTCCCACTTATCCTGCGCGACGCCGGCTTCGATAAGTATCCAGCACGACAGCCACCACAATCACAGCTCCCGTAATGATGCGTTTAGTCGGCTCGGTCGCGCCGATCTGCGCAAGACCGGCGGCAAGCACCGAAATGATCAACACACCGAAGAACGTGCTCGTCACCGAACCACGCCCGCCCATCAAACTCGTTCCACCGATCACCACCGCCGCGATCACTTGCAATTCGATACCTTGCCCGGCATTCGGGTCCGCGGCCTCGAGCCGCGAAATCTGGAACAGCGAAGCCAGGCCGGCCAACAAACCCATCATCGCGAATACGGCGATCTTGTAGGGTCGCGGATTGACGCCCGCGAGCCGCACCGCTTCCTCATTCGTGCCGATGCCGACCAGATAGCGGCCGAAAACCGTACGCGTCAACACGAACTGCGCGGCGACCATCACCACAATGGCGATGATGAACGCCGGCGAGATGCCGAACGCGACCGGGTTGGAGAGGAAATCGAAGGCATCGCCGATATAAGCGGTGCGCGAGTTGGTCAGCTGATACGCGAGACCACGCGCCGCTTCGAGCACACCGAGCGACACGATGAACGACGGAATCCGCCACGCCACGGTGATCGCGCCGGTCACGCAGCCGGTCAGCGTGGCGCCCGCCATGCCGAGCAACGCGGCGGGCAGCGCCGGCCAATGCCACTGCAAGGCCGCGACGCTTGTGAGCGCCGCGCCGAGCGCCAGCACCGAGCCGACCGACAGATCGATGCCGGCAATGATCAGCACGAACGTCATACCGATCGACATCACAACGAGATCGGGAATCTGGTTGGCGATCGTGCTGAAGGTGTCGTAAGTCAGGAAATGCGAACTCAACAGCGAGAACAACACGATCATGCCGAGGAGCGCGCCGAGCAATCCAAGGTAGTTCGACAATCCGAGTCGCGTGCCGAGCGGCTTCGCGTTTTTGGGTGGTTCGTTCTGCAGCGTAGGCAGGCTGGTTTCCACGGTCATGCTCAATACTCCACTAATTTACTTTCGTCGGGCGCTTTCGCGTCGGGTTCGATCGGCTCGTGCAGCATGTCGTCGCCTTTCGCGTAGCCCGCGAATGCCGCCGCCAGCAGCGCGTCCTGAGTCCAGTTGCCGCGCTCGAACAGGCCTGTCATGCGTCCCGCCGACATCACCGCGATCCGGTCGCAAATCGCCATCAATTCGCGCAGGTCGCTCGATACCACCACCAGCGCGCGGCCCTCGCGAGCCAACGCGCCCATCAACGCATAGATGTCGAACTTCGCGCCGACGTCGATGCCACGCGTCGGCTCATCGAACAGCAGCACCGTGCAATCGCGCGCGAGCCACCGGCCGATCACCACCTTCTGCTGGTTGCCGCCCGACAACTCGGACACCGGCTGCGCCGGTCCGGAACTGCGGATACGCATTGCGTCGATCTGCCTGTGCGCCAAAGCCGCTTCACGACGGCCGTCCACCACGCCCTTGCTCGACACCGAGCGCAAGTGGCCCAGCGAAATGTTGGCGGCGATCGGCTGGGTCAGCAAAAGACCCTCGCCTTTGCGATCTTCCGTGATCAGCGCGATGCCGTGCTTCACGGCGTCCGAAGGCGACGCGATCGTCACGGGCTCAAGCGCGCCGCCTTCCCGCCGGATCGACACAGTGCCCGCGTCCGCGCGGTCCGCGCCATAGATGAGCCGCATCAACTCCGTGCGCCCCGCACCGATCAGTCCGCTGATGCCGAAAATCTCGCCGGCCTTGACCTCGAAGGACACGTCGCGCACCACCGGCTCGCGCGTCATGCCGCTGACCTTGAACGCCACCTCGCCGATACGCCGTTCGCCGAGATCGATCCGGTCGCCGATATCGCGGCCTACCATCAGGGTTACGAGACGGTCGGTAGTGAGGTTGGCCATCTCGTCGACATGCACGAGCTTGCCGTCACGCAACACGGCAGCGCGCCGCGCGATACGTTTCAATTCTTCCAACCGGTGCGAGATGTACGCCAGCGCGACGCCGCGCGCCTTCAACCGCTCGACCTGCTCGAACAGCAGATCGACTTCGCGGGCGGTCAGCATCGCGGTGGGTTCGTCGAGAATCAGCACGCGGCAGTCGCCGATCAGATTGCGCGCAATCTCGACCATCTGTTGATGCCCGATGCCGAGCGTGCCGACCAGCGTATCGGGATCGATTGCGTCGAGGCCGACTTGCGCCATGGCGTGCCGCGCGTCCTCGCGCAGTTTGGCGCGGTCGATCCAGCCGAATATGCCGCGCTGCGGCAAACGGTTCAGAAAGAGGTTTTCCGCCACCGAGAGCGTGGGCAGCAGGTTCAACTCCTGCATGACCATGCGCACGCCGAGCGCCTCGGCGTCCTTGCGGCTGGCCGGCGTGTAGGCCGCGCCGGCCAGCGTCATCGAACCGGTAGTCGGCGTGACGAGACCGCCGATTATCTTGGACAAGGTGCTCTTGCCCGCGCCGTTTTCGCCGGTCAGCGCCAGCACTTCGCCCGCGTGCAAGTCCAGCGAGACATCGGCGAGCACGGGCTCGGCATAGGTCTTGCCGATACCGTGCACGCGCAGCACGGGCGCGTCGTCGGCAAGAGATGAGATGGGAGTGGACATCAGATTGATTCAGGCTGGACAGAAATCAGTCGGCGTGGCCCCTTGCGGAGCGGGCCACACCTTGCACCCGTCTTACTTGGTGACCAGATCGACCGGCGTTTCGACAACACCGGACAATTCAGACTGTTTCTTGTGTTCGGAGAGCGCCTTCAAAGCCGTGTCGATGCCGAACACGGCCTGCTTGGCTGCGTATTGATTGGCGGTGGCGAGCACGCGGCCGTCCTTGAGCATCGGCTTGATCGCGTTGATGTCGTCGTAACCGACGATCTGCACCTTGCCTGCCTTGCCGGCCGCGCGCACGGCCGACACGGCGCCGATCGCCATGTTGTCGTTACCGCACAGCAAAGCCTTGACGTCCGGGTTCGCGTTGAGGATCTGGCTCGCGACGGCGTTGCCCTTGTCGATTTCCCACTCGCCCGATTGCAGCGCGACGACCTTCATGCCGCCCGCCGCCATGGCCTGCTTGAAACCGGCCGTGCGTTGCTGCGCGTTGGTCGTGGTCGTGACACCTTCGATAATGCCGACGTTGTCGCCCGCTTTCAGGTGCTTGGCCAGGTAGTCACCGACCTTCTGCGCGCCCTTCGCGTTATCCGGCCCGACGAACGGGATGTTCAGGTCTTTCGACTTGAGGACGTCGTTATCCAGCTTGTTGTCGATATTGACCACGATGATGCCGGCATCGACCGCCTTCTTCAGGACCGGCACCAGCGCCTTCGAGTCAGCCGGCGCGATCACCAGCGCGTCGACCTTCGAGACGATCATCTGCTCGACGATGCGGATCTGGTTCGCGGTGTCCGTCTCGTCCTTGATGCCGTTGGTGACGAGATCGAACTTCGCCGGATTCTGCTTCTGATAATCCTTGGCGCCCGTTTCCATGGTCAGGAAGAACTCGTTTGCCAGCGACTTCATGACAAGCGCGACTTTCGGTTTATGGGCGGCCTGGGCGAAGGCTGCCGGCATCGGCAAAATCGACACAGCCAGGAAAGCTGCGCCGGCTGCGATGGCGCGACGGCGCGCCGGAAGGAAATGGCGAATCATTGATGTCTCCGTATTGCTCGTTCGGTCTACTGAGAGCCGTTGAGTCGTGTGATGGGTAGGAACGCCGCACTTGCCGCAACTGGCTGAACCATCAGGGTCGTCCCGTATGCTGGGCAAGCATGGCCAGATCCAATCCTATCTCCGCGAACTGCGTTATGCTATGCCAAATTTCAAAACCTATCGTTTCAAAAATGGAACACGTAGACTGGGACGACCTGCGGATTCTGGTGGCGATCGCCCGCGAAGGCACCATGCGATCGGCCGCCGCGGCATGCGACCTGAGCGCGCCGACCCTGTCGCGCCGCCTGACCGAGCTGGAGCGGCGGCTGGGCGAACCTTTGATCGACCGGGTGCCGTCGGGCTGTAGCGTGACGGCGTTCGGCGCCAAGGTGCTGGCCTGGGCGGAGCAAATGGAGGACCTGGCGCACCAGATCGAACGCGCCGCTGACGTGAACGGCGGCGCACCCGCGCATGGCACGGTGCGGATCAACGCCGTCGAATGGCCGTCGTACATTCTGCTGAAACTGCTCGGCTCCTTTCAGGACCGGCTGCCCAGACTCGCGATCGAGGTGCTGACTTCGCGGCGTCCCTATAGCCTGGCGCGGCGCGAGGCGGATATCGCACTGTGGTCCGAATGCCCGGAAGAGGGCGACCTGTACGTCCGGCGCATCGGCAGGATCCGCTTCGGGCTGTTCGGCTCGCGCGATTACTATCTGCGCCACAAGGCCGCGATCGTGAAGAAAGAGTGGGACAAGCTGTCGTTCGTCGGCTACGACGACCGTCAACCGGACCATCCTGCGACCCAATGGCTGAAGGCGCTGCCCGGCGCTCCGGCGCCGTCGCTGCGCAGCAGCTACGGCATGGGCGTGTTCGATGGCGTGCTGGGCGGCTCCGGGCTCGGCATACTCGCGCAGCTAGCGGGTGACACGACCAGCGATCTCGTCTGCGTGGAGAAGCACATCAAGGCGCTCGATCAGGATGTGTGGATGGTGCTGCATCCGGCCTTGCGCGACAGCGAGCGGATCCGGACCGTGGCGAACCTGATTGCCGAGATCTTCCGCTAACGCCGCCTTGACGAATGAACCGAACGAACGCTAGCGTATCGGCCGATTACGGCTAACCTGCGCAAAACTGAGCGCGATTGCGCCTCGCGAAGCGGCGCCGCGTGGCTCGAAATCCGCCGCTCGATGGTCGCCGGACCGGGTCAGTAAGCCGTAGAGTTCCGGACGGCGCGCCGTCAGCCATTGCTGCCCTGCACTTGCATCGATCAGGCCTGTGTCCAGATCGGCGGAAACGAGTGCGTCTTGCGCGCGGCTCGCGGCGAGCACGCGGCCGCAGGGATCGACGATCATCGCTGCCCCGCTCGACTGCCCTGATCCGCCGGTCTCCACGCCTTCGCTGAAGACGACGAACATGCCGTTGTCACCGGCTCGCGCCGACAGCAAGCGGCGCAGCGATTGCCCCATCGAACCAGCTTGCGTTCGGCGATCGCCAGCCCGGTTCGCGCCGTCGCTGCGATGCGGCGCGATTAGCAAGGTCGCGCCCATGAGCGCCGTCATCCTCATGTTCTCGACCAGATAGTTGTCGCCGCCGATCAGGATGCCCACGCGAACGCCCCACGCCGTATCGAACACGGTGAACCGGTCGCCGCTGCTGATCCGCCGATGCCCAAACGCATGCAGCTTGCGGTGGCAATGACGCATCCCGCCCGGCAGGCACACCGCGTAGCTGTTGAACAGACGTCCATCGGCTGCGCGCTCCAGGAAACCGACACCCGCAGCCACGCCGGAGCGTTCGACCGCATCGGCCACCGCGCGGATCGACGGTCCGTCGAGCGGCTCTGCAAGCGCATCGAGTTCGGCGCGATGAAGCTTCGCCATGCTTGCGTAGCCGCCGATACAGGTCTCCGGAAACACCACCAGCCCGATATCTTTCTCAGCGGCAAGCGTCAGGCAATCCGCAATGCACGCGACGTTATGCGCCGCGTCGCCCGGACGTGAAACGAGCGACATAGCCGCAACGCGAAGCGATGGAACAGTGGAAGCGAACATCTTCACGACCGGATGAACAGAACGACACCATTGGACCGCTCCGCCATCCATAAGTAAAATGAAAAATTCTATGCATTCAATCACTTGCTGGAATGGAACTCAAGCTCCTGCGCGCCTTTCTGACCGTCGCTGAACTCCGCCACTTCGGGCACGCCGCCGAAGCGCTTTATGTCAGCCAGCCCGCTCTGAGCAAGCAGATCGTGGCGTTGGAAGCGAGCCTTGGCGCGCGGCTGTTCGAGCGCGGCCGGCACGGCGCGGAACTGACGATCTTCGGCGAAGGGTTTCTTGCCGACGCCGAGGCGCTGGTCCGCGACGCGGACAATATCCTCGCTCGTGCGCGCGAGGCGAGCAGCGGCACGCGCGGCTATCTGCGCGTCGGCCTCGGACTTTCGACGTTGACCGAAGCGCCGCAACTGATCGCCCAATTCCGCAAGCTCTATCCAAATGTCAGCGTGACACTGAACGATCTGTCTTCCGCGGAGCAATCCCGGCGGCTTCTCGGCGGCAAGCTCGACGTCGGCTTCCTGCGCTTGCCCGCCGACGCCGGCCTGTCCACCTTGCCGATACTCGACGAGGCCCTGGCATTGGCGATACCGCAATACGCTCGCTGGAAACGCGTTCCGTCGAATCTGCAGGAATTGAACGAGCCCGGCTTCATCGCACTGTCACGCGGACGCGGTCCCGGCCTCGCGGCACAAATCGATCACTGGTGCGGTGAACATGGCTTCGTGCCCAAAGTGATCCAGCAAGCCGACGACATTCAATCGGTTCTCGCCGGCGTGGCGGCGGGCGTGGGCGCGGCGTTCCTGCCGTCACGCGCGCAATACCTGTTACGCGACGCACGAGTGCTGCCGTTGCGCGATGCCGCCGCGCGCTGGCGGGTGGCACTGGCGTGGCAGACCACGCGCGACGATCCCGTGGTGGCGAATTTCGTCGCGTTCGTTCGCGCGGCGAAGAAGTCGCTGCGTGCCGGTTCCACTGCGCCGGGCTGATAGACAACGCGTCGTCGGGCTCGCCGGCCTGGCGAAGCCTTCGCAGAGCGTCGCGCGCCCCGCCGCGTCAAGCTGCACAACCGAGCAGAAACACGCGCTCCCGAGGCCGCCGAGCGGAGAAGCGCGTCCGAACATGCGTATGTCGCACACAACAACAAGGATTTCGCGGATGATGGAACCCGCCGCAACCCGCTCCATCAGATGCACTGCGTCCATCACGCCGGCGATCCGCGCCCAGCGGACACCGAAACCGACTTCCCGGTCGTGGACCTCGAGGTCGCATAACCAGCACGGGCGGCTCAGGCTCGTCCGTTTTCAGGAGATACGCCATGTCCCGCACCGTCGCCGAGAAGCGCTCCGCGTTCAAAGCCCTGCACACGTCCGGTTGTTTCATCCTGCCCAATCCGTGGGATGCCGGCAGCGCGCGCTATCTGCATACGCTCGGCTTCCAGGCGCTCGCCACGACCAGTTCCGGCTTTGCCTGGTCCACCGGACACGCCGATAACGGCTTGCCCCGCGACGCAATCCTCACGCATCTGCGCAAGATCGTCGAAGCGACCGACCTGCCCGTCAACGCGGACTTCGAGAACGGCTTCGGCAGCACCCCGAACGAGGTCGCGGAAAGTGTCCGGCTCGCCATCGAAACCGGCGTGGCCGGCCTGTCGATCGAAGACTCCACGGGCGACGCCGCCGCGCCGCTTTTCTCCATCGAAGTTGCCGTCGAGCGCATCAGCGCCGCGCGCCGCGCCATCGACGAAAACGGCGGCGATACGCTGCTGGTCGGCCGGGCGGAAAACTTCTTCGCCGGCTTGCCCGATCTCGACGACGCGATCGCGCGACTCAAGGCCTATTCGGAGGCCGGCGCCGACTGTCTGTACGCGCCGGGCATTCAGACGCGCGAGCAGATCGAGGCGGTAGTCGCCGCCGTGGCGCCGAAGCCCGTCAATCTGCTGATCGGCTCGACGTCGGCGTTCACGCTGCAGGACGTGGCCGCGCTCGGCGTGCGGCGCATCAGCGTGGGCGGCGCGCTGGCCCGCGCGGCGTGGGGCGGTTTCATGCAGGCGGCGCAGTCGCTCGTCCAAGGGCGTTTCGACGGCTTTGCCGGCGCGGCGCCAGGCTCGCAGCTCAACGAACTGTTCGAGAAGCGCGGGTGATTCGAGGTGTCGCAAGGCGGCCAAGGCGAGGGATCGAAAGCGCTTCGGACCGAACCGGGGTGCGGCACCGCCATCGTTCGCTGACGCACGTACGCAGTTCGCGTAGCCGTGAGAGACTGATGTCTAGCGGGCGTTCAGCCAGCCGACGCCCGCAGTTCGGGCACGTCAGCCATGGAATCTCGTCCTCTCAAAGTGCTTGCCGCACTCCTCGTCTCAAGCGTCGGCTTCTGCCCGGCGGTATCGCATGCCTACGCGCTCGACGCACAGTTCGACTGTCGGGCGCGTCCTCACGTGTTCATCACGCAACTCATCGACGACAACTACATCGAGTCCAATCCGATGCGGGTCGACACGAACTCCGTCAACGCGTTTCGTCCCGTGCACGGCAGCGATATGACCGTGTTCGGCTTTCGCGTCTACGCGGTGCTCGGCTACGAACCGGACGACGGCATGTTCAAGAAAGGCCGCGGCCAGGCACTCGCGGGCCCGTTGTACGGCGTCGTGCTGTCCGCGCCGAGCGAGTCGGTCGAAACGCGCGTGCGCGCGGCCGGAAGCACCGCCAAGGTGCACTCGGTCATTCCGTTGCTGCTGACCGCGCTGATCTGCACAGGTTGACGGAGCGCGGCCGAGCGCCGCGGTGCTATGCTTTTCGCTCCTCATCGCCCACGTCGCCAAGGTCTTCACGCCGATGCCCTCGTCCGTCCGCAACTCGCTCATCTGGATCTTCGACGCGTTCGAGCGCGATCCGACTTTTATCAGCAAGCGGATGTTCGGCAGCGACGCCGCCTATATCGACGGGCTTTTGTGCCTGATTGCCGCGGATCGCGACAAGCCGTGGAATGGCCTGCTGGTGTGCACGTCGCACGAGCGCCACGCAGCGCTCATCAATGAAATGCCGGCTTTGCGGCCGCATCCGGTGCTCGGCAAGTGGCTCTACATCGCGCAAGACGATCCGGCGTTTGAAAGCGTGGCCGAGGAATTGACGGCGCTGGTGCTCGCCCGCGATCCGCGCATAGGCGTTGAGCCGAAGCCGCGTGCACGCGGCAAGAAATCGAAGCTGCCGGAGGCGTAGCGCACGAGGCATAGCACATGAGGCCGTTCGATTGAACGGCTCACCCGCGCGTGGGCGTCTGCGAGCCGCTGTCGACGCTCCAACCATAGCCAAGCGCCTTGTACAACGCGACGATCTCGGCAAGCTGCTGATCCTGCAACTGCGACTGCTGAAGCTGCGCATTGAACAGACTGCGCTCGGCGTCGAGCACTTCCAGGTAGCTCGTATAGCCGCCCTCGTATAAATCCCGCGCGAGCGAAGCATATTGCGCGAGCGCCTCGACCTGGCGATTGGTCGCCTGCAACTGGTCACGCACGCGCGCCACGCCGACCAACGCGTTTTCCACATCGGCGAAAGCGGACTGGATAGCCTGCTCGTAGCTGAACAGCGCCTCTTGCTGCTGCGCCTCGGCGGTGCGTACCGATCCTGTGATCGCGCCGCCGGTGAAGATCGGCTGCGAGATCGCACCCGCAAACGACCAGATGCGCGCCGGCCCCGTCCACAACCCGGAGAGCGCCGTGCTCGCCGCACCGAACATGCCTGTGAGCGAAATGCTCGGGAAGTACTGCGCTCGCGCCGCGCCGATCGACGCGTTCGCGGAGACCAAAGCCTGTTCGGCTTGCAAGATATCGGGCCGCCGTTCAAGCAGCGACGACGGCAGCCCCGCCGGAATCGCGGGCGCGCTGAGTTGCGTCAACCATTTTCCGCGCGGGATCGGTCCGGGGTTATCGCCGAGCAGCAGCGACAACGCGTTTTCCTGTTGCGCGATCTGCTGCTGGAATGCGTACACCGATGCCTGCGCCGACTCGTATTCGGATTTCGCCTGACTCACCTGGAGTTGCGACACGACGCCGCCGGTGAAGCGCTCCTGAAACAGCGAGAGCGCATCGGAACGGCTGGCGAGTGTCGACTTCGAAATTTCCAGCCGTTGGTCGAGATCGCGCAGCAACAGATACGAGGTCGCCACACTCGATATCAACGCGATACGCGTCGCCTGCTGCGCGGCCTGAGTGCCCAGATAATCGGCGCGCGCGGCTTCGGTCATGCGCCGCAGGCGGCCGAACAGATCGATTTCCCACGACGCCATCACGTCCAGTTGCACCTGATTGCCGACCGCCGGCGCAAAGCCCGGCGCGGGCACGCTGCGGCCACGCCCGCCGGCGAAGTTCGCACCGACTTGCGGGAAGAGTCCGGCACGCGTGGTCATCAGGCGTCCGTAGAACTCGTCGACGCGCGCGGCCGCGATGGCGAGATCCTTGTTCTGATCGAGCGCCCGTTGGATCAGGCCATCGAGTACTGGATCGTTAAACTGGCTCCACCATTGCACGGCGCCCTGATCGACCACTTCGGCGTCAGGCGACGCGTAGCGGAACGACGACGGTGTGTCGACAGCAGGCCGGTGATAGTCGGGGCCGACCGTGCAGCCCGCGAACCAGCAAGCGCATACGACGGCCAATAAGCGACATCGAGGGAATCTCATGTTCCCTCCTCCCGCGACCCTGGCGACACCGGCGGTCCGGCATCCGGCGCAGGCGCCTTCTTGCCGCGCGACGACAATGTTTCGAGCCCCCAGAAGAACATCGGAATGAAGAACAGCGCGATGACCGTCGCGCCGAGCATGCCGAAGATCACACCGGTGCCGAGCGAGCGGCGGCTCGCAGCGGACGCGCCGTTCGCGATCGCCAGCGGCACGCAACCGAGAATGAACGCCAGCGATGTCATGATGATCGGCCGCAGCCGCAGCTTCGCGGCTTTGAGCGCGGCGTCGTAGGGGGACAGCGCTTCCTTCTCGCGCATCTCCACGGCGAACTCGAAGATCAGAATCGCGTTCTTCGCCGCGAGCGCGATCAGCACGGTCAGGCCGATCTGGAAGTACACGTCGTCTTCCATGCCGCGCAACAGAATGCCGATGAGCGCGCCGAATATCGCGAACGGCACCGCGAGCAGCACGCCGATCGGCAGCGACCACTTTTCGTATTGGGCCGCGAGGATCAGGAACACCATCAGCAAGGCAAAGCCGAACACGAGGCCCGCAGTCGAGCCGGCTGTCTTTTCCTCGTAGGCCTGGCCGCTCCATGCATAGCTATAGCCTTCGCCGAGCACCTCCTGCGCGATCTGCTCCATCGCGGCGATGGATTCCCCCGAACTGTGTCCCGGCGCGGCATCGCCGGTGATCTTCGCGGCGGGAAAGTTGTTGAAGCGCGTGACGATGTCGGCACCCGGCACGAAACGGACGGTCGTGACGGCCTTGATCGGCACCATGTCGCCGCTGCGGTTGCGCACGTAGAGTTGCTGGATGTCGTCGGGTTGCGTGCGGTATTGCGGCTCGGCTTGCACGATCACCTGAAAGAGCCGGCTGCTCTTCGGGAATTGACTCACGTACGAGGAGCCGAACATGGTCTGCAACGCGGCGTAAATGTCCTGAATCGGCACGCCGAGCGATTCCGCGCGCTCGCGGTCGACCTCGACGAGCAATTGCCGCGAATTCGTGTTGATGGTCGAGTTCACGCCACGCAACGCCGGGTTCTGGCGCGCCTTCGCAATGAACGCGCGCACCTTCTCTTCAAGGTTCTGATAGCTGCCGTCACCGGTGCTTTGCAGCCAGAACTCGAAGCCGCCGGTCGTGCCGAGCCCGGGAATGGACGGCGGATTCAGCGGCACCACCACGCCGTCCGTGTAGCCGGCAAACGCCTTGTTCGCATCGCGGATCAGGTCTTGCGCGGTGCCGTTCTCGCCGCGGTCCTTGAAACCTTTGAGCGTGATGAAGAGCGTGCCCGCATTCGACTTGTACTGCGAGTCGATCAGGCTGTAGCCGATCGGCGCGGCGACCGATTTGACCGCGGGCTGCTTCGCGAACCACTGTTCCGCGCGTTGCGAGAGGTTGCCGGTGCGGTCGAGGCTCGCCGCGTCCGGCAGCACCACCGCGCCGAGCAGATAGCCCTGATCTTCAGTGGGCAGGAACGACGAGGGAATGTGCTTGAACAGCCCCGCGGTCGCCGCCACCATCGCCACGATCAGCAGGATCGACAACGCGACGCGGCGCATCGCGAGTTGCACCGCGCGTCCATAGCCTTGCGTCAGGCGGTCGAAACGCTCGTTGAACCAGAGAAAAAAGCGGTTTTTCTTGTGCGTGCCGGGCTTGAGCAGAATCGCGGCAAGCGCCGGCGACAGCGTCAACGCAACAATGCCTGAGATCACGACCGAGACGGCGATCGTCACCGCGAACTGTTTGTACAACTGCCCCGTGATGCCGGACAGAAACGCCACCGGAATAAACACCGCGAGCAGCACGAGCACGATCGCGATGACCGGTCCGGTCACTTCGTCCATGGCGTGTTTGGCGGCCTCTTTCGGCGGCAGACCGAACTCGGTCATATTGCGCTCGACATTCTCGATCACCACGATCGCATCGTCCACAACGATGCCGATGGCCAGCACCATGCCGAACAAGGTCAGCATGTTGACCGAAAAGCCGAACACCAGCATGCCGATGAACGCGCCGAGAATCGACACGGGTACGGCGAGAAGCGGCACGAGCGTCGCGCGAAAGCTCTGCAGGAAAATAAACACGACGAGAATCACGAGGATCACCGCGTCGCGCAACGTGTGAATGACTTCGCCGATCGATTCCTGCACGAACTCCGTCGTATCCAGCGCGACTTCATATTTCAGGCCGGGAGGAAAGGCCTTTTGCAGTTGCTCGAGCGTGGCATGCACCTGCTTGGCGACCTGCAGCGCGTTCGCGCCCGGCTGCTGATACACGGCGATCAGCGTCGCGGTTTTTCCGTTGTAGCGCCCGCGCAGCGAATAATCTTTCGCGCCCAGTTCCGCGTGGCCGATATCCTTGATGCGGATGGTGGACGCGTCGCCCGAGCCGGCACGCAAGATGATGTTGTCGAAATCGGCAGGCTCGGTCATGCGGCCTTTGGTCGCCACCGGAAAGGTCTGCTGGACCGGCGCGTTGGTGGGCGACTGCCCGAGGCGGCCCGCGGAAAACTGCTGGTTCTGGTTGCTGATCGCCTGCTGCACATCGGCGACGGTGATGGCGAGCTTCGCCATGCGGTCGGGCTTGATCCAGATACGCATGGCGTAGTCGGCCGAACCGAAAATCGATGCCTGGTTCGCGCCCGGAATGCGCTTTAACGCATCGAGCACATAGACGTTCGCGTAGTTCGCGACGTACGACTGATCGAACGCGTTGTCCGGCGAGTAGATTGCGATCACCATCATGAACGCCGACGAGCGCTTCTGCACCGACACGCCTTGCGCCGTCACCGAATCGGGCAGCGTGGGCAACGCCAGGTTCACGCGGTTCTGCACATCCACCTGCGCTAGCGACGGATCCGTGCCGATGTTGAAGTACGTCGTCAGCGTCATATTGCCGGTCGACGAGCTGGACGAATTCATGTACATCATGTTGTCCGCGCCGTTCACCTGCTGCTCGAGCGGCGCCGCGACGTTCTGCGCGACGACCTCCGCGCTTGCGCCCGGATAGGTCGCGCTCACGGTGATGGTCGGCGGCGCGATATCGGGGAACTGCGCGATCGGCAGGTTGAACATCGCGACGATGCCGGCCACCACGAGGATGATCGACAGCACCGACGCGAAGATCGGCCGGTCGATAAAAAAGTGGGCGAACTTCATCGATCAGCCCCCCGCCGACGGCGCGAGGGTGACATCGACACGGCGCGACTTGTCGGGCGCGTCGCTTGCCACGATGCGCGCGGGACGGCGCATTTCGATACGCGCGACGTCGACACCCGCGACGATCAGCGCTGAACGCACTGTCGCGGCGCGCGCGGCGGCGAGCTTGACGTTCGCTTCATAGGAGCCGCTGGAATCGGTGTAGCCGGAAATCACGGCGCGCGAACCGGGCGCGGCGAGCAACCGGCGCGCGACGCCCGCGAGCGCGTCGGCCGACTGCGAATCGAGACTCGCGCTGCCAAGCCCGAAGAACACCGCGGTTTGTTTGGCCGGGAGTGCCGACGGGTTGGTCGCGTTTGCCGATGTGCCCTTTGCATTTGCCTGAGCGGCTGCGTTGCCGGACGTGCCTGCGTTGCCTGATGCGCTTGCAGCGCCATTCACCGTGCCAGATGCGGTGCTTGCGTCAGTTTGACCCGCAACGCCCGTCGCATTGCCACTGGTGCCAGCGTTGCCACCACCGCCAGCCGGCCCAGCACCGCCGCCCGACAACGCGGCAATATTCACGCTCGCCGCCGGCATCGGCACGACGTGGGCATTCACCGCCGCACCAGGCATCAACCGTAACGTGTTGTCGATCACCACGCGATCGCCCACGCGCAGACCCGAATTGACCACCCAGTCGTTACCGTTCCACTCGCCCGTTTCGATCGCACGTTGCTGGGCTTTGTTGTCTTTGTCGACGGTCCAAACATATTCGCCGCGAGGTCCCTGCAAGATCGCGCCTTGCGGTACGGCGACCGCCGCGCTCCGCTCGGCGCCCAGCAGCTTGATGCGCACGAACTGGCCGGGCCGTAGCGCGCCGGCCGGATTGGGCACGGCCGCGCGAATCAGATACGTGCCGGTCTCGGAGCTCAGCGACGCGTCCCTGAATGCGATATGGCCGCGTTGCGGATAGATGCTGCCGTCGGCAAGCACGATGACCGCTTCGAGATCGTCGATCTGCGGCAGTTTCAGCGTGCCATTCGCGGTCTGCGTGCGCAGTTGCAGCATTTCGTTCTCGGACAACGAGAAGTTGATCCACATGGGATCGAGCTTCGCGACATAGGTCAGCAAACTGTTGGCCGAGTCGATATACGAGCCGTCCTGCCTCTTCGCGAAGCTCGACAGGCCGGTGACCGGCGCCGTGATCGTCGTATAGCCGAGGTTCAGATTCGCGCTTGTCACGTTCGCGCGTGCCTGTTCGAGCGCCGCCGCCGCTGCCTGCTGCTGGCCGATCGAATCGTCGAGGTCTTTCTGGCTCAGCGCATTCTTCGCGACGAGCGGACGCACGCGATTGAGATTCGCCTGCGCGGTGTCGAGACGGGCTTTCTGTTGCGCGTACTCCGCGCGCGCGGCGTCGAGACTCGCCTGGAAGGGTTTGCGATCCATCACGAACATCACGTCGCCCTGATGGACCATCGAGCCTTCCTGATAGACGCGCTTCTCGAGAAAGCCGTTCACGCGCGCGCGTATTTCGACCTGCTGCGAGCTTTCCGTCTGGCCGACGTAATCGAACACGACCGGCACGTCGCGTAATGCAATGTCGACCACGTCGACATTGACCGGCGGCCGCGCGGCCGCGGGCGCCTCTTTTTCATGGCACCCGCTCAGCGTCGCGAAGGCGGTCAGTACGAGGCAAGCGGCAAAGACGTGCGTCCGTCGTGTCATCTTGATCTCCGTCGGCAAATCTCCGCGGCGCTATGACGCGGGCGTCGAGGCGCAACCGGCTGCACCGGAAACTTGCAGCTTCGGTGCGGTCTGGCACACCCGGCAACACGACTGAAACTGCGCTAACGCGTTAGCTTCGCGTCCGGATGCGCGTGCTCTCGAAGGCAGGTTCGTTTGCAGATCAATTGCTGCGTTGTTGCGTTATCTACGCTACGCGAGGCAAAAAGGAAGTGGGCGGCCATATGCCGCCTGGTCGGTGCGATGCCAATGAATGCATCAAGACTCGCTCGCCAACCGATGCATACGTGCTCCTTTTTCTTCTAGCGGTATGTCAATACGATGTCTGACACCGTGCAGAAATGTCAGAAGGCAATGGCCAGTTGCCGCGAAACGCTTTCAATCTGATTGCTGAGGAAGTGTAGCATCGCTAATCAAAAAAACAACACGCGATCAGTGTTGGAAAATGGACAATAGCCAATTCGCATTTAGACGTTATGTAGCGTCAACGCGCCTGGTTTCGACATTAAGGAAACATTGACTAAATTCACCGCTGCGTGTGATGACGTGAATCCATACCGTGGCAGAATCAGCGACACCGCAGCATGCGTCCGGGAGGTTTGTCATGGGCAACGACACACACGTCGAACATCAGACCGGCGCAGATGACACTGCGCATTCGCCACCGGACATTCCCGGCCAGATCGTGCTGGTCTTTCAGGGCGGCGGCGCGCTCGGTGCTTACCAGGCGGGCGTGTATCAGGCTCTTCACGACGGCAAAGTCGAACCTCACTGGGTCATCGGCACCTCGATCGGCGCGATAAATGGCGCGATCATCGCCGGCAATCTGCCTGAGAATCGTATGGCGCGCCTGACCCGGTTCTGGAACGGCGTGGCACGTCAGGGCATGGAAGCGGCAAACTGGCTGCCGCGACTCGCAAACTGGCTGCGCGATTTTGTCACGGTCACTCAAGGCGTGCCGTCGTTTTTCGCGCCGCAGTTGCAGTCGTGGGCGGGCCTTCAGGCACGCGTTCGTTCCGATCAGGCAGCCTTCTATTCGACCGAACCACTGCGCGAAACCTTGGCTTCGCTCGTCGATTTCGACTACCTGAACCAGAAGACGACGCGGCTAACCGTCGGCACGGTCAATGTCCGCAGTGGACGCATGCGCTACTTCACGAATCGCGATGCGTTGCTGGACGTCGAACACGTGATGGCTTCCGCCGCTTTTCCGCCCGGCTTCCCGGCGGTGCAACTGGAAGGCGAATCGTACTGGGACGGCGGCATTTATTCGAATACACCGCTCGAAGCCGTGCTCGACGACCGGCCGCGACGCGACTCGGTGATTTTCTCGGTGCAGTTGTGGCCTTCGAGCGGTCCGGAACCCGAGTCGATCTTGCAGGTCATGAGCCGGCAACGCGACATTCAGTATTCGAGCCGCGCGGAGAGTCATCTCGATCGACAGAAGCAGATTCACCGCTTGCGTCACGTGATCCGCGAACTGGGCCAACATCTGCCCGAAGCGACACTCAATGATCCGCAGGTGCGCGAACTGCTCGGCTGGGGCTGCGGCACGACGATGCGCGTGCTGGAACTCGACGCACCGGCATTCGATAACGACGACCTGAACCGCGACATCGATTTCTCTTCGGCCGGCATCGAACGGCGCTGGCTTGCGGGTTACGAAGACACGGTCCGCCTGCTGGAGCGCGCGCCGTGGCGAGAAACACTGGACCCGATGGAAGGCCTCTCGGTCTTTCGCATGGCCTCGGCGGCAAGCCAGCAATAAATCGCGTCGCGCCGCAAACAACCACTCGCGGCCTCGGCCGTGGCGCAGGCCGTGCGCGCCTGCTCACTCACCGCAAATCCCATTTGTACCTGGCACGCAAGACTGTTTGTCCATGGCGGGTGTTCGAGATCGGCGTGGATGCGCCTAGATTTCATACCCATCGGAGCCACCGGCCCGATCAGCATTTGATCCCAAGTTACTTATCCGGAGATTCAGCCATGAGCACATCACAAAAAGTCGTTGTCGTTACGGGCGCATCGCAAGGCATCGGCGCAGAACTGGTCAACGCGTTTCGCAAGCTCGACTACCGCGTCGTCGCGACCGCACGTTCGGTCAAGCCCTCGGAAGATCCGAACGTCCTGACCGTGGCAGGCGATATCGGCGAACCGGCCACCGCACAGCGCGTGATTCGTGAAGCCATCGCCCGTTTTGGCCGCATCGACACGCTCGTCAACAACGCCGGCATCTTCGTTGCCAAGCCCTTCACCAGCTATACGGCCGAAGACTACGCGAAGGTCACCGCGGTGAACCTCAACGGCTTCTTCTTCATCACGCAGCTGGCCATCGCCGAGATGGAAAAGCACGGCAGCGGCCACGTGGTCAGCATTTCGACGAGTCTCGTCGACCACGCCATCGACGGCGTGCCCTCTGTGCTGGCCTCGCTGACCAAGGGCGGCCTGAACGCGGCCACGAAGTCCCTCGCCATCGAATACGCGAAGAAGGGCATCCGCGCGAACGCGGTCGCGCCGGGCATCATCAAATCGCCGATGCATGCGGAAGAAACCCATGCGGCGCTCGGCGCGCTGCATCCTGTCGGGCATATGGGCGAAATGAGCGATATCGTGAACGCTGTCCTGTTCCTGGACTCGGCGCCGTTCGTGACGGGCGAAATTCTGCACGTCGACGGCGGCCAGAGCGCAGGCCACTGATCGCGCCAGGGCGCCGCTGACCGGCGCCCTTCACGTCAACCGAGGATTACGGAGAACGCCATGCCTATCGTCACAATTCAGGTGACCCGCGAAGGTTCCAAACCCGGCAACGATGCCGTCACGGCCGACGAAAAAGCCCAGCTCATCGCAGGCGTCAGCCAGGTGCTGCTGGACGTGCTGAACAAGCCGCTCGCCGCGACCTTCGTGGTCATCGAAGAAGTGGACATGGAGAACTGGGGCTGGGGCGGCATGCCGGTCGAGGCCTATCGCAAGCAGCTCGCCCAGAAGCCAGGTTGAGCGTCGCAACGGGAGCGCTCAACCCGTTGGGCTGTTAGTTTTCAGTTCGCGAACTGCCGCAGTTGCTCGATGCTCTGCTTCAGTTCGCGCTCCAACTGGGCCATCAGTTCCGCCGCCGGCAACGACCTTGCCAGCGCGGCGGCCTGGCCTGCCCAATGCGCGCCGTAGCCGGACTCGCCTTTCGCCTTTGCCGCCGCGTTCAGCGCCTTGCCGGCATCGTAGGCCATGGGATAGGCGGCCGGCTGGGGTGAACGCGGGTCGGCGCCGAGCGCTGTGAAGCTGTTCACCATGCTTCTCGCCAGCCGCCCGGAGATCGCCGCCGTGAAAGTCGTGCGGCGCGCCGCCTCGCCAAGCAACGCGCGACGATAACCCTCGTCGATCGACGTTTCGGTACACGCCACGAAGGCCGTGCCAAGCTGCGCGGCCTGAGCGCCGAGCGCGAGCGCCGCGGCAATGCCCGCGCCGTCCATGATGCCGCCGGCGGCGATCACCGGCAGCCGGCATTCGCTGGCCAGCAAACGTGTCAGGGCGAACGTGCCCAACCGGTCGTCGAATGCATCCGGGTCGAAGACACCGCGATGCCCGCCGGCCTCGATACCTTGCGCCACGATCGCGTCCACGCCCGCCGCTTCGAGCTGCGCCGCTTCCTGCAAATTTGTCGCACTGGCGAGCAGCGTGATGCCCGCCTGTTTCAGTTCGGCGATCACATCCGCCGACGGCAAGCCGAAGTGAAAACTGACGATCGCCGGCTTCTCCTCCAGAAACACCGCCAGCATGGCGGGGTCCGCGAGGAAGCTCGTGTAGATCTCCGACAGTTTCGCCGGCGGCGTTGCCCCGTACTTTTCGAAATGCGGCGCAAGCCAGCTCAACCATTGCTGCTCGACCGCCGCGTCCGCTTGTGCAGGCCGATGGCAGAACACGTTGATGTTGAACGGCTTGCCCGTCAGCGCGCGCGTCTCCCTGATCACCTTGCGCGCGCCGTCGGCGTTCATCGCTCCGACGCCCAGCGAGCCGAGTCCGCCCGCGTTGCACACAGCCGCGGCCAGTGCGGGCGTGGTGACGCCCGCCATCGGCGCCTGAATGATCGGTTTGTCGATGCCCAGCAAGGGCAGCAAGGCACGCTTGCCTGTCTGATTGGTCATGTCGCTTCCTCATCGAGTGTCACTACAATATAGTCGTGATATTCCGTACGAACCCCTGTTCCACGCCGAACGCGGCCATTTCGGACGGGCGTTCCACGGCCCGACCAGACCGCGCTATCAGGCACCTCGCCGAGAGACCATGCAGCGTCAATTTGAAGATGTCCTTCTGGGCAGTATCGAACTATTCTGCCTGGCAGCCGAACTGGAGAGTTTCACCGAGGCCGCTAACGCCGCGAGCGTCACACCGGCCGCCGTCAGCCGTACGGTCGCGCGTCTGGAGGAGCGCCTCGGCGTGCGATTGTTCGTGCGGACCACCCGGCAGATCCGGCTGACCGATGCAGGACGACGCTACTTCGAACAATGCCGTCTGGCGCTGGCCCAACTCGCCGAAGCCGAGCGCGAAGCGACCGGACAGCAAACCGCGCCGACCGGCGTGCTGCGCATCAGCATGCCCACGCCGTACGGGCACTACCGCGTGCTGCCCCTGCTGGCCGAGTTTCGCCAACGCTATCCGGGCGTAACCGTCGAAACGCATCTCAGCAATCGCAACATCGACTTTGGCGAAGAAGGCTTCGACCTGGCCATTCGCGGCGCGGCGCCGGGAGACTCCGGGCTGATCGCGCGCACGATCGAGGACGCGGAACTGGTGGTCGTCGCTTCGCCGGCTTATCTGCGCGGCGCCGCCAAACTGAAAACGCCCGACGACCTGGTCCATCACGACTGTGTCCAGTACGCATTGCCGAGCACCGGCCGCAATCTTCCGTGGCTGTTCAAAGTCGACGGCAAGGTAGTCGAGACGATGACGAGCGGCGGTTACACGTCGTCGGGCGACGTGCTTGCCGGGGCAACGCTCGCACGTCACGGGGCGGGTATTTTTCAGACCTATCGGTTCATCGTCGAGAAAGACATCGCGGCGGGAACGCTCAAGGAATTGCTCATTCCCTACGGCGGTTGTTCGCGGCCGTTCGTGCTGCTTTACCCGCATGCGCGGCATCTCTCGTCGCGCGTGCGCAGTTTCGTCGACTTCCTGATGGAAAAGCTGGGATCGTAAGCAGGCGGACGATCGCGCGACGCTCGTCATGGCGACCCGTCACACGCGCAGCGGAAAGATGAATTTCGCCGCCAGCAGGCCGACCGCCCCGCCGAGGAGCGTCTCCCACGCGCGCGCGCCAAGAAACGAAATGGAGTGCACGCCGCCGATCGCCAGCGTCACGATCAAGGTGAAGGCAAACGCCCCGCAAGCGATGTCGTAGCGCTCGGGCAAGGCCATCGCGTAGATGATCATGGCGGCCGCGACGGCGGCCCAGGCGAGCAGCGGCACGTGCTCGACGAGCGGCAGGCAGGCCAGGCCCAGCGGCACGCCCACCAGGGTGCCGATGATCCGCCGGCGCACCCGCTCCGCCGTGCCGCTCGCCGAGCCCGCCACCACGTAGGTGCTGGCCGTGATCGCCCAGGCGGATTCCTTGAGGCCGATCGTCTCGTTCAACACGACCACGACCAGCGCGCCGCTCGCCGCCTGCAGGCCCATGATGAGTTCGGCCGAAAGTTTCCAGCGATCCGGCATGTCGACGGGCGAAAGCACCGTCACGGCCGGACGCTCCGCCGGACCGCTGAGCAGACGCGGAACAATGGACGCGAGCGTGGCGATCAATCCCGCCACCACGACGGCCGGCATGTCGACCGGCGTCAGATGAACGTTGTAGGCGAGCAATTGGCCGATGAATATCTGCGAGCCCATTCCCGCGCCCAGAATGCCGAAGCGCTTCAGGTAGCCGACAAGAAAAGCGCCCGTGACGAGCGTCAGCTCGGGGCCCGCCGCGCCCAGGGTCTGCAGGATCGGGGCGAACGCGATGAACATGGCCGCGCCGAGCACGGCGGAGGCACACAGGAATGCCAGGTCGCGGCTTGATTCGGGCCGGGAGACACGCGCCTCCGAGACGCTGGCCCACAGCGCGAAATTGCCGGCCAGCGAACCGACCAGCGTCGCGCCGGGCAAACCGTGGGTGACGTCCTGCAAGGTTCCGAGCGCGGCGGCGATCCCGTACGCGGTGACGAGCCGCAGTCCCTTGATCCGGCGATGCGTGCCGGGATCGAGTTGCTCCAGCCATGTCGCCGCCTTCTGCAAGGCGCCACGTCCGCCCTCGCCTGCCTCACCGCGAATGCCGTCGCTCGCCGTGCGACTTTGCGCGTCGGCGTCGATCTTTCTGTCGTCGTCCTCCGGGATCGTCTTTCGCTTCACGGCGTAGTGCGCGTCGGATTGAGGTAACTCGTAGTCTAGTCAATCGCAACGGCGCGGACCGGCCGGAAATCCTCGTCAGCGGCTGTCCCAGTCAGGCAAGCGCGGCCTAGGCCGGCAAACGCGTGCCGCTTCTGACGAAATAAATCGTATGCGATTTAATCTTATGCGCTTGACAAGGCCGGACTTCTTCTCCATTATTCGACGTATGCGATTACATCGCATACGATTTAAAGCAATTTCACAGCTCTGACCATCAAGGAATTCATCATGACCAAGATCGAAAAAGTCCTGCTCACCGGCAAAACCCACACGACGTTCAGCGGCCGCGGCGGTCGCGTCGACCTGAATCTGTCGGCGGGCAAAGGCGCCGGCGCGGACATCTCGTTCCCGGCCGTAGAGGCCCATCCGACCGCGGAGCAGTTGTTCGCCGGCGCCTGGTCGGCCTGTTACATCTCGGCGATCGGCCTCGTGGCTCAGGCGAAGAAAGTGACGCTCCCGTCCGATCTGTCCGTGGATATCGAGGTGGATCTGGGCATGACCGGTGAAGCCTACTTGCTCCAGGCCCGCTTCAACGTCAGCGTGCCGGGCGTGGCGCGCGAAGTCGCCGAGGCCATCGCGCATGAAGCACACCAGATCTGCCCGTATTCGAAAGCCACGCGCGGGAACATCGACGTCCTCGTCAACGTCGCCTGATTTTTCGATCACTGAACTGGCACTTGTGGGTGCGATCCGGCAAGGCTCGCGCCCCTCATCGAACATTTTTTAGCGGAGTTTCACCATGAAAACCAAATTCGTCGCTGCACTGCTCCTCGCACTGTCTGCTTCCGCCGCCGCGCCCGCGTTCGCCGGCGGCTACGGCCCCGCTCCCTTCTACCGGCCTTCGGTCGGCGCCCCGGCGTCGCAACGCGGCCAGAGCGCGCAAACCGTCGCGGCGAGCAACGACGACGCAGCGGGCGCGCAAGCGGCGTACGGCGGCGTCGTCTCCGGTCAGTCGGAATCCGCAAGCCGGGTCGCCGTCGCGCCCCGCGACAGTCTTTACGCGCGCCATTGAGGCGCGCGGCCGGCCGCGGCAAGATCCCGGCCGGCTACGCATGCCAATGGCGGCATGATGGGCTTTGCCTGCCGGTCGGCTAGCCGAGCCGATCTCTGGCATGCTTGCGGGATCGCATCCGATAGACGGCGAGCCAACCACTGACGAAAAGGATTGGATTGACATGACGACGCAAACCGAAACCGCCATCCTGGCCGGCGGCTGCTTCTGGGGCATGCAAGACCTGCTGCGGCGCTACCCCGGCGTGCTGTCCACGCGCGTGGGCTACACCGGCGGCGACGTGCCCAACGCCACTTACCGCAACCACGGCACGCACGCCGAGGCGCTCGAGATCGTGTTCGACCCGAGTCAGATCAGCTATCGCAAGATCCTCGAGTTTTTCTTCCAGATTCACGATCCAACGACGCAGAACCGCCAGGGCAACGACATCGGCATGAGCTACCGCTCGGCCATCTTCTATCTCGACGATGAGCAAAAGCGAGTGGCCGAGAACACCATCGCCGACGTCGAGGCTTCCGATCTCTGGCCCGGCAAGGTCGTCACCGAAGTTGCTCCGGCCGGCCCGTTCTGGGAGGCTGAGCCGGAACATCAGGACTATCTGGAGCGCATTCCCAACGGCTACACGTGCCATTTCGTCCGGCCGAACTGGAAGCTGCCGGAGCGCGGCTAACGGTCAAATTGAGCGCTAACGGTCGAATTACCGCGGCGCAATAAACGAAGAAGCCCGCGGACAATGTCCGCGTGCTTCTTCGTTTTGCAAGGCGCCTGACGATACGCTCATGGATCGCGTGATCCGCAACTCATTCCCCGTTCTGCACCGCTTTGACGAGATTGTTGCGCAGCGTCACGATCGCCTTTTGCACTTTCGAGAACTCATCGGGTGCGAGGCCCGTTGCTTCGACGAGGTCCATGTTCAGACCTTTTTCGCGCAAGCGCCGGCCACTTTTCGTAAGCCCCACCCGCACCTGACGCTCGTCTTCCGGGTCCCGCTGTCTTTCCACATAACCCGCCGCCTCCAGCTTCTTCAGGATTGGCGTGAGTGTGTTGGACTCGAGAAACAGCTTCTCGCCCAGACTGCTGACAGTCTGGTTGTCCTCCTCCCACAGCGCAATGATCGTGATGTATTGCGTGTAGGTCAGCCCCAGTTCTTCGAGAATCGGCTTGTAGGCCTTGCCGAATGCCAGGTTCGCTGAATAGACCGCAAAGCACAAAAAGTCGGACAGCTTCACATCCGTGGAAGCGGGTTGGTCGGTCGATTTCATCTTCGTCCTCGTTCGGTAGAGGCTGACGCCTCGCTGGCGACATTATACATCGCATGCGATTATATCGCAGTCGCTCAAATCGCCGAACATGGCGGAGGAGCACTGACGATCGGCTTCAGCGTCCGCTTTGGCGCGAGTAAGCTACCAGCGCGGGCTATCATGCCCCTGAAATCGCCGCCGCTGCGCCGGCGCTTGAAGGTCCACACAGGGTTCCCATAGGAGAACGTCTTGAAGCGGATCGTGGTGATCGGCGCCGGCTTCGCCGGACTGTGGAGCGCCGTGGGCGCGGCGCGCAAACTCGACGAACTGCGCGTGCCCGCCGATCAGGTGGAAGTGGTCGTGATCAACGGCACGCCGTATCACAGCATCCGGGTGCGGAACTACGAACAGAATCTGGACGAGACGCGCGTGCCGCTCGCCGATGTGCTCGGGCCGATCGGCGTGCGGCTCGTCGAAGGCGAAGTATCCGGCATCGATTCGGCAAACGGTTGCATCACCGTTCAGACCCAAGGGCTGACGCAGACGCTCTCCTACGACCGGCTCGTCGTCGCGGCGGGCAGCCAGCTCGTCCACCCCGACATTCCCGGCTTGACCGAGCACGCGTTCGACGTCGATACCTTCTCAGGCGCAACGAAACTCGCGGCGCACTTGCGCGGCTTGCCGTCGCTTGCGAACGCGGCGAGTCCGTTTACAGCCGTGGTGGTCGGGGCCGGCTTGACGGGCATCGAACTGGCGGCCGAACTGCCGGCGCGGTTGCGCGGCATCGCGGGCGACGCGCATCGAGACGCCGTGCATGTCGTGCTGGCCGATCGCTCGGCGAAGATCGGCCAGGCGATGGGCGGCGCGCAGCCTGTGATCGAGCGCGCCATGGACGCTCTCGGCGTCGAGATGCTCGCCGGCGTCTCCCTGCAGTCGGTGGATGCCGACGGCGTCGAACTCACGAATGGCAGGCGCATCGACGCGGCCACGGTGATCTGGTGCGGCGGCATGCGCGCGAACGCGTTGACCGCGCAAATCCCCGTGACACTCGATCCTTTTGGACGCCTTCCGATAGACGCCTACATGCGCGTGGAAAACGTCCCGCATGTATTCGCTGCCGGTGACTGCGCGCGCGTGTTGATCGACGGCGCGCGGCCATCGGTCATGTCATGTCAGCACAGCCGGCCGATGGGACGCTACGCCGGTCACAATGTCGTCTGCGATCTGCTCGGCGGCGAGATGCTGCCGCTTCATATCGACTGGTACACGACCATTCTCGATCTCGGTCCGTGGGGCGCCGTGTACACGGAGGGCTGGGACCGGCATCTCGTGTCCGAAGGCGACGCCGCCAAAGCGACCAAGCAGACCATCAACTGCATACGCATCTATCCGCCGCGCACGGGCCTTCGGGACGACATTTTGCAAGCCGCCGCGCCTGTCGTGCAGACACCGCCGCCAACCGCAGCGGCTCGGTGAACCTGCACGGCCCGCAAAACTAACGGCTCGACGTTCAAGCAGCGCCAGTGGGTTCGAGCTGCGCTTCGATGGCGGCCTTATCGATCACCGACCACACCTGCTCGATCTTTCCATTACGGAATTGATAGAACACATTCTCAGTGAAGGACACGCGCTTGCCGTTGACGGCGAGGCCGAGGAACGTGCCCACTGGCGTACAAACGAAGCCGAGCCGGCTGGCTATATAAGGTGGATCCGAAATCAACAGCTGGATGTTGAAATAAAGGTCCGGAATTTCGCGGAAGTCTCTCTCCAGCATCTCGCGGTAGCCGGATAAGCCAATGCGCTGACCGTTGTAGTGCGCGTCGTCGTCGACGTACAGCCCGAGGTTCGGCCAGTCCTGTTTGTTCAGGCAGCCAATGTAATCCCGGTAGAGTTTGTAGAGGTCAGGCGTGTCCACGGCAATTGCTCCGTCCTTGTACAAGGTCCGTGCTGCGAGGCAGGAAGAATTGAAATTCTACCGCCGTGGATAAACGGCCCGGAAATCGCAGATAGTGCGACCTCAAGCTGCCGCGTCGACTTGCGCCCGTTGCTGCGTGGCGACCGCTTCAAGCACCGCTTGCACGACCCGTTCGATGCTCGGCCAGTTCCGCGCAGGTTCGCCCACAACATATTGCTCAGGCGACACACTGCGATACGGCGGCGGATAACCCCAGATGGCGTCATGCCTATCGGGTCGGGTGATGCTTCCGCCGATCACGGCAACGGCCGGACGGCGAAACGCGGCCGCGACGTGCATCAACATCGTCGAGTTCGTCAGCACGACGTTGGCCTCTTCAGCGAGAGCGAACATCACGCGCATCGGCACCTCGCCTGCCAGCGAGCGGATCGGCACGCCCGAGCCCGCCGCGTCGATCGCCTCGGCGGCGCGCGCCTGATCCGCTTTGCTGCCGACGATCACGATATCGCACGCGTCGCCGGCTTGTTCCAACGTCTGCGCGATCCTCGCGAGCGCGGCGCCGAGCTGGCGCGCGTCCCATGCCTTGGTCGGCACGCCGGCCCCAACGCCGGCGATCAACCGCACGGTGCGGTGCCCCGGCACGTTGCCCACAGTCCAGATTTGCGTTGCGGTGGCGCGCTCGTCGCCGGTCAGGAACAGTTGCGGGCGAGCTTCCGGCAGCGCCGTCGCGCCGAGCAGTTCGCCCTGCGCGAGCGCGGCGCGGCCGCATTGCCGGGCAGCGAATTCGATAAACGCCTGACAGCCGCTCCAGCCGCCGCGATAGCCGCGCACGCCAACGCGATACCGCACGCCCGTACGCATCATCAGCAGCGCGCCCATGTAGCTGCCGAGCACGTCGATACCCACATCGAAGCCGCCGCGCGCGCGCAGTGCGGCGACCTGTGGAGACTTCCACAGAAAACGCAGCACGTTGCCGTGCGAGCGGTCCTCGACGAGCTTGTTGTTCCATGGCGCGTCGATTTCCACGATCTCGTCGACGAAGGGATTGTTCTCGAGTATCGGACGCCCCCAACTGCCTACGCCGGCAATCAGGCGCGTCGTCGGAAATCGTTTGCGCAGCGCCTCGAAGAGCGGCGTGGTGGTGAGCAGTTCGCCGAAATCGTTCGGACGCAGCACGAGAATCTCGCGCGGCGTGTCGCGATCCGGATCGAACCGTGGCGGGCAGAAGCGGCCCATCAACCAGACCGGTGTTTCGATCAGCAGACTTTTCCAGCCCATTGCTTCTCCAATGCGGCGGGCGGTGGCCGCCGTCGCCGCGCATCGGTTCGCGCCGGCAAGCGGGCCGGGCGCGCCGGCACAGGTGCGCCGCAGGCGCCGCCCGGATATCACGCCGATTGTGCATGGTTGCGGCAATACGCTCTGTGGTCGCGCGTACAGAGCCGTGGACTGGGCATGCGTGCGCCACGTCGAAAGCCAGCCGGTCGATCTTGCCGCAGCAATTGAACACTGGTCTCGAGGCACGAATGACGATTCACGCCGGCGCCCGGGCACGTCACGTGCTTCCGCATACTGAGCTATGAAGCTGACAGCTAAACAAACAACAAGGAGCAGAAAATGAAAGCAAAAACACTGATCTGCGCGACCGCTCTCGCCGCGATCTGCGCCTCGCAAGGCGCCTATGCGCAAATTGCCGGACTGCAACCGCTCGGCGGCACTGTCGAGCAAACCAATGCGCTGCTAAAGGGCTGGAGCGTGCGTCGCGCCCTCGTCGACGAGCCGGTCTACAACGATCTGAACGACAAGATCGGCAGCATCTATGACGTGATCATTTCGCCGGACCGCAAGGCGACGTATGCGGTCGTGTCGGTGGGCGGCTTCCTCGGCATGGGTAAGCACTACGTGGCGATTCCGGTCGATCACTTCGAGATCCGCGACGGCAATCTGTTCCTCGCAGGCGCGACGAAAGATGCGTTGAAATCGGTGCCTGAGTTCGAATACAACAAGCTCGAAAAAGCCACCAAGCCGCGCAAGATCAAGGCGGAATAATCGACGTGACGTGCGCTGTTGCGAACGTGCGAGCGCTCGCGTTCGCAGCAGCCTTGCGACGGCTCGGGCTTTTTTAGTGATTCGCGGCCGTGACGAGCTGCAGCGGTGTTTCGATCACGCTCGACAATTCGCTCTGCTTCCTCTGTTCGGTCACCGCCTTCAAGGCCACATCGACACCGAATACAGCTTGCCGCGCGGCGAACTGATTGATCGTGGCGAGCACGCGGCCATCGGCGATCAACGGCTTGATCGCGTCGATATCGTTGTAGCCGGTGACGTACACGCCGCCGGTTCTGCCCGCATCGCGAATCGCGTCGACCGCGCCCATTGCCATATTGTCGTTGCCGCACATGAGCCCGCGGATCTGCGGATGCTCGCTGAGCATCTTCGAAGCGGCGTCGCGGCCCTTCCCATATTCCCAGTCGCCGGTCTGAACCGCGACGATGTTGATCCCCGCGGCGTTCATTGCATCCCGGCAACCGTCCGTGCGTTGCTGTGCATTGCGATCGGCCGAACTGCCTTCGATAACGCCCACCTGATCGCCCGTCTTGAGCCGCTCCGCCAGATAGTTGCTCACCTGCTGCGCGCCCTTGCGATTGTTCGGGCCGACGAACGGCACGGAAATGCCGGCCGCGTCCTGAAACGCCTCGTCGAGCGGATTGTCGATCGAAACCACGATGATGCCCGCCTTGATCGCGCGCGCGACCACCGCCGTCAGCGCCTTCGAATCGGTCGGGGCAATGACGATCGCGTTCATCTTCGCCTTGATCATCTCCTCGACCATGCGGATCTGCCCAGTCGTGTCGCTTTCAGTGGCCGTGCCGCGCACCGTCAGATCGAATTGCGAGCCGTAATGCTGCTGGTAGTTCTGCGCGGCGTTCGCCATCGCCACCGTGAACGGGTCGCCGAGCGACTTCAGCACGAGCGCGATCTTGAGCTTTCCGCCCGGCGTAGCCGCTGCATCGGCCGCGCCGCCGATGCCGGCCGCGGCCAGCGCGCCGGCAATCAGCACCCGGCGACGCATCCTCCAGGACGACATGCTTCGGGGCGTCTTGTGCATCATCGAATCTCTCCTTCTGGGGCGCGCTGACGATTCGCCGTATTGCAGTCGAACGAAAGACGGCCATGACGCGGCCCGCCGTTCATCGATAGCCCATCAGCGCCAGCAAACGCGCGACGATCTCATCGAACAACGGCCGGCTGCCGATCGCCTCGCTCAAACAATTGTCCTTCAACTCCACCAGGAGAGCGCGAATGTTCGCCGACGCCTCCGGCCAATCGCATCGTTCAAGCAACTCTTCGAGCAGACAACCGTAGGCTCTGACTTCGAGGCGCTGAAGCGCGAGGCCGATGCCCCGATCGCCCAAAGCATAGAACGACGCCGCGCCGAAATCGCCCAACAACGCGCGCCCCTGTCCGCCGTACAGGATATTGTGCGCGTACAGATCGCCGTGCATGATGCCTTGCTCGTGCAAATGACACGCCGCCGACGCGATACCGTACGCAATGCCCAACGCCGAAGCCATATCGAAACGTGTGTCGGCGCCATAAATATCGCGCGTGCACGATTCGAGACTCGGCGGACCGGCGAGGTTGGTGAAGTGCGGATCGATCAGTTCCATCACGAGACCGTGCGTGCCGGCGGGATGATCCTTCACTTTTCCCGCCACCGGGATCAGGTTCGTATGATCGCCCGCGCGAATGCAGGCTGCCATTTCACAGTCGGGCAACCCGTCGCTGGTCACCGCGCCCTTGAACAGTTTCACCGCGACAGAACGGGACGCGCCGTGCCGACCCGCAAGCTCCGCGCGATAGATGACACCCGAGGCGCCCTCGCCCAACGGCGCTTCGAGTTTCAAGTCGTGCCACGCTATCGCGGCGCTCGACGAGTCGATCAGCGCTGCCGCTTCGAGCGCCTCGCTGAACGGATTGCCGGCGTACGCCAGCCAGGACAGCCGCGGCAGACGCAGCAACCAGTCAGGCATTCCATCGAGCTGATTCGCGGCGAGCCGCAGCAATTCGAGCTTCGAACAGGCCGCCAGTTCTTCCGGAAGCGTTCGCAGACGGTTGCCCGCCAGCATCAGCTTTTGCAATTGGGAACAGCGGCCGATTTCGGCCGGCAACACTTTGATCTCGTTGTCTGTGAGGATCAACCAGCGCAATTGCGGGGGCAAGGCTTTACCGGATACATGTTTGATGCGGTTGGCCTTGAAGCCAACCATGCTCAATTGCGAACACTGTCCCAGCACTTCGGGCAACTCGGTGAACGGGTTGTCGGAGCCGAAGAGAATGCGCAGCTTGCGCAGACGTGGCAGATCGTCGGGCAGCGAGGTGAGCGCGTTGCCCGAGAGGTCGAGAACTTCCAGCGTATCGGCGAGGTCGAAAATCTCGCGCGGAAATTCAGTCAGGCCGCAAGCCAGTTTCAGCCGGCGCGTGCCCGCGAGCTGGCCGGCCCGCAATTGATCAAGTGTTGTCGTCACAGTCGTGGAAGAGAGATCCGGTTGCCGGTGTGCTTCAAATCGAAGGTATCAATTCTACTGAGTCACGAGCCTCGCGCGAAAACGGTTGAAAAGGGTTGTACAGTGATGCATCGTCCCGTCCAGAGTCACGCGCCGCCGACCGACATCGGCCGCGAAGAATTGGACAGCAAGATTCGGAGCGCAGTCAGAGAGAGCGAGGCTCACACTGTCGGATATTCGGCGCGCACGGTGCGCGTATTCGCAGACCCGCCTTGCGCGCATCTGTGCCTCCAACCAGTCAGGAGCAAGCAAAGTGACATACGCCTACAAGTTGATGGACTCGCCCGTCGGCCAGTTGAAACTCGTTGCAAACGGCGAGCGCCTCGCCGCCATTCTGTGGGAACACGACAAGCCGAACCGGGTGCGTCTCGGTGAGCTGATCGAAGCGAATGACCGGCCTGTGCTGATCGAAACCGAACGGCAGCTGAACGAGTATTTCGCCGGTACGCGGCATGAGTTCGACCTTCCGTTGACCTTCCAAGGAACGGAGTTTCAGAAGCAGGTGTGGGCCGCACTGTTGACCATACCGTTCGGCCAGACGCGCAGCTACTCGGAAATCGCGACGCAGATCGGCAACGTCAATGCGGTGCGGGCGGTCGGCGCGGCGAACGGCAAGAATCCGATTTCCATCGTGGCGCCGTGCCACCGGGTGATCGGCGCGTCCGGTGATTTGACCGGCTTTGCGGGGGGATTGGCGAACAAGATGCTGCTGCTTTCGCTCGAAGCCGGCCAGACTTCGTTCGAAGCGGAAGCGGACGGGCAAACAGACATGTTCGCGCTCGAAGAAAGCGTGACGGTCAACACTCAGGTCAAATCCGACGCTCAGACGAAACCCGCGCGCCACGCGCCGAGCCGCGGCACGCAAGCGTCATTGTTCGGAAATTGATCGGCTGCGTGGTCCGCGATGGCAGATGACTTTCCCTGCGTCGCGTTGAACGCTTCGTGATAGATCGTATTACCGTCCGCATAAAGCACCTATCCTTAAGAAGCCCTTTGGGCGTCAACAGGAGGATGACATGCGCATGCTTCTCAACATACGAATCCCGCACGAACCGTTCAACACCATGGTGCGCGAGGGCACCGTCGGGCAAGTGATCGGGAAAATACTGGAAGAGACAAAACCGGAGGCCGTCTACTTCACCGAGCAGAGTGGAGCGCGCGGAGCGGTCGTCGTGGTGGATATCGACAACGCGTCGGCGATTCCCGCGCTCGCGGAGCCGTGGTTTCTGAAATTCAACGCCGACTGCGAATTGCGCATTGCGATGTTGCCGGAAGACCTGCAGAAAGCCGGACTGGACAATCTCGGCTCGAAATGGAAATAGCGCTTGCCATCGGCGGTCCGCGACGTGGACCGCCGGTGCTTGCACAAACGAACAAACAAACAACCGGCAGCACCGCGCTGCAATCAGCCCAGTTCGAATGAAGTCACGCCGAACACGCGCTCAATAGATATGGCGGGCTGCTCCCGCGTATACATCCGCGCGGTTTCGAACACGCTCGTCATGCCATGCCGCTCGGCCAGCGCAATCGCATCCGCGTTGATCTCGGGCACATCGAAGAAAAACACTTCGCCCGCAATGCTCGACGTCAACGCAAAGAACAGGCGAGCGGCAATCTCGTTGCTATCGGCGAAGAGCGGGCCGATCTTGTAGCCCGTCAAACAACGCCGCAACACGCCATAACCCACCACCTGCCCGTCGCTCACTGCCACTCGCGTCATCGCGCCAGGCTGCGCGAGCCAGGCAGCGAGAAAGCGCTCGCGCGCCGCGGGAAAGCATTGCCGATCGTAGTCGTTCAGCGACTCGAAGGGCAGCGCCGAAGCATGCAGCAAGTCGGCGTAGGGCTCGCCCTGAGCGATGTCTTGCGCGACGCCCTGAAAGCGAATGTTGCGGTAGGCCAGCTGAAATCCGGACTTCCTGTAGTTCGCCTGTTGAGCGACCACGCCGTCAAGACCGACATTGCGGTTTCGCAAATAGTCCATACCGTGCTGCCAGACGCGCATGCCGAAGCCTCGACCGCGAAACGCCGGCTTCACGATATAGAGGCCGATAAAGCCGAAGTCCTTGCTGTACGCGACAGCGGACAGACACGCCACCGGTTCCCCGCGCCATTCGCCGATAAAAAACCCGCGCGGGTCGGCCGCGCGAAAACACTCGGCATCGTGCAAGCCGGGATTCCATCCTTCCTGCGCGGCCCATTCGACCGCCAACGCGACGTCCCCGGCCGACATCGTGCGCACGACGAAATCGCCTGATTCGCTTACGATCGTTTCGCCCATTGCTCCTCCAGCATCGCCGCCGCGGCCGTGGCCGCGACCTGGCAACCGAGAACGATGTGCGTCTCGGCCGTATCCTCGATGAAATCGTGACTCACGCCGCCGATGCTCGGCACGAACATCATGCAAGCCGGCATGCAGCGCGCGATGACCTGCGCGTCATGCGCGGCGCCGCTCGGCATGCGGATCCATTGGCCGGGCGCCACCGCATCGGCGGCGCGGGCGAGATGGTCCGCGAGCGCCGCGTGCATGGTCACCGGTTGCATCGGTTCGTCGATGGTGGTCAGCTCGACGCTTACCGCGTTGCGCGCGTTGAAGTCCCGTACCAGCTCGGCGAGCCTGTCTTCCATCGCCTGCAAACGCGCGGCGTTCGCGTCGCGGAATTGCAGGTACATCTGCGCTGCGCCAGGCACGACGCTCAGCGAGCCGGGATCGAGGTCGATGCGGCCCACCGTCCAGACGGTGTCGGCATCCGCGAGTTGCGCGAAGGCTTCGTTCATCTGCGGAATAAAGGCGACCAAGGCCGCGCCGGCGTCGCGCCGGATCGCCATGGGCGTCGTGCCGGCATGGTTGCGCTGCCCCGTGAAGCGCAGCCGCAATTCGCGAAGCCCGACGATCGTCGTGACGACCCCGATGGACTTGCCGGCCGCTTCCAGCCGGCCGCCCTGCTCGATATGCGGTTCGAGATAGGCAACCTGCCGGCCCGGCTCGAAGCGCGCACGCGGCCTCCCGGCCAGACCTGCGGTGGCGAGCATGTCTTCGAGACGCTGGCCTTGCCGATTCGTGGCGTCGCGAATCGTCTCCTCGATATTCTCGCCCACGAAACTGCGGCTGCCGAGCAAGCCGGAAAACGTGCCTTCTTCATCGATCCACGATGCGACGTCCACGGCGAGGTGACGCGTCGCCTCGTTTTCCGCGAGCGCGCGCGCAATCTCCAGCCCGTAGATCACGCCCATCGCGCCGTCGAGCCAGCCGCCGGTCGGCTGCGTGTCGGTATGCGAGCCGATCACGAGCGCGGGTCCGCTTTTGCGTGAGCGTCCGAACACGGTCCCCACGCCGTCGATCGCGGCCTCGAGTCCCGCCTCCGTCATACGTGCGGCCAGCCATTCGCGTGACGCCAGATCCACCGGCGAAAGCGCCAGCCGAACGACGCCTGGGCCGGTGGCGCCGAAACTGCGTAGTTGCTTGAGATCGCTCAGCAACCGGTCCGGATCGATCCTCACCACGTTCTCGTCTCCTTCGAATATCGGTTCATGATGCCCTGCTGTATCGACAGATTACATGGCCTAAGCGTTTCCTAAGGTTGGCCCGTTACCATCCTTCGACATCGACGCGCCGGCGTCCATCGAAAAACACACCCTATGCAAACACTTGAAGCGTTCAACCAGGCGCTTTTCCTCATGATCGACGCGACGCCATCGACACCGGCCTGGTGCATCGACCTCGCACGTTCGATCGCAGACTACCTCATCTACCTTGTGCCGCTCTGCCTCACCGCAATGTGGCTCTCCGGCGACGAACGTCAGCGCGAAACAGCCTTGCGCGCGTGCTGCGTGACGTTCCTCGCGCTCGGCATCAATCAGCTCATCGGCCTCGCGTGGCCACAACCGCGGCCGTTCGTGCTGGGCATCGGCCACACGTTTCTCGAACACGCACCGGACCCTTCGTTCCCCAGCGATCACGGAACGATCTTCGCGAGCATCGCGCTGACCTTGCTTCTCGGCGGCGTGAAACGCTACGGCTCGCTCATCGTTCTGTCCGGGCTCGCGGTTGCCTGGGCGCGCATCTTTATCGGCGTTCACTTTCCGCTCGACATGGCGGGCGCTGTCGTCGTGGCGGGCGTGGCTTTCGTGCTGGTCGCGCCACCGTGGCGGCTCGCCGGCCCGAGCATGACGCGCGGACTCATCGCGCTGTATCGCAAGTTGCTGGCGTGGCCGATCGAACGTGGCTGGCTGTCGCTTTAGACGATGATTCGACGCGCAAGCGCGAGCTCACGCACGTCGTGGCAACGCGCCATCCTATCGCGTCAGCGCCCCGAAAATCGCTCGGCGCGATGTCGTAAGCGCGGCGAGAACGCGCGGGCGGCGCGCGCTTAAAAGTTGGCGAAGAACGCCCGCGCCGCCACCATGCAGAACGACGCGACCAGTTCACCGTGGTACGCCCGAAGCACCGCTAAAGCGCCGCCGTCGGTCGCACCGCGGGCCACGGCCTGACTCGCGACCTCTGCCTTCGCGCCCGCAAAACCCCGCTTGACGCGCGCATACGGATCGCCGGGCCCGACGGCAGGAGCGTCCACATCCAGCACGGACGTGAGCCCCGCCGGCACGTTGGCGTTCTGCCAGTACGCCTGCTCGATGCGCGCGTTGAAAAAGAACACCGTGGGATCGGATGCGCCGCCGCACATCAGAACGGGCGCACGCGGCACCCAGTTGCGCAAGTCGTTGCGCCTGAACGCCTGGCGCAACGGATGCAGCGGATTCGCTGCCGGTTTCATCGCAAGGGTCGGGTTGGGAAACGCGCCATCCTGATTGGCGGCGGCGTCTTCCAGCAGTGTCAGGCGGTAGGCGTTGCGCACGAGGTTGGCATCGCCGAAACCCGCGGCAAAGAGCGGCTTCAGGACCGGCGGTGTCAAAGGCGGTGAAGCGGGCGGCGTGATCGAGGCGTACTGCGGTGCGGGCGGCACGCTGCTGAAGAGATGCGCGGACGGCAGTTTGCCCGTTTTGAACAGCTTGTCGAGCGGCTGCAAGCTCGGCAGCAGCGTTTCGATAGCCTGAGCGTAAGCCGCTTCGTAAAAGTCGCCGGGCTGGCGATAGATATTCCCGTAGGCATGCTGATAGCCCGTCACGATCAGCGTCGAGAAGAGCGTGGCGCCCAGGTTGACCTCGCCTTCGATGAGCGCGTCGGCGGTGGCTGCAAGTGCGTACGGCCCCGAACCCGGCGCGGACGCCGTCACCTTGACGCCGGCCGCCTGCAGCGCCCGATGCGTCGCCATTGCAACGAAGCCGCCCTGCGAATAGCCGGTGACGAACAGCTTGCCGTTTTCGCGCGTGCCTGCTTCGGCTTTCATGTCGGCTAGCGCCGCGCGTGCCGCGCGCAGCGAGTCGATCACATCGGAGGATTGCTGGTCGGCATTGAGATACGGGTGGTAGGGGAGATCGGAGCCGGCATAGCCCGCATAGTTGGTCGCCACCACGATATAACCTTGCGCCGCGTACATGGCCGCCACGCTGATGCCTTCCCCGGCGCCGTCGCCGTTGCCCGGGTCCGTTCGCGTGATATCGGCGAGGTTGTAGTTGCGGTACGCGGTAGTGCCGTGCGCATAGAGCATGAGCGGCCGCGGTCCGCTGCATGTCGCCGAACTTCCCGACGGGATCATCAACGCGCCGCTCGCCTGAGTCTGCTCTGCCGCGCCGCCGATGGTCCGGTAGCGAAAGCTCACGATCTCGACGCCGCATGCGGGCGCGCCTGCTATTCGCGCGAGTTGCCGGCCGCCCGCGCTCGACGCCAGCAATTTCGCAAACTCCGCGGCGCTCAGCTTTAACGTGACGCGATGATCGAGAAGCTGGCCGCGGGCATTGCACGCTTCACCGCATTGAGAATCGGCAGGCGCACCGGCACAGGCGCCCAAAATGCAGCATGCCAGCAACCCGAGGGCCGCGTTTCGGATAGCTATCCACATGTGAGGCTCCGTCTTGTTGGTATGACGACGAGTGGCGGCCTTGCAGAGTGACAGGAGTATAGGTAAACCCGCCGGCTCAGCGCGGTTCGCCACCGGCATGCGCCATCAACTCGTCGGCCCTCGACAGAAACAGCTTCAGCACCGGCGATGTATTCGACCTGCTATAGCCGATCACGAGATCGACGGTCGGCGTCTCGCCTTCCAACGGCCGGCTGACCACCGACCACGGCAGCAGGTTGGTCGCATACTCGGGCATCAACGCGAGCCCGCGCGTGGAGGCGACCAGCGACATCGCCATGGCCAGGTTGTCGACGCCATGCCCGGGCGCGACCGTGATGCCGTTTTCGTCCAGATAGCGCTGGATCACATCGTGCAGCACGCGCGCCTTGTTCGACGCCATGATGAAGGTCTCGCCGGCGAAATCCTCCGGGCGGATCGCACTGCGCTCGGTGAGGCGATGATCGCTCGGCATGAGCACGATCAGCTTCTCGCTACTGACCACCCGATAGTCCAGATCGAAGCCCGGTTCGGCACGCAGAAATGCAAGGTCGAGCTTGCCGCGCGCGAGTGCGTCGGCGAGGTCCGGCGAATAGTGGCTCGACACGGTGACGTCGATATTCGGCAGTTCGTCGCGCAACACCTGCATGGCGCGCGGCAGCCACGTCATTTCCTGGCCGGTCAGGAATCCCAACGCGAAAACCTGCTTGGAGGGCCGCGCCGCCCGGCGCGCGGCTTCCGTGGCGGCGTCGACTTGCGAGAGCGCGAGCCGCGCGTGGTCGAGGAAGGCTTTGCCCGCCGCGGTCAACTCGACGCCGCGCGCGCTGCGGCTGAACAACTCCGCGCCGACCTCGTCTTCCAGATCGCGAATCTGGCGGCTCAGCGACGGCTGCGAAGTGTGCAGACGCCGTTCCGCCGCCACCGTCAGGCTGCCCGTTTCGGCGACGGCCACGAAGTACCGCAGATGTCGGAGTTCCATAAAACCTCGCTCAGTTCCCCGTGAATGGTATGCCTGACAGGCATGCCCGTCAGCCTACAAAGTCTTTTTCCTTTGCACAAGCCCCCACTACATTACCTCTCATGCAGCGCGACGACAGGTCACTAATCAGCTCCGCAGCCTTTCGCCACGCACCCGCACTCCATGCCTTTCAACTATATCGCCAAGGAACCGAAAATGAACACGACAGTTGCTTCGAACGACACCGCCGCGACCCGCCACGCCCACCAGACCGCGCCGACCCGCTATGTCGACGCGAACGGCATCCGCTTCGCCTATCGCCGTTTCGGCAAGACGGGCGGCGTGCCGCTCGTGTTCAACATCCATTTCACCGGGACGATGGACCACTGGGACCCGGCCGTGACCGATGGCCTCGCGCAGGATCGCGAAGTCATCCTGTTCAACAACGCCGGCATTTCGAGCACGTCCGGCGAGGTGCCGGAGTCGATCGAAGAAATGGCGGCCAACGCCGCCGCGTTCATCAAGGCACTGGACGTCGAGCAAGTCGACGTGCTGGGCTTCTCGATGGGCGGCCTGATCGCGCAGACGCTGGCAATCGCCGAACCGGCCCTGGTGCGCCGCGTGATCCTGGTCGGCACCGGCCCGCGCAGCGGCGAGGCGATGCAATCGCTGACGCCCGAGGCTCAGGAGATTTTCAGCGCGGCGTATGCGCGCCCGGATCATCTGTGGCTGCGTGTGCACTTTTCGCCTTCGGATGCGAGCCAGACTGCCGGCCGCCGCTTCCTGCAGCGCTTCCGCCAGCGTAGCGAAGGACGCGACCCCGAGGCCAACGAGAAGGTCGCGCCGGCCCAGCTCGCCGCTCTCGCCAAATGGGGCGCGCCGCGCGAGAACCCGTTCGACTATCTGAAGGCCCTCAGGCAACCGACGCTCGTCGTCAACGGCGACCACGACGTGATCATCTATTCGATCAACTCGTGGATTCTTCAGCAGAACCTGCCGAACGCGCAATTGATCATCTATCCCGACGCCAACCACGGTTCGCTGTACCAGTATCCGGAACGTTTTGTGGCCCACGTCGCGCAGTTCCTCGCCGACAGCGGGTCCGCGGTCTGAGCGTACGGCCCTGCGTTCACCACCTTGATTGCCTCGCACTCGAATCGACTCGAAGGAGTTTCACCATGAACGACCTCACAGGAAAAACCGCGCTCGTCACGGGCGCTTCACGCGGCATCGGCCGCGCCAGTGCTCTGGCGCTCGCCAAGGCCGGCGCACAAGTGCTGGTTCACTACAGCAGCGGCGAGAAAGAGGCAGACGCCGTGGTCGCGGAAATTCGCGCGGCCGGCGGCAATGCGCAGAAAGTCGCCGCGAATCTGCGCGCGGCGGACGGCCCGCATACGCTCGCCAAACAGGTGCGCGCCGTGATCGGCCATCGGCTGGATATTCTGGTGGCCAACGCCGGCATTTCGAAGGGCGTCAGCATCGAGGACACGACCGTCGAGGATTTCGACGATCTGTTCGCCGTGAACGTGCGCGCGCCTTACTTCCTCGTGCAGCAGTTGCTGCCGGTGATGTGCAAGGGCAGCAGCGTGGTGCTGCTGTCGTCGCTCGCGGCGCGCGCCGCGGTCGGCACGCTGTCGGCCTACGCCGCCACCAAGGGCGCGGTCGATACGCTCGTCAAGCATTTCGCCGCCGCGCTCGGTGAACGTGGCATTCGTGTGAATGCTATCGCGCCGGGTGTGGTCGAAACCGATATGTCGAACTTCACCAGGACCGACGCAGGGCGCGCGGCGACGCTGGGTATGCAGGCGCTCAAACGCGTGGCGCAACCGGATGATATCGGCGGCGCCGTGGCCTTTCTCGCCTCGGATGCCGCACGGTGGGTTACCGGCGAAACGTTGCATGTCGACGGCGGTTCGAAGCTTTGATTCTGTAAACCCGATTCCGTTTGCGATTGCGCCGGGAAGAGTCTGTGGCGTGCCGCCCATGTATGGCGGCACGCACTGAGTCTTCGCCGGCGCGGTTCGGTACGCGCCTCAAACGTCGAGCGAGCCGCCTACTTCCACAAAGTGCGGCCGAAAAACGTCAGCGTCCGATCCCAGGCCAATTGCGACCAAACCGGATCGAACTGCGTCCTCGGAATACGGCCCGGGCCGACGGCCGTTTCGTTCGCGAACGCATGGTGTGCGAGATAGCGATGAAACTCGACATCGACGTTCGCTTCCTTCAGTTTGCTTTCCAGCGCGTCGACCGTTTCAGACACGAAGAAATCGTCTTGCGTCGCCCAGTGACCGATCAGCGGCGCCTTGATTTTCGATGCGTCGATATATTCCAGCGGCGGGAAGCCATACCAGACCACGCCGGCGGACACCTCAGGGATATTGGAGAGCGCGAGCAAGGTCAGCGCGCCGCCCATGCAAAAACCCGTCACGCCGACCTTCGTCGCGTGCTGCTTCAGATATTGGACAGCGCCGCGCACATCCTGCGTGGCGGCGTCGCCGAAATCGAGCCCGTCGAGCAGATGGTGGGCTTCTTCCTCTTCCACCGTCGTTTTGCCTCGGAAGAGATCGGGCACCAGCGCCAGATAGCCGGACTGCGCGAGCCGGTCGGCCACGCCGCGAATCTGGTCGTTGACGCCCCACCACTCCTGAATCACGACAATGGCGGGCGCACCCTCCAGCTTCTGCGGCTTGGCGAGATAGCCCTGGATCTGCTGGCCGTCGGGCCGGCTAAAGGTGATCATCGAACCTGCTGTCTGAGTCATCAGTTGCTCCTCGAAGTGGACGAAAGCGCTAGCATAGTCCCGACGTGGCAGGCTCTGCTTGCCCGCTGCCGCGGCAGGCTGGCCGGTATGAACAGCGGACGCACCGAGCCGACGAGCATGGAGCCGCGCGCTTCGATGGCGCGCCGGTCCAGCTCGCGGTTCTCCGCGAATCGGAGAAGTCATGATTGAGGGCCGTGGCCTCACCCGTGTTTCAAGCGTCGTGCCGCCCGACACGCACCCCTGCAGGTCTGATGTCACTCGGCAGTGTCAGCAACTGGCCGCTCTTCGTCTTCTATCGAAGTTCCGAGTTCACGCGCCTGTCGGAACAAGGTGCAGCTTCAATTGCGACGAGATCTGTCCGGCCGGTTCTTGCGACGGTTCGTGGTCGCGCGTACAGACTGTTGATTGACTCCTGTGGTCTGGTTGAGCGCGTCGATTCACCTGCATTCAATAGATACAGCCGTCAAGTCAAGCCGCGCGTGGAGGAAGCCGCAATGATGAGCACATGGTTGCACAATCTGCCCATATGGCTGATGACACTCGTCGCCTTCGGCGCGACATTTCTCGCGGGCGCAGCGCTTCATGTCATCACTGCCATGCTCGCTGGCGGCCAGCATGGCCGGTCATACGGGGCGATTTCCCCCGCCTTGCTTTCTCCAATCGGCATTATCTTCGGTCTCTTCATCGCATTTACTGCCGCGCAAGTCTGGAACGACACGGCTCGCGCCACTGCCGCGGTCAACACGGAAGCCGGTGCGCTACGCTCGATCGTTGTCATGTCTGCCGTTCTGCCGCAAGAATCACAGGTCGAGTTGCGAAAGCTCGTACGAGACTATATCCAATACACGGCGACGACCGAATGGCCGCTGATGGCGAGGGGAGTCGTTACGCTCAACATCAGTCCTCCGTCGTTGAACAAGGCAATTCAGTCCGCGCTTTCTCTAGCCGTGGATACGCCCGGACAGCAGACAGCGCAGCGGGAGGTGGTGGCATCCTTGCGACAGGCACTCGAAGCCCGTCGCGAGCGGATTCTGATTAGCCGAACTCAAGTAAACGGCGTCAAATGGGCATGCCTGATATTTTTGGGCGTCTGCCTGCTGTTCGCGATCGCGTTGGTTCATTGTGAAAACCGGCTGGCATCTGCCGTAGCGATCGGTCTGTTTTCCGCTGTATTCGCAACGACCATCTTGCTCATCCTTGCTCACGATCGGCCCTTTACCGGGGAGATCGCCCTGACGCCCGAACCGCTTCTACAAGTGATCCCCGCAGAGCGCTGAGCTCGGGGTTTAATGAGGATAGGTCTTGAGGCCCGGAAACCCTGCAAAACCTGTCGGCGCATTCCCTTGAGAGATGAAGTAATGACGTTCCAGGGGTCGACGCACTGACAGGTTGAGCGCTTCCGATTTCAGGCAAGCATCTTGCTGCACTCACCGAAGATAAGTCGTGCATCTTCAACGTCCGGAGCGCGGGATGCGTCAATTGAACCGCTTTGCCTTATTCATGCTGCTGCCGCTCGCCGCGTGCGCGGCAGGTCCGTCGAGCCCCGCCGATACCGGCTTTGGCCCGTCACCGGTATTGCCGGCGCCGGAATCGTCGTTGATGACCACGGTCAATATCGCGCCCGTCCAGCTGGCGGGCGCCGGCTTTCTCCCAATCGCGCCAAACGGATTTGCCGTGACGCAATTCGCCCGCGGGCTGACTCATCCGCGCTGGCTCTACACACTGCCGAACGGCGACGTGCTCGTGGCGGAAAGCAATGCCCCCGAGCAGCACGACGAAGGTAGCGGCATATTCGGCTGGGTTAGAAAACAGGTCATGAAACGCGCGGGAGCGGGCACGCCGAGTCCCGACCGTATCGTGATGTTGCGCGATACCACCGGCAGCGGCGTCGCCGATCAGCAGACCGTGTTCCTCAGTGGCCTGCACTCGCCGTTCGGCATGGCGCTAATCGGCAATCAGCTCTATGTCGCCGATACCGACGCCATTCTGCGCTTCGACTACACGCCCGGCGCGACCCGCATCGACACGCCTGGCGTGAAGGTGGCCGATCTGCCGGCTGGGCCGATCAATCATCACTGGACCAAAAACATCCTGGCTGATCGTTCGGGCAAGCATCTCTACGTGACGGTGGGATCGAACAGCAACGCGGGAGAAAACGGCGCCGACGCCGAAGCGGACCGCGCACGGATTCTCGAATTCGATGTGGCGTCGGGCCAGATGCGCCCCTTCGCGACAGGCTTGCGCAACCCCAACGGACTATCCTGGCAGCCCGACAGCGGCGCCCTGTGGACAGCCGTCAATGAGCGCGACGACCTAGGCAACAACCTCGTGCCCGACTACATGACGGCCGTGAAAGACGGCGCGTTTTACGGCTTTCCCTACAGCTATTACGGCCAGCATATCGACACGCGCGTCAAACCTCAGCGCCCCGACCTGGTCGCCACGGCCATCGCACCGGACTATGCGCTCGGCAATCACACGGCATCGCTCGGGCTGGTTTTTTACGATCGGACGCTGTTCCCGGCGCATTACCGAGGCGGCGCTTTTGTCGGTCAGCATGGGTCGTGGAATCGCAAGCCGTATAGCGGCTACAAGGTGGTGTTCGTGCCATTCGTCAAAGGCGAACCCCAAGGCGTTCCGGAAGATTTCCTGAGCGGTTTCCTGACCGCCGACGGTCACGCGGTCGGTCGGCCGGTCGGTGTGGCGGTGGATAAACGCGGGGCGCTGCTGGTGGCGGACGACGTCGGCAATGCGGTCTGGCGTGTGGCGCCGCGTACCGATGCCGGCGCGGCAGTCGGCACGCCGCCGGCGCAATGACAGCGGATCAGCCAAACGCTTATCGGCGGCGCAACGGCGATCACTCTACTCCCGCAAATTAGAACCGCTCCAGCACGCCAAGCTGCACGCCCTTGACCGGCGCGCCGGGATACGCGACCGGCAGCCCGGTCACGTTGACGCCGCGCAGGGTGAAGCTGGCATCGTCGTGATTGGCGAGATAGGCCCCGCTGAAATAGAACAGCAAACTTCGCGAAAAGTTATATTCGAACGCCACGCTGAACTGGTCGGCGCTCGCACCGGCGCCGGTGTAGTCGCGCACGTGCGCATAGCCTAGCGACGCACGAGCACTCGGAGAAAAACTGTACTGAGCGGAAAGCGATCCGCCAGCGCCGTGATAGAGCGGCGTGCCGCCGTCGCCGTTGAAGAACGCGAGCCATACGCGCACCTTGTCGATCGCGTAGGTCGCGCCACCGAGATTCGCCCGCAGCGCGCCCGCGCCGTGCGTCTGCTGTCGCGCGTAGAGCAGCCTGAGGTTGTCGAGCTGATAGGCGGCGGTCACATAGTATCCGTCGATGCCGTTGCCGTCGTTCTCCGAAGGATCGCGCGTGGCCGTCATCACCGTCGCGCTGAAGCCGCCGACGACCGGCGAGAAATACGCGATCGCGTTGCTGGCGTACGGCGTGATCTTCGACAGGTTGTTCAGCCCGGACGCGATCGTGCCGGCGCCGAACGCATCGAGGTCGCCCTTGAACGGGATATAGATGGGCGAATATTGCCGGCCGAAACGCACTTCGCCCCAGGCGTTGCGCGCGCCAATCCACGCCTGTCGGTTAAATAGAACACCGGGGGTTTGAAGCGTGCCGTCGGTCGAGCTGAAGCCGTTTTCCAGCGTGAAGATGATATCGGTGCCGTTGCCGAGCGGCTCGCTACCGCGCAAGCCGACCCGCGAACCGCGATAGGCGCCCGAGTCCAGACGTGGAGTCCAGCCGGACCCCGGGTCGGTTATTTCGAGGCTGGTGTCCAGCACGCCGTACAGCGTGACGGTGCCCGCGCCGCCATCGGAGGCCGCCACGCTCTGCAAGCAAAATAGCAGCGCCGCGCCTGCCACGCCCGCGCGCCCGCCTACGCGACGGCTCCAGGCGGCGACCCGCGCCACCGGATCCGAGGTTCGTCGCGGCTTGTCGAGTTGAGTTTTCGCGGCACCGACCAGATGCAATCCTCCATGGGCATGTCGAACGTATGCTGCGGAATGAGGACGCCCATCGCCGCATCACGAGTGGAATGTGAAAGGGCGTTGAACGGCCCAGCAGCGAACATAACAGACCTGAGCCGGTTTGCAATTTTCAGCGCTGTGAATTCAGAACGTTCAGGCGCGCGTGGCACCGCATAACGTTCAAACGACGGCTCAAACGACGGCTGCAAATCCGCGCGCTTCTTCCGCTGCCGGCCTGTGGACGCGCAACGGCCCGGACGCTTGGTCAGCGCCATGCTGCTGCAAGTTGAACTGGCTGATCGACACCTGCAGCAGCCTCGCCTGTTCGGTGAGCGTCTGCGCCACTGCCGCGGCCTGCTCGACCAGCGCCGCGTTTTGCTGCGTCACGCTATCCATCTGCGCGACGGCGTCGCCGACCTGATCGATGCCGGCGCTCTGCTCGGCGGCCGCCGCCGCGATATCGCGCATGACGCCCGAGACTTTCGCAATCGCCTCGCGCGCGGAGTGAATCGTCGCGCCGGTTTGCCCGACGAACTCGGCGCCGGTCCCGACCTTGTCCACCGCGTGGCTGATCAGCGCGCGGATTTCCTTCGCTGCCGCCGCGCTACGCTGCGCGAGCGTGCGAACCTCGCCGGCGACGACCGCGAAACCACGCCCCGCATCGCCGGCCCGGGCCGCTTCGACCGCCGCGTTCAGCGCGAGAATATTGGTCTGAAACGCGATGCCTTCGATGACCGAGATGATCTCCACCATCTTGTGCGATTCCGTCGATATCTCCTGCATCGTCGATACCGCTTGCGCCGCCATCTCGCCGCCGCGATTGACGATCTGCTCCGCGCCCGCGGTCAGTTGGCTCGCTGTCTGCGCGTTCTCCGCCGTTTGCCGGACCATCGCCGTCATTTGCTCCATGCTCGCCGCGGTTTCTTCGAGCGATGCCGCCTGATTCTCCGTGCGCGCCGACAGATCCGTGTTGCCGCCGGCAATCTCGCGCGCGCCCGTCGCCACTTTGTCGGCCGCGCCTTTGATCTGTTCGATCGTGTGGGCGAGCGCGTCGCGCATAAGGTGCATGGTGTGCAGCAGGCTCGACTCGTCGCCGTCACGGAGGTTGATGGGAATGGCGAGGTTGCCACGGGTGATTTCGCCGGCCACTTGCGCGACGTAGACCGGATCGCCGCCGATCGTGCGCCGGATGCTGCGATTGGTCAGCGAGACAAGTGCCGACAGCAGCAGCGCCACGACCGCGAAGATTCCGCCGACGAAATACAGCGACTCCTTGAACGCGGCGTCGATGTCATCCACGTAAGCGCCCGTGGCGATGATCCAGTCCCACGGCGCGTAACGCACCACGTAGCCGATCTTGCCGACCGCGGCCGAAGGCGGATCCTGCGGATGCGGGAACACATAATCGACGAAGCCGCCGTTCGGCTTCTGCGCGACCGTGGCGAAGCTCACGTAGTGGTGACGGCCGTCGGCATCCGCGGTTCCGGCGAGATCCTTGCCGTTCAGCGCAGGCTTCATCGCATGCATGACCATGCGCGGCGTCGAATCGATGACGAGAAAATAGCCGTCCTCGCCGTAACGGATGCCGCGCAGCCGTTCGAGCGCCTGCCGGCGGGCGTCCGCTTCGCTAAGCGCGCCGCTTTGCGCCAGCGCCGCGTATTCGGTCACGATGCTGAGTCCGACATGCGCCACGTTCACGAGATCGTTTTTGCGCTCCTCGATGCGCGTCTGCCGCGACAGCCACGCCGCCGACACCGAAACGGCGAGAAGTGCCACGAGACTGACGACCAGCGGCAGCCAGAGCTTCTGTGTGAAACTGAATCGGACCATGCACGCGCCCCACGTCGGTATCGAATGATCGAGCCAGGCCGCGCCATGGCAACAGCTGCCGATATGGCATCGGCGCGCTGTTGCGTGAGTGCGACCACCCGATTCATTTATCGGCAAGCGCGTGCATCTTTTGTGTAGAGACAAACCCTTTGCGGGAAACGAATGAGCCTGAGCGAACGCCCCGCGTTCGCCCCGCCGCTGGCTCAGTGCTTCTCGTATTCGTCATGCCGGCGCCACCACACGCCCGTTTCGTTGCGTCCTTTGGGCGCGCGATCGAGCCATTGATACATGCCCCAGAGCGCGTCCACACCGCGTCCGTAAGTGGAATACGTGTGGTAGACGGCGCCGTCTTCGAGCACGAACGCGCTCATGCCGGGCCTGTCGAGTGAATACGTGGGCGCGTCGGTTCCGCAGGCGGTCGCGAACTCGACCACGGGCGCCGGCGCCGGTGTCGCATCCATTGCATGGCCGCCGCGCTGGTAGTTGTATTCGACGCTTCCATCGCGCTGCTGCTGCTCGGTGAACGAGACGTTGATGTCGAAGTTGAAGTCGCTGCCCGCCGACGACGCCCACGGGAACGTCCATCCCATGCGCCGCTTGTAAGCCTGCAGCTTCGCGAGCGGCGCGCGCGATACCGCCGTCATGGCGACGTCGTGATTTGCCAGGTGGACCACGGAACCATTGAACCCATCGGCGACCGCTGAACACGAGGGACAGCCCGCGGCGTAGTCGGGGCCGAACATGAAGTGATAGACGAGCAACTGCGAGCGTCCGCGGAAGAGATCGGTGAGCGAGGCGCTGCCTTCATCGGTCTCGAAACGGTATGCCTTGTCGATTCGAACCCAAGGCAGCGCTTGCCGCTGGCGGGCCAGTTCGTCGCTCTGCCGCGTGAGCGTCTTTTCCGCTTCGAGCAGTTCGAGTCGCGCGGCCAGCCATTCTTCCCGTGTGCCGATGCTGTGTCTCGTCGTCATGCTTGCCTCCTTGCTTCGCTATGCGAAGTGCTGTGGGTGGGTCGTGCTAGATTAGCCCCGGGCTGCGAACGACGGGAGTGACAAGTGTGGCGTGATTCAACTCGACGATGGACTCGCTAGTCACGGCGGCGGCGCGCGCGCTCGCCGCGGGCGATCCGCTCGGCGCGCTGAATCGCGTCGCCTTGCGCGACGACGCGCCCGCGCTCGCGCTGCGCGGCATCGCCATGGCGCAGCTCGGCGATCTGGTGCGGGCCAAGGCGCTCTTGCGAAGCGCCGCGCGTGCCTTCGGTGCGCGAGAACCGCTGGCCCGTGCGCGATGTGTCGTCGCCGAGGCCGAGATCGCACTCGCCTCGCGCGATCTCAACTGGCCCACGAAGGCACTGGAAGCTGCACGCGCGACACTAGAAGCGCATGGCGACCGTCTCAACGCCGCGCATGCGCGCTATCTGGCGGTGCGGCGCCTGCTGCTGATCGGGCATCTCGACGAGGCCGAACGCGCGCTCGCCGGGCTCGACCCTGCGCCGTTTCCGCCGGCTTTGAGAACCGCGCACGAACTGGTGGTGGCCGGTGTCGCGCTGCGCCGCCTTCAGACCAAAGCGGCACGCGCCGCACTGGAGCGAGCCCGGCGAGCGGCGAGTCTCGCGAGCATCCCTGCTCTGACGGCGGAGGTCGACAATGCCGCGCTCGTTCTGAACGCACCGGCGGCGCGACTGCTCGCGCGCGGCGAAGAACGTCCATTGCTGCTCGACGAGGTGGAAGCGCTGCTGGTATCGAAAGCATTGATCGTGGATGCTTGCCGTCACGTGGTGCGCGACGCGGGGACGGTGATCTCGCTCGCCAGCCGGCCGGTCTTGTTCGTGCTCGCCCGCGCGCTGGCCGAAGCATGGCCTGACGACGTATCGCGCGACGTGCTGGTCGCGCGAGCCTTCAGGGCCAAGGCCGCCGACGAATCGCATCGCGCGCGCCTGCGGGTCGAACTCGGGCGGCTGCGTTCGGTGCTGCGCACCGTGGCCGGCGTGAGCGCGACGCGGCGCGGGTTCGCGCTGGTGCCGCGGCATGGGCAAGAGGTGGTCGTGCTGGCGCGGCCTGTCGAGGACAAATATGCGCCCGTGCTTGCCTTGCTTGCGGACGGCGAGTCGTGGTCGAGTTCGGCCCTCGCGCTCGCGCTCGGCGCGAGCCAGCGCACCGTGCAGCGAACCCTCGATACGCTCGCGGCGCAGGACAAGGTGCAGTCGCTGGGCCGAGGTCGGGCGCGTCGCTGGATGACGCCGCCCATGCCAGGATTCACGACGACCTTGTTACTCCCCGCTCCATTGCCGATTGATTAGGATGGCAACACGAAAACCACGAGGGACAAGTCATGAAACGATCAGCCGCCGAAATCATCAACGAGTACGGACCGTTCGAGGGCATGGAACGCGTGCATGGCGTGACGTACGACGGCCAGCACGTCTGGTTCGCAACGGGCGACGCGTTGAACGCGTTCGACCCGGCAAGCGGCAAGCAGGTCCGCTCGATCGATGTCGCCGCGCACGCCGGTACGGCCTTCGACGGCGAGCATCTGTTCCAGATCGCCGAGGACCGTATCCAGAAGATCGATCCGAAAACCGGCCGCGTGCTCGCCACCATTCCCGCGCCGGGCGGCGGTGCGGACTCGGGGCTCGCGTGGGCCGAAGGGACGCTGTGGGTCGGACAGTATCGGGAGCGCAAGATCCATCAGGTCGATCCGCAGACGGGGGCGATTCTGCGCACCATCGAGTCCAATCGCTTCGTGACCGGCGTCACGTGGGTCGACGGTGAACTGTGGCATGGCACGTGGGAAGGCGACGAAAGCGAATTGCGGCGCATCGATCCGCGCACCGGCGAAGTTCAGGAGCGTCTGGAGATGCCCTCTGGGGTCAGCGTGTCGGGACTTGAGTCCGATGGCGGCGACCGGTTCTTTTGCGGCGGCGGAAGCAGCGGCAAGGTACGGGCGGTGCGACGGCCCAGGTGAGATTGCGAGGTGGGCGCCGGTTGCAAAAGCAAGCCGCAATCGGCACCTGCATCGGCCTATTGGCACTCGCGTCCCGGCAAGTCCTGCAGCAGATCCATGAACGCCCGCACCTTCGCGCTCAGCAAGCGCCGCGAGTTGTATAGCGCCCAGATTTCGACCGGCGGTCCATCCGCCACACCCCAACAAGCGAGCCGTCCCGCCGCCACATCCTGCTCGACCAGCAATTTAGGCAACATCGCCGCGCCCACTCCATCGAGCACCGCGTCGCGCACCATCAGCAGCGACGAGAGCCGCAGCACCGGCATCGGCGCGAGCGATCTCAGACCACTTTCCGTGCGCACGCGCCACATCGCATTCGCCGATGCCGCCACCAACACGACCGCGGACACCGCCAACGCGGCAGCATCGCCCGCGGCCCATGGAGGTATCGACATCGTGGGTGCAGCGACCAGAAGCAGTTCGTCGCCGAGAATGCGCCGGCCCACCAGTTGCTGGTCAGGCGCAGGATTGATGCGGATGACCATGTCGTAGCCGTCTTCCACCGGATCGACAATGCGGTCCTCCGCGACCACTTCGAGCTCGACCTGCGGATAGGCCAACGCAAAACGTGTCGCGATCCGCACCAGCACCACGTGCGCGAACACGACCGGCGCGCTGATCCGCAATCGTCCGCGCGGCACCGGCGCGCGCGACGCTACCGCCTCGCCGGCCTCCTGAATCTCCGCCATTAATCCCCGCGTGCGCTCGTGCAGCACGAGACCTTCCTCGGTCAGCCGCAGCGTGCGCGAGCCACGCTCGATCAGCCGCACGCCAAGCGTTTCTTCCAGTTCCGCCACACGCCGCGACAGCGTGGCCTTGGGACGGTCGAGCGCCCGGCTGGCCGGGCCGAAGCCGCCGTGCAGCGCAACCGCATTGAAATCGGCCAGCGACGTCAAATCCATAATCGTTCCAAATATGAGACGAGGTGTCTGAATTTTTGCACTTTCGCTACTTAAATGGAACATCTATTGTGTGTCTACGGGCTGACACGCAGCCCATTCAACCCAAGGAGAAAATCATGGCAATCCTCGTAACCGGCAGTACAGGCGTAGTCGGCAAGCAGGTTCTCGAACATCTTCTGGCAGGCGGCGGCGCGCAAGTTCGCGCGCTGACTCGTTCGCCGGAAAAAGCGCAATTCCCGAACGGCGTCACCGCAGTCCAAGGCGACCTGTCCGACGTGGACGGCTTGCGCCGTGCGATGGACGGCGTCAGCACGCTGTTCCTGCTCGCGCCGAACGCCCCGGACGAACTGACCCAAGCGCTGCAGACCCTGAGCGTGGCGCGCGAAGCCGGCGTGAAAGGCGTGGTGTATCTGTCGGTGTTCAAGGGCGCCGAGTATGTCGACGTGCCGCATTTCACCGGCAAGCACACGGTCGAACGCATGATCGAACACTGCGATCTGCCGGCCACCGTGTTGCGTCCTGCGTACTTCATCCAGAACGACGTGCGCCAGAAAGAGCCTTTGCTGACGCATGGCGTGTACGGTATGCCGATCGGCGCCAAAGGTATTTCGATGGTCGACGTGCGCGATATCGGCGAGGCCGCCGGGCGTGAACTGCTGCGCCGCGAGCGGTCCGCAACCCGCTTGCCGCGCGAGACGTATGAACTGGTCGGCCCCGATGCGATCACCTCGGAGACCGTGGTGTCGATCTGGGCTGAAGCGTTGGGACGCAGCGTGCGCTACGGCGGCGATGACCTCGACGTGCTCGAACAGCGCTTGAAAGCAGCCGCGCCAGGCTGGCTCGTCTACGACATGCGTCTGATGATGAACCGCTATCAGCAGGACGGCGCGGTCGCATCGCAAGCGCAAATCGATCATCTCGCGACGCTGCTCGGCCGGCAGCCGCGCTCCTATCGAGACTTCGCGGCGGAGATGGCGGCTGCCTGGAAGAACGGTTGAGCGATTGAATCGGGCGACGAGGCAATGAGTCGCCCGATTCAACGCACCACCGCCTTTGAATAAGCGAATTGATTGTGGAGTTTCTAAAGCCATCGATTAAACACACGCTAAAGTTTTTCTCTCGCGCCGCCGTTTACACGGCATGCGCCGTGTGCTGAATCATTCACGCCGCATAAACCACTCTAATTCTGGCCCAAGCACAAACCACACTCCTTTCAATTCGTAATGAAAAAGTACATCGCACTCTTTGCCATTGCCGGCACGTTATTGACATCAGGCTGCGCGACTGTTTCCACCATGTCGCCGACCACCTCGACAAGTTCGGTCGACACCACGAAAAACTCGTACGCGTTAATGACGGTGACGCTCAAGAACGCTTATCACACGAGCTATCAGCCGAGTCCTATCGTCGTGAATATGGAGCGCGGTGCAGCCGACTCGCGCGAAGACCGTTTGAATTTCAAATTCGACGATCAGGCCACCACGACGAGCAACACGGGTAATCATTATTTCATTCGCCTTCCGCTGGCGCCGGGCAAATATGTGATGCGCGGCATTACCGGTCAAAGCGGCATATTCCCGATCCGCGGCATGTTCTTTACGCCGCTTCACGAAGTGGTCGACATCAAACCGAATTCCATTGTGTATCTCGGCCATATCGACGCCACGATCGTCGAACGTAAAGACGGTGAATTGCGCGCGGGACCGGTCATTCCGCTGGTCGACCAGGCGGTTGCGGGTTTCAGCGGCGGGACGTGGGATATCAGCGTGAGCGACCAGTTCGACGACGATGTGACGGCATTCAAAAAAGACTTCCCGGCACTGACCAACGCCTCGATCGAACGTGAAGTGCTGCCCGCCTGGGATAAAAAGAAAGCCACCGAATGGTGGAATAACCACTGATTTCAGGCTGCAAATCCGAACGGTGCCCGCAGTGCAACCCGCTTGCCTGCGTCCGTTTCCAAACAAGCCGATAATCGCATGACCGACAGGAAGGAGACGCCACGGTCATGCGCAATCTCGACGAAAACACGATCACCGAAGCGGTTCTGGCGCGTCACGCGCACTCAGGCAACGAGCGGCTGAAAGCCATCGTCACGAGCCTCGTGCGGCACCTGCATGACTTCGCGCGCGAGGTGAATCTGACCGAGAGCGAATGGGAACAGGGCATTCGTTTTCTCACCGACGTCGGCCATATCACCGACGACAAGCGCCAGGAATTCATCCTGCTCTCGGACACGCTCGGCTTGTCGATGCTCGTCACGGCGATGGCGAACCTCAAGCCGCCGGGCTGCACGGAAGCGACGGTCTTCGGGCCTTTCTTCGTCGAAGGCGCGCCCGCCTATCGAAACGGCGACGACGTGTCCAACGGCGCACGCGGCGAACCCTGCTTCGTGTCGGGAAGCGTCAAGGGAGCGGACGGCGAAGCGGTGCCCAACGCGCGCATCGAAGTTTGGCAAGCCGACGCGGACGGCTTCTACGACGTGCAACACGCCGGTGACGACACGCATCGCGCGAGAGGCGTGCTCCATAGTCTCGCCGACGGGCGCTATCACTTCCGTTCCATCGTCGCCGAGCCTTATCCGATCCCACACGATGGACCGGTCGGACGTATGCTCGCGGCGCTCGGCCGGCATCCGTGGCGTCCGGCGCATCTGCATTTCATGATCACGGCGCCAGGCTATGAGCGCCTCGTGACCCACGTGTTCCGCGAAGGCGATCAGTACCTCGATTCGGACGCGGTGTTCGGCGTTCGCTCATCGCTCGTTGCGCAATGGAAGCACCATGAGACAGGCACGGCGCCGGACGGTACGTCCATGAGTACGCCGTTCAGCACGCTTGAATTCGATTTTGTGCTGAACAGGTCCGTGTGACGCGGGTCACTCGCTTATTCAGGATCGATGCCGTACCGTTCGACGGCGAAACATGTCCGCCGGAACGCCGCATGCAGGACACCGGTAACAATAGGTCCAGGCGACCGGACGCCCGCCTGAACGACCGGTGGTCATCCTCGCGCGGCGATACGCTCGACTACAGAAAGCCGCCCTCCTCACCATCAGGCGATGTTTCACATCACGCGGGCGGCGCCTTCTGGCATTCCGCCGCGAACCAACTGCCCACCTGACGCTGTGCTGCTTGCAGGTCCTCCGGGTAGTACGGGTCGAACCACCTGGATGGGTCGTAGCCCGCGCTCCTTAGGGCTGCGAGCTCGCTACGGTTTCGCTGCGGCGTCGGTGGGGCGTTGTTCTTGAGCGCGGCCAGGTCCTGGCATTGCAATGCGCTCAAGTGCGACGCGCTTTGCTGGCTGCCGCCTGCCGCGCAGCCGCCGAGCAATAAAACGAGCGCGCAAAGCATCGGCCACATTTTCGGCGGGTTCTTCATCTCACTTCTCCTTCCATTCAATCGACACAGGACAGCGGCGTCAAACCGCGATAAGCGGGCCGCTGTCCCGCACGGAACAGAACTCCATTGCCGCGCCGTCGGGAGCCGACCACGCCGCAGCAGTCCCTGAATTTCCCGCTATACCGGCAGTGCAGAGAACTCCGTACTGTCGAGTCTAGCTAACCTCGCACGAATCCAGCGAACTCCCATTACCCACCGCGCGTCACAGCGCGGCATTTTGCTCGCAAATTGACACGAACGGCCCGGATGAGGGAAAACCCGTATAATCCCTTCCCAAGAGGTCAGACAACTAGAGGACATCAGTCGTCAAGACCCCGACCTGCGCCGGCCGCACAGCGTCCCCTTTGCAAGCCTTCTCCTCAGATCCGTGAACCCGACCGCCACCGCCCTGCCGTTCCGCAACGCCCTGTTCGCCATGCTCGGCATCGGCCTCGTCAACATGCTGGTCGCACTCGATCAGACGGTTGTCAGCACTGCGCTGCCTTCCATCGTCGCCGAGTTGCATGGCTTCGAGTACTACGCGTGGATCGCCAGCGCGTATCTGCTGGCGTCGGTGGTCACGGTGCCGGTGTTCGGGCGGCTCGGCGACTACTTCGGCCGCAAGCGCTTCGTGATCGCCGCGGTCATCACGTTCACGGTGGCGTCGGTGCTCTGCGGCGTCGCGAACGACATGCTGTTTCTCGTCATCGCGCGCGGCTTGCAAGGCGTCGGCGGCGGGATGATGGTGGGCACCGCGTTCGCCTCGATTCCCGATCTGTTTCCCGATCCGCGCGCGCGCGTGCGCTGGCAAGTGGTGATGGCCGCCGCATACGGCATCGGCACGGCGGCGGGACCGTCGCTCGGCGGCTGGATGAGCGAGCACTGGGGCTGGCGTTCGACCTTCCTGATCAATCTGCCGGTCGGCGCGGCGGCGCTGTATTTCATCTGGGCGCATCTGCCAGCCTTCCGGCGTCCGCATGAAGGCGAAGTCAAAATCGACTGGCTCGGCGCGGCGCTGGTCGCGGCCGTGCTCGGCGGCTTGCAGGCTTTTATCGAAGCCGTGCCAAAAAACGGCCTGACCGCCGGCAATCTCACGCTGGCCGCTTGCGTGATCGTGGGCGCGATCGCACTGTTGATCTGCGAGAAGCGCGCGACCCACCCGATTATTCCGCTCGATCTGTTCAGGGACCCGCAACTCGTCACGCTGTTCACGCTCGGCATGCTGTCCGGCTTCGTGATGTTCTCGCTGATCTTCTTCGCGCCGCTGTTGCTTCAAGGCGGCTTTGGGTTGTCGCCGCAACAGGCCGGCCTGCTCGCCACGCCCATCGCCGCCTGTATCGCGCTCGGCAGTCTGCTGAATACGCGCATCGTGATTCACATGAAGAAGCCGACGCAAATTTTGTCGATCGGCTTCGCGCTGCTGCTGTTCGCTGCCATCGCGCTGGCGTTCGCGAATCCGGACACGCCACACGTCTGGATCGAATTGCCGATGGCCGCGGTCGGTATCGGTCTCGGCTTCATCCTGAACAATCTGAATGTGTTCGGCCAGGAGATTGCCGGACGCGAGCGCTTCGGCATCACCACGGCGCTGCTGCAATCCACGCGCATGGTGGGCGGGATGCTGGGCACGAGCATTGTCGCGACCGTGGTGCAGCATCATTACCGCGATGTGGTCACGCGCACGATGAGCGTGCTCGGCGAGCCGGCCGCATCGCAATGGGGGCCTCGCTTCGTCGATCTGCGCATTCTGATCGACGAAGCGTCGCGTCTGAAGCTGATCGCGGATATGAAGCCGTCAGGGCTCGATACGCTCGCGTTGATCGACACGGCGCGCGATGCGCTGGTGCAGTCGATACATATCGGCGTGTGGCTGACAGCGGTCGCGGCGCTGGCGGCCGCGTTGCTGGTGCAGCGGATTTCGCACGTGGTGTTTCGCAAGAGCTGAAGGCGGCGACGAGTCTCGGCGCATGCTGCGAGACGCTATCAACCGCCGTCATTGTGTTGAATCAAAGCGGTCGGTCCACCAACCGTCAAGACGAACGCCGCACGATGATCGCGGCGTTGTATTGGAGGAAATCCAGCGGCCGCTTACTGCGCGCCGAGCTTCCTGATCAGCGCGTCGAGTTGCGCCAACTCTTCATCGGTCAAATCGGTCAGCGGTGCGCGGACCGGACCGGCGTCGTGGCCCACCAGTTTCGCGCCCGCCTTCACGATGCTCACCGCGTAACCCGCGCGACGATTCCGGAGCGCCAGATACGGCAGGAAGAATTCGTCGAGCAGCCTGCCTTGGGTTGCATGATCATTGGCGGCGACCGCGCGATAAAACTCCATCGCCGTCTTCGGAATGAAGTTGAACACCGCCGATGAATACACCGGCACACCCAGCGCCTTATACGCTGCCGCATAGACTTCGGCGGTAGGCAGGCCGCCGAGATACGAGAAACGCTCGCCGAGCCGACGGCGAATCGTCACCATCGCTTCGATTTCACCCACGCCATCCTTGAAGCCGATCAGGTTCGGGCAGCGGTCCGCGAGACGTTCGAGCATGTCCGCATTCAGCTTCGAATTGGCGCGGTTGTAGACGATCACGCCCATGTTCGGCACGGACTTGCACACCTGCTCCACGTGCGCCGCGATGCCTTCCTGCGACGCCTCGGTCAAATAATGCGGCATCAGCAACACGCCGCTTGCGCCCAAACGTTCGGCTTCCTGAGCGTATTCGATCGCCACCCGCGTGGGACCGCCCGCGCCCGCGAGAATCGGCACCTTGCCCCGGCACGTGTCGGTCGCCGTGCGGATCACATTCGTGTAGTCAGTTTTCGTCAGCGAGAAGAATTCGCCCGTGCCGCCCGCGGCGAACAGCGCGGTCGCGCCGTAAGGTGCGAGCCATTCGAGGCGCGCAGCATAGGTGTCCGCACGAAACTCGCCGTGCGCGTCGAAGTCGGTCACGGGAAAGGACAGCAGCCCTTCGGAAACGATGGCTTTGAGTTCTTGAGGTGAAGTCATGGCGTGAATGGCGTGTGTGGCGTTTGAGGCTTCAAGTGTGGTGGGCGCGCGCGGTTATTCGCGCCGCCACCCGGATCATCGATGGGTTCAGCGCACCAGACACGGGCGCTTGTTGTCGAACTTCCAGTTCGGAATCAGATATTGCATGGCCACGCCGTCGTCGCGCGCGCCGAGGCCGTGTTGCTGATAAAGCGCGTGCGCCTTCTCGATCTCGTCCATGTCGAGTTCGATACCGAGCCCCGCAGCCTGCGGCACCTTGACCTTGCCGCCGACGATCCGCAGCGGATCGCGCGTCAGACGCTGGCCGTCCTGCCAGATCCAGTGCGTGTCGATCGCGGTGATCTTGCCGGGCGCGGCGGCCGCCACGTGCGTGAACATCGCAAGCGAAATGTCGAAGTGATTGTTCGAGTGCGAACCCCACGTGAGGCCCCAGTCGTTGCACATCTGCGCGACGCGCACCGAGCCCTGCATGGTCCAGAAATGCGGATCGGCCAGCGGAATATCCACGGACTGCAACTGGATCGCGTGACCCATCTGACGCCAGTCGGTAGCGATCATGTTGGTCGCTGTCGGCAAGCCGGTCGCGCGGCGGAATTCGGCCATCACCTCGCGGCCCGAATAACCGTTTTCGGCGCCGCACGGATCTTCCGCGTAGGCGAGCACGTCGTGCTGGTCGCGGCACAGGCGCACCGCTTCCGCCAGCGACCAGGCGCCGTTCGGGTCCAGCGTGACGCGTGCCTTCGGGAAACGCTCGGCGAGCGCGGTGACGGCTTCGATCTCGGCGTCGCCGGGCAGCACGCCGCCTTTGAGCTTGAAGTCGTTGAAGCCGTAGCGCGCCTGCGCGGCTTCGGCCAGACGCACGACCGCCTCGGGCGTCATGGCTTCTTCGGTGCGCACGCGCTCCCAGTCGTCGCGGCCATCGGCGCCGCTGACATATTCCAGATCGGTCTTCTTGCGGTCGCCGATATAGAACAGATAGCCGAGCATTTCCACTTCGTCGCGTTGCTGGCCTTCGCCGAGCAATGCGGCGACCGGCACGCCCAGATGCTGGCCGAGCAGATCGAGCAGCGCGGCTTCGAGCGCGGTCACCGCGTGAATCGTGGTGCGCAGATCGAAGGTCTGCAAGCCGCGGCCGCCCGCGTCGCGGTCGGCGAATTGCGTGCGCGCCTTGTTCAGAACCGCTTGCAGATTGCCGATCGATTGGCCGACGACGAGCGGACGCGCGTCGTCGATAGTCTTGCGAATGCTCTCGCCGCCCGGCACTTCACCAACACCGGTGTGTCCCGCGCTGTCGCGCAGAATGACGATATTGCGCGTGAAGAACGGACCATGCGCGCCGCTGAGATTAAGCAACATGCTGTCGCGGCCGGCGACAGGCACGACACGCAGTTCAGTGACGACCGGAGTGGCGTTCAGTTCGGAAGATTTCGTGGACATGATGTTGGATCCGATAAGTTAGTGAGCCGGGCGGCGCAAATCGAGGCGCTGTGCGATTGCTCTCGACACGGGCAGCGGACGGAAACTGGAAATGAATTGGCGCATGCTGAGCGGCTCTGTCAGTCAGTGTAGTCAGTGGACTTTATGCTGGAGCGATTCCGGCAGCGCGTCGTAATTCACGCGCCGGTTGCGGGTCAGGAAACCGGCCGCCGCCGCAATCAACGAAGCCACGGCGAGCCCGTACAGGCCGCCGGTAATCGAACCAGTGTGCTGCTGCAGATAACCGAACGCGGCCGGCGCGAAGAATCCGCCGAGATTGCCCACCGAGTTGATCAGCGCGATCACCGCTGCGGCCACCCGTGCGTCCAGATAACCCTGCGGAATCGGCCAGAACAGCGAAGCCGCCGCCTTGAAGCCGATCGCCGAGAAACAGATCGCCACGAACGACAGCACCGGATTACCCGAAGTCGAAGCGAACAGTCCGCACGCGGCAATCACGAGCGCCACGGCCAGCCACGCCTGCTGGAAACGCCATTTCGCCGACAACAGCGCAAAACAGTACATCGCGAACATGGCGATGAGCCACGGAATCGCGTTGAGCATGCCGACCTGGAAATCGGACAGGCCGCCCATTTTGCGGATGATCGTGGGCAGCCAGAAGGTGGCTGCGTAGATGGTCAGTTGAATCGCGAAGTACAGGAAGCAGAACAGCAGAATCTGCGGATCCTTCAGCAGTTTCACGGCCGGCAAATGCGCGCCGCCGTGCGCCTCGCGTGCGGCCTGTTCCGCCGCGATCGACGTTTCGAGCACGTGCTGCTCTTCAGCGGTGAGCCACGAGGCATCACGAATACGCGACTTCAGCAGCATCCAGCTCACTGCGCACAACACGATCGAAAAACCGCCTTCGACGAGAAACATCCATTGCCAGCCGTGCAAACCGAAACCGCGAATCGACAGCAAGCTGCCGGTGATCGGACCGGACAACACCGACGCAAGCGCGGAGCCGCCGAGAAAAACCGCCACCGCCTTGCCGCGTTCCTTCTGCGGCAGCCACTGCGTGAAGTAAAAGACCACGCCGGGAAAGAAGCCGGCCTCGGCGATGCCGAGCAGAAAGCGCAACACATAGAACGAGGTGTCGTTCCAGACGAACGCCATCGCCGCGGCGACCAGCCCCCACGTGCCCATGATGCGGGTGAGCCATGCGCGCGCGCCGTACTTCTGCATCAACACGTTCGACGGCACCTCGAACAGCGCATAGCCGATAAAAAACAAACCGCTTCCGAGGCCGTAAGCCGCAGCACCGATACCGAGGTCGGTCTGCATGTGGGAATTGACGAAGCCGATGTTCACGCGGTCGATGTAGTTCGCGATGAACATGATCAGAAACAGCGGCAGCACGTGCCGCTTGACCTTGGAGACCGCTGATTCGAGCGGATCGGCGGCGGTGGTGAGAGCAGACGTCAAGATTGTCTCCAGTTTCGGCCGCACAGGCGGCCTGATCGAGCGCAACGCGGCACGTTTGCCTTAGCCGATTGGCGGTGCGAGGTTTGTGATACGTTGTCTGACGACAGTCTACTGTGTGTTGGTGGATGATTCCAATGCGGTGTTTACCCTGAAAATTTCTCCACATTGCTTGTATAACCGGATCGTTCAGCCTTGGGAGCATGAAAACTAACGGTTGAACTAGGATGTCTGATGACAATGGAATCACCACATCTCTCCTTCAACAAGTCGAGCCCGAACCGCGCCTGCGCAAACCATCGCAAACGCGCGAATCAAAACGTTCTCTTCCGGACAAACGCTATGATGGCTATACCGAGGCGTCACGCGCCGCAGTTCGCACGCGCAGCGTGTGCATTCCCAGCCGAACAATCAACCAGCCACAGAAATGAGCAGCCTAACTGAGAAGGTGGTGGCCACCCTTTCCGATGAAATTCGCCGCGGCACCCTGAGGCCGGGCGACCGCATTCCCACCGAAGTCGCGATGATGAAGCAGCTCTCGGTGAGCCGCTCCGTGGTGCGCGAGGCGATTTCGCGCCTGCAGGCGGCCAAGGTGGTCGAGACGCGTCACGGCATCGGCACCTTCGTGCTGGAGCCGGCCACTGAAAACTCCATGCAGCTGCCCGCAGCCGATCTCTCCAGCATGCTGGACGTGATGGCGATCATCGAATTCCGTATCGACGTCGAGGCCGCCTCCGCCGCGCTCGCTGCGGCGCGGCGCACCGACCAGCACCTCAAGCAGATCCGCGGTGCGCTGGAGCGTTTCGAGTCCGAACTCGAGCGCGGCAGCACCGATACGCTCGCGCACGACATCGAGTTTCATTTGCAGATCGCGCGCGCGAGCGGCAATCGCTATTTCTTCGACGTGCTCAGCCAGCTTGGCCGCGCGGTGAGTCCTCGCACGCGGCTCGGCTCCGCGGAGATCGCGGAACTCGACCATATCGAGCATTTGCGCAACGTGCTCAGCGAGCATCAGATGATCTATCGAGCAATCGAACGGCAAGACCCGGACGACGCGCGCGCCGCCATGCGCATGCACCTGAGCAACAGCCGCGAACGGCTGCGCCGCGCTCACGAGTTGAGTAAAGCGGGCGATTGATTCGCCACCAGGCTGACGGCGGTCAGCGCCGAGGTGAGCTTCACGGACCGCTTCGTCGATCTCGTCGACGAGGGAATCGACGTCGCCATCCGCGTCGGCGAACCGAAAGTGGACTCGCGGGTCATCGCGCGCACGGTGGCCACGCAAAGCTGATTATGTGTGCGTCGCCGGCTTATCTCGCGAAGCGTGGTGCCGCCTGTCTCGCCGCTCGATCTCGCGCACCACGAGCGCCCGCAATTCGTCAGCGGGGGACATCCGCAACGTTGACATTTCGCGGGCGTCGGGCAACAGGGGGTGGAAGCCGGCGGCAGATTGAAATCCGACCCGCCGGCATCTCACGCGGAAGGCGCGTCTGTTTATCGATGCATTGATCGAAGCGTGGCAGCCGGTGCCGCCCCGGGAAGAAGCGGACGCCTGAAGGCGGCCGCAAACCTATAAGCGCACTACGAAGCCGGCGCCTCGACATCGAGATCCATCAACGCGGAGCTCAACGACTTGCCGTGTGCATCGAGTGCGAGCGAACGCGTGACACCGCCGCCGAGCGCATTGCCGAGCACGAAGTTGAATGCGGCAATCGCGGGCAGTTCATGGCGCACCACGTCGCCCCGCACGACATCATGCAGATGCGCCTTCACGCGTTCCGGCGTCAGCACCGTGCGTAGATGGTCGTAATGCTGCGCGTCGTAACAGATCACCGAGATGTTCAGCGTATTGCCTTTGTCACCGGTACGCGAATGAGCCAGCTCACGTAATTTCATCTCACGCCTCCACCATCGAAAACGCCGGCGTCACATGCTCGCGCGGCAGCAAAACCGATTGCACCGCGACGACTTCGCGCGCCGACTTCGTGACGCCGCCTCCGCCTGCCGGACCGTTGGTGTAGAGCGTCTCCACCTCGTTGCCGATCTGCATAGCCTGAGCGAGCGAGGTAGTGCGCCCCGCCACTCGCGCGCGCACTTCATACGGCTCGGAGTAACCCACTGCCGCGGTTTCGCCGTGCAAAGCGTTCACACCGATCAGATCGAAGCGCAATTCACGCGTCTCCACGCCGGTCAACACGAGCCGCTCCCGCACGATATCGAGTGCAAGCCGCGCGCGCGCCAACGCGCCTGGACCGCCGTAGGAAATTTGCCCTTCGCCGATATAGCCGTCGAAATAAGCCACCGACACTTTCAACGTATCCGTACGCGGCGTGCCTCGGCCGCCGCTCACGCGCACGCGATCCGGCGCTTCCTGCGCGATATGGACGTGCGAGAAATCCGCGACCACATCCGGTTGCAGATAGCGCCGCGGGTCGTGAATCTCGTACAGCAGTTGCTCCTTGCAGGTCGCCTCGGTGACGCGCCCGCCGGCTTGCGCGAGCTTGGTGATGACCACGGCGCCGTCCTGTCCGACTTCGGCGATGGGAAAACCGAGCCTCGCCAGCTCAGGCACATCCTTGAAACCGGGATCCGCGAAATAACCGCCGGTGATTTGCCCCGCGCATTCGAGCAGATGGCCGATCACCGTCGCCTGGCCGAGCGTCTGCCAGTCGTCCATGCGCCAGCCGAATTCGTGAATCAGCGGCGCAACGAACAGCGACGGATCGGCCACGCGTCCGGTCAACACGATCTGCGCACCGGCCGCGAGCGCATCGACGATCGCGCTCGCACCGAGATACGCGTTCGCGGACACGAGCCGATCCTTGTAGCCCGAGACACGCTCTCCCGATTCCACGAAGCAGAAATCGCCTTGGCGCACCACGTCGAGCACATCGTCGCCGGTGACCGCGGCGATCTTCACGTCGCCGAGACCGAGCGAGCGCGCGATCTCCGCGGTCTTACGCGCCGCCGCGAGCGGATTCGCGGCGCCCATATTCGAAATGATCCGCACGCCGTTGCGCAACGCGGCCGGCAATACCGCCTTCATGCGTGTTTCGAGCAGCGGGTCGTAGCCGAGTTCAGGGTTCTTGCTGCGCGCCTGCTGCGCGATCGCAATGGTGCGTTCCGCGAGGCACTCGAACACGAGGTAATCGAGCGCGCCGTGTTGCGCCAGTTCGACCGCCGGTTCAATACGGTCGCCTGAATAACCCGCGCCCGCCCCGATGCGTACCCTGCGTTGAGGTTGAGTAGCTGTCATGCTGGTCACATCCGTTGGTTCAGTGATGCTCACAGTGAGAATATCCCCAGCACGACGCAAGCAATCGTCATGACGACCGATGCGCCGAACAGCAAGGGGAAGGTAAATTTCTGGTGATCGGCGAGGTCGATGCCGCACAGGCCGACCACGAGAAACGTGGCCGGTGTCAGCGGGCTCACCGGAAAGCCGGTAGTCATCTGGCCGAGCAAGGCGGCCTGGCCGACATGCACCGCGGGCACGCCGAGTTGGCCGGCCACTTCGGCGATCACGGGCAGCACGCCGAAGTAAAACGAGTCGGGGTCGAACAACATGCTGAGCGGCATCGACAGCAAGCCGAGCGCGACGGGAATATGCCCGGCCATCGCGGGCGGCACGAAACCGACCGCCGCTTGCGCCATCGCCTTCAGCATGCCGCTGCCTTGCATCACGCCGGTGAACACGCCGGCCGCCAGCAGAATGCCGGCCATCATCAAGGCAGCGCGAGCATGCGCGTCGATCCGTTTGCGTTGCATGTCGACGTTCGGATAGTTCACCATCAACGCGATGCAGAGGCCGACCATGAACATGATCGCCGGCGGAACCTTCTCGCCCATCACGACCATCGTGCCGAGCACCACCAGCGTCAACACGATGTTGAACCAGAAGTTCCTGGGCCGTCGCAGCGCCTGTTCTTCGGGCGAGAGTTCGCGGTTGGGCATGGGCACCGAACCGCTCGCGGCCGTGAGACCAAGGCGTTTTTCCTCGCGCCGGCCCAGCCAGAACGCCATGCCGAACACGAACACGAGGCCGATCGCCTGTACCGGAATCAGCGGATTGAACAGCGCCGAGATCGGCAGATGCAGCGAGGCGGAGGCGCGAATCATCGGCCCCGTCCACGGCAGAAAGTTGATGCCGGCCGCCATCGAAACCGCCGCGGCCAGCACGCGCCGGTCCATCTTCAGGCGATCGTAGAGCGGCAGCATGGCGGGAATCGTGACCAGAAAGCAGACGGCGCCGGAGCCGTCCAGATGGATCAGCAGCGCGAGCAGCGTGGTGCCCATCACGATGCGCGTGGGTCGCGTGCCGACCGCGCGCAGAATGCGGTCGATGATCGGATCGAGCGTGCCCGCGTCGGTGATGGTGCCGAAGTAAAGAATCGCGAACACGAACATGCCGACGACCGGCGCGAGATTCTTGAGTCCGTCGATCACGAACTTGCTGGTCTGAAAGCCGAAGCCGCCGATGAGCGACGCCGCAATCGGCACGATGATGAGCGCCACCAGCGGCGACATGCGTTTCGACAGAATCGCGCCGAGCAGCACGACGATGGTTGCGAGCCCCAGTAATGGCAGCATGTGCTTGTCTCCGAGATTGTTTTTTACTGCGATCCAGCGTAAGTTCGAAGCGGCTATAAATCAATTGAAATGATTTGATCGCAGCAATTACAAACCATCATGGATCTGAATCTTCGGGACATCCGCGCGTTTATCGCCGTCGCGCAAACGGGCAGCTTCACGCGCGCGGCGACGCGGCTGCATCTGTCGCAACCGGCGCTGACGGTGCAGATTCGCCGCCTCGAAGAGACGGTCGGCATGCGCCTGTTCGACCGCAACAGCCGCAACGTCGCGCTCACGCCGACCGGCCGCGAATTGCTGCCGCTGCTGCAGAAGTCGCTGCATGACATGGAGCATGTGCTGATCGACGCGCGCGCGCTCGGCGTTGGCGCAAGCGGCACGGTACGGATCGCCTGTTTGCCGACGTTCGCGGCCAGCGTGTTGCCCGAACTCGTGCAGGACATCAAGAAGGCCGTGCCACGCGTGAGCTTTCATGTGCGCGACGTGGTCGCCAGCATGGTCAACACGTTGGTGCGCAATGAAGAGGTCGACATCGGGCTGACCGGCGGTCAGTTGGACGAGGCCGCTTTCGAGGTGCTGCATGCGGGCATCGACCGGCTGGTTGCCGTGTTTCCGAAGCGGCATGCGCTTGCCCGGCGGCGGCGCATTACGTTGGCCGATCTCGCTGCCGCGCCGCTCGTGTTGACGGCGCAAGGCACGAGCGTGCGGGCGGTGGTCGATAGCGCATTCGCGAACGCCCGCTGCGCGCCGGAGATCGCGTGCGAGCCGACCTACATGATGACCGCGGTCGCGATGGTGCGCGCCGGACTCGGCGTGACGATCCTGCCGGCGTCGGCCCGCGAAGTCAGGGCGGAGCCGGAGCTGATCGTGCGCGCGGTCGACGACCCTGCGTTCACTCGCCCTATCGCCCTCATCAAGAAGCGCGGCAGAACACTGCCGCCGGTGACGGAAACCTTTGTGACGATGCTGATCGAGAAGCTCGGCGCGGATTGAATAACGGAGGCCAGTTACCTTTCATTTTCAAACAGAGCCCGATTATCGCCATTAATCGTCTGATTTAATCGGCTTCGCTCGCGCTAGTATCGGCTGCGTGCGAGCTCGAGGGTAAAACCGCTCGCACGTATTCTCCAAAACTTCGAATACGAAAAAATGATAATGAGTCAATTTCGCATGCTCGGGGTGGCCGCAGCGTCGTTCGCTCTCGTCGCCATGGCCGCGCCGGCGTATGCCGCATTGGGCGCCGCGCCGACTTATCCGGTCACGGTCAGCAGCACGAGCGCGGGGGCGGCCAGCCAGAATAGCGCGGCGGTGGCGCGCTTCGCCGCCAGCGGCAGCGCGGCCTCGACAGCTTATACCGTGAGTCAGACGACGCTGCCTTCGGGCACCGTGGTAAGCGAGTACATCGGCGCGGGCAATACGGTTTTCGCGTTGAGCTGGCAAGGCCCGACCATGCCGCCGCTCAAAACGCTGCTAGCCACTTACTTCCCGTCGTATGTCCAGGCGCTCACCGACGCCCACGCCACGCAAGGCGGCGGCTACGGACCTGCCGCCGTGCATCAGTCGGCGCTGGTCGTGGAAACCGGCGGCCATATGGGCGCTTTCGTGGGTCGCGCCTATTTACCGCAAGCGCTGCCGCAAGGCGTGAGCGCTGACGATATCAAGTAACTCATTAAAATCATTAGAGAGAGAACAACAGTGCGCAAAATCGCAAGGATTATTGCCGCGGCGCTCGGACTCGGGTTGGTGTTGGGTCTTGCCGGCTGCGGCGGGGGTGGCGGCGGTTCCAGCAGCAGCTCGACGGCTAACGCACCGGCTGCCGCCAGTGCGCCGGCGGCCCCCGGCGGCACGACGTCCAACCCTTCGACCGGCGACTCGAGCTCCAACGCGCTCGCCGTCGATGCGTCCGCCGTGCCCACGCCGGTCGGTCCCGGCAATACGATGTCGGTGACGGTAAGCGGAACCGGCATTCACAATCAGCCGATGGTCAGCGTCAAGCTCTGCGCCCCCGGCTCCAACGCGGGCACGAGTTGCACGACGATTCCCAATGTGATCGTCGATACGGCTTCGTTCGGGCTGCGTCTGGTGCGCTCCGCGATCCCGACTTCCACCTTCAACGCGCTCACCGCCGAGACGGATCAGTCGAGCGGTCTGCCGCTTGCTGAATGCGCATTGTTCGGCAGCGGCTATGCATGGGGTTCGGTACATCTCGCGGACATCGGACTGTCGAGCGAGGTCGCCGCTTCGGTGCCGATCCAGGTGATCGGCGATTCGGCGCTGACGATTGCCGCGCCGAGCGAATGCCAGGTGGGCCGGCCGCTCGCCGCCGCGTCCGATCTCGGCGCGAACGGCATTCTCGGCATTGGCGTGAGCCCGGTGGACTGCGGCTCGCAGTGTGCGCTGACGGTGCTCTCGCAGTTCTATTACACCAATGCCGGTAACGCGGTATCGGTGCCGATCTCCAAGCAGATCAGCAATCCGGTCGCGCGATTCGCGCAAGACAACAACGGTGTGATTCTGGAAATGGCGCAGGTGTCCGATAGCGGCAGCGCGACCGCTCAAGGCACGCTCGTGTTCGGCATCGATACGCAGGCCAATAACGTGCTGAACGGCACGGGCGCGCCGATTTTCCGAACGGATCTGAATGGCGACTTCACGTCGTCATATGGCGGCACCACGTTCACGCAGACGTTCTTCGATTCGGGCTCGACGGTGATGTTCTTTCCGGACACGACGATCGCTCGCGACACGTCGTCCGGCTACTATATTCCGACCGCAACCGTGGGCCGTACCTCGACGCTGATAGGGACCAATCCGGCGAGCGTTTCGCTAGGCTTCAATATCGCCAACGGCGCGACGTTGACTTCATCGGGGAATAACGCGTTCAATAATCTCGGGATCTACATGACCCGGCAGTTCGACTTCGGTTTGCCGTTCTTTTACGGCCGTCATGTGTATTACGGGATTTCGGGGCGTGCTTCGTCGGGGGGCGGGACGGGGCCGTATGTGGCTTATGTTTCGAGTTGAGTGACGGTCGCAGCGCCTGTGAATGACGCTCGATCCGCCATGCCGTGACAGAGCGCGGCGATAAACGAAACCCGGCCTGCGTGCCGGGTTTCGTCCTTTTCAGTAGATTCCCATCGCCCCTTCCACACTGCGCACCATCGAAACGAGCCGCGGCCCGATATCGCCTTCCAGTTGATTCTCCTTCAGCAGATAAGAAGGCACGCCGCAATTGAAAACGAGAATCTCGCCGTCGGCTGACGGCTTCATCGGCACGGCGACGGCATGGATCTCGCGACGCAGGTCGCCGTAGGACACGCAAAAGCCGCGCTCGTAGAAATAGTCGATTGCGCTCAGTACGCGCTCGCGGAAGGTGCTCCATTCATGCGGCGACTTCACCGCGATTTCATTGCACAGCGCCTCGCGCCGCTCAGCGGGCAGCGCCGCAAGCAGCGCGCGGCCCATCGCCGTTCGCACGATCGGATAGCTCAGCCCGATATCCGCCGGCATTCCAAGCGGCGTACTGCTGCGGCTGCTTTCCAGATACACGACGTTGAGCCGGTCACGCATGCCGAGCGAAACTGAACCGCGAATCTGGTCCGCCAGTTCCTTCATCGACGGCCGCGCGATCTGGCGCACGCTCATGCTCGCAAGCAACGGATAACTCAGCGACAACACGGCCGAGCCGAGCTGAAACTTGTTATTCATCCGATTGACGCGCAAATAGCCGAGCCGCGTGAGCGTGTAGGTAAAGCGTGAAATCGTCGCCTTGGTCATGCCGGTGCGCGCCGCCAATTCGGCATTGCCGAGTTGCGATTCGCGCGGCGTGAAGCAATGCAGGATGTCGAGGCCGCGCGCCAGCGTGGTGGCGAACTGGCGGTCGCCGTCGAATTCGTCCGGCACGTAGCGCGCTTTCGAATCCAGGTAATCGCCGGCGAGCGCCGCCGCGTCGGACTGCTTGCTGTTGGCTGCCATCGCTGTTGCTCTCCTTCTCCGTGATGGCCTATTCTGCGCCCCGCGTTCTGCATATCCAAACTCTGTTCTGCATAGTCGAACAAATCGCTCCGACTGCCGGTAAATCTTCGATAGTGAAGTCACAAATCAGCGACTCACATGACGGAGACAAGCATGACCAGCCATTCCTCACACTTCGACGCGATGCTCGCGGGCGTCGCAAAGTTCGTCCGCGACGAAGCAATCCCGCGTGAAAACGAGATCGAACAGGCGGACGCCGTACCGGCCGACCTCGTTCAACGCATGCGCGAGCTCGGCTATTTCGGCTGGAGCATTCCGCGCGATTTCGGCGGCGCCGGGCTGTCGACCGAGCAGTTGGTGCGCGGCGCGTTCGAGCTTTCGCAGGCGTCGGTGGCATTTCGCGCTCGGGTGGGCACCAACACCGGCATCGGTTCAGAAGCGCTGGTCGCCGACGGCACGGACACGCAGAAACAGCGCTATCTGCCGCGGCTCGCGTCCGGCGAATTCACCGGCGCTTTCGCACTGACCGAGGCCGATGCAGGCTCGGACGCCACGGCATTGCGCACCGCGGCGCGGCGCGACGGAGATCATTACATTCTTGACGGCAGCAAGTGCTTCATCACCAATGCGCCGATTGCCGATCTCTTCACCGTGATGGCGCGAACCGAGCCGGCCACGCCAGGCGCGGGCGGCATTTCCGCGTTTCTCGTCGAGCGTGGCACGCCGGGTCTTTCCACCAGTGCGCCTTACGACAAGATGGGCCAGGCGGGCTCGCCGGTCGGCGACGTAGTGTTCGAAGGATGCCGCGTGCCGGCAGCCAATCTGATCGGTGGCAAGGAAGGCATGGGTTTCCGCACCGCGATGAAGGTGCTGAACAAACAGCGCATCCACCTCGCCGCACTATGCACAGGACCGGCCATGCGCATGCTCGAAGAAGCGGTCGCCTACACCTCGCGGCGCGAGCAGTTCGGCAAGCCCGTGGCCGAATTCCAGCTCGTGCAGGCGCTGATCGCCGAATGTCAGACTGAAATTTACGCCGCGCGCTCGATGATCCTCGAAACCGCGCGCAAGCGCGATGCCGGCGAGGATGTCGCGCTGGAGGCGTCGATGTGCAAGATGTTCGCCTCGGAAATGTGCGGCCGCGTCGCGGATCGCGCGGTGCAGATGCTCGGGGGACGCGGCTATCTGGCGGGCAACGCGGTCGAAAGGTTTTACCGCGACGTCCGCGCCTTCCGCATCTATGAAGGCACCACGCAGATTCATCAATTGAACATCGCGAAGATCACGCTGCGGCGCGCCGCCGAGCGAGATCAGGCGAAAGTTCGCGCCGACGCCGCGTGTGCAGCATGAGGACCGCCATGAACCCAGCAACCCATGACGCCGGCCCGCTCGATATCGGCCGACTTGTCGAGCCGCGCTCCATTGCGATCATTGGCGCGTCGAACGATCCGAAGTCGATCAGCGGCCAGCCGATGCGCTTTCTCATACAGCACGGTTACCAGGGCACGCTCTATCCGGTGAATCCAAAATATGCGCAGATCGACGGCGTCGCGTGCCATGACAGCATCGCCGCTTTGCCGTCCACGCCCGATCTCGCGCTGATCCTCGTCGCCGCGCGGCGCGTTCCGGACATGCTGCGTCAGTGCGGCGAAAAAGGTGTGGGCTTTGCCATCGTCTATAGCTCGGGTTTCGCCGAAGCCGGCGAAGCGGGTGCCGCGCTGCAGCGTGAATGCGCGGACATCGCGAAGGCTCACGACATTCGCGTGATCGGACCGAACTGCCAGGGTTTCGTCAGTACGGGCGCAAATGTCTACGCCGGATTCGGCGCGCCCTTCAGCGTCGCTTATCGGCGCGGCGGCCTGTCGCTGATTTCGCAAAGCGGCGGCTTCGGTTGCGCGCTGCTTCTCATGGCCGACGAACTGGGCATCGGCTTGCGGCACTTCATCACGACTGGCAACGAGGCCGACGTCAGCCTGCTCGATCTCGTCGACGCGTGCATCGCCGATCCGCACACCTCGCTGATCGCGACGTACATCGAAGGTCTGAAAGACGCGGGACGGCTGGTCGACGTGGCGAACCGCGCGCTCGACGCGGGCAAACCACTGCTCGCCTGGAAGGTCGGCAACACCGCCGACGGCGCCAAGGCCGCCGCGTCGCATACGGCGAATCTGGGCGGCGCCTCGGCGCTGTATCGCACGGCCTTCCGTCAGACGGGGGTGATCGAAGTGAGCGACGTCGCCGACCTCGGCGACTACGCCCGCGCGTTCGAAGCCGGACGCCTGCCGCGCGGCAAGCGGATCGCGGTCGTCACACTCTCGGGCGGCGCCGGCATTCTCATCACCGATGCCTGCGCTGAGCGCGGCATGTCGGTGCCCGCGTTGTCGGCAGCGACGCTCGAGCGCCTGAAGCCGATCGTGCCCGCTTTCGCCTCGCTGAACAATCCAATCGACCTGACCGCGGGCATCCTCGCGGAACCGAAAATTTTCGCGGACGCCTTGCAGATCATCGCCGACGATCCGAATATCGACGCCATCGCGATCATGGCTGCGGCAGCGAGCGGCGAAGTCGCGCAGGCGATGGCCACGGCGATCGTGCGCGTCTACGGCAGCATCGACAAGCCGCTGATGCTTGCCTGGAATGCGCGCCGCGACATGGCCCGCGAAGCGTACGAGACGATCGAGGCGCACGGTGTGCCTCTGTACGCGACGCCGGTGCGTTGCGGACGCGCTTTCGCCGCGTTGTCCGATTATGCGCAGGCGCGTCGCGCGCGGGCAGAGGCGCGCGATCCGATGCCGCGAGCTTTGCGTCGCTACGACGTCGGGCACGCCCGTGCGTTGCTGGTCGATAGTCAGGGCAAGCATGGCGAGCTGAACCTGACCGAACATGCTTCGCAAGCACTGCTGCGCGACTATGGCATCGATGCCCCGAAAAGCGGGCTCGCGCAGAATCGTGACGAAGCATGCGCGCTGGCGCGGGCAATCGGTTTTCCACTGGTCATCAAGGTGCAGTCGCCGGACATCGCGCATAAGACCGAAGCCGGCGCCGTGCGGGTAAGTATCCGCGATGAAGCGACGCTAGCCGCCGCCTTCGACGAAATCGTCGGGAACGCGCGCCGTCATGTGCCGCACGCGAGGATCGAGGGCGTGCTGGTGCAGGAGGAAATCCGCGATGCGATCGAGATGATCGTCGGCATCGAAAACGACGCGTCGTTTGGACCGGCCATCATGTGCGGGCTCGGCGGTATCTATGCCGAAGTGCTGAAGGACGTGAGCTTCCGGCTCGCACCGGTCACCCATGCGGACGCTCACGCGATGATTCGCGAGTTGCGCTCGTTCGCGATGCTCGACGGTGCGCGCGGCAAGCCGCCCGGCGATATCGAGGCGCTCGTGGAGACCATCGTCGCGCTATCCACGATGGCGCTCGATCAGCAGGCGAGCCTGCGTGAACTGGATATCAACCCGCTCTTCGTGCTGCCCGCGGGCAAAGGCGTGCGCGCCGGCGACGCTTTGGCGCGCCTGCTGCCGCGCGCCGCTGACTCGAACGACGCTGTGGACCGCACCGGCGCCATGCACGAAAGCGAGCATTGCGCGCCGGCCGTGGTGGACGGATAGTGCAGCGGCGCCGGGCCGCTTTGAGATCGGGCGCCGCCGGGCCGCCGCATGACGCGCAACGCTATTGCGCGACATGTGGCAGCACGTAACGACAGACACGGCGACGCTCACCGCAGTTGGCATTTTTCGCGCGAGACCATCATGCACGGCTATTCGCATTCAGACGCATCGACATCCGGCGACAACACGTCCGTCGACGTCGAACGCACTTATCGCAAGATCTTTTTCCGGCTGATTCCGTTGCTGTTTCTCTGCTACGTGATCAGCTATATCGACCGCGTCAACATCAGCTTTGCCAAGCTTCAGTTCATGCACGACCTCGATTTTTCGGAGTCGACATATGGTCTGGGCGCGGGGCTTTTCTTCATCGGCTACGTGCTCTTTGAAGTGCCGAGCAATCTGTGGATGCAGCGTATCGGCGCACGCCGCACGCTTCTACGCATCATGTTCGCGTGGGGGCTGGTGTCGAGTCTGATGATGTTCGTGCGCACGCCGACGCAGTTCTACGCCATGCGCTTCCTGCTCGGCGTGACTGAAGCGGGCTTCTTCCCCGGCATCATCTTTTATCTGAGCTGCTGGTTTCCGGGCGCGCGGCGCGCTCGCGTCACCGCCTTCCTGATGATGGCGACGGCGGTGGCCGGGATTGTCGGCGGCCCGATGTCCGGGTTCATCATGACGCGGCTGGCCGGCGTGGGCGGCTTGCCCGGCTGGCAGTGGCTGTTCCTGCTCGAAGGCGTGCCGGCGGTGACGCTCGGCATCGTCGCCTTCCTCCTGCTCGGCGACAAGCCGGACGATGTGAGCTGGCTCGACGAGCATGAGAAAGCGCTGGTCTCACGTGAACTCGCCGCCGACGAAAAGGCGAAACAGACCGGCCATCTCGACGGACTGCGCGGCGCGCTCGCCAACCCGCGCGTTTATCTCGCGGCGCTCGTCTACTTCGCGGTGATGATGCCGTTCAATGCGATCGGTTTCTGGGCGCCCACCATCATCCGCGATCTGGGCGTCGCCAACGTGCTGGACGTGGGCCTGTTGTCGGCGCTGGTGTTCATCGCGGCGGCGCTTGGGACCTATGTGGTGGGCGCCAGCTCGGACCGGACCATGGAGCGGCGCTGGCACGTCGCGGTGAGCGCCTGCGTGACCGCGCTGGCGTTTGCCTTGTTGCCCGCCGCCGGCCATAACGTCACGCTCGGCGTCGGGCTGCTGGCGCTTGCCGCAGCGGCGTCGTATGGGTCGTTCGTGGTGTTCTGGACGATTCCGCAGACCTTCCTGCCGCGCTCGTCGGCGGCGGGCGGTATTGCGATGATCACGAGTCTCGGCGGCACCGGCGGGTTCGTAAGTCCGGCGTTCGTCGGCTGGGTCAAGACGCAGACCGGCAGCGCGCAATATGGATTGATCGGACTGGCTGTTGTTTTGCTCGCGGGCGTCGTGTTGATGCTGGTCGTGTTCCCCGCGCCGCGCAGAAAGCTCGCAGTGGGCGCGACGGGCGGCAGTCCGGCGGCACAGACCGGGCTCGGACAGCCGCGTCACTAAAAAGAGCCGTGTGGGGACGAAGGAAGACGTGCCCACACCGCCCGAATGCAAAATGTCGTAGGTCTGTTGATCTTCTGGTGGCAACGCTGGCAACCTAGCGAATTCCCAACGCAGCCATGTTGCATGGGACCGGAGTAGCGCGCTAAAAGCGCCACCTCTGGTCGACACAGCGGAGACAACGGCAATGGAACCCTCCACCCATTCGCAGGACGACGACCTCGAACGCTTCGAAGCCCACGGCACTGCGCCGCTGCCGGTCCCGGCGGACGAAGGCTACGTCGAGCACGAAGGCGCGCGCATCTGGTACGCCTCGTATGGCGTCGGCGCGCCGGTAGTTCTGCTGCACGGCGGTCTCGGACACAGCGGCAATTGGGGCTACCAGGTTCCGGCGCTGCTCGATGCGGGGCGTCGCGTGGTGGTCGTCGACAGCCGCGGCCACGGCCGCAGCACCCGCGACGCGCGGCCCTACCGCTACGAGCTGATGGCCTCCGACGTGCTGGCCGTCATGAACACACTGCAACTCGAACGCGCCGCGCTGGTGGGCTGGAGCGACGGCGCCTGCGTCGCGATGGTATTGGGCGCGACCGCCCCTGAGCGCGTAGCGGGCGTGTTCTTCTTCGGCTGCAATATGGACCCGAGCGGCACCAAGCCATTTGTGCCGACGCCCGCGATCGAGCGCTGCTTCAGCCGCCACGCCAAAGACTACGCGCAGCTATCGGCGACACCGGACGACTTCGAGGCATTCGTCGGCGCGGTCAGCGCGATGATGAAAACCGAGCCCAACTACTCTGCCGACGATCTGGCCAAGGTTCGCGTGCCGGTCGCGATCGTACAAAGCGAGCACGACGAGTTCATCAAGCCGGAACACGCGGACTATCTCGCCCGCAGCATTCCCAGCGCCGAATTGATCCTGCTGCCCGGCGTAAGCCATTTCGCGCCGCTGCAACGGCCGGCGCAATTCAATCGCGTGGTGCTGGATTTCTTGCGGCGGATTGCGGATTGATCGAAGCGGCGGCGCTCGCTGCGCCACCTGGCCGCCTCGCTGCAGCACAACGGTCGCACAAAACCCTCAATATTTCACGATGCGGAACGACCGCGCGCCTCGTAAAAAATCGTGGTGCGTGGCACAAATTCGGCATTTCGCAATGTCGCCCCACGTTGCACATCGCGAAACAAACAAGATAAGCCTTTATTTATAAACGATAATTTTTGACGCAACAAGGCATCCAACAGCCACTTGCGCCGCTGCCTGCTGACGTAGACTCTTTTACAAGAGCCGGCGCTTCAGCAGTCGAGCGGAGTGGGAAGAGACAAAACAATGTCTGAAGAATCCCAACCTCTGAAACGAAGCGCCACGGCGCCGCGGTTTTTAAATGGTATTGGGAGACTAAAAATGAAAGGCTTTCGCTTCGGTTCGAATCAGGGTGCTTTCTATATTTTGCCGGGCCAGGACGGCTGGGAAGCAACCTACGGCAACGAAACGCTCGGTGAATTCGCCAGCCCGCAGCAGGCGGCGGACGACCTCGCGCGCGGCTTGATCTGCCCGCATCTCTCGGAAGGCGACGACACGTCGACACTCGAGATTCCAGAAAAACTCAGCGATTGGGAAATCGTTCACGTGTGATGGCCGGTTTGGCCGTTGTCCACGTTGGCGCAGAAACGACGATGGCGCTCGAAAGCGCCATCGTCATGTTTACCGCCTGCTTCTGTGCAGCTTACGGCGTCAGCGCCTTAAGCAATCGCGTCCACGATCTTGTTCAGCGTGGCGCTCGGGCGCATGGCCTTGCTCGTCAGTTCGACATTCGGACGATAGTAACCGCCAATATCCACCGGCTTGCCTTGTGCCGCAGCCAGTTCTTCGACGATCTTCGCTTCGTTCTCAGCCAGTGCCTTCGCCACGCCGGCGAATTGCGCCTGCAACGCCGCGTCTTCGGTTTGCGCGGCCAGTGCTTCCGCCCAGTACAGCGCGAGGTAGAAGTGGCTGCCGCGATTGTCGATGCCGCCAACCTTGCGCGCCGGCGACTTGTCGTTGTCGAGGAACTTTCCGGTTGCCTGATCCAGCGTCTTGGCCAGAACCTGTGCCTTCGGGTTGTGATACGCACTGCTCAAATGTTCGAGCGACGCGGCCAACGCCAGGAATTCACCGAGCGAATCCCAACGCAGGAAACCTTCTTCGACCAGTTGCTGAACGTGCTTGGGCGCCGAACCGCCCGCGCCGGTTTCGAACATGCCGCCACCGGCCATCAGCGGGACGATCGACAGCATCTTCGCGCTCGTGCCCAGTTCCATGATCGGGAACAGGTCGGTCAGGTAGTCGCGCAGCACGTTGCCGGTCACCGAAATCGTGTCCTTGCCGGCGCGAATACGCTCGATCGAGAATCTGGTCGCTTCGACCGGCGTCATGACGCGAATGTCCAGACCGGTGGTGTCGTGGTTTTTCAAGTACTGCTCGACCTTCTTGATGATCTGCGCGTCGTGTGCGCGCGCCGCGTCCAGCCAGAACACGGCCGGCGTGTTGGTGGCGCGGGCGCGGTTGACCGCGAGCTTGACCCAGTCCTGAACCGGCGCGTCCTTGGTCTGGCACATGCGCCAGATGTCGCCCGCTTCCACTTGCTGTTCGATCAGCACCGCGCCGGCTGCGTCCGTCACGCGAACCACCCCGTTCGCCGGAATCTGGAACGTCTTGTCGTGTGAGCCGTATTCTTCAGCCGCTTGCGCCATCAGGCCGACGTTCGGCACCGTGCCCATCGTGACCGGATCGAACGCGCCGTGCTTCTTGCAGTCTTCGATCACTGCCTGATAAACGCCTGCGTAGCAGCGGTCCGGAATCACGGCCTTGGCGTCGTGCAGCGCCCCGTCCGCGCCCCACATCTTGCCCGACTCGCGGATCATGGCCGGCATGGACGCGTCGACGATCACGTCGCTCGGCACGTGCAGGCTGGTGATGCCCTTGTCCGAATTGACCATGGCCAGTTGCGGACGCTGTTCGTATTGCGCCTTGATGTCGGCTTCGATCGCGGCGACCGTTTCAGCCGGCAGGTCTTTCAGGCGCGCGTACAGATCGCCGATACCGTTGTTCGGGTTGAAGCCGGCTTGCGCCAGCGCGTCGGCGTGCTTGGTCAGCACGTCTTTGTAGAATACCGACACCACGTGGCCGAAGATGATCGGATCCGACACCTTCATCATGGTGGCTTTCAGGTGCACCGAGAACAGCACGCCCTTGGCCTTCGCGTCGGCGATTTCCGCTTCGATGAAGCTGCGCAGCGCGTTCTTCGACAGCACCGAAGCGTCGATGATCTCGCCTGCCTGCACGGCCGTCTTTTCTTTGAGGACCGTCTTCGAACCGTCTGCGGCCGTCAGTTCGATCTTCACCGAACCGGCTGCGCCGATCAGCGCCGACTTTTCGCTGCCGTAGAAATCGCCGCCGCTCATGTGCGCGACGTGCGACTTCGAGTCCGCGCTCCACGCGCCCATCTTGTGCGGATGCTTGCGTGCGTAGTTCTTGACCGACAGCGGCGCGCGGCGGTCCGAATTGCCTTCGCGCAGCACCGGGTTGACCGCGCTGCCCTTGATCTTGTCGTAGCGCGCCTTGACGTCTTTTTCGGCGTCGGTGTTAGCAACGTCCGGATACGCCGGCAGCTTGTAGCCCTGATCGCGCAGTTCGGTGATCGCGGCCTTCAGTTGCGGCACCGACGCGCTGATGTTCGGCAGCTTGATGACATTCGCTTCCGGACGCGTGCTGAGTCCACCCAGTTCCGCCAGATCGTCGGGACCCTTCTGTTCCGCGCTCAGGTAATCGGGGAATGCAGCGATGATCCGGCCGGCAAGCGAAATATCGCGCGTTTCGACGATCACGTCGGACGAGCGCGTGAACGCCTTCACGATCGGCAGCAGCGAGTAAGTCGCCAGAGCAGGCGCTTCGTCGGTCAGGGTGTAGATGATCTTCGGCGGTGTGGACATGTTCGGTGCTTTGCTAGGTGAAGTGTTAGACAGAGCGTTGGGCGGTGCCGACCGGCGCGTTGCGGCAAAACAACATTGCGGCGCGACGCACGGCACTACTTTCTACGGCCAAGCCGTGAGTATATGCGTGTTTTCCTCTACTCGCTGCTAAACAAACATATCGCGGAAACGTCGCTCACAGGGTCGAGCCCCGCCAGATAAGGCTTTCAGCAGATTTAGCTGCGTCTTATGACAGATGTCTTATAGATGACTAACGACCCGCGACAAATATATTGTTAATGCGAATCAGATGCATTACCATTTGCACGCAGCCGCGTTCTTACGTTTCGATTACTCCAACCACTCGCTTCCGATGAAGCCTCTCCGCGCCGTTCCAGGTGCGCGACCGGCGTCATCCTGTCCAATTCGAACAACATGCAGAAATTCTTTGTCGCCGGCCGACCGGCGTTTGTGCGCGGCCAACGCCGCACTCCCTCGCTGCTGAGCGCGGGGCTTCTAGCCAGCGTCGGTTTGACGATTTCCACGCTGTCGACTTCGGGCTGGGCGCAGGTCGCGGCCAGCGACGCCGGCGCGACGCTGCCGGCCGTGAGCGTCTCGGCGGCAAAAGACACCACTGTGGCCCAGGCCGACACGGTCAGCGCGGGCGCGCTGGGTTCGCGCAAGCAGGTGGACACGCCGTTCTCGACCCACGTCGTGACGAGCGACGAGGCGCAGGACCTGTTCGCGACAACCGCCAACGATCTGTACAAGTACGATCCGGCGGTCTCGGTAATCAGCGATAACGGTGTCAGCGAAAATTCGATGTTCACCGTGCGCGGCATGCCGATCGACACGCTGAACAGCATCAAGGTGGACGGTCAGACTTTCCCGTCGTGGGATACCGACCTCTCGCTCGAACCGTTCGAGCAGGTCGAATTGCTCAAGGGCCTGTCGGGCTTCATGTACGGCTTCGGCTCGCCGGGCGGCATCGTGAACTACGTGTTGAAGCGCCCCACCGACACGCCGTACCGCAGCATCTCGGTCGGCTACAAGTCGGCCGGCGTGTTCAGCGAGGCGGTGGATCTGGGCGGCCGCTTCGGCAATGACGACCGTTTCGGCTATCGCCTGAACCTCGCCAACGAAAACGGCAACACCGCCGAAGATCACGGCCACGTGCGCCGCCAGGTCGCGTCGCTCGCGTTCGACTTCCGCATCACGCCGGACCTGACGTGGAGCGCCGACGCCTTCTATCAGAAGCGCAGAACCAACGGCACGCTGTTCGGCCTGATGTTCGGCGCCGACGCCGGCGGCATTCCCGACGCGAGCAAAGTCACCCACGCGCTCACGCAACCGCAGAACTACTACGAGACCGAGATGGCCTCGTTCGGCACGGGCCTGGATTACCGCATCTCCGAAAACTGGCATGCGAGCATCAAGTACCGCTTCGCCAAGGAGAACCGCACCAATTCGGATAGTTTCCTGTTCGTCTCCGACGCCGCGGGCAACTACTCGAACACGCTCTATGCGGCCATGACGCGCTACTTCTATCAGAACGTCGACGGCATGGTGCAAGGCCATTTCAACACGGGCAGCATCAAGCACGACGTGGTGGTAGGCGCGGGCTTTCTGACGCAAACCAGTGAGTACAGCAACAGCACGGGTTGGAACGAAGGCTATTTCCTCGGCAACGGCAATCTGTACGCCAGCACCTTGCTGACCAACGACGAAGTCAGCATCGGCTCGGACCTGTACCGTCAGCAGCGCACCACGCAAGCCTCCGTGTACGCGAGCGATACCGTGCAACTCACGTCGCGTCTGTCGGCGCTGGTCGGCGTGCGCTATACGCAATATCAGCAGCACGTGTACGACCCGAGCGGCGCGGTGTCGTCGCAATACCAGGCGGACCCGGTCACACCGACCTTCGCGCTGATGTTCAAGACCGATCCGTACTCCACGCTGTACGCGAGCTACGTGGAGTCGCTGGAACAGGGCGGCGCGGCGTCGAACACTAACCTCAACTACCCGGACACGTTCGGCCCGCTGCGCAGCAAGCAGTACGAAGTCGGCTTCAAAACCGATCACGCCAAGTGGGGCGCCAACCTCGCGCTGTTCCGCGTCGATCAGGGCTACAACTACACGAACGTCGACAACATCTTCGTGCAGGACGGCACCAAGCGTTATCAAGGCCTCGACGCGAGCGGCTGGCTCGCGCTCACGAGCGAGTGGCGCATGCTGGGCGGCGTGATGTGGCTCGACACGAAGGCCATGGACGTGAACGATCCGACCGTGGAAGGCAAGCGCATCTACGGCGCGCCGCGCTTCACCGTGACGGGCCGGATCGAATACAACCCGTCGTATCTGCGTCCGCTGACGCTGGCGTTCGGCGGCAAGTACGTCGGCAACCAGGCGGTCGACGCACAGAACACGCAGTTCGTGCCGGCTTACACCACGTTCGATTTGAGCGGCCGTTACGAGACGAAGATCGCCGGCAAGGACGTGACGTTCCGCGCGGGCATCAACAACCTGTTCAATCGCCGTTACTGGACGACGGCGTGGGGCTACTACGTGGCGCCGTCGGCGACGCGCACTGCAGTGGCCAGCGCAACGCTGCAGTTCTAAGCATCGCGTGAACGTGGGGCGCCCGCGACGGGCGTCCCGATCATGGCGGGAATCTCCGCGACCAGCGCATCGATCGCACAGCGCGTTTTCAGCGCCAGATAGCGACTCTTCGGCCACACCAGGTGAATCTCCTGAGCGGGCCGGAAACAATCCTCCATTACCGTCACCAGCTCGCCTGTTTTCTCATAACGGGCCAGTAGCCAACTCGGCAGCCACGCGAGGCCAAAGCCGGCGAGAGCGGCATCCACGATCCCCTTCATGTCGTCGAAACCGAGCTGCGGCTGAACCTGCGCGCGGCGGATTTGCCCGTCGACATCGACCACATCCCACGGCTGCGCCGACCCTGCTCGCAAGTAGGCGATCACAGCGTGGCCGCGTAACTCCTCCACGTTGCGTGGCGTGCCATGACGCGCCAGATACGCCGGCGCGGCGCCGATACTCGCGTGCTGCATGCCGAGCTTGCGCGCGGCGAGACTCACGCTGTCGGCGAGCGGGCCCACGCGCACCACGAGATCGAAACCCTCTTCGATCACGTCGACGAAACGGTCGGTAATCGAAATATCGATCTTCAATTGCGGATGCTTGCGCGCAAGTCCGAGCAGCACCGGCGCCACGCAGTAGTGACCGAATGCCTGCGGCACGCTCACGCGCAAACGGCCTTGGGGCTCGCGACGGCCGGAGTCGAGATCAGCCTCCGCGGCTTCGAGCTCGGCCAGTGCGCGCACACAGCGGTCGTAATAAGCCTGCCCGTCTTCGGTAAGGCTTTGGCTGCGCGTCGTCCGATTGAGCAGGCGAACGCCGAGGCGCTTCTCCAGCCGCACGATCACTTTGCCGACCGCCGAGCGCGTCAGGTTCATCCGCTCCGCCGCAAGCGCAAAACTGCCTGTTTCCACCACGCGCACGAACGTCGTCACACCATCGAGGATGTCGCTCATCTGTTTACCCTGTTGGTTCCCCTGGAGACGCATTTCCGGGATTCTTACGCGTCAATAGGGACCTGAATTCCCCCTATATTACACAGTCCATGGTGGGCGAGCCCATCGACTAACGAGGTGAAATTCCATGTCCCATGACCCGATCGCGCCGCCACGGCGTGAAGAACAGCCCAGCACAAACGCAGCAGTCGGGCGTCAACTGACTTCGCGCGAAGCGCATCGCGCACGAACGGTTACGAGCGACAAGACCCCGCAACCCGCCACTTTTCTCTCGCTCCGCAAAAACACTTTGGCGTTGGGCGCTGTGTGCCTCGCCTCGCTGATGTTCGGCCTCGAAATCTCCAGCGTGCCGGTGATCCTCCCGACGCTCGAACGCGTACTGCACGGCGACTTCAAAGGCATGCAGTGGATCATGAACGCCTACACGCTCGCAGTGACCACCGTATTGATGGCGACCGGCACGCTGGCGGACCGCTTCGGCCGCCGGCGCATCTTCGTTATCGGCATCGCGCTGTTCGGCATCACCTCGCTGATCTGCGGACTCGCGCAAAGCGTGCCGACGCTGATCGTCGCGCGCCTGTTGCAAGGCGCGAGCGGCGGCGCCATGCTGATCTGCCAGGTGGCCGTGCTATCGCATCAGTTCAACGAAGGCCCCGAACGCGCTCGCGCATTCAGCGCGTGGGGCATCATCTTCGGTATCGGACTCGGGTTTGGGCCGATCATCGGGGGGACCATCGTGGCATTGTCGAGTTGGCACTGGGTCTTCTGGGTGCACGCGCTGCTCGCTGTCGTCACCTTGACGCTCGTTTTCAGCGGCGTGCAGGAATCGCGCGACCCGCACGCGCATACGCTCGACGTTGCCGGCATCGTCACGTTGTCGTTGGCGGTGTTCGGGCTCGTGTATTTCATCACACAGGTTCCGGCGCTTGGATTCAGCAGTCCGCGTGCGCTCTTCATTATCGCGGCGACGTTGGTCGCCTTCATGGCTTTTCTGTCTGCCGAAAAACTCAATACGCGGCCGATGTTCGACTTTTCCGTGTTCAGGATTCCGCAGTTTTCCGGCGCACTCATGGGCTCAGCGGGCATGAACTTCAGCTTCTGGCCGTTCATGATCTATCTGCCGATCTATTTCCAGATCGGCCTCGGCTACGACAGCGTGAGCGCCGGACTGGCATTGCTCGCTTATACGCTGCCGACGCTGCTGTTTCCGCCGCTCGGCGAACGTCTCGCACTGCGTTACGGCTCGGGAATCGCCATACCTGCCGGCCTGTTTACGATCGGCCTCGGCTTCATGCTGATGCGTTACGGCAGCGGAGCCGCGCATGCCGACCTATGGACCCTGTTGCCGGGTTGCATGATCGCGGGCGCGGGCCTCGGCCTCACCAATACGCCCGTCACTAATACGACGACCGCCGCGGTTCCCGCGGAACGGGCGGGCATGGCGTCGGGCATCGATATGAGTGCGCGGATGATTACGCTCGCGATCAATATCGCGTTGATGGGTGCGATCCTGGTCGGCGGAATTCTTGCCAGTCTGAAGACGCGCTTGCCGACGACGCTCGACACCGCGCCGCTCGGCAGACTCGCGGAGAAGATTGCAGCGGGCGATGTCGAAGCGGTCAGAACGGGGATGCCCGCGCTGGCGCAAATAGACCCATCAGGAAGCGTCGTGCATGCCGCGTTGATGCAAGGGTTCGGCTGGGTGATGGTCTATGGCGGAGTCGGCGTGTGGGTGCTTGCCGCGCTCAGTTTCTTGATATCCGGCAATGCGTCGAGAAGGCTGAGCAGCGAGAAACGCGCGCCGACGCCACAGCAGCAACAATCAGCCCGATGCGACGCATGTTAAGTAGCGCTTCTCCGACGGCGCCGTGCACAAGCGGATAATTTCATAGCGGCGCCTGCGCGCCGCTCCACCGCTTACGCCTCGACTTGCACCTTTTGCCCCGCCATTATCGCGAGCCCTTCGTTCAACGCCGGGAAAAGACTGCGGTTGAAATTGTTCCAGCGCAGTTCAAGGATCGTATCGTCCTTATCGATTTCGGTATTCAGCACGTCGTGAATCACCTCGCCCGAATCGATTCCGTTGTCGACATAGTGAAACGATGCGCCCGTCAAATAAAGCGGTTCGACCGCCACGGTTTCCATCGTCTTCCAGTTGACCACCTTCTTGCCGCGCGCGCCGTAGAGCGCATCGAGCGTCGCATACGCGCCGCGCCGCTCGTACGGCGACTCGGCGCGCGTCACGCCCGGGTGAATGTTCACGATCTTGCGATAGAACGGCGCACCCGGCCGAACCAGTTCGTCGAGAATGATCAGCAAACCATCAAGCACGACGATATCGGCCTTCAACGCCACCAGCGTATCGAGCAGATGCTTTTCGAAAGCACTCTTGCCTGCCGGTCGTCCCGGCGCATCGAGCGGCTCACGCCGGTATGTCGATGGAATTGCGAGCAGCAGATCGTTGACTGGCTTGCCCTGCACACGCAGATTCGGCGGATAGAACCAGCGCTTGCCCGGCTCGTAAGCGAAGCCGTATTCCTTCAGTTTCTCGCGATCGACGCTGGAGCCGGCGTCATCGTCGTAGATGACTTTTTCGAGCGAGTACTGATCGCCCAGTTCGGTGTCGTTGAGCGCCTCGACGAGCGACTCCAGCACCGACTTCATGTAGCGCGTGCCGCTCTTGTATGCGACGTCCTGGCCGGCTTTGTCGGCGGCCGCGTTTCTCAGCGACCAGATATAAACGAGTTTTTTCTTCGACATGGTGGGTTCCTGTGTGTGTGTCATTGCCACATGCTTACCAGTCGTATCTGGCAGTCGCTATCACCGTGCGTGGATTCCCGTAAAAACAGGTATTCACGGACTGGCAACCGCTCACGAACCGGCGATTGAAAATATTCTGGCCGTTCACCGCGAAGCGCCAGTTGCGCGTTTCGTAGTGAACCGCCGCGTCGTACACGGTGTAGCTCGGCACGTATAGCGAGTTGTCGGCGGCGCCCGCCGCGCCGCTCTGGTAACGAATGCCCGCGCCAAACCCGAGACCTGCCAGCGGGCCGGCGTGCCATGTCCAGTCGCCCCACAGCGACGCCATCTGGCGCGGCCGCGGAATATCCACCGGCCACTTGCCCAACGTATCGTCGCCGGCCTTGATGTTCTTCACGTCCTGATACACATACGCGGCGATCACCGAAAAGTTGCGCGTGACATTGCCCACGCCGCTCAACTCGATTCCGCGCGAACGTACCTCGCCGGTCTGCACGCTCGTGCCGCCGGTCGGGTCGATGGCGAAATCCGGCGTGACGACGTTGGTCTGATTGATCTGATAAACCGCGGCGTTCAGCATCAGGTTCTTGCCGGCCGGCTGCCAGCGCAAACCGGCTTCGATCTGCTTGCCTTTGGTCGGCTCGGCAATGCCGCCGCCGGCGATCTTCACGCCGACCAGCGGGTTGAACGACGTCGAGTAGCTGATGTACGGCGACAATCCGTAGTCGCCGAGATACACGAGACCCACGCGCCCGGAGAATGCATGATCGTTCTGTTCGAGACGGCTGCCACCGGCGATATCGTTCTGCGTGGTGTTGCTCCAGTCCTGGCGTGCGCCGAGCGTCAGCACCCAGCGCTGCCACTTGATCTGGTCCTGCGCATACACGCCGAACGCATTCATGGTCGACTTCGTGTCGGTGCGCGGGAACGCGTCCGGTCCGCTGAAGATCGCGTTGGTGATCGGCGTATACACCGGGTTATACATGTTCAGACTCGGACCGGTCGCCATCGATTCGCTATCGGTGGTCGACTGCCGGTTGTATTCGAAGCCGAGCAGCACCGTATGATCGAGCGGACCGGTGCCGAAGCGAGCCAGCGCCTGATTGTCGACATCGAAGCGGCTGTAGTTCAACTGATACAAACCGACATAGCGCAGCAGCGACGCCTCGGTCGGATCGGCCGGATCGAGACCGCCGCCGAACACCTGCCCCTGATCGAGCGAGAGGTGCATCAAGCGCGTATTCTGCCGGAACGTCCACACCGGATCGAACTTGTATTCGAACTGATAACCCACCGACCATTGCTTCTTGCGATAGTGCGAGAACTCGGGGTCGCCCGTATACAGGTCCGGCGAAATCTTGCCGTTCGGATTCGGCAAGACCGTGCCCTGCGCGGGCAGGAAGTTATTCGACGCGTCGCCCCAATCCTGCAGATAGCTCGCCTCCACCGTCAGCGAAGTCTTTGCGTTCGGCTGCCATTTCACCGACGGCGCCAATGCCACGCGCTGCTCCGGATTGGGTCCGGTCTGCGAATTGCCATCGCGTCCCACGCCGAGGAAACGATAGGACAGCGTGCCGGCCTGATCGACCTTGTCGCCCACATCGAATGCGATCTGCTTGCGCGCGTAGTCGCCCAGCTGCATTTCCACTTCGCGAATACGCTCGCCGTTGGCAAGCTTGCTTTGCACGTCGATGATCGCACCCGGATCGCCCTGCCCGTACAGCACCGAGGTCGGGCCGCGCAGCACGGTGATGCTGTCGATCATGAACGGATCGACACGCCAGCTCGCGAGATTGAGTGTATTGGGCACCTGCAGGCCGTCGACGAACACCGTCGGCGTGAAGCCGCGCAATACGGAATACCAGTCGGAGCGCACGTCCGCGCCATAGGTCGAGAAGCCCGGAATGTAGCGCAGCGCCTCGTTGATGCTGGTTGCGCCGGTCTCTTCGATCTGCTGCGCCGTGACGACATTGATGGTCTGCGGAATTTCCTTCAGCGCGGTATCGGTCTTGGTGCCGGTGCTGCTACGGCGGGCAACCAGGCCCACCGTGCCGTCGTTGCCGGCCGAGCCGTTGACGCTGATCGATGGCAGCGTAGCGGCCTGCGTCGCAGCCGGCTGGCCGCTACGGGCTCCTTGCTGCGCATTGCCATCGGATTGCCCCGGCTGTTGCGCCGACTGTTGCGCCTGCGCGCTGGCGGCTGCCGCCGCATAAAACGCCACGCTCGCCGTAACGGCGGTCGCGCTCCGGCGCGTGCCTGTTGCCCACTCCATCTCTCGATGCTCCCAGGTTTTTATGCGGCCAAATAAGCCGCTTTCTGTTAAAGAGCGAAGGCCATGCGGCCCACGCTCGTCGCGTTTTCTTGTGCTTGTTGTGTCCGGCCGCCCGACCGATCCTGCGACGCGTGGTGTGCAAGCGATGTGGCAATTTCGTCGGAGCGCAGCGCGAGCACCGACAGCAGCGTGTCGGCGAGCCCATGACTGTCTTCGCAGCAGCCCTGCAGATAAACGCGCGGCTTGAAACTCGCCGGCGTGGCGAGCCGATAATCGCGTTCGACGTTGCCTTGTGCAAGCGCATCGCCGAGATGCGGCGCGAGCCCATCCAGCAGGTCGAAATGCGTGTCGCGGCGATAGCCCGTCGCGAGCACGAGCGCGTCGAACTGCTCGGCGCGCGCGTGGCCGCTCAGACGATCACGCAGCGTGAGTTCGATCTGCCCGCCCGCCGTTCGCACCGCCGTTTCGATGCCGGTGTTCGCCAGCAACCGGTGCCGTGGATCGGCGGACAGGTTCTGCAGATAAAGCATTTCGTAGATCTGCTCGATCAGCGGACGGTCGACCACCGCGTAGTTGGTGTCGCGAAAGCGCTCGATCAGCGAACGCCGGCCGTCGCGCGGCTGCGCGTAGACGATGTCGGTAAAGGCGGGGCTGAATATCTCGTTGACGAACGGGCTGTCGTCGGCAGGTTTCAGCGCGCTCGAGCGGATGATGAGGCTCGCATCGACGTGCGGAAAGCGGCGCGTCAAATCGACGAACACCTCGGCGGCGCTCTGTCCCGCGCCGATCACCGCCACGCGTTTTCGCGCGCGGTCCGCGGGTCCGACGGTACGGTCGATGGACGTCAGGTACTGCGACGAATGCACGATGTTGTGCGTGCCGAGCGCGGCAAATGCTTCCGGCACTTGCGGACCACCGCCGATGCCGACCGACAGCGCCCGTGTCACACGCTGCCACTCGCGGCCCTCGCTATCGCGCGAGAAAACCCGCAGCGCTTCGACGTCGCTCGTATTCGCCGTGCTCCTGACGGCTTCGATGCCGGTCACGGTTTGCCCGTAGTTCACGCGATCGTCGAACGACGCCGCGACCCAGCTCAGATAATCATGAAACTCCACGCGCGTCGGATAGAAGTTCTTCAGATTGACGAAATCCGCCAGACGTCCATGCTCGAACAGATAATTGATGAACGTGAAGCGGCTTTTCGGATCGCGCATTGTCACGAGATCCTTGAGGAAGGAAATCTGCATCCGGCAGTCGTCGAGCAGCATGCCGCGATGCCAGCCGAATTCCGGCTGACGTTCGATGAAGCAATGCGCGAGGTCCGACACGCCGGCCTCTTCGGCGAGGCGCACGGCAAGCGCGAGATTCGACGGTCCGAAGCCGATTCCGATCAGATCAAATACGGTGTCTCTGTGCATGTCGCAGGTCCTTATCGGTGGAAGCCGGCGCGCCGCATGCGCGGGCCGGTGAAAAATCTTTCGTGATTGATGCGGTTTTATTGACTGCGTTTTTGCCGGCTTTCTTCTTTGCCGGCGTTTTTACTGGCCTCATGCGCCGTCCCGTAACTCGACGACACTCGATCCCCGCGCAACCAGCCGTGCCCCAAGCTGGGCGAAGGTCGGCGCGACGAACACGTCGGCGATTTCCAGCGCATGGCCGGCGGCTCGCGCGGCATCGACGAAGCGGACCACGTCGAACGAACTCGCGCCCGCTTCGAACAGGTCGTCGTGATGCGCGGGCGTGTTGCCTTCAAAGAGATCGCTCCAGACGCGTTCAAGAACCTCGGCTCGCTGCGATGCTTCGTTGTGAGATGACGCGCTCGCCTGCGTGTCCGCCACAACACTCGCGGACTCCAATGCAAAGCGCGCGGCCGAAGCACCCAGTTGCTCATGCGGCGCATCGACGAACTGTTGCACCACGTCCAGATAGTCGGCGGTCAATACCTCGACGAAGCGGCTGTCCACCAGTTCGTTCGCATATGAGAAGGCGCCGGTCACGCGTCCGTCGGCATGCTCGACTACATCCAGTTCCAGTTCGAACACCACGCGGTGCCGCACGTCGTTGAAATCGTCGAGCGTGAGGCCGGCCCAGTCGCGTTCCGCGGTTCCCGCTGGGCGCAGGTAGTTGAACATCACCGAGAACAAAGGATTGCCGGCTTCGGCGCGAGGCGCGCGCAATGCCGCGACGACATCGGCGAACGGCGTGTCAGCGTGCGCATAAGCGGCGAGCGCCGCGTCGCGGACTTCGGCGAGCAGCGTCGCGGGCGTGTCGGTTTTCGCGAGCCGCGTGCGCACGACAACCGCATTGATGAAGAGTCCAAGCGCGCGGCGCGCCGCCTCGCCGGTTAGTTCGCGCGTCGAGGCGAGCACGCCGACCGGTTGATCGGTGGCGCCCGTCGCGCGATAGAAGGCCACGTTCAACGCGGCATGCAGCAGCATGGGCAAGGTGGCGTGAACTTCGAGCGCCATCGAGCGGGCGCGGCGCACGAGCGCCGGGCTGAATTCAAACGCGAGACGGCCGCAGCTCCAACTCGGCGACGCAGCACGGCCCGACGACGGCGACGGCAGCACGTGCGACGGCGCATCCGTCAATGCATCGCGCCAGAACGACAGGCGCGCTCGCGGCGCGGCGACCGGCAAGACCAGCTCCTGATGAGCAGCCGTTCCCAATACTGCAGCTCTCGGCGACGCGCCGCGCACGATTGCGACATACGTGGTGCGCACGTCGTCGAGCCATAGATCGATCGACTGACCGTCCGACACGATGTGATGCACGACCAGCGACAACACATGATCGCGCTCGGCAAGACGCAGTAAGCGCGCACGCCAGAGCGGCGAGTTGTCGAGCAGATGGAATGGGGTGAGCGCGTCTTCGTCGCTCAGCACAACAGCGGCGCTTTCGCGGGCGGTGGCCAAAGGATCGCCCGACAGATCGACAACGGGCAGATCGAACGGCGCCGGTTCGGCCACGCGTTGACCCGGCAACTGTCCAGCGCGTTCAACGAGCCGCACACGCAGCGCCGGATGTCGCGCGGCGGCTTGAGCAAACGCTTCGCGCAACGCATCGACATCGAGCGCGCCACGCAAACGCAGCGCGACCGGAATGTTGTACGCCGCGCTGTCCGGTTGCGAGCGCCACAGGAACCACAAGCTCAATTGCGCGGAAGAAAGCGGAAGAACGCCGTTCGCATCCGCTATCGGCTGTGAAGTCGAAACGCCACTCGATGCCTCATTGCCCGCATCGGCCAGCGCTTCGCTGTGTGCCGACGCCAGCACCCGTTGCGCGTATTGCGCGAGCGTCGGCGCTTCGAAGAGCGTGCGCACCGGCACATCGCGAGCGAGCCGCTCGGCCACGCGCGTCGCCACGCGAACCGCCGCGAGCGAATGCCCGCCGAGTTCGAAGAAATGATCGGCGCGCCCGACGCGCTCCACGCCCAGCACTTCGCGGAAAATCTGCGCAAGCGCGGATTCGAGCCCGGCTGCGGGCGCCTGATAGGCCCGTGCGACCCGCTGCGGTTCCGGCAGTGCCGCGCGGTCCACCTTGCTGTTGGCATTGCGCGGCAACGCGTCGAGCACGACGATATGAGCGGGCACCATGTAGTCCGGCAGCGTATGACGCAGATGCGCGTCGAGCTCGGCCGCATCCGCGCGTGTGCTGCGTTCACGCGCTTCGGCGCTCAATTCGACATACGCCACCAGCGCCGCTTGCGCACCCTTGCCATGCACGATCGCCACGGCTTCGCGCACGTCGTCGTGCGCGGCGAGTTGCGCTTCGATCTCACCGAGTTCGATCCGCAAGCCGCGCAGCTTCACCTGATGATCGACGCGGCCGATAAAATCGAACACGCCGTCCGCGCGCCGCTTCACGAGGTCGCCCGTACGATAGAGCCGTGCACCCGGCGCACCGAACGGATCAGGCACAAAGCGCTCGGCCGTGAGCGCCGGCCGGTCGAGATAGCCGCGCGCGACACCCACGCCCTCGCCGCCCAGATACAACTCGCCGATCACGCCGACCGGCAGCGGATTCAAGCGCGCATCGAGCACGTGCGCCGAACGTGCGCCAACCAGCGTGCCGATCGGCAAATAGGCGCTGTCCGCGAGCTTCGCGGTATCGTCGGTCGGATAGAACATCCACAGCATCGGCGTAATGACGGTTTCGGTCGGCCCGTAACCGTTGACGATGCGCGCGTTCGGAAACGCCCTGCGCATCAGCGCGAACGCTTCGCGCGAGGTGGCTTCACCGCCCACCGTCAGCGAACGCAAACTCGGCGGCGCACCGTGCGCGAGCGCCCATTCGGCGAGTTGGGTCGCGCAACCGGGCGGCACGTAGGTCATGGTCACGCCTTCGCGCACCATCATCCGGCAGGTTTGCGCGGGCGGCCATAGCGTGTCCGCCGTAATCGCCACGGCTGCGCCGGACATGTACTGTGAAAACCAGCCTTCATGCGCGCCGTCGAAATTCACCGACTGGAACAGCAGGAACACGTCACGTTCGCCCGCACCGTAGCGCTCGGCAATCGCCGCGCAATGCAGCGCAAACGACCCGTGATCGACCACCACGCCCTTCGGTTTGCCCGTCGAACCGGACGTATAAATCACATACGCCGCCTGATGCGGCGACACACGCGGCAACTCGACATGCGCTGCCGAGGGCTCGTCAGCCTGCGGTTCCTCGTCGATCAGCCACAGCCGCAAACGGTCCGACGCCGACAACGCAGCGAGACTCCCGCGTTCCGTGATCACGTGCGTAATGTGCGCATCGTCGAGAATTTGCGCGAGACGCTCACGCGGATGGCTCGGGTCGAGCGGGACGAACGCGCCGCCCGACTTCAACGCCGCGATCAGACCGACCAGCAGATCCACCGAGCGGCTCAGCGCGACGCCGACCCGCATCTCCGCACTCACGCCCGCCGCGACGAGGCGTTGGGCGAGACGCACGGCTCGCGCATCCACTTCGCCGCGCGTGAGCGAGCGGTTCATATCCGCGACGCCGCGAGCATCCGGGCGCGCGCTCGCGTGGTCGGCCACACGCTGATGCACCGGTCGGAATGCTGCTTCAGCAGGGAATGCCGTGCTATTCCATGCGTCGAGTTGTGCGCGTTCCGCTTCCGGCAGCCATTGCAAATCTCCCACCGCGGTCGCGGGCGCCGCCGTCGCATTCGACAGCAACTCGATGAATCGGGCGGCGAGGCGCTCTATCGCATCGGCATCGAACAGATCGAGTGCGTAAATAAAGTACGCATCGATCGAATCGTCGTCCCGTTCCTCGAAACTCAGCGTCAAATCGAACTTGGCGAACGGCGCACCTGAAGGCAGCTCCGTCATACGCACTTCTGCAAGCGACGGCAAACGGCGCCGCGCGCCATAAGCGGCCATCACCTGAAACAGCGGATGATGACTCGCGCTGCGCACCACGCCGAGCGCTTCGACCACCTGTTCGAACGGCACGTCCTGATGCGACTGGGCATCAATTAGCGTTTGCTGCGTCGCGCCGACCAACGCGGCGAATGGCTGCGCCGCGGGAACCGGCGTGGCAAGCGTGAGCGTGTTGACGAAGAAGCCGACGAGACCGGCCACTTCGCCGCGCTCGCGATTGGCCGCGGGCACGCCGATCTGAATCTGAGTTTCACCCGAAGAACGAGCGAGCAACGCACTCAATGCCGCCAGCAATACGGCGAACGGTGTCGCGCGCTGCGCATTGGCTAACGTCTTCACTTGCTGCACGAGCACGGCATCGAGGGCGAAGCGATGCCGTGCGCCACGCGCGCTACGCTGCGCCGGACGCGGTGCAGCGCCCGGCAACATCAGCACGTCGCGGTTCGCATCCAGCCGTTCGCGCCAGAACGACAACTGACGTTCGCGTTCGCCCGCGTCGAGCCAACGGCGCTGCCACAGCGCGAAGTCGGCGTACTGGATCGGCAACGGCGCGAGCGAAACAGCTTCGCTCTTTGCATACGCACGATAGAACGACGCCAGTTCCGCCAGTATCACGTCCGCGGACCAGCCGTCAGAGACGATGTGATGCGTCGTCAACGCGAGCCAGTGCGTGTTCGTATCGATACGGATCAGATGCGCGCGCATCAGCGGACCGAGCGATAGATCGAAGGACTTCGCTTCGTCGGCCCGCGCGATGTCGGCGGCACGCGCCTCGCGCTGATCGGCGGGCCACGCGCTCACGTCGCTCGCGTGCCACGGGCAGCGCGACGGCGCATGCACCGTCTGCAATACGCCATCGCCGCTTTCGGCGAAAGTCGTACGCAGCGCTTCGTGGCGCGCGATCAGCGCGTCACACGAAAGACGCAGCGCGTTCGCGTCGAGCGCGCCGTCCAGACGCAGCCGTTCGGTGATGTGATACGCGGCCGGCTCGTCGATCATCCGCGCATGCAGCCACAGACGCGTTTGCGCGAACGAAGCCGGCACGCTCACGGTACGCTCGGCGCGCGGCGGAATCGGCAGCACGCGAAAGTCGATGCCGGCGGCGTCGAGCTTCGTGAGAAAGGCCTTGCGCTGCGCATCCGGCAACAGCGCGAAGCGTGACGCGAGGGACAGCAGATCCGGTTTGGCAGTGGTCATGCTAAGTGGTCTCAGTACGGGTCGACGTGTTGGCTTATTGCAGTTCGAATTCGTCGAGCAGCGCGTCGATCGCGCTCGCGGTATCGCCTGCGCCGTGCGCGTCGCGCTCGGCGAGCGCGCGGTCGATCGCGGCGGCGCAGCGCTGCAAGGTTCGTTCGTCGAACAGGGTGCGTAGCGGCAGGATCAGCGTCCAGTGAAGATTCGCCTGCGCGTTGGCTTGCGTCGCGAGCAGCGAGTGGCCGCCCAGCGCGAAGAAGTCGTCGTCGCGGCCAATCGTGTCCACGCGCAGCACGCGCTTCCAGATCTCGGCAAGTTCACGCTCCGTCTCGGTGGCGGCCATGCAGATAGCGCCTTCTAACGCGGCGCCACGCACGGGAGCCGGCAGTGCGTGACGGTCGCATTTGCCGTTCGGCGTGACCGGCAGCGCATCCATCGCGATCAGGTACGACGGCACCATGTATGACGGCAGTTGCGCACGCAAATCGTCGAGCAGCGCCTGCGTATCGAGTGCGTCGTCCGCGCCGCGTGCCACGTAGCCGACCAATTGCTCGTCACGCACGATCACCACGGCATCGTGCACGCCCGGCGCCGCGCGCAGCAGCGCTTCGATTTCGCCGGGCTCGATCCGCTGGCCGCGCAATTTCACTTGCGTATCCATGCGGCCGAGATAGTCGAGCGCACCATCCGCGCGACGACGCGCAAGGTCGCCGGTTCGATACAGCCGCGCACCTGGCGAGAACGGATCGGGAACGAAGCGTTCCGCCGTCAACGCGGCGCGGCCGAGGTAGCCGCGCGCCAGTCCCGCGCCGCCCAGATACAGTTCGCCGATCGCGCCTTGCGGCAGCGGTTGCAAGGCCGCGTCCAATACGTGCAATTGCAGGTTTGCAATCGGGTGACCGATCGGCACGGACGCCGCGTCGGCATCGCGCGCATCGCACGTCCAATGCGAAACGTCGATGGCGGCTTCCGTCGGGCCGTAGAGGTTGCAGAGCCGCGCGCGCGGCAATAGTCTGGCAACGCGCGCCACCAGTTCCGGCGCGAGCGCTTCGCCGCTGGCGACGATTCGTTCGATGCTCTCGCAGCGCGCCGCCGCATGAAAGTCTTCCAGATGTGCGACGAAGGCCGCGAGCATCGACGGAACGAAATGCAGCGTTGTGACGCGATGTGTTTCGATGGTCGCGACCAGTCGCGCCGGATCGCGATGGTCGCCCGGCGCCGCGATCGCGAGCTTCGCGCCGATGGCGAGCGGCCACACGAACTCCCATACCGACACGTCGAAACCGAACGGCGTCTTGTGCAACACGACGTCGTCGGCGTCGAGGCGATACGCGTCCTGCATCCACGCAATGCGGTTCGCCAGCGCGCGATGCGTATTGCCCGCGCCTTTGGGCTTGCCTGTCGAACCGGACGTGTAGATCAGGTAGGCCAGTTGATCGGGCGCGACCGGCACGGGAGCGCTGAGCGTGAAGTCGGCACCGCGTAGTGCGTCGACGGTGAGGATCTTCACGCGTGTGCTGTCGACCGCTGCCATGACACGGTCCAGCAGATGCGGCTGCGTCAGCACAACTGTGGGTTTTGCGTCGTCGAGCAGATAGGCGATACGGTCCGCCGGATAATCCGGGTCGATTGGCAGATAAGCGGCGCCCGCTTTGAGCACGCCCATCAGCGCCACGACCATGTCGAACGAACGCTCGACGCACAGCGCCACTGCCGTGTCCGCGCACACGCCGGCTTGCATGAGCGAGGCGGCGACGCGATCGGCGTTCGCATCCAGTTCGCCGTAGCTCATCTGCTGCGTGCGCCCTTGCGCGTCGACAAATTCAAGCGCAATCGCATCGGGCGACGCCAGTGCCTTCTGTTCGAACTGACGATGCAGCGCCTGCTGCTGCGTGCCTGGCCACACTTGCTCGGTCGAGTTGAAACGCGCCAGCGCGGCCAGATCGTCGGCGGTGGAAATCGAAATTGCGCCGAGCGGTGCGTCCGCATTGGCGATCAACCCCGCGAGGCACGCAGCAAATGCGCGATGCAATGCGGCGACACGCGCTTCATCGAGTTGCGTGGCGTCGTAGCCGTAGTCGATCGTGAGCGTCGTGCGCGCTTCGATCACCAGCGTGAGCGCGAAGTCGGTCGCTTCGATATTGCGCAACTCACGCAGCTTGAGCGCGCGTTCGTCGCGGCCTTGCCATGCTTCGTCCACGGGATAGTTTTCGAACACGACCAGCGTATCGAACAGCGCGCCGCCGCCCTGTCCCGCCCATTGCTGGATTTCATAGAGCGGCGTATGCGCGTGTTCCGCAGCTGCGGCGTTGTCGCGCTGCAAATCGTGCAGCCATGCCGATGCACGACGTTGCGGCAACGGCGCCGTGATGACCGGCAGCGTGTTGATGAAAAGACCCAGCACGGTATCGACGTCCGGCAACGCATCTGGACGGCCGGCGACGGTCGCGCCGAACGCGACCACCGTGTGATGCGTCATCCGTTGCAGTGCGAGCGCCCACGCGCCCTGCACCATCGTGTTGACCGTGAGCTTCAGACGGCGCGCGGTTTCGGTGAGGCGCGCCGTGGTCGCTGCGTCGATCGTTTCGCGCCGCGTGAGATGCCGCGATTCGCGGCCGCTCGCGGAGTCGCGCTCGGCAACCAGCGTCGGTTCGTCGAGCAACGCGAGACGCTGCAGCCAGAAAGCGCGTTCGCTGTCGGGCTCGCGCGCGGCCAGCCACGCGATGAAGTCGCGATATCGTGTTTTCGCGGGCGCTGCGAACGGTTGCGGACGCGGCGGCTCGATATAGTCGCGCAGCACGTCGGCGAAGAAACGCGCCGTGCTCCAGCCGTCGAGCAGCAAATGGTGACGTGTCCAGACGAGACGCCAGGCGTCGTCCGTGATGCGGATCAGCGCGACGCGCATCAACGGCGGCGACGTTAGATCGAAACCGCGCGCACGATCGGCGCTGAGCCAGCCTTCGAATGCATCATTCGCGTGCGCGCCACGTTCGCGCCAATCGAGAATGTCGACCGGCATACGCGCCTGACGATGCACGATCTGCATCGGCGTCGCTTCGTCCGGCGTGAAGCTGGTGCGCAGAACGTCGTGGCGCGGCACGGCGGCTTCGAACGCAGTGCGCAGACGCTCCACGTCCGGCTCGATCAAGGTCGCGACCAATTGATTCACATAGGTGGATTGCTCGGGCGCGAACAGCGAGTGGAACAGAATGCCGTGCTGCATCGGCGAAAGCGGATAGATATCGTCGACGCTGCGCAAGTCGACCGGCACGCGCTCCAGCGCGGCCTGCGTCAGGCCGCCCGCTCGCGCGAGCGGATAGTCGCCAGGCGTCGCGCCGCCGCCGCGTTGCGCGAGACGCGCCGCGCATGCCGCCGTCAATGCCGCGAGCGCACTTTCAAAGCGCTGCGCGATGGCTTCCACGGTAGCGCGCTCGAACTGCGTCGCTCCGTAGACCCAATGAATTTTGAGCGTGCGCGTGGCGTCGCCGTCGATATACGCGTGAATCGCCAGCGCGTTGCCGATCGGTCCCGCCGGATCGCGTTCGCGGCCCGCGCCGCCGAAACGCGGCACGAGCGCCGCTTCGCGCGGTGCGTCGAACTGGCCGAGATAGTTGAAGGTCACATGCGGGCGCGGCACGGCGGCGAGCGCGGCGCGCGTCGCCGGGTCGCCGTAGTGACGCAGCACGCCGAAACCGAGACCCTTGTTCGGCACTGCGCGCAGCGTGTCCTTGACCGCGCCGAGCGTGGCCGCCGACGTGCTCTCAAGCGTGAACTGCACCGGGTAATGACTCGTGAGCCAGCCAGGCGTACGGATCACATCGACATCGTCGAACACAGCCTCGCGGCCGTGGCCTTCGAGTTCGATACGGCAAACAGGCATGTCGAGCGACTGCGCCAGCGCCGCGACCAGCAGTTCGATCATCTGCGTGCGGTACGCGGCGTTCGCTTCCGTCAATGCGGCGCGTGTCAGATCGGCGCCGATGGTCTGGATCACGGATTGCGCGTCGGCGTTAGTAGCCTTGGCTTGCGGGCGGTCGAGCGGCAGATCGTCGTAAGGCGCGGCGAGCGCGGCCCAGTACGGCAGTTCGCCGGCAAACGGCGAGTTCGTGATGTCGAGCGCCGCGCGTGCGAGCCGTGCCGCCCATTCCTGCGCACTCGTTCCCGTCGACGCGAGACGCACGCTGCGACGCTCGCAAGCGGCGCGATAGACGGCGTCGAGGTCGTCGAGCAACACACGCCACGTCACGCCGTCGACGATGATGTGGTGGATCGCCAGGTAGAGTTTCGTAGTACCGTCCGGCAGCAGCGCGGCCAGCGCGCAGACGAGCGGGCCGTGCGTCAGATCGAGCGTGCTCTGCAAGGCGTCGAATTGGGCTAGCGCGTCGGCTTCGTCGCGTGCGGAACTCGCGGCGAGCGGCAGTGTTTCGAATGCACGCTCGGCCAGTTCGAGACGCCATTCGCCCTGCGTACCGACAGGCGTGAAACGCTGGCGGAAAATCTCATGATGCGTCAGCAACGTCTCGAATGCGCGCGCGAAAGCGTCGAAGTCGAACGGTGCTTGCGTGTCGAGTTCGATAGATTGATTCCAGTGACCGCGCCGCGGAATATCCAGTGCGAAGAAACGCAGTTGTGCGGGTGTGAGCGTGGCGGAATGCCCGGCTTTGGCGGGTGCAGGCTGTGACTTCGATGCACCCGATGCGGCCTGCGCGGTGACGTCGACCGTCGTTGCGACACGCGCGAGTTGCGCGAGCGTGGGCGCATCGAACAGTTGCTTCGGTGTAAAGCGCACACCGCGCTTGCGTGAACGGGCGATCACCTGCAACACCAGAATCGAGTCGCCGCCCAGTTCGAAGAAGTTGTCATCGCGGCCCACGCGTTCGGCTTTGAGCACGTCTTTCCATACCACGGCGAGCGCTTCTTCCGTTGCGCCTTGCGGCGTGTCGCCCGCGGCCACCGATGGTGCCGGCGCCGCGGCTAGAGCCCGCAACGCCGCACGATCCACCTTGCCGTTGGCGGTCACCGGCATCGCAGCAACATGCTGCAACACGGCCGGCACCATGTAGTCCGGCAAACGCGCGCTCAACGTCGCGCGCAATGCGGCTTCGTGGAAGCGGGCACCACTCGTCAAGGCGACGAAGGATGCCAGACGCAAGCGCCCCTCGTGCTCCACGGCCAGCGTTTCGGCCTGAGCGATACCGTCGAGCGCGCGCAGTGCCGCGCTAACTTCGCCGGGTTCGACGCGGTAGCCGCGAATCTTGACCTGATCGTCGAGGCGGCCCAGAAAATCCAGCCGACGATCGGCGCGCAATCTCACACGGTCGCCCGTTCGATAGAGACGCTCGCCCGGCGCGAACGGATTCGGCACGAAGCGCTCAGCGGTCGCCGCCGCGCGATTCAGATAACCACGCGCCAAACCGGGGCTGCCGAGATACAACTCGCCGATCGCGCCCGGCGGTACGCTCGCGCCGTGGTTGTCGAGCACGCAAGCATATGCGTTCGGCAGCGGCAGACCAAGCGGCACCGCTTGTGCATTGCGCGTGCTCAGCGCGCTCAGCGCCCGCAGCGCGGCTTGCGCGGGCGCGGATGTGTCGCACGTCAGCGCGCCTACCGTTGCTTCGGTCGGGCCATAGTGATTGATCACGCGGCACGCCGGCTTGAGTGCCGCAATCCGCTCGACCAGCGACCACGGCAACGTTTCGCCGCCCATCACCAGCGCATGCGCGGGCAGCACGTCGGCCGGATGCTGCGCGTCGAGCAGTGCGTGCAAGTGGCTCGGCACGATCTTGAGAATGCCGACGTTGCGCGTGCGTATTTCGTGGGCGAATCGATCGGGATCGAATGCGCATTGCGCGGGCAATAGATGCAGCGCGCGGCCCGAACAGAGCGCGCCGAATAGCGTCGTGTGGCCGAGGTCGGCGGCAACGGTGGAGACCATTGCCATGGATACATCGGCGGCGAATGCGAGTTCGTCGAGCATGCCTTCGACGTAGTCGGCCAGTGCGCCGTGCGAGATGACAACGCCTTTCGGTGTGCCGGTCGAGCCGGAGGTGAAGATCAGGTAGGCGGCCTGGCTCGCCAAAGGTGGCGTAGGTGATGCGGTTGTGCGTTCGGCTTCGGTTGCGGTTGCCTCGTCCACACTCGTCGGCGATGAAGCTTGCGTGAGCGCATCAAAATCGAGCGTGCTTGCCTCACCTACCGCAGCCATAGCCGGCGTTTGATTCGCCGTCAAAATCCATCGCGCGCCACACGCTTCGACGGAAGCAGTCAGACGCTCATGCGGCGCGGCAGGATCGAGCGGCACGACGTACGCACCGGACTTCATCACGCCGATCAGCGCAACGGCAAAGCGCACCGACCGCTCGATACAGACGGCCACCGGATGCTCCGTGCCGACCCCACGTCGGCGCAAAGCAAATGCGATTCGGTCGGACGCCGCATCGACTTCGGCGTACGTGAGTTGCGTCTCGGCATCCGCGAGCGCCACGCGACCTGGCGTCTCACGTGCATGCCGCGCGAACAGCGCGAGCACGTTGTCAGCTACTGGCTGGAATTCTCGGCCACGCCGCGCGGCGCGATAGTCGGCGCTATCCGCGCAATCCAGTTCGGCAATCGCGCGCTGCGGATCGCGCACGGCATCGGCAACGAGCGCGGCATAGCTGTGCAGCCACGCGTGAGCGGTCGCGTCATCGATACCGTCGAGCGCATAAGCGACAACTAGTTCGATGCCGCGCGGATCGTCGGTGAAATCGAGTGCATAGTCGAAGCGGGCGGCAAGATCCAGACCCGGCGACATGCGCACCGAAGCGCCCGGCAATTCAGCCGACAGCTCCAGATCGAACTGCTGCGCGAACTTCACCTTGAGCCACGCATCGCCGCGCCGCGCCGGCGGCTTGACGGCGTCGAGCACCTGATCGAACGGCACATCCTGATGCGCGAACGCGTCGAATGCGGAACGGCGCACGCCGTCGAGCAACGCGGCGAACGATTGGTCCGGCGCGACACGCGCTCGCAGCGCAAGCGTGTTGAGGAAGAGACCCACCAACGGCGCGGTCTCCGCGCGTTGCCGATGCGCGATCGGCGCGGCCACGACTATGTCGGTCGTGCCGGTCAATCGGTAAAGCCAGGCGTCGAAGGCGGCGAGCAGTACGGTGAACGGCGATGCCTGCACGCGTCGCGCCGTTTCGCGCACGGCCTCGGAAAGCGCTACAGGCAAACGCAGCGCGACACGGCCGCCGCGATAGTCGTGTTCCGGCGAACGTGGGCGGTCGAGCGGCAAGGCTAGCGCTTCGGGTGCATCGCGCAGCGCGTCGCGCCAGTAGGCCAGTTGCCTGTCGGCTTCGCCGGCTGCGAGCCAGTCGCGTTGCCATTGCGCGTAGTCGGCATACTGGATGGTCAGCGGGGGCAATTGCGGCTCGCTTTCTACCGCGAAGGCGGCGTAAGCGGCGCGCAGTTCGTCGAAGGCGCAGCGCGAACTCCAGCCGTCGCTGATCGAGTGGTGCGTGGTCAACAGAAAGCGCTGCGTGTTGTCCGTGAGCGTGACGAGCGCGGCGCGCACGAGCGGACCTTTAGACAGATCGAAAGCCGCGCCGACTTGCTGCTCGGTCAACTCCACCAGTCGTGACGTGCGCTCGGCCGCATCGCAAGCGCGCAGATCGAATTGCGCGACCGGCACCGGCAAGCGTGCATGAATGCGCTGGATGACGATGCCGTCGTCGGACTCGACCAGCGTGGTTCGCCATGCCTGATGACGCGCGATCAGACAATCGAGCGCGCGTTGCAGCATGCCGATCTGTAGCGCGCCCTGCACGTCCCATTGCACGGCGACGTGATAGGCCGCGCCGGCATCCTGCGTGTGTGCGAGCACCCAGAAGCGCTGCTGCGCGAACGAGGCCGCACGGTCGACGAACGGCGCGTCGGTGGTCGGCACCACGGTGATCGCATGCGAACCCATCGACGTTTCGGTCTCGCTGTCATCGATCAAACGCGCTAATGCTTCCAGCGGTTGATCACGGAACAACGCGTCGAGCCGCAGATTCACGCGCCACTCGATACGGATCGCTGCCTGCAATTGCATCGCCGCGAGTGAATCGCCGCCGCGTGCGAAAAAGCGGTCGCCGCAACCGATCGGCGCCGGGTCGCTCAGCAAGGTTTGCCAGAGCGCGGCGAGGCGCGTTTCCGTGGCGGTTCGAGGCGCCACATGATTTTCATCGACAACCGCCGGCATCGCGGCAATGAAGTCGCGCAACGCGGCGCGATCGAGCTTGCCGTTCAGCGTGTACGGCAGGCGCTCGAAGCGCACCAAACGATGTGGAATCCACGCCTGCGGCAGATGCGCGGCGAGATGCGCTTGCAACGCGGCATCGTCGAGTGCGTCTTGCAGCACGACGCAGGCGATCAATTGGGTTCGGCCGCCGGCCGTTTCCGCCAGCACGCCCGCGTCCGCCACCGCCGGATGCGTCAGCAGACAAGCCGCGATTTCGCCCGGCTCGACGCGCACGCCGCGCACCTGAACCTGGTCGTCGATGCGGCCGAGATAGTCGAACGAACCGTCCGCGCGTTCACGCGCGAAGTCGCCGGTGCGGTAGATGCGCTCGCCCGGTTCGCCGCTCGCGTCCGGCAGAAAACGTTCAGCCGTGAGTGCAGCGCGGCCATGGTAGCCACGCGCGAGACACACGCCGCCTAGCAGCAGTTCACCGCTTTCACCCTGTCGCGCCGCGCCGTCGATGCGCGCCACGCGCCGCCCAATTGGCCAACCGATCGGCAGCGATGCAAAGCCATTGCCATCGTCGAGCGCCGGTGTCATGCCAGGATCGACGGGCCACAGCATCGGCGAAATCACCGCCTCGGTCGGTCCGTAGCCGTTGACCAGACGCACCGCAGGGAACACGCGGCGAATCTCGTCGAAGCTGTCTTGCGACATCGCTTCGCCGCCGAACAGCAGCGTGCGCAACGAAGGCGGCACGCCGAGACGCTCGCAAACGTTCGCGAACTCGCGCACATAAGCGGGCGGCAGTGTCGTATTGGTGATGCCTTCGCGCAGCATGAACGCATGCGTGGTTTCCGGCGCGAACGGCGGCGGGTCGCTGATCACCACGCTGCCGCCAACGGCTAGCGGTACTAACCATGCTTCGATTGAAACATCGAAATTGACCGATGCGAAATGCAGCACGCGGTCATTTGCACCGATCGGTAAAGAGTCGGCCAGCGCCTCACCGTGCGCGGCGAGCGGCCCGTGTTCGACGGCAACGGCTTTGGGCGTGCCCGTCGAACCCGACGTATAGATCATGTAGGCCGCCGCGCGCGGATGCACCGGCGTGTTTGCTTCATCGCCATCGAAACGCGGCGCTGCCGCATCTGTCGCGACAGCGCTTGCGACGTCGAAGCATTGCGCGAACCGCGCGCGCATCGCCGCATCGGCGGAACCGTCGACGATGCCGTGCGTGAGTCCCGCATCCAGCGCGACCCAATCGAGGCGTGCCGCCGGATGACGCGGATCGAGCGCGACGAATACGCCGCCCGCCTTCAATACAGCGAGCAACGCCACGAACAGATCGCACGACCGCGCGACGCAAACACCCACGCGTACTTCAGTCGTCACACCCGCCGCGCGCAATTGCGCGGCAAGGCGCGCCGCGCGGCTATCCAGTTCGCCGCGCGTCAGCCGCATGGTATGTGGCGTAAAGGACGCTAGCGCGGGCGCATCGGGATCGATGCGCGCCATCGCGTGGATCTGGTGGTGCAACGCAATCGGGAAGCTCGTCATGGGCATGAAATCCGTTAGAACTGGCCGCATAGGCCAAGTCGCAGGCCGCAATGGGCCGCTTCATTGGTGTGACGATCCGCAATCGCAAATCTTTACCGCGTGTGCTGTTTTTATTTGGACTGCATCTTTTTGACGTGGCAGATGAACGCGCGCGGTAAATCACGGTAAATGTTTGCTTCGCCCATTCGTCTATCAGGCGAGGGGCGTGTCTTTGCGCCCCGCTGAATGGCCGCGTGCCCGCATGCGCCGCCCTTCACCGATCCATTGCGACCCACTGCGACACATTGCCGATGACCGCTGCCAACGAGCGCTACGACGCGCCACCCTCGTCTGCTTCACCTCCCTCCAACTCCGCGGGTAAGCCCGCCATGCGCCTGATCGTCGCGCTGCTGAAACGCTCGCGCGGTTCCTTCGCGATCGCGCTGACCGCGTGCGTGCTGAACGGCATCGCCAGTGTGCTGCTCGTCGCGACCTTGAGCCGCGCCCTATCGCAAACAGGCGTTGCCGATATGTCGCTCGCCATGCGTTTCGCGGTGTGCGCGGTAGTCGCGCTCGTCACACGCGTGATCACCGGCGTGCTGTTCGCGCGCCTCTCGCAGGACACGATGGCGCAGTTGCGCGAACATGTCGCGCGACGTGTCGCCGAGGCCGAGTTGCGCGATGTCGAACGGATCGGCGCGGCGCCCGTGCAATCCGTGCTCACCGACGACGCCACCAACGTGTCGATGCTGTTCTTCGCACTGCCCAATCTGGTGATGCACGGCTCGATCGTGTTCGGCTGCCTCGGTTATCTCGCGTGGCTGTCGTGGCCGGTTTGCCTGCTTGCGGTCGCCGCGATCCTGGTCGGCTCGTTCGGCTATCACGCCGGCGACAAGCGCGCAATCGCCTCGCTCGAAGCCGCGGGCCGTTCGCAGGACAAACTGTTCGGCTACCTCGGCGCGCTCTTCACCGGCGCGAAGGAACTGAAGCTGCATCAGGCGCGTTCGCGCCAATTCGTGGACGGCCAGCTCGGCTCGGCCATCGACGAAGTGCGCGATCATCGGCGCCGCGCATTCAGCGCGTATGCGGTCGGGGTCGGCTGGATCGTGTTCCTGTTCTATGTGTTCCTGGGCGTCGCGGCATTCTGGCCGGCACTCGGCGTGCACGCCGATGCGCCGTCGGCATCGGGCTACGTGGTGGTGTTCCTGTTCATGCTGCTGCCGCTGGACGGCCTGCTCAACAACGTGCCGACATTGAATGCGGCGCGCGTCTCGCTCGATCGCATCGAGAAGGTGATGGGCGAATTCGGCGCGCTGCGCACCTCGCCGCCGTCTGACGAAAATGCTTCGCACGCGCCGTATCGCACGCTCACGCTCAGCAACGTCACGCACTCGTACTTTCATGAGCGCGACGAGCGGATGTTCCGGGTCGGGCCGGTCAATCTGACTTTCAGGCCCGGTGAGCTGGTGTTCATCGTCGGCGGCAACGGCAGCGGCAAGACGACGCTCGCGAAAGTGCTGACCGGTCTCTACGAACCCGAAGACGGCACGATCGAACTGGACGGCAAGCGGGTCGGCTTCGCTGAACGCGCTGCGTATCGGCAGCGCTTTACAGCTGTGTTCAACGATTTCCATCTGTTCGACGCGCTGCTTGGCATCGTCGATCCGAACGATGCCTCACGCGCGCAGGCGGATGCCCGCGCCAACGCGCTGGTTGCAAAGCTTGCGCTCGATCACAAGGTGCAGGTCGTGAACGGCGCGTTCTCCACGCGGGCGCTTTCCACCGGTCAGCGCAAACGCCTCGCGCTGGTGGTCGCGTATCTGGAAGACCGGCCGTTCTATCTGTTCGACGAATGGGCCGCCGATCAGGACCCGCAGTTCAAAGCGGTGTTCTACGAGCAACTGCTGCCGGAGTTGCGCTCGCGCGGCAAGACCGTGCTGGTGATCAGCCACGACGACCGCTACTTCCATCTCGCGGATCGGGTGTTGAAACTGGAGAATGGCAGTATCGTCAGTGAGACGCATGGCTCGGCACAGGCGGTGCAAAGCCCGGCGGTGGCCAACGGTACGGTGGGGTGATGAAGTGGGAATGGTTCGTTGGGCGTTGGTGGTTAGGCGCTCAGCGGGCTTTCCGGGATCGTGCGTAGCGAATAGGGATGCATCGCGGCCCTACGCGACTCGCTCGACAATTTTTTTTGACCTTCGAGCCAATCGCCTGTCGATTCCGTGCGCATTCGATCGTCGTAGTGTTGAAGTCACCGAATCAATGTCTTCCGACGAAACAGGTGGCCGACCTTTCTGACAGGAGAAACGAAATGCGCGTAATGGTCATGGTCAAGGCAACCCCCGAATCCGAAACGGGTCAGTTGCCCCGCAAGGAAGATTTCGCGGCGATGGGCCGATTCAACGAGGAACTGGCCAAGGCCGGCATCCTCGTCGACTGCGACGGACTGAAACCGAGTTCGAAGGGCGTGCGGGTCAAGTTCTCCGGCAAGGACCGAAGTGTCGTCGGCGGTCCGTTCGCCGAAGTCAAGGAACTGGTTGCCGGCTTCTGGATCTGGCAAGTGCAATCCATGGAAGAAGCGATCGAATGGGTGCGCCGCTGCCCGAACCCGATGCCGAGCGACTCGGAAATCGAAATTCGCCCCTTCTACGAGGCCGCGGACTTTGGAGAGGCGTTCACGCCGGAACTTCAGGAAAGCGAAGCGCGGCTGCGACAACAGATCGAAGCCAATCAAGGTAAAGAGCGCGACTGATAAAAGCGCCGGCCAAGCGGCAATAAACGACCATGTCGGAAGCTAACCGGATCGCCGAGCTCGCATTCTGCACGAACCGGCTCCTCGTCGAGTTAGCGTTCCTGCTTGTTCACTCCCGGCGCCGGCGCCGGCAACGACAGCAACGTGTCGGTCATCGTATCGGCAAGCCGCAGCGCCGACATCGGCCCACCAAAACCCCAGATATTCCGCTCGACAAGCCCGACGCGTCCGGCGCTGCGAGCCGGCACGAAACGCCAGATCGGTGAATCGAGTTTGGTGGCGAGCGGGACATGCTTTTCAGTCGCACTGACGAATAGCACGGTCAGCTTCGGCTTCTTCAATAGGTCTTCCGAGCTCACGTACGCGGTGCCTTCGCGTGTCGCCTCATCGGGCCACAGGTTCAGCCCGAGCGCATGCGCGACACCCGCTGCCGTGCTGTTGCCGGTGAACGCCCAGTAGCGGTCCGGCAAGCCCAACTCCTGTAGCCACGCTACCTGCTCGCCGCCACGGCCCACTTCGGCGAGACGCTGCGCGTCGCGGGCGAAACCTGCGTCGACTTTGGCCTCGACGGCGCGCGCCGCCTCCTCGCGTCCCGTCAGGCAACCGATGGTGCGCAGAATCTTGCGGCCCCAATCGAGTTGCGTGACGCGCGCGCCGTCTTCGGTAAAGTTCGGACCGTATTTGAACAGCACGGTCGGCGCGATGCGTTCCAACGCCGCGAAAATCGGCGCATGGCGCAATCCGACGCCGAGGATCAGATCAGGTTTGGCCGCCGCAATCGCTTCCAGACTCGGCTCCTGCCGCGTGCCGATATCGGGCACCGACGCAAGACGCACATTGTCGTAACCGATCCACACCGGGTAATACTCGGGATCCGCCATGCCGACCGGCGTGATGCCGACTGCCGCCAGATCTTCGGCGAACATGAATTCGAGGACGACGATGCGCTTCGGCTGCGCGGGCAACGACGGACTGGCTTGCGAGACGATTGGGTTGTCGGCGAGCGGCTTGCAGGTTTGCTGCTGCGCTTGTGCGGTGTTTGGGTGAGTCGGACTGGTTGCGCTGCCGCTGCCTTGTGCAAACGCATACGCGTTGGAAAGCAGCGTGATCGCCACCCCAGCATTCATGCAAAGCTGCCTGAAACGCGGGGGATTCTTCTCGCCGCGCGACCGTCGCGCCGAGGGTATCGTCAACGTCATCACTGTCAATGCGAAGCGGCCTGCAATGCGATTTCCGCATCGCTCATCGTCAATAGCAGGGGGCAGCGTCCACACAGTTGCGTCTCTCCAGGAATTTCATAACGTACGCAGCACACGCGCCGTGCGCTGAACGGATTCGGCAGACTCGCGGCGCGCGGTTTTGCCTGGCGCACAGGCAGACGCAGCGGATTGGTCTCGCCATCGGCGGCGACCGGGCCGAAGAGCCACGCGATGTCACCGGTCAGATCGACCTGCGGCGCGCATTGTTCGAACAGATAGTCCAGCAGATTGCCGGCGTTGCTCCACAACACGCGCGGCGCGATTTTTGTCATTGCGCACAGCGTCTCGATCACCGCATTCAGATGATCGACGAGCGGCGCGTAACGGCGTGACGGATCGCACTCAACCGGCTGCAATGCGTCGCGCGCGAAATACGCGGCGACGGGCAGACCGTCGCGCAGCACGACATGGGTTGTGTCCGGCGACATCGCGAGCGGCCGGCGCAGCAACGCCGCCGCAACGAATCCGGCCGTCGCCGCGAAACCGAAGTAGTACTTGGTCCATTGCGACAACAGCGCACGTGCATGCGTTTCGCGCTCGCCGCCGTACAGCGTGACCATGGCATCGAGCAATTCGGTGCGATACCTGGTCAACTCGCTGGCGCGAATCACGCTCAGCGACGTGGTTGCGTCACCAGCAAGCGCGGGTTCCTCGATCGTGTTCGGCGTGCCGAGCCACACGTGTTCGAGATAATGCGCGATCGACTCCGGCGCGAATTGCGCGAAGCACTGCGCGCGCTGTTCGTTGTCGAGTTGCCGCATCACCGTTTGCCCCGCTTCTCGCGCCGAGCCTCCACGATCAGCAGCGCAAGCAGATAAGGCGCGCCAATCAGCGCGGTCAGCACGCCGGCGGGAATTTCGCGTGGCGCCAGCAGCGTGCGCGCCGCGATATCCGCCACGACCAGCACCAACGCCCCGCACGCCGCCGCCAGCCACAAGCGCGTGCGATGAGCCCGCGCGCCGAGCATCGACGCGAGATGCGGCGCCATCAAACCGATAAAGCCCACCGGTCCCACCGCGGCCACAGCGGCGCACGCGGCGAGCGTCGCCACCGTCAGCACCAGCGGACGCAACACGCCGATCGGCAAGCCCAGCGAGGCCGCCTGGTCGTCGCCCAATGCAAGCAGATCGAGCGGCCGCGCGAGCAGCGCGAACACCGGCAAGGCCAGCACGCACCACGGCAGCAACGTCGTCACTTCGCCCCAGCTGCGCCCATACGTGCCGCCCACCAGCCACACGACGAAACGTGCGGGCTGCACGCTCTGCTGCGTGATGAGCCATTGCGACAGCGTCGTCCACAGCGTGCCGATGACGATGCCCGTCAGCGCGACCGCGAGCGGCGCATAGCGATGCCGGCGATTCAGCAGGAGCGTCAGGGCCAGCGTGATGCCGCCACCCGCGAGCGAAGCGGCGGCCAGCGTCGAGTGGGTCGCAAGCGGCCACATCACGAGCGCGGCGAGCGTCGCGAGGCCCGCGCCCTGCGTCACGCCCAGTACTTCAGGTCCGGCGAGCGGATTGCGCACGATGCTTTGCATCAGCACGCCGCTTGCCGCGAGCAGCGCGCCCGCGAGCAATGCGCAGATGAGGCGCGGCAAGCGCAGGTCGAGGAACATCCGCGCGAGTTCGTCGCGGTGATCGAACGCGGCGAGCCAGCGCTGCGCACCGATCGTCGTGGGACCGAACGACGCGCCCGCATACACGAGCACGACGCCGAGCAGCAACAACGCGCTGGCCGTCAGCGGCCACGGCCACGCATCGATCGCGTGCACGAAACGCGTGCCCGTTCGCGCGACGGCGCGCTCCTGGCCGGCATGCAACGCGCCCGACCACGCGGCGCCGCTGCGGATCATCGCGAGCATCAACGGGGTGCCGACGAAGGCAATCGCCACGCCGGTCGAAAGGGTCGCGTCGAGATCGAGCGCCTGCACGGCGCTATCGGTGACGAGCACCAGCGCGCCGCCGACCAGCGCGGACAAGGGCACGAGCGCGGCCAACCGCGAGGCTTTCGCGCCCCGCATCTGACGCAGCAGATTCGGCGCGATCAGGCCGACATACGAAAGCGGTCCCGCGACACTCACCGCGACGCTGGCGAAGCCCACCGCGACCACCATCGCCGCGAGGCGCGTGGCATCCACGCGCACGCCGGCTGCCGCCGCGGCGTCGTCGCCCAAGGCGAGCGGATCGAGCGGACGAATCACGAAGGGCAACGCGATCAGCGGCAACACGAGCCACGATGCGGCGATCTTCAAACCCGCCGCGCCGGGTTGATAAAGACTGCCGCTCGCCCACAACGACACGCCGACGATACTCTGCTCGAAGAACGCGAGAATCAGCGTGGTCAGCGCGGAGAACAGCAACATGCAGACGCTGCCGGCGAGCACGAGCCGCAACGGCGTCGCGCGCCAGCCGCCAGCCGCCGCGGCCACGCATGCGGCCGCGCCCAAACCGCACGCGAATAGCAGCGGCACGGACGCCACGCCCGCGAGCGACGGCACCAGCATCGCGGCAAGCAAGCCGAGTTGCGCGCCGCCGGTGATACCGAGCAGATCGGGCGAAGCCAAAGGGTTACGCGTCAGCGATTGAAACAAGGTGCCGGCCACTGCGAGGCAGCCGCCCGCCACGAGTGCCGCCAGAATGCGCGGCACGCTCAGGTCGAACAGCAGAATGTCGGCGAGCTGCGCGGCGTCGGTGCCCGCGGGCGCGGCGAGCCATGTGCGGAAACCGGGCGCGAGCCGCATCACCGCCACGATGACAATCAACGCAACCAGCGCGGCGCCGATCGTCGTGACGCGGCTTTTGACGGGCGCGCGATAGCTGTCCATCGCTTGCGAACTGCGGCGCAGGCGTTTGCGTGCGGCAAGCGTCGTCATGCGGCGACGTCCTTGCTTATCGCTTCCTCGCGGAGTAAAGCAGCGTCAGCGTTGCTGTCGGTGAAGTCGCCCTCATACGCCGGCACGCACATCGGTGCGCCCGTTTGCGGATGCGCGATCTTGAGCATCGGCACGCTGAACGTTTCGTTGAGATGACGCGGGTCGAGCATTGCATCGGGCGAGCCTTGCGCGACGATGCGGCCCGCGCGCATCAACACGATTTCGTCGCTGTAGGCCGCCGCCTGATTCAGGTCGTGCAGCACCCACACGATCGTCAGGCTGCGCTCGCGATTCAGGCGCCGCAACTCGCGCAGAATATCCAGTTGATGATGGATGTCGAGATACGTGGTCGGTTCGTCGAGCAGCACGATCGGCGCCTGTTGCGCGAGCGCCATGGCGATCCACGCGCGTTGACGTTCGCCGCCCGAGAGCGCGGCGACGTCGCGCGCGGCGTCGTCGGCGAGACCGCTGGTGACGAGCGCTTCGTCGATCGCCTCGTGATCGGCGCGCGAGAGTCCGCGCAGCCAGCCGCCATGTGCGTAACGGCCGTACGCGACCAACTCACGCACGGTGAGGCCGGACGGGATCTGGTTGAACTGCGCGAGCATGGTGAGCGTGCGTGCCAGCACGCGGCGCCGGTGCGAAGCGAGCGGCACACCGTTGACGTCGACGCTGCCGGACAGCGCCGGTTGCAAACCGGCAAGCGCGCGCAGCAGCGTGCTTTTGCCACAGCCGTTCGGTCCGCACAAGGCGGTGACGCGGCCGGCCGCGATGTTCAGATTCAGACCATGGAGCACGACGTGATCGCGATAGCCGACCGTCAGCGAATGCGCCGCAAGCGCCGCGCCCTGCGATTTCGTCATTGCGCGGCCGTCCGCTTCCTGCCTTCGCTTTCGCCTTCGGCTTCGCTGTAGCTTCGTGCCATCGCGACCACGACTTTGCGCGGGCCTTCGAACGGATCGCGTGCGTGCGCCGTCAGCATGTTGTCGAGCATCAGCACGTCGCCGGTCAGCCACGGGAACACGATCCGTTGCTGATCGAGCACGCCGCGAATTTCCGCGAGCGCCTCGGTTTCGAGCGGTTCGCCGTCGCCGTAATAGACATTGCGCGGTACGTTTTCGAGGCCGACGGAATCGATCAGCGCCTCCTGCATGTCTTCGTCGAGCGACGAAAGATGGAACAGATTCGCCTGATTGAACCAGACACGCTCGCCGGTGCGCGGATGGCGTGCCACTGCCTGGCAACGCTCGCGCGTGCGCAGCAGCAGTTCGCCGTCTTCGCTGTCGCGCCATTCGCATTCGATGCCGCGCGCGCGGCAAATCTGCTCGACCGCGCGTGGGTCGTCCGATCCGAACGCCTGCTCCCACGGCAAATCGAGCCCTTGCCCGAAGTTGCGCACATAAAGCAGTTCACGCTTCGTAAAGCGCTCGACCAGCGCCGGATCTAACGCGCGATAAATCGCGCGGCTGTCGGCGATCGGCGTCGCGCCGCCGCTGCGCGCGGCGAGCGCGCAATGAAACCAGATACGCAGCGGCCATTCGCGCGTGTACGACTGCTCGTTATGCAAAGGAATCGAGCGATGCGGCGGATACTCCGTCGACGTATAGACCGCGCCTTCCACCTGGCTGCGCGGCGTCGAAGCGAATTCATATCCGATCAGCGGATGCCCGAACGAGCCCGCGAAACTTTGAAACGCGTCCATCGAGGCCACGCGAAAACCCGTGAACAGTACGCCGCCCGCGCGTTCGAGCGTGTCGTCGACGATCGAACGTAGAAGCGGCGCCGCTTCCTCCAAAGAAATCTCCGCGCCCGCGCGCGGCGAGACGACAGTCGGCAAGCCCGGCTCGATCGATAAATCGCCGAGCGCGGGCATCGGCATGGAAAGCATGGTCATACTCTGAATCCTTTTGCTGAAGCGGCGCGGCCGGCACATGGCCGACCTGCTCGATTGCACTGCACGTGCTTTAAGCCGTGACGTTCTTCAGGCCGCCGCGTCCATCTGTCTGCGCAAGCTGGCTGGACGCATGTCGGTCCACACGGTCTCGATGTGCGCGAGGCATTCGGCCTTCTGGCCCCGCACGCCCACTTCGCGCCAGCCTGCCGGCACGTCGCGGAACGTCGGCCAGATCGAGTACTGCTCTTCGTCGTTGATGACGACGGTGTAGACGAGGTCGTCTGCCTCGCCGGCTGCCGCGCTGGAGGTCTGCTGTGCTTGCGTCATGATGAAAGGCTCAGTCGATGAAAGGTCAGGAAGCGCCCGGACAGCCCGCTGGCATGTCCCGGCACCGCGGCGCCGGCATTCGCTCGCGCACCGCTTCTATTCTGTTGACGTTTGATGCACGCGCTTTTTTACCGCCGGCGCGCGCGTCCGCTGCAAAACGCGGGGCCGGCCACGCCGCGATTGCACGCGTCGAGGCAATCGGCGCAATGCTTCTCGGCGTCGCGCACCATGAAATGCACCAGCGTCTGCGAGACGTCGAGCGCGCGCGCCGTGCTTTGCAGCGTTTCCTCGCGCAGGCGCACCATTTCGAAGGCGGCGCGGCTGCGCGGCGGCAGTTGCTCCAGCGCGTTGTAGACGTGCCTCAGCGTGTCGCGCACGAGCAGCGCCGCTTCCGGCGAAGGTTCCGGCGATGGCACGTGCAGGCCGTCGTCTTCGTCGGCGTGATAGGTGTTTTCGAGGCTCTGGCGGCGAAAGGCGTCGATCGACGCGTTGCGCACCATTCGCGTCACGTACGCGACCGGCTGACGCACCGCGTCCTGATCCGGGAAGTCGACCAGTTTGATGAAAACGTCGTGCACCACGTCTTCCGCGAGACTCGCGCAACCCACGAAGCCGCGCGCCAGATTGACGAGCATCGGCCGGTTGTCGATCAGCACGTCGAGCAGCGTGCCCTTCTCCCAATCGACCGCACGCGCGTGGTTGCGCGTGCGCCGCGAAACCGGTGGATGGGCGCCTGCGGCGTTGAGAACCGATATCGGCATCGCTGTTGAAGGCTCTCGCCGGACGAGCACCTCAGCCATAGATTCGCTCCGCTTTCTCAAAGGATGGAGCGCCAATCTAACGTAAACGCGAATCATTCTCAATCAAGATTTGGAATAACCTTACAATTTCCGATAGCTTTGTCTGATGATTCCAAATGCATATTGGTCGATTGCCGGTTTTTCGCCCTGGCTACTGGCCGTAAAATTATGTTAGGTATCCGCATCAATGGTGATGAAGTGGGTCGCTTGAGCCCGTCGCGCAAGAGCGGAAATCCGTGCGCTGATGCGAAGCAACCGCGTTCGGCTCTCTTGCGCTCCGACGCTTCACACTCTCGATATTTACCGGAAGTCTCCGCGAAGGAACGCTCCACATGGCCGCGTCACGTCGACGCACTGGAGCAAGGCGATGCGAATCTGGTACAACTGATGCCGTGCCCATGAGGGACGGCGCCGTCGCGGTCTCGACCGCGACAGCAAGTCGCGGAACCCGCATCCTGAACGTTGAAGTACCCACCCCGTTGGAGTGTGACTGATGGCCCATGCTTACCTGCAGGTGATCGCGCATTTTTTCGCCAAGCCCGGCAACGGCGACGCGATCGTGAAGCCCCTTACGGAACTCGCCGCGGCAACCCGCAAAGAGCCGAAAAACCTTTACTACGAATTCTTTCGCTCGCCGCTGGAACCAGACCACTTCGTGATTCTCGAGAACTACAGCGACGCCAACGGGCTCGCCGAACATCGCGAGACCGAGCATTTCCAGCGGCTCGGCTTCGGCACCATCATTCCGCTGCTCGACCGGCGCGAAGTCGAAAGCCATATGGTGTCCGGAGACGCGCCATGATGAACGCGTTCCGGTTTCAAACGGTGCCGACGCTCGTCGTCGAGTTCGGTGCGGCGCGCCGCCTCGGCGCTTTGTTGCGCGCGCAATTTCCGGCGCTGTCGCGTGTGTGCGTCGTCACCGATGGTTTTCTGCACAGGAGCGGGTTGTTGAACCCGGCGCTCGCCGAGCTTGCGACGCATGGCTGGACCGCCACCGTGATCGACGACGTGATCGCCGATCCGCCCGAACACATCGTGCTCGAAGCGACGTCGCGTGCCCGGTCTGCCGGCGCGGAAATCGTGCTGGGGCTCGGAGGCGGTTCGTCGATGGATGTGGCGAAGCTGATCGCCGTGCTCGCGCCGCAGCAACAGCAGGCGCTCAGCGACATGTACGGCGTCAACAAGATCACGGTGGCGCGTTTGCCGCTCGTGCAGATGCCGACCACCGCGGGCACCGGCTCCGAAGTCACGGCCGTTTCGATCGTGACGGTGGGCGAAGCAAAGAAGATGGGCGTGGTCGCCCCGCAACTGATCGCGGATCTGGCGATTCTCGACGCCGAGCTCACGCTTGGCCTGCCCGTTGCCGCGACCGCGGCGACCGGCGTCGATGCGATGGTGCATGCTATTGAGGCGTACACGTCCGCGCATCTGAAGAATCCGGTTTCCGACCTGCTTGCGGTGAAGGCGCTCGACCTGCTCTCGCGCAACCTGTTGCCCGCTTGCGAGAACGGCGGCAACCGCGAGGCGCGTGAGGCGATGCTGCTCGGCGCCACCTTCGCGGGCCAGGCGTTTGCCAATTCGCCGGTTGCGGCGGTTCATGCGCTTGCGTATCCGATCGGCGGCATTTATCACGTGCCGCATGGTCTTTCGAACGCGCTCGTGCTGCCGCATGTGCTGCGGTTCAATGCGGATGCGGCGGCGCCGTTGTACGCGGAACTTGCCGAGGTGGTCGTACCTGGCGTTACCGGCAGCGACGAGAGCAAGACGCAAGCGCTGATTGAACGGCTCGAACAGATGATTGCCGCGACGGCGATTCCCGCGCGTCTGCGCGACGTCGGTATCGAGCAAGGCGGCCTGGAGCGGATGGCGAGCGATGCGATGTTGCAAACGCGGTTGCTGGTGAATAATCCGCGGCCGGTGACCGAGGCCGATGCGCTGGCGATTTATACGGCGGCGTTTTGACGCGGGTTTGCGGCGGGTGCTTGCCGCTGCGATGCGGAGGTGCTGCGCGATGATTGCGGCGTGGTTTGCATCGTTACGGTACGCGCTCGTGTTACGTAGCACGCGGGCGGAACATGGGTTTGTCGTTGAGACGGGAATTGCGATTTTGGAGGGATAAATTCTCTTAATGGATGATTTTTTCGATATACCTGCGCTTTGAATGGATGACCACGCCATAACTGACATTTGGCGTGCAACTTGCAATAGTGTCCCCGCCAATAGTCGTTCAACGGGGACATCATGAAAAGATTTGCCGGTCGGGCAGCCATCGCTGTTGCGACGTCTACATTACTCGCGCTCTACGGATGCGGATCGACGCTTAACACCCCAAGTCCCGGACTCGGCGGTGGCGGTTTGGGTGGTACGTCGGGGTCGGGGACTTCGGGCACTTCAGGTACCTCGGGTACTTCGGGCACCTCGGGTACTTCGGGTACTTCGGGTACTTCGGGTACTTCGGGTACTTCGGGTACTTCGGGTACTTCGGGTACTTCAGGTACTTCGGGTACTTCAGGTACTTCGGGTACTTCGGGTACTTCAGGTACTTCGGGTACTTCAGGTACTTCGGGTACTTCAGGCACTTCGGGTACTTCAGGCACTTCGGGTACTTCAGGCACGTCCGGTACTTCAGGCACGTCCGGTACTTCAGGCACGTCCGGTACTTCAGGCACTTCCGGTACTTCAGGCACTTCCGGTACTTCAGGCACTTCGGGCACTTCAGGCACCTCCTCCACGCCCATCGGCAACATCATCACTCAGGCCAGCAATCTCATCACCGCAGTGGGCACGACCACCGCCGATACCGGCACCAAGATCACCGGCACCTCGGTTCCCGGCGTCAACGGCGCAACGACCTCGAACCTCGGCAACGCGATCACCGACCTCGGCAACGGCGTAAAAGTGCTGGGCAACGGCACCGCCGCGGGCCTCGGCACCGTCGGCAGCGCGGCCAATCCGCTCGGCCCGACGCTGACTTCGACTTCCGGCGTCGTCGCCAATACCGGTGCTGCAGTGACCGCGCTGGGCGGCGTGGTGAACAGTCTCGGCAGCGGCCCGCTGAAACCGCTTTCCCCGGTGACGTCGACGCTCGGCAGCCTCGTCGGCGGCGTGGGCAGCGGCGTTACGTCAGTGGGTTCGGGATTGAATACCGCGCTCACCAGCGCGCCAGTCCAGCAGATCGAAACACAGCTCAGTTCGGCGATCAACCCGATCACCACCACCGTCTCCAACGCGACGCAGACGCTCGGCAACGCGACTGGTCTTGGCGCACCGCTCAACAACCTGCTCGGCACGCTTGGCAGCGGACTCAATGCGGCAGGCCTCAAAGTGTCGGGCGCCACCGGCGATCAGGTCGGCAAGGACGCCGGCGGCGTCGCGAGCCAATTGGGCAAAACCGTGACAACCACGGGTGGCCTGTTCACCGGCGCGACCACCAATCCGCTCGCGCCAATCACGGGCTTGCTCGGGCCGCTCGGCGGCCTCAGCGGCCTCAGCAGCGCAGGTGGCCCGGGCGGCGCCTCGATCCCGCCGTTGACCGGCCTGATCGGCAACCTCGGATCGCTGGGCGGCGCAGCGGGCGGCACGGGTGGCGCCGGCGGCGCGGCTGGCCTGCTCGCGCCGCTTACCGGCCTTCTCGGCAAGGCCGGTTCGCCAGGCGGGACATCGGGCACGGGCGGTCCGCTGGCACCCGTCGCCAGCGTGCTCGGCTCGTTGACGGCCAACGTGACCGGCGGTGTCAGCGCCGGCGGTTCGTCGGGCGGCGCGCCCGCCAATCCCGTGACGGGTCTCATCAGCGGCTTGACCGGCGGCTCGGCCGGCGCCGCAGGCAGCAGCGGCTCGGGTAACAAGAATCCGCTCACGCCGGTGACCAACCTGGTCGGCGGACTGCTCGGCGGCGTCGCGTCGGCCGGCAAATAAGCGTTACGCAAGCACAGCGGCCGGGCACCAAAAAAATCGACAGCCCGGCCGCCTTCAATGTCATGACGACGAGAGATGACATGAACTCCACATTCGATACCGTCGCGCGCGTGCACGACCCGCGGCCGCGCTCGGCGACACCTTTCTCGATCGGCCTGCTCGGGATCGCCGTCGGATTGCTCACGCTCTGGTTGTTGCGCGACAGCAGCTCGTTCGATGGCGCGACGCGCAGCACCGTTGCCTGTCTGGCGATCATCGCGACAATCGCCGCTTACGAGCTGTTCGTCGCGCGCGTCTATTTGCGCCCGAGCGCCGGCCTCGCGAGCCGCGCGGCGCGGCCGCTGAGCATCGTGCGCGTCGAATTGCGCCTCGCAGCTTTGGCCTCCGTATACGCGGGTATCGGCGCGCTTTACTGGCTGCTGCCCGAATATCACGGCGCCTTCTATAACCCGTTCTGGTCGCTGCTCGGTACGCTCGCGCCTTATGTGCTCATCGCGGCGCCCTTTTACTTCGCGTGGATGGACCGGCATCAGCGCGAAACCGACGACGCGTACCTGCTATGGGCGCGCTTCCTATTCCGCGGCGAGCGTCCCGCGAACTGGCGCCCAGTGCGCGAGATGTTCGCGGGCTGGATGGTGAAGGCGTTCTTCCTTCCGCTGATGATCGTCTATCTGTCCACCAATGCGGATCACCTCAACGCGTCGTTCACGACCGCGCTGAACGCGCCGTTTTCGCTTGCGACATTCCGATTCATGTATGACCTGTCGTTCGCGATGGACTTGATGTTCGGCACCGTGGGTTACATCTGCACGTTGCGCATACTCGACAGTCACGTACGCAGCGCAGAGCCGACGACGTTGGGCTGGCTCGTCGCACTGATCTGCTATCAACCGTTCTGGTCGCTTATCTCGAACCAGTACATTCGCTACGAAGGCTCGGTGTTCTGGGACAACTGGCTTACTTCGATGCCGGTGGTGCGAGTTGTGTGGGGCGCGGTCATCGTCGCTTTGCTGCTGTGCTATGCGCTTGCGACTATCTCGTTCGGTTTGCGGTTTTCGAATTTGACGAATCGCGGGATCATTACTTCGGGGCCCTATCGGTTCACCAAGCATCCCGCTTATATCGCGAAGAATCTGTCTTACTGGATGGTGACGGTGCCGTTTATCGAGCCGCTGGGATGGCAAGCGGCGGTGACGCATTGCGCGGCGCTACTGGCTGTGAATATGCTTTATTTCTTGCGAGCGAAGACGGAAGAAAAGCATTTGATGAATGATCCGAAGTACCGGGAGTACGCAGCGTGGATCGCGCGCAATGGCGTCTTTGCGAGATTGTCGCGAGTGTTTGATTGAGTAACGAAGTCTGAGAAAGACTGCATTCGATACCCTTTCAGATCAAACAATGTCGACGCCTCACAAGGCCCGTTGACCACAACCGACTCAATCACGAGTTGCTCATGGCTAACGCTAATCGAGCAAGCAGCGCCATCGCACACTTTGCAAGACAACCGTAAGCGACTCGCCTTTTTTATGGACGCAGTTCACTGACACGATGCCCGTATTGGCCGGTTCCTGAGAAACAGCAGATCATGCAGCGCAGCAAGTGCATGTCGGATCGAACAACCGCATGACGGCTCAACGTGAGTGGGCTGTCCTCACATCATCGAACATTAGAAACCTTGACCGAAAGATTGCGGCTTTGTAGGATGATGGCCGCCGCAACCGGCTGCACACTGCAGAACAGATCCAGTCCACCCACAACATGAGAACAAGGCCACTACGAATGAATGGTGAGGTCATCGGGGTTATGGCATGACAATGGATGAAGATATCGCACACGTGGCGCGTGTGATGGTGCCGTCGCTGAGCGCGTTTCGCGGTGAGCCCGTTTTGCAGCCGGCTTATTGGCGCAGGCGGCTTCAGCGTATACAAAGCGAATTCCGGTTGACGGAAACGCAAGCTTCGCAGATCCAACGCTTGCTGAGGGACCTGGATAGGTTTGAGGCGGAAAGCAGTACCAGGAAAACGCCACTCGGTACTAAAATTCGCGCTCCTTGGATACCGCGGCAGTGTGGAGATGATGCGCAGGGATTGATGCGATATGGAAAGCAATTTCCTCATGTAGAGTGAATCCGCTCTGTGGCGGATTTAGCTCCGTGTTTCTTTCAACACAACCTGCGGCAGTTGGATGTGTCACGTTGATTAGATTCCAAATCGGCGACATCCGTCTTCACTCCAGTTAATCGGCATCAGCACAAAACTCCGGCACCCATTCAACAGCATTCCTGTGGGCGCAGGTTGGGTCCGATGATCTCTGTGCGTCACAAGCGAAAGCGATGCCCGACGCACATCGAGCTCAGCAGCATCAGCATCTGTTGGGACACAACAGGCAGCACCTTCCGTCTTCCGTGCCCGGCTTTGGCGAGCCGTTACGCACCACGTAACATGACGAGTCATTGCGAACGCCCAGGCCGAAGGCGCGCAACTGCTCAATACAATTTACGGCATTACTCTCTCACGGTACCTTGCTGGCGGCCGACGCGATTACAAGTGACGGGCAGCCGGCAGCGTCTCTAGCCGCGCCGGCTGTCTCCGTCAGCGCAGCTTCGCCTATTTCACGCAACGGCAACAGCGGCGCGACCGGTGGCACGCGCGGCGCAGATACAACCACGAAGCAGCGCGGCGGACGCCACAAGAAGGCGTCTCGCAACAACAGTCAGATCGCAGGTCGCCGGCAATACTGCCGGCTTCTTTAGCCGCTCTCGAGCCGACACAAAACCAGGACGTTACGGCGCGCTGTTACGTTACGCCGCCCCGAGATCCACGGCGCTGACCGCTACCGATCATGGCGCACGAACCCGGAACTGTCGCCAGGCTTGACTCCGCAGCAAGATAGCAAACCTTCCAAACCAAAATCAATGCCTGGCATGCTTGCTGCTTTAACCCTGTCGCTGCGCAAAAGACGCAAGCTAAAGAAAACGGGGAAAGCAAATGAGTGTCTCTTTCAATAGCTCGATCTGGCTCGGGGTGGGCCAGTTCTCTAGCAGTTCACGCCAGAGGAAAGTACCGAGCACGGCAACGCACTTTCGACCAACAAGCGACCGCATTTTGTGCGACCGCGCAAGGCATTGGCAGTGGCATACGAAAGTTTTTGCGTAGCCGATCAGCGAGCAGCCGAACCATCCCCCTCCGGATTCAGCAAGAACTCGATGTCGTGGGTAGGCTGATTTCCAAGAACACAGGAATACTAAAAACAGAATCCATCTTGTCACGAGACGGATTGTTTCTGGGGCACCACGTGCGCCGGGAAAGCGTATAGGACACGGGCATAGCATGAACGCCATCTCAACCGCACATGAGAGCAGGAAGTCAACAGGCTTTCAAGGATTGCTCGCACGAGTCCTCGACATCTCGTTGATTGTCGGAGGCGCAGTTGCAGCTTCACAGATTCGCTTTGCGGATCTGACAGGGAATCATGTTGATACCGGTTTCATCGCATTTGCCGCTGCTTTCGCTTTGGCGCTGTTTCCAGTGTTCGGCGTGTATCAATCGTGGCGGGGCCGCTCCATGCTCCGCCTCACCAGCCAGATCTCCCTCGCGTGGCTAGTCGTGCAAAGTTGTGGGCTGGTTTTAATGTTCTCCCTGCATCGGACGGATCTCATATCACGGCTTTGGTTCGCCTACTGGACGGGCATGACCGGTGCCGCACTCATCGTTTCCCGATCATTGACGTATGCACTGTTGCGCCGCGTGCGTGACGCGGGCCTGAATTTGCGCAGTGTCGCGGTGGTTGGGCGTGGCTCGCATTGTCAGCAGGTGGTGCGCAGCATCCAGACGGCACGGACAAGTGGCTTTCGCGTGTCAGCGGCGTTCGACCTGTTTCCATGTGCTGAGCGTTCTATCTCGAACACTCCGCTTTTCGATGAATTCACTGAGTTCTCCGACTTCGTTCGAACCGAAAATCTTCAGGAAATCTGGCTTGCACTCCCGCTGTCGGAAGAAAGCATGATTTCGCGCTGCTTGCAGGAATTCCGTGACGACCTGGTCAACATTCGCTTTCTTCCAGACGTGAGCAGCCTGGCCCTGTTCGACAGCAGCGTTATCGACCTGATCGGCGTGCCGGCTATCAATCTTGTTGCGTCGCCTTTGTCGTCACATGCGTTATTAAAGAAAGAGATTTTCGATCGGCTATTTGCTATCGCGGCGTTGTTCTGCGTGGCACCCCTTATGGTTTCCGTTGCGCTCGCAGTCAAGCTGTCTTCACCCGGCCCGGTCTTCTTCGCACAAAAGAGAAAAGGAGCCGACGGACAGGTCTTCAAGATCTATAAGTTTCGGACGATGCGAGTGCACGCCTCCGAGCCCGGCGTCGTCAAGCAGGCGTCACGCAACGATCCGCGGATCACACCAGTAGGGGCCTTCTTGCGGCGCACGAGTCTGGACGAATTGCCGCAATTCTTGAACGTGCTAAAGGGCGATATGTCGATAGTCGGGCCGCGCCCGCATGCCATTGAACACGACGAACTATATCGGACGATTGTAGATGGATACATCCACCGGTACCGGATCAAACCCGGGATCACCGGATGGGCACAAGTGAACGGCTATCGCGGAGAAACGGACCGCGTCGAAAAAATGCAAAAGCGGGTCGAGCATGACCTGTACTACCTGAGGAATTGGTCCTTCGGGCTGGACATGAAAATCGTTTTAGCAACCGTAGTACGTGGATTTACGCATAGGAACGCGTACTAGGTCAGCTTGAACAGATTCCGGTACAGCAATAACTAAAACAACGGCTAGGACGTCTCGCAAACGAGTCCAGTTAGTACATCGACGACTCCAGCCAGCTCGCCAAAAAATTTAACAATACGAGGATTCATTCTATGGGCCATACGAAGAGAACTTTTGAATACGGCGCATGGCGTCAATATCGTCTGCATTTACGCAGAGCTTTATGCGTCGCACTCTGTTACGGACTCGTGGCATGCGCAGTCGCGCCCGGCATGCGGATGCCCACATCAGCAAGCTTGCCAACGGGAAACAGCGATGCGCAAGGTCAGAAAGCGGATCTGCAGATTCCGATCGTCGACATCAACACGGCATTGATCAAAAAGCTGCGCGATGCCTCGGATCAGACGAGCACGGATCAAACCCGCGAGTTGTCGGGACAAACTGGCCCCTACACGCTCGGCGCGGGAGATGTACTGCAGATCACAGTCTGGGACCACCCGGAATTGGCCGCCGCATTGGGCAACCAGAATCAGAGCAATTCAAGACCGTTCGATCCGGCCCAAGGCTTTGTGATCGACAACGGCGGAAACATACAGTTTCCGTACGCAGGCTCAATCCACGTGGCTGGTCTTCGCGTCGAACAGGCTCAACAAGCGGTCTATGCGGAGCTATCGAAAATCTTCATCAAGCCGCAGCTCACCGTTCGAATCACATCATTTCGCGCCAAGCAGATTTATGTGGACGGCGAAGTCAGGACCCCTGGCGCTGTACCGGTCAACGACATTCCGTTGACACTCTATGAAGCGATCAACCGTGCCGGTGGCTTTAGTACGGCCGCTGATCAAAGCCGGATGATCCTGGTACGCAACAGCGTTTCATATCGTCTCAACCTCTCAAGGATGCTCGAAAGCGACCAAAACCCATCCGGGATCATGCTTAAAAACGGCGATCTGCTGAGAGTCGTATCGCGCGACGACAACGGCGTGTTCGTCATGGGCGAAGTGAATAAGCCCGTAACAGCTCTGCCGATGAAGAGCGGCAAGCTCACATTGAGCGATGCGCTCTCGCAGGCCGGCAGCCTGAATACCGCCAGCGCGGATGCGGCACAACTCTACGTGATACGTGGGTCGACAGATTCGCAGGCAGAGGTTTTCCATCTCGACGCGCACTCCCCGGTATCGATGATCCTGGCGAATCAATTCGAACTGCAACCGAAAGATGTGGTGTACGTCGACGGCAACGGCCTCGTGCGTTTTAGCCGCGTGCTGAGTCTGCTTCTCCCAGCCATCAATGCAGGCCTAACTACGGCGATTGTGACCAAATGATCGATACGGTACTCATAGTCTGCGAGGGTAACCTCTGTCGCAGTCCGATGGCGCAAGGACTTTTGCAGCGCGAACTGTCCGACATCGAAGTGACGTCAGCCGGTCTTTCCGCTGCCAAAGGCGCACCCATGGACCGCTTCGCGCGCGAGATGCTATCGGACCGGGGCATCGATATGTCGTCACACGTAGCCAGACGTCTCAACGAGCGAGTGTGTGGCGCAGCGGACCTGATTCTTGTAATGGAGTTGGCTCAGAAGCAGGCAATCGAAAAGTTCTATCCGACTGCCCGCGGCCGGGTCTATCGATTGGCAGATGCGGACCACGTCGATGTGCCAGATCCGTTTGGCCGATCAGCGCGCATCTACGATCAGGCCATGACCTTAATTGAACGCGGCGTGCTGGATTGGACAAGACGCATTGTGGATCTGTCCCGGGGCTTGCGTGCATAACAGGATGAGCCGGTGAATCGCGCCAACAAACCGCTGAAATACGAGCCTACACAAAAAATGAAAAATCAATTTTCCCGTGACGAGGACGAAATTGACATCCGTGCACTCATAGATGTCATTTTCAAGAATAAGAAGTTGATCATTGTGGTCACTATTGTGTGCACGCTGATCGGGGTCACGTACGCATTCCTGGCAACGCCGATTTACCGTGGCGATATCACGGTTCAGGTGGAAGACAACTCGGACCTTGCAGGCGCGGCAGCCGGCAACCTGATGAGCGGATTGACGTCCCTGTTCGACATCAAATCTACAGACGACGGCGAAATGCAGATCCTCGACTCGCGCCTTGTCACCGCAAACATGGTCGACGAGTTGCGCCTCTACATCGACGCCAGACCCAAATATTTTCCGTTGTTGGGAGCATTCATTGCGAAGCATCGGACTTCGTTGTCTCGACCGGGAATTCTCGGCATAGGCGGCTATGCGTGGGGCTCGGAAAGCATAGTGGTCGACCAATTCGACGTGCCTGGTGAGTTTGAAGAAGATAAGTTTTCCGTCACCACACTGGGCAACAATCGGTATCGGCTTTCGGGCAGCGATCTCGACGCCGATGTCATGGGCGTGGTCGGCGTGCCCTTGCTGGCGAACACCTCGTCCGGACCGATCAAGCTGCTGGTGTCGCAGTTGAGCAGCACGGAGAACGCACAGTTCGAGCTGAGGCGCTATTCCAGAATTCAAGTCCTCGAGCAGTTACGAAAGGATCTGGTAATCACAGAGATGGGCAAGGACCAATCCGGCGTCATCGGTGTGACTTATGACGACCAGGACCCAGCCCGCGCAGCGGCAGTATTGAACAGGATCGCAGCAAACTACGTCGCGCAAAATGCCGACCGCAAGGCGGCGGCGGCGGAAAAGTCCCTCGTTTTCCTTAAAAGCCAGCTTCCGGACGTAGAGCGCAGCCTGAGGCTCGCAGAAGACCGTCTCAATGCCTATCAGAACCGCCACAAAGTCGTTGATCTCAGCGAGCAGGCGAAGGCCGTGCTGGGCCAGGCGGTCGAGGCGCAGTCCAGTCTGTTCCAACTCGAGCAAAAACGTAAGGAACTCGCAACGATCTACAGCGCTCAATATCCCGCCGTGCTCGCACTGGATCAACAAATCGCCGCTGCGCGCGCGCACATCGACAACTTCAACGAGTCGATCCAGCGCCTTCCTGACGATCAGCAAAATATCGTCCGGCTGAATCGGGACGTGACTGTTCAAACAAGCCTGTATGTCGGATTGCTCAATAGCGTTCAACAACTGCAACTTGCTACGGCAAGCAAGATTGGAAACGTCCGCGTAATCGATCACGCACTGGTCGCCGACAAACCAACGAAACCGAAGAAAGCTCTCGTTATTGTTTTAGCAGCCGTCATCGGCTTGTTTGGCGGAATCGGCTTCGCCTTGGCACGCTCAACCCTGTTTGGCGGGTTGACTGACCCCATGGATATCGAACGCGATCTGTCTCTCGACGTCATCGCGACCATTCCGCTGAGCGATACCCAACGTCAATTGACGCGAGTCAGGGAACGAGGCGGCCGACGCGGTCCGTCGATTCTCGCACTGGCGCGACCGCAAGAACCGGCAGTCGAAGCGATTCGAAGCCTCTGCACCGCGCTGCAGTTCGCGCTGCTGGAGAACCCGAAGAATAACGTCATTCTAATGACTGGACCTTCGGTCGGTATCGGCAAGTCATTCACATCCGCAAACCTCGCGGCTCTGTTGGGAATGTCCAAGAAACGCGTGCTGTTGATGGACGTGGATCTTCGCCGCGGCCATCTGGCTGCCGAGTTCGATGTGTCCGGCAAAGTCGGTCTCTCTAACGTACTCCGGGATGACATGCCGGTGGAGGCGGCCATACTCAAAGACGTCTCTCCGAACGTGGACTTCCTCGCCACGGGTCCGTTGATGGCGCAGCCGGTCGAGTTACTGTCTTCGGGCGGCATCGCCAGAATTCTGGCAAACGTGTCCGGCCGATACGACATTGTCCTTCTGGATGCGCCGCCGGTGCTTCCGGTCACAGATGCGACGGTCTTCGCGCCTTTCGCCGGAATTGTTCTTCTGGCGGCACGTTCAGGCATGACCAGCAGCGGCGAGCTTCTCGAATCCGCCAAGCGAATCGAACGCGTCGGAGCAAAGATCACAGGCATCGTCTTCAACGGCTTCAAACCAAGCTTGCGCTCTGCACAGTATGGGGACTATGGCGGTTACGCGTACCTGAGTAACGCGTCGGACACATGAAATGAGCGACTGGTTCGCGATGGGCCGCGCTAGCAATCCTTGCCGTAACAGCACGACAAACAAGGGGCACGCTAACGTTTTATCCGTAACACCGGGCGTCGCGCAGACCGCGTAACAGCCCGCAGCTTTTCTCCATTAAAAAACTTATCAAGCGACGAGACCAACGCTATGTCATTCGATGTCGTTTCCATTATTGGACTGGGTTATATTGGTTTGCCCACCGCTGCGGCGTTTGCCGCGCGCCGAAAGAAGGTTATCGGCGTCGATGTATCGCAGCGCACGGTCGATACGATTAACAAAGGTGAGATTCATATCGTCGAACCAGAGTTGGACATGCTGGTTCACGCTGCGGTGACACAGGGATATTTGCGCGCGACACAGACGCCAGAACCGGCCGATGCATTTCTTATCGCCGTGCCAACGCCATTTGGTGACGGGAACAAACCCGACCTGAGTTACATAGAAGCAGCAAGTCGTTCAATCGCTCCCGCGCTCAAAAAGGGCGATATCGTCGTCCTCGAATCGACCTCACCTGTGGGAGCGACCGAGAAGATGTCGGCGTGGCTGGCCGAATGCCGTCCCGATCTGACCTTCCCTCAGCATTCCGGCGAGCAGTCCGACATACGCATAGCGCACTGTCCGGAACGCGTACTTCCAGGACACGTCATCCGCGAACTCGTACAGAACGACCGTGTGATCGGCGGCATGACCCGCAGATGCGGCGAGCTGGCTCGCGAGCTCTATCAAATCTTCGTTCAGGGCGACTGTATCCTGACGGACGCGCGTACTGCTGAAATGTGCAAGCTTTCCGAAAACGCGTTTCGTGACGTCAACATTGCGTACGCGAATGAATTGTCGATGATCTGCGATCGGCTCGATATCAACGTGTGGGAACTCATCCGCCTCGCCAATCGCCACCCTCGCGTAAGTATTCTCCAGCCTGGGCCGGGTGTCGGCGGGCATTGCATCGCTGTCGACCCATGGTTCATCGTCGATTCGGCGCCTGAAGAAGCCAAACTGATTCGGGCCGCCCGTGGCGTAAACGATGGCAAACCCCACTACGTTATCGATCAGACAAAGCGTTTGGCGGCGCGCTTCAAAACACCTGTAATTGCCTGTCTCGGACTCGCATTCAAGGCCAACATCGACGATTTGCGTGAGAGTCCCGCGATAGACATCGTTAGCCAACTCGCGGACGAGCATGTGGCGGACATCGTTGTCGTCGAACCCAACGTGTCAGTTCTTCCAGACGCGCTTCGCGGCAAGGTTGAGTTAACCAGCCTCGCGAGCGCAATTGAGGCGGCCGATATTGTTCTGCTGCTGGTCGATCACCGCGAATTCAAGGACATCAACCGGCGCCGCTTGCAGTCGAAGCTTCTTGTCGATACACGGGGAATCTTCGCGTGATGAAGCAAGGAAACGCGAGCGCGGTGCGCCGACGTCTCAGGTTCGACGCGCTGGCAGGCGCCGTGTCCGTTGAACGCATCGAAGCCCTGATCTGTACCGGATCGCCAGGACTGTACCGCGTGGTTGTTTTCTTCGCTGTTCAGCATGTCTATTCGCTTGCAGAACTCGGACGGACTGCGTCGAGCATGTCGATCGTGCAGATGGCTGCGTTCTTTACTGCAATCGGATGGGCAACATTAATACTGGTGCGTGTGCCAGCTGCCAGGAACGAGCAGGGCGCAATCGCAGCATTCTATCGAGTCGTGACGATGAGTCTTGCCACGACTGTCTTGTGCACCCTTCTCGCACTGACAATCGCTGTCTTCAAACCAGCGCAGTTTAATTTATACGCATTCGTCGCATTGCTATGGGGTTGGACGGCATACCAGATCGCGCGCCACTACTTTGTGGCTCTAAAACGCTTCCGCGTCGCGATTGCCTTCGATATCGCACTGATCGCCAGTTCGGGGGGCATGCTCGCCCTTTGCCATCGTGGCGGACTGTCGGCCGCCACCGCGCTGGCAATGGCACTTGGCGCAATTGCGATTGCGATGTTCGTGCGAATCGGTCGACCAGCGCTTGAAGTGCTGCCAAAGAGACTGGACACCGAGGGGCTTCAGTTCGGACTTACAAATTTCTTGTCTGGTGGGATTCCGTTGGTCTTCGTGCCGGCTGCGACAGTCATGTGTGGTACCGCGTTCGCCGGGATGCTATCGCTGCTTTCGTCCGTTACCGCGATTGGGATGCTATTGCCGCGCGCGATATCAATGACGCAGTTGGCAGATTTCGCCAGGCGTAAGGCGGCCTCGCTTTCTCTCGACGATTCGCTTCGTACGATGAGCCGCAATATTGGTTGGTGTAACGGAGCGATGCTGGTTTTCAACGTCATTCTGGTTCTGCTGCTAGCCGCGAGGCCGGTACACGGCGCCACGCATCAGTCCGGCGTCATCGTTGCCGGCGTGTTGCTTGCGATCCAATGCGCAGTCGGCATGATGGGTATCGCAAACAGCAGCATCTTGATGGTGTTCGAGCGAGGCGGGTCGGCGGCGAAAATAAATGTCTTCACGACGTCGGCGTTCGCATTGCTCGCTGTTCCTTGCTATGCATACGGTGGCCAAAGCGGCCTCGTGATGATTCTTTGTGCGGCGATAGCGGTCACAGTCTGGCGCAATTGGCTGATCAGAAGTTGCGCTCGCCAGATTCATAGCCAATACGTCAATCTCTGCGGATCGCCCGCTGTTTCCGACGTGAAATGCCAGGTACAACCGCTAGCCTGTGGAGCGTCCCGATGAACGCCAGCATTGCGTCTGTACCGTCCTATCGCGAATCGCAACTGACCGGATGGCATTCCGTGGGTGCGTGGGCGATATCCTTCTCCTATCTGCTGTTTTGCATCAGCGATACGCTTCTATCACTCGAAATGGACGGGTCCCAGCTCGTGAAGCTCGGTGCGTTTGTCTTGCTCGCCGTCGCGATTTTGCTTCGCCCGAGATTTCACAAGCTCATCGCGTTGATCGTCCCTTTGATGTTGACGCTCTACATAGCCATGTGGCGAGCATTCAACGTCAATGCCGGTGGGGAAGAGTTTTTGCGGTTTCTCGCACCCATGGGGATCACCGTCGCGGTGTTCGCGTACAGAAGCAAGCTTGCGCCGGTCGTTTTCATGTTCTTTGCCGTCGTATTGAGCAACGATTTATTTCAATGTTACTTTTATCTTGCTTATGGATTGAAACTTCCGCTGTTTTTACCGGTTAAGTTTGATTCTGGCCTGTATCTGAGGGCACAAGGATGGATCGGATTCTTCTCGGAATTCAGTTTCATCAATTTCTGCGCGTTTCTTTTGTGCCGTCACTACCAGCCGACCCAGCGATCACAGCGAGCGGCATTTATTTTTCTGACGTTTTCCCTCCTGGGTGTCTCGTTCAAAATCTTCGCAACAATCACGGTGTATTTCATCGCCGCGCGAAAACTGACCGTACGCTCCTTCATCGCGGCGTTATCCGCGATTGGCGTCGTGCTGTTCGCGCTGATGGCGGGACTGCTTGATCCGTTAATCAAGATCGCAATGGCCAAGATCTCCTTCTACGTCGTAGCAGGAAATTCGGCGCGCGCTGAATCGTATCGCGTCATGTTCCAGTCGCTGATGAAAGGGAACTTTTTCGGTGAAGGACTTGGCGCCTTTGGTGGACCAGCCTCCGTCAAGTACCACTCACCGCTTTACAGCATCTATCACTTCAACTGGTATGGGCTCGGAAATACCCTGACGACTACCGACACGTTCTATCCGCACCTTTTCGTTGAACTTGGTGTATTGGGCGCGATCTTGTGGCTCGCATTTATGCTCCTGTATGGACAGGTCAGCAAGGGTCGACATGCCTGGCTATTTGTGGTCGGTGCGTTCTGCTTCGACAACATCTTCTCAATGTCATTCGTTTCAGCCTCCTATGTCTTTTCAGCGCTCATGCTCATGTATCTGTTTTCAGACAATGGATCGCTGATCTCGCGGTCCTCTTTGACTGCGGGGAAACGTGACGGAGCCAGGCGATGAGCATTCGAGTATTGCAGGTAGGGCCGGGGCGTGGGCAAAAAGGAGGCATCGCGTCGGTACTTTCTCAGTTAGCCATGCGTCGGGAGCAGTTCGGGCGGGCGGGCGTTTCCGTTTCGTTCTTTGAAACGCGTGGATTTCGGAATCTGGGTGGTTTGCTAGCGTTTGGCTTGATCGATATGCCGTCCTTTGTGCGGGCCACCATCCGGGCTGACGTTGTGCATTTCCACGTCTCAGAACGCGGATCCTTCTATCGGAAGTTTGCGCTCTTCGCTGTCGCGAGACTCCTCGGAAAACGCACCATATTTCAGCTACATTCCGGGAATTTCGAACGCTTCATCCAAGATGCGGACTGGGTGACGCGCCTACTATCGGGATTGTTCCTTGATAAGGCCGACTGCGTTATCGCCGTTTCAACGCCTATAGCAAAGTGGCTTGAACATTGGCGTCGAACCGATGCAGTCCAGGTCGTTGGGAATATGGCGCTCGATGCAGAGCACGGCGCGCCAACGGCTACTCCACTTGCTTGTTCGAGACCGTACATTGCGTTTGCCGGACGCTTGAGCGAAGCGAAGGGACTCGATGAACTATTTCAAGCAGTCGCCGATCTGGTCCGCAGAGGGCGGGATATCGAAGTCCGGGTGGCGGGAACCGGTGACATGCTGCGCTGGCAGCGCATTGCTGCGGCGCACGGAGTCGATGAGCGGGTAGTCTTCGAAGGATGGCTCGATGGCAATGCAAAGTTGGCGTTTTATCGCGGAGCACGCCTATTCTGTATGCCAAGCCATTTCGAATCGTTCGGCATTGCCACACTCGAAGCAATGTTCTGTGGTCTCCCGGTCGTGGGCACACGTCTTGGCGGGTTTCTCGATCTCGTTGAAGACAGTGTCAGCGGATATCTGGTCGACCGGCACGATTCGCGGGGGCTAGCGGAGGCGATATGCAAACTGGTCGACGATCCGGAACATGCAATGCGTATGGGTTCTGCAGGACTGATTCGCGCTCAAACCTGCTTTCGGGCCGCATCGATCGTTGATCGATATGTTGATTGCTATAGGCGGGTCGATACACGTGGGAGGAGCGAACGATGAATCCAAAACGCTACGTCACAGCCGTCACTCTATCGTTCTTTGCAGCCTGCTCAATCGCTCAAACGGTTGATGATCCAGTGCGACAGCTTGCCGGCTTTCAAACGCTGTTTGCTACGACTTGGGCCCACGGTTTCGATCCTGCGGTTGACATTCAAAGTCCCGATGCTCGTGACCTCACGGTAGTTAAAGATCCGCTATCTCCAGATCGACATGCAGTCAAAGTCAGCATCCGACGCAGCGAGGATTACTCTCATGTCGCCAATGGCACGCCACGCGGCGAATTGGTGTTCGCACGAGCCGCGAAAGTCGCTTCTGGGCACGAGTACCGCATTGAATGGTCGACGTTGCTGCCAGCAGATTTTGTATTCGACGATGAACAGATGCAAATCATAATGCAGATTCACCAGACGGACACGTGGGTCGGTTCCCCACCGCTCATGTTGCAGCTGCAAGGGGGCGACTACCTGTTCTCAGAACGCGGTGGGGCCGACACCAGGCACGGTCATGACATTCTTCTGCCTGGCGCGAGCGCGGATCGCGGGAAATGGGTTCATTGGATTCTGCGTTATCAACCCGACTCGACTGGCGAGCGTGCAGTGACGGATTTATGGAAGAACGGCGTGCACGTATTCGCTTCCCGCGGTTTCCCGAATGCGTATCCTCACGAACGCCACGCCTATTTGAAGCTTGGAGTCTACAAGCCAAGCTGGCAAAATTTTCAAGCGCGGACTAGCGAGACTGGATTGTTTTATGGACCTGTCTCTATCTCGGAGCGCGCGGAGGCGAGCGAATGACTATCCATCTCGACGCCGGCACGCTCGCCGATGCGCTGGTTATGCAATGCCGTGCGACCGGCTACGCCGGCTATGACCCTTTCGACGGCCTCAACAGCGTATTGTTCGAGAACCTAGGACTTGGCTCTCTGCCGTTTGCAAAGATCGCATGGCTGCAGTTTCACAAACGCAGCCTCGCGAACTTGCGCCCGTTTGTCGGCGTCGCGCGCCGCCGCAACCCCAAAGGCATTGCATTGATCATCCTTGGACTTCTGGAACGTGAACGAAGGGTTGGCGACGGATGGTCAATTGAAGAAGCCGTTGGGCTCGCAGATTGGCTGCTGGACCAGCGTTGCGATCGGGAGAAATGGACGCACAGTGCTTGGGGCTACCACTTTGACTGGGCCGCGCGCGCTTTCTTCGTGCCTCGCGGCACGCCCAATGCAATCACGACATGTTATATAGCCCGGGCACTTGCCGCACTTGGAGATGAAACCGGTGAGCGGCGATTTATCGATGCGGCAACCGACGCCGGCTTTTTTATCGATTCACTCTACCGGGAGGAGGATGGCTATTATGCATACATCCCCGGTGAAGCCGCATTCGTACACAACGCAAACTTGTGGGCGGCTGCGGTTGTCGGCGAAACCGCGAGTCGCGTGGGTAACGGTGCGCTGATGCAGCGCGCGCTCGGCGCTGCCCGCCGCTCAATAGCAATGCAACGCGAGGACGGTGCCTGGTGCTACGGCACTCGCGGCCATCATTCGTTCGTGGATGGCTTTCATACCGGCTACAACCTGGAAGCATTGTCGGCACTACAACGATCGGCGGGAACTGAGGAGTTTAGCGACGCCATCGGCCGAGGAATGGCCTACTACCGACAGAATTTCTTCTTGCCAGATGGCACCGTTAAATACTACGACAACGCTATCTGGCCGCTCGATACGCATTCGGTAGCTCAGGCATTGCTTACGCTGCTTAACGTTGGCGCGTCCGACGAAGATCACCGGTTATCGGATAGAGTTTTCAAGCGAGCGCTCAACACCCTCTACATGCCGCGTGAGAGCCGTTTCATGTACCAGAGAGGAAGACTGACGAAGAATCGAATCAACTATTTACGCTGGACGCAGGCGTGGGCTTTCTACGCCATAGGGACATACGCAAACAGCGCTCGATTCAAGTGAGAGTAAGAAAAGATCGAATATTCCTAGGGGAAGACAGTGAAACGAATCGAGCTATTTGGATGCCCGATGGACATTGCCACCATGCAGGAGACCGTGAACATCATTGGCGATCGTATTGAGGCCCGGCAGTTTACTCAACACGTTGTGGTTAATGTAGCGAAGCTCGTCAACATGCAGACAGACAGCGTGCTTCATTCATCGGTCCGTGCTTGCGACATTGTAAACATCGACGGCATGGGTGTAGTTTGGGGCGCACGCCTGTTGGGTCACGCCGTGCCGGAGCGAGTAGCGGGAGTTGATCTGTTCGACCGTCTCTTGCAGATGGCGGCGGCACGCGAGTTGCCCGTATTTCTCCTCGGCGCGGCTGATGAGGTGGTGGCTCGGACTGCGGCGGTCGTAACGCTGCGACACCCAGAGCTGAGAATCGCTGGTTACCATCACGGATACTTCTGGGATGACGAAGAGGGCATGGTCGAGACGATTCGGAAATCTGGCGCCAAACTCCTCTTCGTCGCGATCACATCGCCAAAGAAGGAAAGCTTTATCAATCGATGGCAAGATCGTCTCGGCGTCGATTTCGTAATGGGTGTCGGCGGGACTTTCGACGTCGTCGCGGGCAAAGTACGTCGAGCTCCGCAATGGATGCAACGCCACGGTCTGGAATGGGCTTACCGGGTCATTCAGGAACCGAGGCGTATGTGGAAGCGCTATTTCATCACTAACAACAGGTTCGCGGTGATGTTGTTGAGGGCACGACTTTCTTCCGCGTTCAAGCGGATGGCAGGCGAACACTGAGACTCACCATGGAACGTGGCCGCAGCGCTCCCAGTTAGCGCTGTTTTAAACAACCAGGCAGATCGGCGGATTAGCAGGCCGATCTCTTCGAAGCGAAACTGAGGAATGGTGCCGCCGCACAACTACTTGTTTTGCAGACGCCACGGCGCCTACCTTCTGTGCAACTTGAATCGGCTCGTACCGTAACTCGGTGTGTCACGCCTTCCACCGTAGCGCCAACGCCCTCGCCAACCCTGCGTGCGGACGCTCGAACAACAAGCCCTGCACCAGCGCCTCCGGCCATCGGCTCAGCCACTGAAACTGTTCTTGCGTATCGACGCCGCTCACCACCACTCGCACATCGAGTGCGTGCAGCAGATCCATGATCGCGGTCATCACCGCCGCGCCACGCTTGTCGCCCGGAACAGCGGCCATCAACTCGCGCGCGACAATGACGGTGTCGACATCAAGCGACCCGAGCGATGCCATCGACGAAGCGCCATTACCCCACTTGCCTATTGAAAGACCAACACCGGCTTCACGAAGACCCTCGGTCAACGTACGCAAAGACAGTAGCTTTGCTGCTTCTACGCCATCGGTAACTTCAATTTCAAGCAAAGACGCCGGCACGCCATACGAAGCGGCCACTCGGACAAGTTCTTCTGCGAACGAATTGAGCAACGCCACTTGAGCGGGCACCGTAATCGCAATGGGCTGCAACGGCAACTTCGCGGCGAGAGCGTCGCGCAATTCACGGCACACGCTGTTCACGACGAATGAAACCATCTCGCGCGCAACTATCGGCTGGTCTAGCGGCATCATAAAAATGCCCGGCAACAGCAAGCCGTAATCCGGATGCATCCATCGAACTTGCGCTTCAAGGCGTGCCACTACACCACTTGCTGCGCGATAAGTGCCTTGAAACACGAGATGGAATTCGCCCGCATGCAGTCCGTCGCAAACACGGCGTTCGAATTCGCTTAGGCCCAAGGAAGCATCGCCGGAAGTGTCCGCGTCATTCTGCGCGACAAAGTCGATGTGTGAGTCCAACGTGTTTGCAAGCGATTCGGGTGGTGCATAGTCGAGCGTGTACATGGCGCAAACGTGAGATTCAACCCCGCTAACGTATGCACATGTCGTGCCAAGTACACCGGCTTAATGCGTAAAGACAGCGGAATGAAGATGAGAAAGCCACGCTGCACGGGCATTCTCGAGGAAAAGAAAACATCCCCCGGCGGAGCGATTTGCGTTGCCAAACGTTTGCGCGGATGCGTGCGTAACGTAGCATCTCACGTGACGTTACGCTGCTTCGCTCGCCACGTGATTGCACGCGAAGACGTTCAGCAGGGAAATTTGACCGAGCGGAATAGATTGACTAGTATCAACGCCAACCGTAGCACGTAAAGAATACCAACTCCCACACAGTACTCAGACCAATTCGATGCTAGAAATCCCGCTTTCAGACGCCGATTGGGCCCGCGTCCAAAGTCTTTTCCCCGTGCTTTCGTCAACACGTGGACGGCCTCGCCGCAGCGATCGCGATATCCTCAACGCGATACTCTGGTTGCAGCAACGAAAGGAAAAATGGCACAGACTTCCAGCGACTTTCCCGCCGCAACAGACTTGCTATCTTCGGTACATGGCGTGGAAGAAGACGGGCGTGCTGGAACAGGTGCATGAACGCCTTCCTCTGCACGGCCCGGAGATTTCGAACGTTTGATTAATACGGTTTAATTCGTTCGACTCCCGTAACGACAGGCAAGTGCCGCGCTTTCTAACGGCCCGGCTCCACAATCGCGCAGCGCTTCCGCATCAAACTTTACCGCTCATGCGATCCATGACCGCCATGAGATCGGCGAGCGACTGTTTGCATTCCACTGCACTCGGCGCACTCGCGCGCAACGCGCTCAGCGCGCGATCGATTGCTTTATCGACCGTATGCCAATCCGCTGCGGCGCGCGGCTTCAGCGACGGCTCGGCGTCGTCCCACGCGAGTTCGAGGTCCTTGATGCGCGCCTTGCCGCCCGCCAGATCACCTTTGTCGACCAGGGTCGCGGTGTCCGCCGCGATCTTGCGAAACGGCGCGAGGTCGCCGAGCTTCGATGACTTGCCCGGTTCCGCGGCATTGGCTGACAACAGACTAATTCGGCCAGCATCGATATGTCCGACACCGAGCGCAGAGAGCGCGATGAACGAAGCGATGACGGCTTTGCGAAGAACGTGTTGATTCATGATGGTGGCCTTCCTTTGGATCGGGTATTGGGTTGAAAGGGACAACGCGAGCAGCTTGCTGAACTGCGCAAACTCAGGACTCGTGTGCGGCGCTCGGGCGCGCCGCACGCTGTTCGATTACACTGGCAGCAATCACCAACGCTACGATTGCACCGAGAAATAGCGCGCTTGTGTTGACGGTGCCGAGTCCAAAACCGCCATACTCGCGCGGTTGCGAAAGCATGTCGCCGAGCGAGGCGCCCAATGGCCGCGTCAGAATGTAGGCCAGCCAGAAAGTCAGTACCGGATTGCCACCGGCGTAATAGATCGAACTCACCAGAACAATCAACGTACCGAATGCAATCACGCCGATGACAAAGCCGAGTCCCAGCGCTTCTGTTGCGAGGTCGCCAGCCGCCGTGCCCAATGCGAACGTGACCAAGACCGCAGCCCAATAGAAAAGCTCTCTGCGTGTCGTATAAATGGTGTGAATCGAGAGCGTTCGTTCGCTGATATACCAGAGCGCGAAAACCAGAGCGAGAGCCAGGCCGAATACGGTCGTGCTGGCGTACAGACTGACACCGAGCTTGTCCGTTAGTGCATCGGTGATCTGCGTGCCGACCACGCTGACCAGAACCACCGTCAGCCAGTAGATCCACGGCACGTATTTGTTCATGCGGACTTGCACGACCAGCACGGCTATCAGCAGCACCGCCATGATCGTGTCCGTCAGCGTAGTGCCGAGACCCACGTGGACGGCCAGATAGTCCGCGCCGGTTTCGCCGACCGTGGTCGCAAGAATCTTGATCGCCCAGAAGACGACCGTCGCCTCGGGCACTTTGTTGTTCGCCAGAACAACGCGATAGTTCGACGTTTCCGTCACGCTCGTTCTCCATTTTGATGAACACCCTCTTCGACGCTTCGAGCGGGGGCGCTCCTGCTAAGCCAGTGCGCCGACTATGCAATGGAGAAGCTTAAGGAAGCCTTACGTGAGTTACCTGCGCAAACGCAACCGCCGCACGGCATCGGCGGCGGTTGCCGGAAGCAACACTTAGAAACGCGTGCGAATGCCCGTCGTCAGTTCCAACTGGTTCTTCGCGCCGAAGGTCGATGCGATGACATAGCCTCTGTGCAGCTTCATGTAGTCGCCGGCCACGTACATTTCCGTGCGCTTGGAAAAGTGATAGAACACCGAGCCGTACAACGTTTCCTTGTAACCGCTGCCGGTTCCCGTATCCGGATTGAAGCCGAGGTTGGCATTGGCGATGCTGCCGTTGTCCTCGAATGCGGCATTCGAGGCATGCATCTGCTGATAGCCGATTTCGTAGTCGAGCGGCCCGTTCGGCGCCAGCTTGAACGACACGGTCCACGCATTGTCACGGCGTTCGCCCAGCGCACCCTGATCGCCGGTGTAGCGGAAGTAGCCGGCGTTCACGCGAAAGATGCTGTACGTGTAGTTGCCGCCAATCGAGTACGCCTTGTGGGTGAAGCCGTTGTTGTTCACGTGGTTGTAGAACGCGGACACGTTGAACGGACCGCCGTTATAGCCAAGCGCGCCGGTGTAGGTTACGTTGTTGCCAAAGCTCGTCTTGTCGCCGAATGCGTGTCCGGCTGCTGCAAAAATCCCGTTGTTGAAGAGCTTCTTCCAGACGAGGCCGTTTTCGTGACGCGTGCCGGTCGCACTGCCGGCGCAGAAAATCATTTGTTTGAAGTTGTTGGTATTGGTCCAACCGCCTTCTTCCGTATTCAGCGAAGCGCTTGCCGTCTGCATTAGCATTGGTCTGATAGGACACCGCGCTCAGATCCATCAAGCCATAAAGCTGTACGTTCGATTGCGCATGAGCGCTCTCCATTGCCAATGCCCCAGCGCTTGCCACCAGCAACAACCTGGACATTCTCATCGATGTCTCCTCCGAACCTGCTGCGTTGAATTGATCTGATTTCCTCTTGAGTGGCAGAACCGAGGATAGTCAGACCAACCCTTCACGCCTCTTTCGCGGGCACGGGGCAAACGTCGGTGAAAACACTAAAGGCAACGGGATTGACAACGTACAGTCAGGCGATTCGATTCGCCCTGAGCCGCTACAACGCGGCAGCAAACGCTTCGCGAGGCTCTTCTTCACGCAGGATATAGCCGAGTCCGCGCAACGTCATGATCTTCGCGCTCGACGCCGCGAGATGTTTGCGCAGACGGTGGATATAGATATCGATTGCGTCCGCGCTGGGTTCGTCGTCGAGTGTGAAGACTTTGTCCATCAACGTCGCCTTGGAGACTGTCTTGCCCTGTTTCAGCATCAACGTCTCGAGAATGGCATGTTCGCGGCGGCGCAACGGCAAAGGCTCGTTTTGCAGCATGAATTCACGCGAGTCGAACAGATAACGCAAGTCGCCGCACTCGATCGACTGACCTTTGTCGCCGCCCGCCTGACGGCGGATCAACGCTTTGATGCGCGCTACGAGTTCGCGTGCGTCGAAGGGCTTGACGACGTAGTCGTCGGCGCCGGCGGAGAAGCAGGCCACCTTGTCGTCGGTCGAGCCATTCGCAGTGAGCATAAGCACCGGGACATTGTCGCGTTTGCGGCGCAACCGCGCGAGCACGTCCTTGCCGCCGATGCCGGGCAGGCGCAAATCGAGCAACACTGCGTCGTAGCATTGCAGGCCAAGCAGCGTCTCGGCCTGTTCGCCGTTCTGTGCCCAGTCGATCACAAAGTGCTCGACCTGCATCAGGTTCATCACCCAGCGCGCCAGGTCCGCATCGTCTTCTACGAGCAGCAGTTTCATCGCTCTTCCTTTGTGCAATCGCGCATCATGTTGCGGTCCAGATTCGCATGACCACCGTGGCAACGAGCCCAACACCATCCTCGCCGGATTCGAGCGTGACAGTGCCGCCCTGGCGATGGGCAATCTCGCGCACGATCGGCAGGCCGAGGCCGGTGCCGTCTGCATGACTCGACGCGCGATAGAAGCGTTCGAACACTCTCGCCCGCGCGTCGGGCTTGATACCCGGTCCATTGTCGATCACACGCACGACGGCCATGTCATGACGACGGGCGGTCTGCACGGTGACTCGGCCGCCGGCCTGGGTATAACGCAGCGCGTTGTCGACAAGATTGGTGACGAGCGCCGCAGTCAATGCCTCGTCGCCAGTCACGATCATTCCGTCTTCCAGCTCGGCACCCAGATCGATTTCACGAGACTGCGCGAATGCGATCAACTCCTCCAGCACACCCGCGATCAACGCACTGAGATCGACGCGTTCGCACGCACTGGCGGGCGCGGCGGACTCGGCCTGCGCGAGCAGCAGAAGTTTGTCGGTCAAGGTGGTCAGCTTGCGGCTGCTCTTGTGCATGCCTGCCAGCGCTTCGGCGAGCGGTGCGTCGCGGTTTTCCCGTTGCCTCGCGAACTGGATTTGCGCCACCAGCAGCGTGAGCGGCGTGCGCATCTGATGCGCGGCATCGGAAATGAATTGCCGCTGAGTCGCCGCCTGCTGACCCATGCGCGCGATGCACTGGTTGATTGCATCGACAATCGGTCTCAGTTCGACATGCAAGCGCGCCACACGTATTGGCTGTAGCTGCGACGGATTGCGATCGGCGACGTCGTCTTTCACTTTCATCAGGGGACGCAACTCGAATGTCAATCCGAGGTACACGAACACCATTGCGAGCACGAGCGTGAGAACCTCGCCGAATAACTGTGGACGCAGCAGGCGCCACACCATCGCATCTCGCGAGCCCTCGGTTTTCGCAACCGCGACAATGACTTCTTCCGTGCGTCCCGTGTCGTAAAGCTGCCGGACGTAGGCGACGGCGCGCACGGTGCGGCCGTCTTCAAGACGGGTCACATAGAGCGTCGGGTTGTCGCCGGTGTGCGGCGGCAGCGGCAACTCCAGGCTGCCGGCCACCAGGCGGTGGCCGCTCGCCTCGACGCGATAGAACACGCTGTCCTGTTCCGGCGACTCGAACAGTTCAAGCGCAGCCGGCGGAATCTGGATCGAGACATTGCCGTTATCCCAATCGATATCCTCGCCGATGATGCGCATAGACGAGAGCAGCGCATTGTCCTGCACGAGGTCCGCCGTGGTCTGCGCGTTGCGATACGAAATCACGCCGGAAATGGAAACGAACGCCGCGAGTGGCAGCAGCAGCCACCACAGCAAGCGTCCGCGCAAGCTGGCTGAAAACACGATGCGTCGTCCCTCTCTAAAGGATGCCGGCGCGCCTCGTCGAGAGAGAAGCGACCGGCTTCCGTACTACGGCTTCACTTCATTGACGAACTGATTGGTGAAGGTCCTCGACAGATCGATATGACGATCCTTCACCGAAGGGTTAAAACCCGCCAGCACCTTGAGCACCGTTTCCGGCCCGTCGGCGGGCATTTTGCCGTCGGCGGTGTACATCGCCAGCGAGGCCTTCAGTGCGCTCACATAGAGCGACTTGTCATTGCCGATGTAGTCTTTCGGCATCTGCGCGGCGATCTCTTCGGCGCTGTGTGTACTCAGGTATCGCAACGTCTTCACAAATGCGCGCGCCAGTTTGGCCGCCTCCTGCGGGTGCGTGTCGAGCCACGCGCTTTGCACATACAGGCTTGAGGCCGGATAAGTTCCACCGAGCACGGCGCGCGTACCTTCGACATTACGCATGTCCACCAGCACCCTGGCGTCGCCGGATTTGAGCAGTTGCGAGACCGTCGGCTCGGTGGTCATACCCGCGTCGATACGGCCTTGCCGGATTGCGGCGATAAAGCTGTTGTCCGCGCCCACCGGCAGCACAGTGTACTGTGAACGCGGCACGCCTTTGAGGCTGGCGAGGTACTGCGTGAGAAAGTTGGTCGAAGAACCGAGCCCTGTCACGCCGAGCGTTTTACCCTTCACGTCGGCCATGCTTCTGATCGAATCGGCCGCCTTGGTCGCGACCATCTCCACTTCGCCGGGCACCTGGCCGAACACCACGATCGCCTTGATTTCCTTACCTTTGGCTTGCAGATCGATCGCGTGATCGTAGAAGCCGACCACGGCCTGCACACCGCCCGCGAGCAGTTCGTTTTCCGCATCGACGCCTGCCGGCTGCGATTGCAGTTCAACGTCGAGTCCTTCCGCCTTGAAGTATCCGAGCTGTTCGGTCAGGCGTGCGGGCAGATAGATGAGCTTGGTAATGCCGCCCACCATGATGACGATTTTTTCGGGCGAATCCGCCCGCGCGGGCGCGGCCGGCTGGGCGAGCAGGAAGATCGTGAGCGACGCCGCGACGGCGGCATGGAGGGCGCGCGCAACGCGCGTCACAGCATGAGGCATGGTGAGGATGTCTCCGTTGTTTTTCCGCATCCGCGGTCGGCGCCTGAAGGATCGCCTGCAAAAATTCTAGGCGCGCGAATCCTTCTCAAAGCTTTCGCCAACGCCTTTGCGGCCCTGATTGCGGGTTTGTCCTGAGTCGCGATGAAATAGCGGCTTCAACCGGCCTTAAAACGCTCTGCCGCGGCTCGCGGAAACACCACGCTGATGTGCACGCCCTTGCCGCCCTCGCCCGGCTTGAGCGCGATCTCGCCGTGATGAGCGTCCGCGATTTCACGCACGATGGCAAGGCCCAGGCCGGTGCCCTCCGTATCCGCCGACGCCCGGAAGAACGGCTCGAACACGCGGCCGCGCGATTCGGCCGGAATGCCGGGGCCATCGTCCAGCACGCTTACGGTGACCGTATCGGCGTCGGCGCTCACGCCCACGGTGACATGACCGCCGCTGCCCGTATAGCGGATCGCGTTCTCCGCGAGATTGGCAATCAACGCCTGCAATAGCCCGCGATGCCCCGCCACCGGCGCGGCACCGTTCAGCTCGGCGCCTAGATCGATGTCTCTGGCCTGCGCGAGCAACGCGAGGTCTTCCACGACTTCCAATGCGAGCGGCACCAGGTCCACCGTTTCCACGGCGAGTTGCGTGTTGTCGGCCGCCTCGGCTTGCGCGAGCAGAAGCAGCTTGTTCGTGAGACCCACCATCGAACGGTTACTGCGATGCATGGCGGCCAGTGCTTCGTCGAGCGCCGGGTTCAAGCCGTCCTGTTGCCGCGCGAACTGCAATTGCGTGCCGAGCAAAGTCAGCGGCGTGCGCAACTGATGCGCGGCATCGGCGATAAAGCGGCGTTGCGCGGCCACCTGCACGCCGAGCCGCGCGATGCATTGATTGATGGCTTCCACGATCGGCCGCAACTCGGTATGCAGACGCTCGACGCGAATCGGCTCCAGTTGCATAGGGTCGCGATCCGCTACCTCCTCTTTCACTTTCATCAGCGGCCGTAACTCGAACGTGAGGCCGATGCACACCAACGCGACCGCCAACACGATCATCTCGATCTGCCGCACGAGTTGCGGTTGCCACAATTGCTGGGCCATGGCGTCACGCGAGCGCACGGTTTTGCCGACCGTCACGCGCACGCGGCGCGTCGCACCGTTGTCGTACATGAGACGCACGAGGCCGACCGCCCGCACATCGTGGCCTTGCAGACGGGTGTCGTAGTGATCCGGCGTATCGGGCGTCCGCACCGGACGCGCCGGGAAATCGGGTATTCCGGCGAGCAGGCGTCCGTCGTCGACCTGCACGCTGTAGAACACCTGATCGCGGTAGGGCGACACGAATACTTCGAGCGCGGCGGGCGGCACATCCACGCGCAGGAAGCCATCCACCCATTCCACTTCGCCCGCGATCATGCGCGCCGACGAAATCAGTTGGTTGTCCTGCACCAGATCCGCCGTACGTCTCGCATTGTCGTACTCGGCCTTGCCGGTCACGAATACGTACAACGCGAGTGGCACCAGCAGCCACCACAGCAGGCGCATGCGCAGACTATTGGTCATCTTCTTTCTTGCGCAGCAGATAACCGAGCCCGCGCAGCGTGACGATCGCCGCCGAACTGCCGTCGAGTTTCTTGCGCAGACGCGAGATGTAGATTTCGACAGCGTCTTCACTCGGTTCGTCGGCGAGCGTGAAGATCGCGTCGACCAGCGCCGGCTTCGTCACGGTTTTGCCCAGACGCAGGATCAACGTTTCGAGCACCGAGCGCTCGCGTGGCGTGACGTTCAGCGGCGCGCCCTTCAGCGTGAACTGCCGCGTGTCGATGTCGAACGTGAGATCGCCGCACACCACTTCGCTCGCCTTGGAGGGCGACTGCCTGCGGATCGCCACCTTGATCCGCGCGATCAACTCGCGCACTTCGAACGGCTTGACCAGGTAATCGTCCGCGCCGGCGCCGAGCAACTCCACTTTTTCGTCGATCGAACCGCTCGCCGTCAGAATCAGCACCGGCGTCGCGTCGCCACGCTGACGCAGTCGCCGCAGCACATTCTTGCCTGACAGCTTGGGCAAATTCAGGTCGAGCAGGATCACGTCGTAGTGATTGGTGCGCAGCAGCTGGTCGGCGGCGTCGCCGTCCTGCACCGCGTCGAGCGCGAACGCCTCCTGCTCCAGCATCTTCGCGAGCCAGTGCGCCAGCGTGGGGTTGTCTTCGATGAGCAGCAGCTTCATGGCGGGAACGGCAAAAGTCAGGCCGTCGATTGTGCCGTAAAACAAGGGCTTTGCGCGCGTGCTGTGTGGTGTGCGGGATACGTCGCGACGTTTTCGGCAGGGTCGACAAAGAGCTGCGGGTTAACACCCATGATTTGTCGATGCCCCCGAAAGCTGCCAGAAGGTTTCCGATTTCTATAATCGCCGTCATTCACCCAGAAAGCGCCGCATGAACACCCAGCGGCGACCAAACCTAAGGAGACTGCTTCATGCGTACCTTGCGCCAGATTGCCGCTGTGTCAGGTGTTGCGTTTACCCTTGCCGCCGCTTCGGCCGCCGCTCACGCGGAAAAGCTCACGATCATGGTCGGCGGCGCCACCAAGATCATCTACCTGCCCGCCAAGCTGACGGAGCAACTCGGCTACTTCAAGGACGAAGGCCTCGACGTCGAGATCCTCTCGCAGCCGGCCGGCGTCGACGCGGAAAACGAACTGCTCGCGGGCGCGGTGCAAGGCGTGGTGGGCTTCTACGACCACACCATCGACCTGCAAAGCAAGGGCAAGGAGATCCAGGCGCTGGTGATCTTCGGTCAGGTGCCGGGTGAAGTGGAAATGGTCTCCACCAAGGCCGCCGATAGCTTCAAGAGCATGGCCGACTCGAAGGGCAAAACGCTTGGCGTGACGGGGCTCGGTTCGTCGACCAGCTTCCTCACGCAATACCTCGCGCAACGTGCCGGCGTACCGTCCACGCAATACACGCTGCTGCCGGTTGGCGCGGACAACAGCTTTATCGCGGCCATCAAGCAGAGCCGTATCGACGCGGGCATGACGACCGAGCCGACCGTCTCACAGCTGCTGAAGACCGGCGACGCCAAGGTGCTGGTCGACATGCGCACGCTGGAAGGCACGCGCGCCGCGCTCGGCGGTACCTATCCGGCTTCGAGCTTCTACGTTCAGCGCGCGTGGGCGGAATCGCACAAGGACGACGCCGCGAAGCTCTCGCATGCTTTCGCAAAGACGCTGAATTTCATCGCGACGCATAGCGCCGAAGAGATCGCCGCGAAGATGCCGAAGGACTACTACGGCAACAACAAGGACCTGTATGTCGGCGCGCTGAAGGCATCGCTGCCCATGTTCACGAAGGACGGCAAGATGCCCGCCGACGGCCCGGATACCGTGCTGAAGGTGCTGTCGGCGTTCAATCCTTCGGTGAAGGGCAAGCATATCGACCTCGCGAAGACTTACACCAACGACTACCTGTCGGCACCGGTCAAGACCGCCGCGAAGTAACGCCCTTATCACTATCACGAGAACAGCGAGGCACCAGCCGATGAATCAACCTTTGTCACGCGATACGCCAGCGATCGAAATGCGCAACGTGTCGTGCCGTTTCATTTCTCCTGATGGCAAGGCGACCATCGCGTTGCGCGACTTCAGCATGTCGGTGGCGCGCGGCGAATTCGTCGCGGTGGTCGGGCCCACGGGTTGCGGCAAGTCCACCACGCTCAGCATGATTACCGGCTTGCTGAAACCCACCACGGGCGAAGTACGCGTGATGGGCGCGCCGGTAGACGGCATCGATCCACGTATCGGTTTCGTATTTCAGGCCGACGCGGTGTTCCCGTGGCGCTCGGTGCTCGACAACGTGGCGGCCGGTCCGCTGTATCGCGGCCGTTCCAAATCCGCCGCGTACGACGAAGCCAACGAATGGCTGCGTCGTGTGGGCCTCGACAAATTCGGCAAGCACTATCCGCATCAACTGTCCGGCGGCATGAGAAAGCGCGTGGCGCTCGCGCAGACCTTCATCAACAAGCCGGAAATCCTGCTGATGGACGAGCCGTTCTCGGCGCTCGACATGCAAACCCGCACGCTGATGCAGGACGAACTGCTGCAGCTGTGGGGCGGCGCCGGCTCGGTGGTGTTCGTCACGCACGATCTGGAAGAAGCGATTGCGCTCGCCGACCGTGTATTCGTGCTGACCGCGCGCCCGGCGACGCTGAAGAAAGTGTACGAAATCGATCTGCCGCGTCCGCGGGTCACCTCGGAGATTCGCTACGAGCCGCGTTTCATCGAAATTTCGCGCGACATCTGGCACGACCTGCGCGAAGAAGTGCAGATCGGTTAATCAAGGAACGGCAAATATGTCTACTACCCCTCAACAAATGATGCCCTCGGGCATCGACGCCGCATCGCTCGCCCACGTCGAACGTGTAGCGCAAAAACGCATCCGGCAGCGTCACGCGCTGGTGATCTCGCTGCGCATCGTCGTGCTGGTGGTCGTACTAGGCGGGTGGGAACTGTCCGCGCGCCTGAAGTGGATCGACCCGTTCTTCTTCTCGATGCCGAGCGCGATTTTCGAACAGATCATCGACTGGTTCGTGAACGGCACCTCGCAAGGTCCGCTGCTTACGCAAGTGTGGGTCACGCTCGAAGAAACCGGGCTCGGTTTCATTATCGGTTCGGTCGCCGGTGTGTTCTGCGGCATCGTGCTCGGCCGCAACAAGCTGCTCTCCGACGTCTTCAGTCTCTACATCAAGATCGCCAACTCGATTCCGCGCGTGGTGCTCGGTTCGGTGTTCGTGATTGCGCTGGGTTTGGGCATGGCGTCGAAGGTGGCGCTGGCGGTGGTGATGGTGTTCTTCGTCGTGTTCGCCAACGCGTTCCAGGGTGTGCGTGAAGCGGATCGCTACATGATCGCGAATGCGCAGATTCTCGGCGCGTCGCGCCGTCAGGTAACGACCTCGGTGGTGATCCCGTCGGCATTGAGCTGGATTCTCGCGAGCTTGCACGTGAGCTTCGGGTTTGCGCTGGTCGGTGCGGTGGTGGGCGAGTTCCTCGGCTCGAAGCAAGGTATCGGACTGTTGATCTCGACTGCGCAAGGCGCGTTTAACGCAAGCGGTGTGTTCGCCGCGATGATTGTGTTGGCCGTAGTCGCACTGGCAGCGGACTATCTGTTGACTGCGGTCGAACAGCGGCTGTTGAAGTGGCGGCCGGCTGCGGTTTGAGCGAGCTCCATTAGCCGCGTAGCAGGTCACGTTGAAAAGAATGCCGTTCAGTCACAGACTGAACGGCATTTTCTTTTTCGGCCAAATGAAAGACACCAGTAAGGCCAAATTAACCCCGTTGGATTTTTTAAGCAACGAGCCCTCCGCGCATTCAGGATGGCTGATTAATACTTGAATTTGAATGCAACCCATCCGTCTCCTTGACATGGTGGAGGCAAGTCCGACTCTCTGAATCGTCGCCGAACAATAAAGCCTCAGCGCGCACCTTTCCTTGCAATACGAAGTATTTCGATAACGCACCTCTCTGGTGCGCTGCGCGGAATTCGACAAGGAAGCCGGCGATCGTCTCCGCCCTGTGTCCCGCCTGATTGTCCGCATGTCTTGCGTGCAATCCTGGCGGAACTTCCGCAATGTGGTGCCGCGAGGGCGGCGCCAGGAGTTTGAAGGAGAGGGACATGAAGAAGGCTCTGATCATCGCAGGCGGACTGCTTTGCGCGTTCACGTGGCAAGCGCACGCTCAGGACGCCGCCACGGAGAGTACGGCGCAAGCTCAGCCGACAGCGGCCGACGCGGTGGGCGGCCAACCCTCCACAACTTCGATGTCCGGCGGTCCGGTCAAAGCACAAGGACTCACGCGTGCGGACGTCTACCAGCAGCTCATTCAATCGCAGAAAAGCGGTGAATCAGCGCGCTTGCAAGAACTGTTCAAGGGAGGCAACTGAACTGCGCCGCGGCACGGAAGCCAGTGCGTAATTGAATAGTTCGCTGCCGGCTTCGTTGCACGCATGACATCGTATCCGTCCTGTCGCCCGACAGGACGGATACGGCGTCCCATCGAAACACCTCATTTCCCGCCCTCTCCACGCCGCCTGTCTCCCGCCGGCAAACTCACGCGCAACATTCGTTGGCCTCCACGCAACACAATTGCGCGCGCTCCTGCACCGCAGTCCCCTACACGCCCGTCGTATAAGGCACTGTGCGCAATGGCACGGTCGATGCGTAATTGACGTCACCCAGTCGTGCACTTACCAACATCCGTTGAAATCGAGGTGCGTCATGTCGAGTGTGCAGAGCCAACGTCGGCCAGTGAATTGGCGAAGCCGGCCTTTTTGCGCGGATGCCCGTTCAAAGCGTCATGTGGCAAAGCGCGACTTCTCGGCGGGATTCGTGCCGTTCGGGTTGCGGACCGCCGGCTTCATCGGACGAGGCCCGAAACAATTGTGGCCGTATGTACTGCCGTGGGTGTTCGCGGTTCTCACCATCGGTTTTTTCTGCCTCGTCGTGCGCGGCGTACTCACGCGGCAATTACTGGTGCCGCCCGTCGAAACGCCGCAATCGCTGGTGGAACGCGGTTATACGTCGAACTTTCTCGCGGAACGCATCATGTCTTCGATGCGAGCGATCGGTCAGGACGCCGAGTCGATTCCGCACGACACCCTGACGGACAACGACGCACAACCGGACATTCAGATCCCCGGTCAGGAGATGTCGTATGCAACCACCGTGCGCTTCATTAAAGGCGTCATCAAACGCACGGACGTGGTCGTTCATGTCGGCATCACGAAGGTCAACGACAGCGCGGACTCCTACGTGGCGCATGTGCAGATTGAAGGCGGTCCGTTTAATTCGCGCGAAAGCACGGTGTCGTTCGAAGGACGCGATCTGGAAAAGTTCGTGCACGACATTGCAGTCAAAGCCATGCGTCTTGCGGAGCCGAATATTCTCGCCAGTCATCTCTACTCGCAAGTGCAGAAAACCAAGTGTTCGCTCGCGCACTGCGACTACGGCGAGATCGTCGCGATCTACGACGAAGTGCTCGCACTGCCCGCCTCCGAGCAAGGCGAATGGGCGCTCGCCGGCAAAGCGTGGCTGCTTGCCAATCAGGGGCTGTCGAAAGAAGCCGAGCAGCAGACTCGCGAAGCGCTGACCGTGTACCAGCATTCAGCGGTGCTGCACGCAAGCCTTGGCATTGCACTCGAACAGCAGCATCGCATCGACGACGCACTCGACGCCTTGCGAGCCGGCGCAAGCGAGAAATCGAAGACGGCGGAAAATCTGCGACTTCTCGGCGACGTGCTGTTACATGCGAACCGCTATGCCGAAGCGCTCGATGCATTCAAGCAGGCCGACAAGATGAAGCCCGACTCGGTCGACAACCTGCACGATTGGGGCGAAGCGCTCGTCACTGTCGGCCGCTATGACGAAGCAATCGAAAAGCTCTCGCGCGCCGTCGCACTGCGCCCGGATCTCGCGCCCTCTTACGCGGAATGGGGCCGGGCACTGGATCGCAAAGGCGATCGGTCCGGCGCCTCGCGCAAATTCGCTCAAGCGTTGCAACTCGATGCGGGGACTTTGTCGGTGCGCGAAAGTCATCTGGCGCGGCTTGCCAGAGCGGCGCAGGGAGGCAATCGCCCAGACGCGTCGAAGCCTAATGACGGAGTCAGGCCTGTTTCGAATCCGCCCGCCTCGCTTGCGTTGCAAACCGCGTAACGAATACGCGGCCATGCAGATAGCTTAGTCCCGCAGTACTTACCCGTTGCCGTAATACATCTGGTTGAAGAGGAGATGTTCGATGGACAATTTCGAAGATGCGTTCAGGGCTCTGATTGGCAGTGAAGGCGGTTACTCCTTCAATCCGCACGACCCTGGCGGTGAAACCATGTGGGGCGTCACGGCGCGCGTGGCACGCAGCGCGGGCTATGCCGGCGCCATGAAAGACCTGCCGCTGGATACTGCCAGACAGATCGCCAAACAGAAGTACTGGGACCCGCTGCATCTCGACGAGCTCGACCCGCGCGTTGCCTTCCAGATCTTCGACGCCAATTACAACGGCGGCCTGGTGGTGTTGTGGATGCAAAAAGCTTCCGGTGCGAAAGAAGACGGCAAATTCGGCCCGGACACACTCGATGCGGTGAAGAACGCGGACGCGCTGAAGTTTGTCATGCGCTTCGCCGCTTATCGCTTGCGTTACCTGCGCAACCTGCACGCATGGCCCAATTTCAGCCGTGGATGGACCGAAAGAATGGCCGCTAATCTTCTCCTGGGAGCAGCATGATGGACTGGTCTAAAGTAGCCTCGAACATCGGCGGGAGCGCACCGCTTCTCGCCGGCCTCGTGGGTGGTCCGATCGGCGTGGGCGTGACCGCCGCCGCCGCGATCATTTCGCATGCGCTCGGCACGCCGAGCGATCCGAGCGTCGTGGAACTTGCGTTGAACGATCCCAGCGCACTCGAGAAGGTGCGGCAAGCCGAGAGTGCGAACTCGTTGCAGTTGCAACAGTTGATGGTCACGGCCGCCCAGGCGAGCCTCGCGCATGAAAGCGATATGGCGCGCATCCAGGCCGCCGATCAGGCCGACGCGCGCGCAATGGGAATCAGCAATAAGGACTGGGTGCCCAAAGTCCTCGCGATGGCGGTCACCGCCGGCTTCTTCGGCATTCTACTGCTCATGGCCTTCCAGCCGCTGCCGGGCACGAACAAGGATCTCGTCAACGTGATCGTCGGCGCATTGGGTACGGCGTGGATCAGCATCATCGGCTATTACTTCGGCACATCGGTGGGATCGATGCGAAAGACCGAACTGCTCGCCAAGCCCAGCGTGCCCATCACGCCTGACAGCGCGCTCACGCTGCGCGAGCCCGCCACGGCTTCAGCGGCGCGGCCACAAGCGTCGCCGGCTCCGTCGCACAGCGAGGCATTCCAGCAATTCACGCCGGGTGGACAGGGTCCAATTTTCTCGGGCAGTTGATGACGATTCGTTCACTGACGAGGCGCAGCACGCGACGAGACAACCGCTCGACGCGTGCTGCGTCGCGCGTATCTCGCCTCCGGAATCCGTCGTTTGTCTCAAATTCGACAACAAACATTACCTCAAACGGTGATTACTCTCTCCAGGCCGCAAAACTACAATGCAATCACTGAATACGAACAACAACGTTCGTAGCAAGATAAAAACCGAATTGGAGGTAGTTCATCATGAAATCGCTCATTCAAGCTGTTGTTATCGCTGCTGTGCTGGCCGCTCCCGTTGCTTCGTTTGCGCAGTCCAACCAGCCCGTCACCCGCGCCCAAGTGCGCGCCGAACTGATTCAACTCGAAAAAGCAGGCTATCAACCCGGCCTCGCCGATCCGTACTACCCAGCCGACATTCAGGCCGCACAAGCTCGTGTCGCTCGTGAAAACGGTACCGCACAGGCCGCGGAAAGTGGTTACGGTGGCGCGGTGAGCAGCACCTCTCAAGCGGGCCGCCCGGTTCTCGCGAATGGTCCGCAATCGGTTTATTTCGGTCACTAAGCAGTAGCCGCGCGGCAATCAGCGCGTAACCCGACCGCAACCAGTTGTCCGGCGAGTTGAGCGGCACACGCACGAAGCGTTCTTGTGCGACGATCAACCGCCTGGCGCACCAGTAACCGGTGCGCAATGATTCAAACGAACTGGCCCGCGACCGGTATCTCCGATCGCGGGCCAGTGGTCCATTGGTTACCTCCGTCATCGGGCTCCCGATGGCTTCGCCTGGACCCTTCATGGTCCGGGCGCTTTTTATTGGCGTCGCCGTTCTGCAGCGCCTTTGTCAGTTTCGGAAGGGAGCCCGCATTGGCGGACCGAGGCCGGTTTCATATAATAGGCCCGCGGGCCACGTCAGTCCCGTGCGATGAGATCGCCCACTTGACCGCGCCCAGTGACGAGACAGCTCGATAGAAAATTCTCGCCCTGGCTGCTGGCTCCGATGTCTCCGAAGCCTTTCTTCAGCGCGTTCGATTTGACCATCTCCGCGCCCTGGTGACACGTTATTGTCCCCATCTCGCCCGCTTGCGCGCGCATCAGCGCTCTATCTGCCATCAGATAGCCGAGCAACAGCACTACGGCAATATTGAACGCTTGTCTCATGGTTCGCCTCCTCTTTGGAAGAGACTAACGCGAACCATGGATACAGGGTGCTAGGGGTTTCCCGATCGATGGCTATTCCATGATGCAGATTAAATCAGGTCTGCTTGTTCGCGACGCTCAAAGGCGGGCTTCGATTTGCCTGATTCGCTGTTCGATGGCATTGCGCACCAGTCCATTCGAAGGCACCAGCAGCAGCGACGACGCGATGATCTGATACACCCTATTACGCCGCACTTTCGACACTTTCTGCGGATCGAGCCAGGCATCGTTGTCCACGAGCAGGAGCAGCGTTTCCAGACCGATCAGAATCGGCCACAAACAGGCGAGCCGCAAACGCACGGAAAATGCGGAAATCGCCAACGTGTAATCGAGGGCCTCACGGAAATGATCGAGGGTTTTGCGCAAAAGCTCGACCATCAAAGGCCGGGCACGCAGCGAATTGGCCGGCACCAGCAAATCCTGCGCGCTTAGACCATATCGGTCGAGCAAGGTCTGCGGCAGATAACAGCGGCCGATCCGCAAATCCTTGCCGCAATCGCGCAGCACGTTGGTCATCTGCAGCGCCTTGCCGAAGCGCACGCCTCGCCGTGCCATCGTCTCGGGCCGCTCTTTAAGCGTGCCGGGCATGTGCGCGTAAGTCATCGTGGTCCAGAATTCGCCGACGCAACCTGCCACGAGGTACGTGTAGCGGTCGAGTTCGTCGTATTCGCGCAGCGCCGCGATCCGACCGGAACGTTCGTCGGGGAAGGTGCGAAGATCGAACTCCATGCCTTCGGTCAGCGTCGAAACGATCTCGCGCACGGCCTTGCGATCCGATTCGCTCAGTTGCGACAACACATCGAGCGCGGGGCCGAGCGATTCGAGCAGCACTTTCTCGTCCGACTGGTCCTGCTGCCCCGCTACTTCCGCGGCCATGCGCTGGAATAGCGCGGCGTCGTCCGTTGCGCCGTTCACCTGAGCGCGCAGTGACAACAGCAAGGCAAGACGTTGTTCCGGCGAGATCAGCGAGGTGTCGGCAATCGTGTCGGCCGCGCGCGCGAGCAGGTAAGCGAGTCCGATCGGATCGCGCATCCCGACGGGCAGCACGCGCAGGGTGAGATAGAAGGAGCGTGAAACGCCTTTCAGGAGCGGGCCGAGAAGGAAGGCCCGGGTCGGATTCGGCATGGATGGAATCAGGTCGGAGTTGTGCAGGAAGCGAGCAAAAAAACGGGCAAAAAGTCAGGCGCTGCCGAATTGTATACGGCGAAGCGCCTCTGCCGTGCGCGGTGGACCTGTCCCGCCCCATCAGCCCTACCACCGCTCCCACGCAACTCAAGCGGCTTGTTGAAGTCCCAGCAGGCCGATGGCGTTCTGCTTGAGAATCAATGGCTGCACCTCTTCCCTGAAACCAACTTGCGCGAAATCCTCCAGCCAGCGGTCCGGTTGAATCAACGGAAAATCCGAACCGAACAGCATTTTGCGCTTCAGCACCGTGTTGGCGTGGCGAATCAATTCGGGCGAGAAATACTTCGGCGACCAGCCGGACAAGTCGATAAAGACATTGGGCTTATGCAGTGCGATCGATAACGCCTGCTCCTGCCACGGCCACGACGGATGCGCGATCACGATGTTCATGTCGGGGAAATCCGCCGCGACGTCGTCGAGATGAATCGGCTCCGAGTACTTCAGGCGCAGCCCGCCGCCGCCTCGCATGCCCGATCCCATGCCGGAATGGCCGCTGTGAAAAACCGCCGTGAGCCGATGTTCGGCGATCAGCTCGTACAGCGGATACGCCAGCCGGTCGTTGGCAAAAAAAGCCTGCATCGTGGGATGAAACTTGAAACCACGCACACCGTATTCTTCAATCAGCTTGCGCGCTTCGCGCACCCCCATCTTGCCTTTGTGCGGATCGATGCTGGCAAAAGCGATCATGATGTCGCTGTTTTTCTGCGCGAATTCGGCGATCTCCTCGTTCGGAATGCGGCGCCGCCCGAGGTTCGCTTCGCAATCCACGGTGAACATCACAAAGCCGATCTTGCGCGCGCGGTAGTGTTCGATGGTTTCGGGAATCGTCGGCCGCCCGCCGAGTTTCAGCACGGTGCCGAAGTACTTGTCGGCGGCATCGTCGAATTCCTTGCCGAACAGATCCGGCGGCTGGCAGCACGACACCTCCGCGTGCACGTGAGTGTCGATTGCTACGAGTTGATCGAGATTCATCTGCCGTTCCCTGTGTGATTCCGAGTCACGTCGCGCCGCATGCGCTCGCGACAATCACCGCGGGATCGCGCCGCGCCACGTCATACATCGCTTCGACGAGCGCGGCACGATGCGTCAGCACCGCGCGCTGATTGATCGAGCCTTTGTCGGTGATCTCGCCGAGATCGAGCGACGGCGCAACGTCCATGAGCCGCAGACGCGCGATGGTCGTCGCGCCGCCCGTGGCGCTGCGATTGAGCGTGTCGAGCAACGCGGTGAAGTGCGCGCGCACGGCCGGTGCTTCGACTACGTCTCGCGCGCTCGCCGAGGCGGGCAAGCGAGCTAGCCGCCTGCAATCGTCGATGCGCGGAAAGACCAGCAGGCCCACATCGTCGCGATTCATGCCGGCGACTACCACATCCTGCACATACGGTGCGCCTTCGGAGATCACACGTGCCCGCATCGGACCGACGCTCACGAACGTGCCCGAACTCAGCTTGAAGTCCTCCGCGATACGCCCGTCGAACAGCAATCCGAGTTCCGGCCGCGTCGCGTCGACAAAGCGCAAGGCGTCGCCGCTGCGGAAGTAGCCTTCTTCGTCGAACGCGTTATGCAACTCTGCTGTGTCGGCACGCCAGTATCCCGCCATGACGTGCGGCCCGCGATAACGCGCCTCGAGCTTGTCGCCGACCGGCGCGAGTTTGACTTCGCAGCCGGGCGCAGGCAAGCCCACATAGCCCGCGCGCATGATCGGACCCGTGGTGAACAGACATGAAGGCGACGTCTCCGTCATGCCGAGTCCGGCCATGATGCGTATGCGCTCGCCGCAATATGTTTCAGTGACGCGTTCGAGCCGGTCCCACGCTGCTTGCGACAGGCCTGCACCCGAAAAGAAATACACTTTCACGCGCGAGAAGAATGTCTCGCGCAATTGCTCGTCACGTTCCAGCGCGATCGCCAGTTCCTCCCAACCCTTCGGCACGTTGAAGTAGATGGTGGGCGCGATTTCACGCAGATTGCGCAGCGTTTCCTCGAATTTGCCGTTGACCGGTTTGCCGTCGTCGATATAGAGCGTGCCGCCGTTGTAGAGCGCGATACCCGCGTTATGGCTGCCGCCGAACGTGTGATTCCAGGGCAGCCAGTCGACCAGCACCGGCGGTTCCGTCGCGAACTCGGGAAACGTTTCGAGCAGCATCTGCTGATTGCTGCACAGCATGCGGTGCGTGGTGGGCACTGCCTTCGGCAACTTGGTCGAACCCGAGGTGAAAAGAAATTTGGCGATCGCGTCCGGGCTCACCGTGGCGTGAACTGTGTCGACCGTGGTGGGCGTTGTGTTCAGCAGCTCGTCGAACGCAGTCATGTTGCGTGCCGCCGGCTTTTCTCGCGGCATTTTCGCGGCCACCACTTCGACATCGGAGGATACGGTTGCGTCGATTGCCTTGGCGAACGAATCGTAGGCGCTTGCAAACACGAGACTAGGTGTCAGCAAATCGATCGTATGGCGCAGCTTGCCGAAGTCGCCGGAAGCAAGCGAATAGGCGGGCGAAATCGCGGCATAAGGAACGCCCGCCCACATCGCACCGAGCGCGAGTTGCAGATGTTCGAGATCGTTGCCCGACAGAATCGCCAGGGGCCGCTCAGCGGACAGGTCGCGTGCGAGCAGCGCCTGGCCGATTGCGCGCGCGCTTTGCAACGCCTTCGCGTAGCTCAGGCCGATCCATTGACCATCGCTGCCGCGACGCGCCGCCAGCCATCGCTCGGGGTGCGCCTGCGCGCCGCTCACGAGCCGTTCGGTCATACGCTGCGGATGCGCGCCGAGCGGTTCGGCCGCGCGCAAATACCACGTGTCGCCTTGCCGTTGCGTGTGCAACGATGAAGCGCCGATCGTCGTCGCCCGGTAGCGTTTTGGCGCATCGGGGGTGTTCGGTTGTATCGGCTCGGAATGCAAAGCCTGTCTCCTGTATGAAAAAGCGCGATCGCAACGCTCAGATCGGATAATGCCGAGGTCCGGTTTGAATCGTGATCCAACGCAGATCCGTGAACTCTGCAATCGAAGCCTTACTGCCGAATCGCCCGTAACCGCTTTTCTTCACACCGCCGAACGGCATCTGCGCTTCGTCGTGCACGGTAGGACCGTTGATATGGCAGATGCCCGATTCGATACGCCTCGCCACGTTCAACGCTCGCGACACGTCACGGCTGAATACCGCTGCCGAGAGTCCGTACTCGCTGTCGTTGGCGATTCGAATCGCTTCTTCGTCGCCATCCACACGCTGCACCGTGACCACCGGCCCAAATGATTCTTCCGCATACAGCTTCATGGCGGGCGTGATGCCGTCGACGATCACCGGCTGCACCGCAGCGCCTTCGACCGTGCAGCCGACCGGCAATTTGGCGCCCTTCTCGCGGGCATCTTCGATCAACGCCTTGATGCGTTGCGCGGCGGCGGCGCTTTCGAGCATGCCGAGCACGGAATCCGCCGCGGCAGGGTCGCCCGCTTTTAAAGTCCGCGCCCTTGCCGCGAGCTTCTCCACCAATGCATCCGCAATCTTCCGGTCGACGATCACGCGCTCCGTCGACATGCAAATCTGCCCCTGGTTAAAAAACGCGCCGAACGCGATGCCTGCGACCGCCGCATCCAGATCGGCGTCGTCGAGCACGACCACCGGCGCCTTGCCGCCGAGTTCGAGGAGCGCCGGCTTCAAATGCGACGCCGCATGTTGCGCGACAATGCGCCCCACTCGCGTCGAACCCGTGAAATTCACCCGACGTACCGCCGGATGCGCGATCAGCCGCTCGACGATCGCCGGCGCATCTTCAGCGGAATGCGTGATCACGTTGACGACGCCGTCGCCGAGACCGGCTTCCTGCAGCACGCTGCCGATCAATCGATGCACGCCCGGACAACCTTCGGATGCCTTGAGCACGACCGTGTTGCCGCACGCGAGCGGCATGGCAATGGCCCGCGTGCCGAGGATCACCGGCGCGTTCCACGGCGCCATGCCGAGCACCACGCCGCATGGCTGGCGCACCGCCATCGCGAGACTGCCCGGCACGTCGGACGGAATCACGTCGCCGTCGATCTGCGTGGTCATGGCCGCGGCTTCGCGCAACATGTTGGCGGCCAGCATCACGTTGAAACCGTACCAGTTCGGCATCGCGCCGGTTTCGGCGACGCCGGTTTCGATGAACTGCGCGGTGCGAGCATCCATCAGATCGGCTGCCGCCAGTAGGCGTTTGCGGCGCTCGGTCGGCGCCAGCGCCGACCAGGCCGGAAAGGCCCGCGACGCCGCTTCGACCGCGGCGTCGGCATCGGCCAGCGTGGCCGCTGCCGCACGCGATGCCGCCTGACCGCTCGCGGGATTGATCCGCTCGAAGGTCTTGCCATCCGCTGCGCCACGGCTTTCACCGCCAATCAACAAAGTCATTTCATGCATGTCTGTCGTCTCCTCGGTGTCTGTCTCGCTGCATCGCTCGCCGTAGTCTGCGCGAACTGAAATCCACGCCGATGCGGCGGGTCAGCGCTTGTACGTTTGCAGACCCGGCTTGATCGCCTTGTCGTCGAGGAACTGCTTGAGGCCCTGTTCGCGGCCGCCTTCCGGATCGCGCAGTTGCGCCTGATCGAGCTTGGCGTACAGATAGTCTTCGTTCTGATCCCACGTCAATTCGCGGCAACGCTTGAATCCATGCTTGGCGGCGCGCAACACCACCGGATTCTTCTCGAGCAGTTTGCCGGCGAGCGCACGCGTCGCCTCGCGCAGTTCGGCACGCGGCACGCTCTTGTTGACGAGGCCCATCTGCGCCGCTTCCTGACCGGTGAAGGTCTCGCCCGTCATGATGTAATACAGCGCCTGGCGATGCCCGACGGTATCGGCCATTGCCTTGCTCACCAGATTGCCCGGCGGAATGCCCCAGTTGATTTCGGAGAGGCCGAAGGTGGCTTCGTCGGCGGCGATCGCCAGGTCGCACGCCACCAGCGGCGAGAAGCCGCCGCCGAAGCACCAGCCGTTGACCATCGCGATGGTCGGCTTCGAGTACATGCGCAGCAGTTGCCATTGCCAGCGGCACGCGTCACGGCGAATCTTTTCCTGCAAGATTTCGGGGCCGGCGTCGACTTCGCGGAAATATTCCTTCAGGTCCATGCCGGCAGTCCATGCGTCGCCTTCGCCCGAGAGCACCAGAACCTGCGCTTCGGCGTCGAGTTCAACGGCTTCGAGCACCTCGATCATTTCTTTGTTCAGCGTCGGGCTCATGGCATTGCGCTTCTCGGGCCGATTGAACGAAACCCATGCGATTCCTTCCGCGACATCGACCTTGACGGTTTTCCAACGGCCTTCATAACTCATCTGTTTTCTCCGTGAACGTTGGCCGCGACCGCAGCCTGATGAACACATTTAATATCAGGCTGCCTGATATGTAAAGCGGAAATTCACGCGCTCGGTGCAAACCCCTAGCGGCGGAAATCGCTTCGAGGCGCGCTAAGATGCGGGATAGAACGAACCTCCTGTCCAAGATGAGCAAAAATCAAAATACGTCTGCCGAGCCCGCCGCCACGCGCACTCGCCGCTCCAGCCTGCGCCTGACCTATGTGATCGGCAGTCTCGACCGCATCCTGCGGCGCCGCATGACCGAAGCGCTCGCGCCGCTCGGCCTGACGCTCGCGCAATTCACCGCGCTTTCGGTGCTCGAAGCCAAAGGGCAGGCGTCCAATGCGCAGGTCGCCGAGCGTTCGTTCATCACGCCGCAGTCGGCCAATGAAGTGATGAACGCGATGGCCGCCCGCAACTGGGTGAGCCGCGAACCGGATCCGACGCACGGCCGCATCGTGCTGCTGCAACTCACGGACGAAGGGCGCGCCGTGTTACGAGAATGCGAGCAGGCCGTCAAGACCATCGAAAAGCAAATGATGGAAGGCATCGAGCTCGACGCCGCCGGCGCGGTCCAAAGCCACCTCGAAACTTTCGTTCGTAATCTGCGCGGCTAGATCCGCTCGCGCCGCGCCGCAGGGTTGCTAGGTGTTTTCACCGAACAATTTGCGCTTGTGTTATCAGCCTACCTGATATTAAATCCAGTCCACGATGCAGCGTGTGGAGACGCGCCGCATCGCCTCGAAGCAAATGCTCCGTCGTCTGGCCATCGAAACGATGCGCCGCGCGCGGCGGTGTTCGCTGCGCTGCTGCCGGGCATTCCATCGCGGCCTCGACGATGATCTGACGCCCGCTTGCCGAATCCGTCCGTCGTGCAGGACGGCGGCCTGGCATCTGCTGCCTTTCAGCGAAACCGGAAAACCACGCCATTTAATAAGGATCACTAACGTGAAAAGAGCCGGAACATTGAACTCGACCGAAGCCACCCCGGTCCCGGCAGCGCCGAGCCGGACAGGCGCCTTCGTCACCCTCGGATTGTGCTTTGCCATCGCCCTGCTCGAAGGTCTCGACCTGCAGTCGGTCGGCGTCGCCGCGCCGCGCATGGCGCGCGAGTTTGGTCTTTCGGTCGCGCAAATGGGACTGGCGTTCAGCGCCGGCACCTTCGGCTTGCTGCCCGGCGCGATGTTCGGCGGACGGCTCGCCGACCGCATCGGCCGCAAGCGCGTGCTAGTGATATCCGCGTGCCTGTTCGGCCTGCTGTCGATCATGACCGCACTGGTGAGCGACTTTCACACGCTCGTGATCGTGCGAGTGCTGACAGGTATCGGACTCGGCGGTGCGTTGCCGAATCTGATCGCGTTGTCGTCAGAAGCGGTCGAACCGCGCTCGCGTAGCACCGCCGTGAGCGTGATGTATTGCGGCATTCCGTTCGGCGGCGTGATCGCGTCGGTGATCGGCGTGTTGAGTGCGGGCGACACCGAGTGGCGCCACATTTTCTATGTCGGCGGTGCGGGACCGCTCGTGCTGGTGCCGCTGCTGCTCGTATTTCTCGCGGATTCGAAGGCGTTCACCAAAGCTTCGCGCGATGGGCAAGCCAAGCCCGCGCCGGTCGGCGAAATTCTGTTCGGCGGCGCGCGTGGCCTCTCCACGGTGCAGATCTGGATCAGCTACTTCTGCACGCTGATCGTCCTTTACTTCCTGCTCAACTGGCTGCCTTCGTTGATGGCCGCGAGCGGTCTGACGCGCGCGCAAGTCGGCTACGTGCAGATCTTTTTCAACATCGGCGGCGGGATCGGCGCGTTGTGCATCGGCATGTTGATGGATCGCATGCGCTCAGGCGTCGTGGTGGCCGGTATGTATGTCGGGATCATCGCTTCGCTCGCGACGCTTTCGACGGCGCACGGCTTCGGCGCACTTGCGGCTTCTGCTTTCTTCGCGGGGATGTTCGTGATCGGCGGCCAATCGGTGCTGTATGCGCTTTCTGCAGCGTTCTATCCGACGGCCATGCGCGGCACCGGCGTCGGCGCGGCGGTGGCGGTGGGCCGTATCGGCTCGGTAGTCGGGCCGCTCGCCGCGGGTCAATTGCTGGCGATGGGCCGCAGTTCATCGACCGTGATCGGCGCGAGCATTCCCGTCACGCTGATCGCGGCAGCCGCCGCGCTGCTCCTGCTGCGCCGCCCGCGCGCCGACGACTGAGCGTCCGCACAAGACCCGATAACAAGACCCGACAACACCCAACAACAACACACAGATTCATTCAACGGTTCGGAGACACCCTTCATGCAAGCATCCGCACGTCTATTACTCTGCGGCGCATTGTGCGCCGTCAGCGGCGCCGCAGCGGCCCAATCGAGCGTGACGCTCTACGGCATTGTCGATACCGGCATCGAATACGTTTCGCACGCGAACGCCGCGGGCAAGAGCGTGTTCCGCATGCCGTCGGTCACGGGCGAATTGCCTTCGCGCTGGGGTCTGCGCGGCAATGAAGACCTGGGTGGCGGCTATAGCGCGGTCTTCACGCTGGAAAGCGGCTTTAACGTGCGCGCCGGCGATCTCGGCCAGGGCGGACGGCTGTTCGGGCGTCAGGCGTTCGTCGGCATCAAGAGTCCGTACGGCACGGTCTCGTTCGGCCGTCAATACACGATGACGTACCTCGCGCTGATGGGCGCGGATCTGATCGGCCCGGACATCTACGGTCTGGGCTCGCTCGACGCCTACGTGCCGAATGCCCGCGCCGACAACTCGGTGGTCTACCTCAGCAGCTATGCGGGCGTCACGCTCGGCGCGAACTACTCGTTCGGCCGCGACTCGGCCGGTACCGGCAACTCGCCGGGCCAGGGCACGTGTACGGGATCGGTCGCCGGACAGGCCACTCAATGCCGCGAATGGTCCGTGATGCTGAAGTACGACGCGCCGCTCTTCGGCGTCGCGGCATCGTATGAAGAGCAGCGTGGCGGCAGCACCGCGGCGGCGAATTTCTTCGACGGCATCGCGCCGACTCCGCTCACCCGCGCCGCCGACAAGGACATCCGCACGCATGTGAGCGCCTACGCGAACCTCGGTAAGGCCAAGCTCGGCCTGGGATGGCTTAACCGTCGCGTCGAACCGGGCGCGGACACGATTGCCAGCGTGCGCTCCAATCTGTTCTTCGTGGCCGCGTCGTACAACGTGACGCCCGCTTTCATCGTCGACGGCGAGGTGTATCACATCACCAATAGCGAGCACGACACGCGCGCCACGATGGGCACGCTGCGCACTACCTATCTGCTTTCGAAGCGCACCGCCGTCTACGCCCAGGGCTCGTATCTCGCCAATAGCGCGAAGGCGCACTACTCGGTCAGCGCCGGGGGCGGCGGCACGACGCCCACGGCAGGCACCGGCCAGACCGGCGCGATGGTCGGCATTCGTCATTCGTTCTAGGAGACACGGCATGAAGTTCACCTCTATCGCGCTCGCCGCGGCCGCAGCGCTCACGCTCGCCGCGTGTGGCGGCAACGATCTCGGCAGCACCGCCAACACCGGCGCCAATTCGTCCACCTTGCCGCAACTGAGCGCGGCCACACCCGGCACGCTGGCGGGCAATTGCGCGGCACTCGCTGCGAAGCTCTCGTTCGCCAACACCGTCTTCACCACGGTCACAGACGTCGCGGCGGGCACGCTGAAAGTAGCCGGAAAATCCATCGCCGAACATTGCCTGATTCAAGGCAGCATGAATCAGCGGGTCAGCAGCGTGGACGGCAAGACCTACGCGATCGGCTTCGAAATGCGCCTGCCGATTGCATGGAATGGGCGTTTCTTCTATCAGGCCAACGGCGGACTCGACGGCAATGTGGTCACGGCCACCGGCGAGATCGGCGGCGGCGGTCCCACCAGCGACGCGCTCAACATGGGCTTCGCGGTGATCAGCTCGGACGCGGGGCACAGTTCGGCGCAAAATCCCCTGTTCGGTCTCGACCCGCAGGCGCGGATCGACTACGGCTACAACGCAGTCGCCACGCTCACGCCGATGGCCAAGCAAGTCATCAAGCTCGCGTACGGCAAGGCGCCGGACCGCAGCTACTTCGACGGCTGCTCCAACGGCGGACGTCATGCGCTGGTCGCTGCGGCACGCTCATCGGCGGAGTATGACGGCATCATTGCGGGCGATCCGGGCTTCCATCTGCCGAAGGCGGCCGTCGGCGAAATGTGGAGCGCGCAGCAGCTCGCGAAAGTGGCGACCGCGACGACCTCGAACGGCCTGCCCGATATCACGACCGGCTTCACCGCGGCGGAACGTCAAATGGTGGCGTCGAAAATACTGTCAAAGTGCGATGCACTCGACGGTGCGACAGACGGCCTCATTCAGGATATCAAGGCATGCCAGGCAAATTTCAGCCTTGCCACCGACGTCCCGACCTGCACGAACAACGTCCGCGACGGCACGTGTCTGACGAGCGCGCAGAAAGACGCCGTCGGCAATGTGTTCTCCGGTGCGCGCAGCAGTGCGGGCACGGCCCTCTATGCAAGCTTCCCATACGACGCCGGACTTGGCCCCGGCTGGTCCGCATGGAAGCAGGCCAACTCGATCACGCTCGACCCGGCCGCGGCCGCCTTCACGTTCACCACGCCGCCGCAAACCGCTGCCGTGTTGAGCCGGTTGTCCGCGTACGCGCTGAGCTTCAGCATGGACACCGACGCGCCGAAGATCTTCGCCACCAGCGGCGCGTATAGCGAGTCTGCCTGGTCGTTCATGACGCCGCCCGACGAAACCAATCTGAGCGCATTGAAGCAGCGCGGGGCAAAGCTGATGGTCTATCACGGCACGAGCGACCCGGTGTTTTCATCGAACGACACGACCGACTGGTATCAGCGGCTCACGGCAGCCAATAGCGGCGACGCGTCGAACTTCGCGCGCCTTTACACGATTGCCGGCATGAACCACTGCAGCGGCGGTCCGAGCACCGACCAGTTCGACATGCTCACACCGCTCGTCGCATGGGTCGAACAGGGCAAGGCGCCGGACAGCGTGGTCGCGACCGCGCGCGACGCGAGCAATGTCGCGCCGAACCCGGACGTGCCCGCCGGCTGGGGCGCGGGACGCACGCGGCCGCTTTGCCCGTACCCGAAGGTGGCGCGCTATCAGGGCGGCGACGTCAACGCCGCGAGTAGTTTCGCTTGTAGCTGAGTCAAGGGCGGGCCGCCGGCCCGCTTCGCCGTACCCGCCTCGTGCATGCAATGTACCTTTGTACTATCGCGTGCACGAGGCGCGGCCCCATTCTTTCGTCTTCCTTCCTGCCACCGCGTTGAAAATTCACCGCCATCCGGCGGTCGGCAACGCTCTGCCTGCGCGTCTCGCACGGTATGTTCAATTTGCGGTTCGCCAAGCGCCTCGCCCCCCGGTAGAATCCCCTGCATCTCATGCCGGCGCGCAGCGTCGCCGCCCGGAGCGGGAACACGAATTGCTGCAATGATAGTTTGAGCAATAGACGGTTCCTGTGCGAGCCATCGCTTCTCCGCACTTTGAACGACTCTTCGACAATGACTAACCACGAATCTCAGACGTCTTCCCGATCCAACGTGGAAACGGGTGTCCCCGGTCTCGACGAGATCCTGGGCGGTGGTTTGGTCCGCGGCGGCGTCTATCTGCTGGAGGGCATGGCCGGCGCCGGCAAGACGATCCTGTCGAGCCAGATTGGTTTTCATCGTGTAAGCCAGGGCGAGAAGGTGTTGTACATGACCTTGATCGCCGAATCGCACGACAAGCTGCTGGGTCATCTCAAGGGTCTGAGTTTCTTCGACGAGAAGGCGGTCGCCCAGCAGATGCTGTTCGTGTCCGGCTATCACGAACTGATGAAGGACGGCCTGGATGGCTTCCTCAAGCTGATTGCCTCGAGCATTTACGATTACCGTCCGAGCCTGATGATCATCGACGGCTTTCGGAGCGCGCGTGAATTCAGCGAGACCGAGCTGTCGCTGTCCAAATTCATCCACGAGTTGAATGCGCTGGTCGCGGCCATGGATTGCACGACCTTGCTGCTCGCGCCGCTGTCCGGCAACGAACCGCATCCGGAACATACGCTCGTCGACGGCCTGGTCGAACTGAATCGCTACAGCGACGGCATGCGCCGCGCGCGCGAAATCGAAGTCCATAAGATGCGCGCGCGCAATCATCTGATGGGCAAGCATTTCTTCCGCATCGCTGAAAGCGGGCTCTTGATGTTCCCGCGCCTGGAAGCGCAACCTGCCGCGCAACCGGGTCCAGTGGATCTGAAAGCACGGCTCGGCTTCGGCCTGCCGCATCTGGACGGCCTGCTCGGCGGCGGCTTTGCGCAAGGCTCCACCACTACGCTGATCGGGCCGTCGGGCGTCGGCAAGACCCTCCTCTGTCTGCAATTTCTCGCGGCCGGCGTCGCGCGCGGCGAACGCTGCCTGTACCTCGGCTTTTACGAAGGGCCGCAGCGGCTGATCGGCAAAGCCGAGGCCGTGTCGATCGGACTCGCGGACGCGTATCAGGACGGCCGGCTCGTGATTCAATGGCAACCGGCCATTGAACTGGCCGTCGACGAACTGGCGGCCACCGCGCTCGCCACAGTCAAGAAGATCGGCGCGTCGCGCATCGTCATCGACGGTGTGGAAGGGTTTCGCGATTCCGCGTTGCGTACCGAACGCTTCGGCCTGTTCCTGAATGCGCTGCTACACCAGCTTCGCGAAGCCTGCGTCACCACGTTGCTGACCGAAGAGCTGCCGCTTTACGCCGACCCCGGCCATGCGAAGAGCGTGCGCGTCTCGGCGTTGACCGAAAACCTCGTGCTGCTGCGTTACGCTGAAACGGACACGGGTCTGCGACGCATGATTTCCGTGGTCAAGCAGCGTGAAAGCGCCCACGACACTTCCTTGCGCGAGCTTGTGATTTCGTCTGAGGGCCTCGACGTCATCGAAAACTCGGGGAGCCCCGCCAGCCTGCATTCGCCGGCCGGCCTGTCGGCCACGTTGCCGCAGCGACGAAATACCTAGCCGACCATGAAAACCATTCTGGTCGTGGACGACGAGTTCGACATCCTGACAGTCTGGCGGCTGCTGCTGGAGCGGCACGGCTATACCGTGCTGACCGCGTCGAACGGGGCCGCCGCGCTCGAACAGATACGCAATACCCGGCCCGACATCATCGTGTCGGACTGCATGATGCCGGTCATGTCGGGGCTGCAGTTGTGCGCGGCGCTCAATGCCGATTCCGATCTGCGCGCCATTCCGATCATCCTGTGCAGCGCAGCCGCGGATATCCCCGTGCAGCCGAATCCCCGCATTGAATATGCGCGCAAGCCGCTTTCATTCGATGCCTTGCTGATCATGCTTCAGCGTATGGGCGCGTAAAAAAATAAAAGCGCGGTAGGAGCGCCGGAACGCCCGTGCGGCGGACCGGCGCAAGCATCCATCCGCAAACGCCAATTCCTCTTTCTAGGTAAAACCCCGAATTCCCGGCACTTGCCACACCGGCTACTCTCCGCACATCCATTAAACAGAACGTCGTTCTATCTAACAGAACGACACTGACGAGAGACACCTGAAGGAGGAATTCCATGGCAAGCCTGCCGTTCGACGCGTCCGGCGCGTCGCCCCACTCAAGCGCCGGCGCGTCGGGGCTCACGCCCGGCGTCAACGCGCGCATCGACCGCCTGCCCGCGACGCGCGCGGTGTGGATGCTGGTGTTCCTGCTGTCGATCGGCGGCTGGTTCGAGTTCTACGACCTGTTCTTCACCGCGTACGTCGGTCCTGGCCTCGTCAAAAGCGGGGTTTACTCGACGACCACCGCGTCGTTCTTCGGCGTGTCTGGACTTGGCGCGTTCGTGGCGGCGTCGTTTGCCGGGCTCTTCATCGGCACGTTCTTTCTGGCGGGCATGGCCGACCGCTACGGCCGCAAAACCGTGTTCACCGTGTCGCTGCTGTGGTACTCCGCCGCGACGCTCATCATGGCGCTGCAAAGCACGGCGCCCGCCATCAATCTGTGGCGCCTGATCGCCGGCATCGGCGTGGGCGTCGAACTCGTGACGATCGATACGTACGTCAGCGAACTCGTGCCTAAACATCTGCGCGGCCGTGCCTTTGCTTTCGTGCATCTGGTGCAGTACACGGCTGTGCCGTCGGTTGCGTTTCTCGCGTGGTGGCTGGTGCCGCGCACGCCGTTCGGACTCGACGGCTGGCGCTGGGTCGTGATCATCGGCGCGTTGGGCGCGGTGGTGGTGTGGGCGATTCGCCGGCGCGTGCCGGAAAGCCCGCGCTGGCTCGCGCAGCAAGGCCGCGCCGCCGAAGCCGAGCAGGTGCTGCAGGCGCTGGAAGCGAAAGTCGCCGCGCAATACGGCAAGCCGCTGCCGCCCGCCGTGCCGACCGTCGAACCGGCGACCACCAAGGCTGCCTTCCGTGAAATCTGGCAGCCGCCGTATCGCAAGCGCGCGATCACGATGCTGGTGTTCAATCTGTTCCAGGCAATCGGCTTTTACGGCTTCGCCTCATGGGTGCCGACACTGCTCGTCTCCAAAGGCGTGACGATCACGCACAGTCTGCTGTACTCGTTCGTGATCGCTGTGTCGAATCCGTTCGGACCGCTGATCGGCATGGCGATCGCGGACCGGATCGAACGGAAGACCTTGATCGTGCTGTCCGCGCTCGGCATCGCCGTGTTCGGCAGCCTGTTCGCGATACAAACCTCGCCCGTCATGCTGATGACGCTCGGCGTGCTGATCACGCTGAGCGGCACGCTGCTCTCGGTCGGCTATCACGCGTATCAAACCGAACTCTTCCCGACGCGTTTGCGGGCGCGCGCCGTCGGCTTCGTCTACTCGATGTCGCGTCTCTCCGCGATGTTCTCCGGCTTCATGATCGCCTTCGCGCTGCGTCACTTCGGCGTGAGCGGCGTGTTCGCGTTGATCAGCGCGTCGATGGTGATGGTGATGGGCGCGATCGGCATCTTCGGGCCACGGACCAACCATCGCAATCTCGATGAGATTTCGCACTGAAGAACCGCACTGAATCGCACTTTGAACAAGAGGTTTTGAACATGACGCTGCCGTTGGCTGGAGTCCGCGTACTGGACTTATCGAATGTATTGGCCGGGCCGTTTTGCGCGTATCAGCTCGCATTGCTCGGCGCCGAAGTGATCAAGGTCGAGCATCCGGAAGGCGGCGATCTGGCGCGGCGCCTGGGCGCCGACAAGGACGCGTCGGCGCGCAACATGGGCGCCTCGTTCGTCGCCGTGAACGCGGGCAAGCAGTCCGTCACGCTCAATCTGAAAGACCCGCGCGGCAAGACGATTCTGCGCGAGCTTGTCAAAACCGCGGACGTGCTGGTCGAAAATTTCCGGCCCGGTGTAATGACACGGCTCGGCCTCGATTTCGAGGCGCTGCGCGAGGTCAATCCGAAGCTCGTGTATTGCGCGATCTCCGGCTTCGGCATGGACGGCGAGTTTTCAAAACGGCCTGCCTACGATCAGATCATTCAGGGCATTTCGGGCGTGATGAGCGTGACCGGCGATGCCGACAGCGCACCGTTGCGCGTCGGCTATCCGGTGTCGGACACGGTGGGCGGTCTCACGGCGGCGTTCGGCATTTGCGCCGCGTTACTCGACGCGCGCGCCACGGGACATGGCCGCATGCTCGACGTGTCGATGCTCGAAGCCACGCTCGCGACCATGGGCTGGGTCGTCTCGAACTTCCTGAACGCCGCCGTCACACCGACGCCGATGGGCAACGAAAACTTCACAGCGGCGCCGTCGGGCACTTTCAAAACCGGCGACGGCCCGCTCAATATCGCCGCCAACGAAAGCAAACAGTTCGCGAGCTTGTGTCAGTTGATCGGCCGAGCGGATCTGCTCGACGATCCGCGTTTTTCCGAGCGCAACGCGCGCAAAGTGAATCGCGCCGCGTTGAAAGCGGAAATCGAAGCGGCACTCGCGCGCGACAGCGCCGCGAACTGGGAAGCGCGTTTCTTTGAAGCCGGCGTACCGGCCGGCCGCGTGATGTCGGTGCCGGAGATTCTCGCGCATCCACATCTGGAGTCGCGCGGCTTCATTCGCGAATTCGCCGCGGATGCGACCACGGACCGCCAGCGCGTGACCCGCGCCGGCTTTCGTCTGCACGATGCCGACACGGCACCGAACACGCCCGCGCCGGTTCTCTCGGCTCACACGCGTGAACAACTTGCCGCGCTCGGTTATGACGACGCACACATCGATCAACTACGCGCCGAAGGAGTGGTCTGAACATGACGCAAGCATTCGATGCAGCGAAGCTCGCTGCCGACTACTGGAGTACCTCGATCATCGACATTCATCCGGGCTCGATCAACGTGCGTGGATTCCCGATTCAGGAGTTGATCGGCAACATCAGCTTTCCTCAGATGATCTGGCTGATGCTGCGCGGCGAATTGCCCGACACCGAGCAGGCGCGTTTGTTCGAAGCGGCGTTGGTGTCGTCGGTGGATCATGGGCCGCATGCGCCGTCGATTGCCATCTCGCGGATGGCGACCAGTTGCGGCTTGCCGCTGAACGGCGCGATGGCCTCGGCAATCAACGCGTTGGACGACGTGCACGGCGGCGCCGGCCAGCAGGCAGTCGAACTGTACGACGCTATCGACGCGCGCATGCAAGCGGGCGCCACGTTGGAATACGCCGTCGAACAAGGTGTGGATGCGTTCATCGCGGCGCACGGCAAATATCTGCCGGGCTTCGGGCATCGCTTTCATCCGGTCGATCCGCGTGCGCCGCGGCTTTTGGCGCTGGTGGACGAGAACGTGCGTGCGGAGCGTATCAGCGGACGCTATGCCGCGATCGCGCGCGGCATAGAAGCGCTGCTGATGAGCCGCAAGAGCAAGCCCGTACCGATGAATATCGACGGCGCCACCGCCGTGATCTACGCCGAACTTGGCTTTGCGCCCGAGTTGGCGCGCGGCGTGTTCTGCCTGTCGCGCGCGGTCGGCATTCTGTCGCATGCATGGGAACAGCGCGGACGCAAGGAGCGCAACAAAGGTCCGATGCCGCGCCAGATGGCCTACACGTACACCGGCAAGCCCGAGCGGCATTTGGCTTGAGCCGCTTGCGCCGAACTGCCGGTCCTGAACTACTTGTCCTGAACTTCGGCCGCGCGCCGCTGCGCGCTGCGCATGGCGCGCGAATCACCGCCCAAGGCGTCGGTGGCGCGCGCGGCGCAATCGAATAGCGCGCCGAGATTGCGTTCGAGAAACGCCTGATCGATCCGCGAACTCGGACCGGCCAGCGTCAGCACGCCACGCAGGCTCTGGCGCACGCCGAATACCGGCATGGAAATACCCGCCGTCTCCCGGTCGCGTTCGCCGATCGACACACAGTAGAAGTCCTCGCGAATCTTCTCGTACGGCGCGCCCGGCATGCCGCTGAAGGCGAGCAATGCGAGGCCGCCCGAGCCGCTTTCCAGCGGCAGCACGTCGCCTTCGCGCACGTGAAAACGCACCGCATGCCTGGAATCCACCCGATGCAGACACACTCGCACCGCTTCGTCACGCACGTAGAACGACACGCTTTCGCCACTGGTTTCCGCGAGCTCGCGCATGAGCGGCACGACAATATCGCCGAGATTCAGGCTGCGTTGATACAACGCGCCCAGCATGAAGGTGGCGGAGCCGAGCTGATAGCGGCCGTCGTCAAGACGCAGCAGCAGGCGATGCTGGATCAACGAGCCCGCGAGCCGCAACAACGTGCTCTTGTAGAGCCCCGTGCGCGCCGCCAGTTCGGCGAGCGTGAGCGCGTAATCGTCCGGCCGGAAGGCGAACAGGATGGCGCAAGCACGATCGATGACGGCAACACCTTCGCTTTCCTTCGTGTTCGATTTGTCCGCGGGCGTTGGCATGGATGGCGTTACTTCATAGGGAAGCGGAAATTTTACGCCATGACGCCCGGCTGTCATACCCGCCACGGGCGCTTTGGCGCGGATTCCGCGCGGGATCCCGAACTCGCGCGGCAACCCCGGCGCAAACTCCCGCCGGATGCGGCACACCGCATCTTGAGACGATCGCGCGATTTGTTGAGCGCGCCCAGCATTCAGCGTTTGGCCGCGGGCTTTTAAAGTACGTCATCGATCGCGCGGAGCCGGAACAACGGAGCGCGACGCAACTTTCGGAGGATCGGTGATGAACAGCAATCGTGGCACGATTCCAGTTGCTTTCTTCGGGATCGCGGTGGGCGCGCTGGCGTTCGCCAATTTATGGCGCGTGGCGATCAGGCTCTGGCATTTGCCCGCTCTGGCAGGCGACGCGATCACGGTAGCCGCGCTCGTCGTGTGGCTCGTGATTCTGGTGGCATACGGGCAAAAATGGCTGACGCATGCCGACGAAGCCCGCGCGGAAATGCAGCATCCGGTGCAATCGTCGTTTGCGGCGCTCGGCCCTATTTCGAGCCTGCTCGCTGCCCAGCTTCTGCAACCTTACGCGCACAGTTTGGCGCTCGCGCTGTACGGTGTCGCCGTGGTCGCGCAACTCGCTCTTGGCGCGTATTTGCATGGACGGCTCTGGCAAGGCGGCCGCAAGCCCGAACTGGTGACGCCCGCCATCTATCTGCCAACGGTGGGCGCGAGCTTCGTGGCGGGCACGGCTTCGGCCGCCTTCGGCTTTCACCAACTGGGCGAACTCTTTTTTGGCGCAGGTTTGCTGTCGTGGCTCGCGATTGAATCGTTGATCCTGCATCGCGCCGCCGTGCATGAACCGCTGCCCGACGCATTGCGCCCGGTGCTGGGCATCCACCTTGCACCGCCGGTGGTGGGCGGCGTGACCTATCTGAGTTTGAGCAACGGCACGCCTGACCTGTTCGCCATGATTCTGCTTGGTTATGGCTTGTACCAGGCTCTGCTGCTCCTGCGTTTGCTGCCGTGGATTCGCCCACAGGCCTTCACGCCGGCTTACTGGGCCTTTAGCTTTGGCGTTGCCGCCCTGCCGACGATGGCGCTCCGGATGGTCGAACGAGGCACGACGGGTCCGGTTGAATACGCCGCGCCGGTTCTGTTCATCGCGGCGAATGTGATCATCGCGATTCTGGCGGTGAAGACGTTGGGCTTGCTGATGAGCGGCAAGCTGGTTCCCGCGACTGCGGTTACGGGTGCCCTGCCCGCACCGCGGACGCCCGCCGGTTCACGCATCGCACGGGCCAGCTAAGCCGGTCGGACTGCTTTGCTTCAGTGAGACGGGACGCAACGAGATGAGCCGCGTCCCGTCACATCTTTCTGAAATACATCAACGCAACGCCATGACGATCAGCACCGCGCCGACTATCGCCACCGCTGAAGCCGCCAAGCACGAGACGCGCGCCGAATTGCATCGGCACGGTGCGGCTAGGAGTTCTCGGCAGCTGACCGATGATCAGTTCGACGATGGCCAGCACCGTAAAGATAATCGGCGCGGCGGTGAAGCCGAGAAATGGCAGCGGCGTGCCGTCGCATACTCCGATCGGCGCATCGGTCATCGCATCGCATGCCCCCCGTCCGCACGGAATCAGATAGACGCCACCACCAACGCGCCCACGTCGGCGATGGCCGCGTTGCTGCGCGCCGCGTCGCCATCCGTTTCGGTCAGGTACACGGTCACCAGCACTGGACCGCGTCCGGGCGGCCACAGAATCGCCACGTCGTTGGCCGTGCCGTGATCGCCGGTGCCGGTCTTGTCGCCCACACCCCAGTCCTTCGGCAGCTTCGCGCGAATCCGTGCGCCGCCGGTCTCGTTGGCGGCGAGCCACGCCAGCAGTTGCGCCCGCGACGATGACGACAACCGCTCGCCGAGCAGCAACTCGCGCAGATTGCCGAGCATGGCGTTCGGCGTGGTGGTATCGCGCAGGTCGCCGGGCGTGCCCTCGTTCAGCGTCGGCTCGATGCGATCCAGGCGCGTGACGCCGTCGCCGAGACCGCGAGCGAACGCGGTCAATCCCGCCGGCCCGCCGAAGGTCGCTAACAACAGATTCGCCGCCGTGTTGTCGCTGAGCGTGATCGCCGCCTTGCACAACTCGGCGACACTCATGCCCGCGTTGCCGGTCAACTCGCGCGTGTGCTTGCTCGTGGCCGGCGAATTCGACACCACGTCGCTCTGTGAGAACACCACGCGCCGTTGCAAATTTTCCTCGCCGCGATCCGTGCGCGCAAGTACGGCGCCCGCCACCAGCATCTTGAAGGTGCTGCACATGGGAAAGCGCTCGTCGGTCCGCAAACCGGCGTGCAAGCCGGACGTCGTATCGACGATCGACACACCCAGCCGGCCGCCGCTCGCCGCTTCTATTTCAGCGAGCCGCCGACGGATCGCATCCGCCTTCGCCAACTCGCGCCCTTGCACCGCCACGCCCGTTTTCACCGTCTTGCCGGATGCCTTGCCGAACGCGCCGGCACTGCCAACCGCAACCCCAGCTATCGAAACACCCAGCATCGCACCCGCGAACTTCCGTCTTGTGATCATCGCCGCTCCTTTGTGTGAAGCCGCAACTATCGGTTTTCCGCCCCGCGCTGACAAACGATGATAAGTTAGCCAACTCACAAGAAAATCTTATGCCTTCGCCATGAGACCGTACCTTCCATTGAACGCGTTGCGCGCCTTCGAATCGTCCGCCCGGCATCTGAGCTTTACGCGCGCGGCACTCGAACTGAACGTCACCCAGGCCGCCGTCAGCCAGCAGGTCAGAACGCTGGAAGAGCGGTTGGGCACCGCGCTTTTCAAGCGTCTGCCGCGCGGCCTCGCCATGACCGACGAGGGCCTCGCGCTGCGTCCGGTGCTGACCGATGCATTCGATCGCATTGAGGCGGTGCTCAAACAATTCGAAGGCGGCCACTTTCACGAGGTGCTGACGGTCGGCGTGGTCGGTACGTTCGCGGTGGGCTGGCTGATGCCGCGCCTCAAGTCGTTTCGCGACGCGCATCCGTTCGTAGAACTGCGGCTGCTGACGAACAACAACCTGGTCGATCTCGCCACCGAAGGCCTCGATTTCGCGATCCGTTTCGGCGACGGCACGTGGCCTGGCTCGCTCGCGACCCGACTGCTCGACGCGCCGCTCGCGCTGCTGTGCACACCGGAGATTGCCGAGCGTCTGTCGAAACCGGAGGATCTCGCCGACGAGACCTTGCTGCGCTCCTATCGCACCGACGACTGGATGAGCTGGTTCAGCGCCGCGGGCATTCCGCCGCGGCCGATTCGCGGGCCGGTGTTCGATTCGTCGCGGCTGATGGTGGAAGCGGCGATGCAAGGTGCGGGTATCGCGCTCGCGCCCGCGCTGATGTTCGATCACGAGATCAACACAGGCCGGCTGGTGCGCCCGTTCGAAGTGGAGGTTCACGCCGGCAGTTACTGGCTGACATGGCTGAAGGGCAAACCCATGACGCCGGCGATGCTGCTGTTCAATCAGTGGATCATCAAGGAAGCGTCGGCACAGACGCAGAACTAGGCAGCCAGCAATGCGCGGCGATGTCCGTTCATGGCGGGCCGTTCGGCTTGCGGCGGAAACACGTTCCACGAGCCGTCGTCGTGACGGAAGAAGAAAATCGACAGCATGCCGCCCGGGCGCAAGGCTTCCACGCACACATAGCGCTGATGTTGCGACGCGCGGTGGCAGAACTGCACGACGCGCGCGGGCATCGACGGGGTCGGGGCAAGCCATTTGTCTACGGCCCAATGCAAGGTCTTTTCCGCGGCAGCCATGATGTTCTCCTTGAATCCTTGAACGGTTGAAACACTGAAACAAGTCGCTGAAATTCGGTGTCGCTGGGTCATGCGAACTGCGCGGAACCGTGCGCGCCCTTCGCGCTGCTTTCCACAAAAGCCTTTACGAGGCACACCAGCGCATGCATGCCGGTACGCGGATGGCGCAGGCAGCAATGCACTTGTTCGCTGCGGCTTTCGCCGAGCAGGCACCATGCGCAGAAGTGCTCGCAGTTATTCGTGAGCAGGCGATAATGGTTTTCGCCGAGACGGGAGCGAGCGCGGCGCACGGCTTCGTCGCCGACGTAGCGCGCGGACGGGGTCGGGCGGATCGACAGCGGATGGCCGGCGGCGAAGCGTTCCAGTTCCACTTCTTCAACGGGGCCGCGATGCGCTGAACCTGCAAAGCCCGAGTAATGAACCACGCGTCCATTGCCCACATAAATGCCGTGGTGTTCGTAACCGCGACGTTGCGTGACGAGATGCGCGCCGATCGGCAGGTCGATGGTGGACGCGGCGTCGCAGCGGTCTGCGCTGTGTTCGCTGCTGGCTTGGTTCGGGTTCATGGCTGTCTCGCTTCGATTTCCAACACTGTTGCGAGATCTTTTGCATCATCCGGGCCATGTGCGCGAAAGCCTTTATTTAAAGGGCTTCACGGGAAAATGCGGGATACTGGAGGCGACGAGTGTGCGTTGCGGCCCGACAGAAATTCCGCCGAAGTGTTGGCGAGCGGCGCTCATTTCCAGCTGCCGTCGAGGGGGAACTTCTCGGATTGAAGAGGTACGGCAAGCACACACGAATGTGTTGGGTCGCGCACCGTTTCGAGTGAGGGCATGTTGGCTGCCAGCCGACCGATGAATTCATGCACGCTCGTGCGCTGCATTAGCAAGCGCGCGGAATCGCCCGGCAAACAAGGCGCTACGACAAACCGCGCGAAACGCTCGCGAATTGGCATAGCCCTTGCACTATAACGGCCAGATACTTTTAACCGCGCGTCACCGCGCGCGTTACACACGCGGCCAACCGGAGAAACGACATGGCTTCTATTACAGTAAGCGACCTCTCGCTTAACCTCGCGCTAGACCGTAAAGCGATGACAGCGATCCGCGGCGGCGGCGGCGCCCCGTGGGTGTACGGCTGGATTCAGCCCTACGTACGCGATACGCCGAGCATTGGGCCCGTCGTGAACCTGTACGACGTGACCAACAACTTCTATGCTAACCAGATGATCAACACGTTCCAGTCGGTCGATGTACGCAACACCGGCGCGAACTCGAACATCAGTGTCTCTCCCGACGCACGCAGCAGAAACGATATGGTGTAACCGTTGTGACCTGTGCGAGCCAATTTCGCTGGACGTCGTCCGCGCTTTCCGACGCCGGACGTGTCCGCGAAATCAACGAAGATTCCTGTCTCGACCAGTCCGCGCTCGGACGCTGGGCCGTCGCCGACGGCATGGGTGGACACGCGGTCGGCGATCTGGCGAGCCGTCTGGTAATCGACGCGCTCAGCCGGCTCACGCCGCCCGTCAGCATGAAGTCTTTCGTTGCCGATGCGCGCGCGCGTCTGCAAGCCGCCAATCGTCAGCTACGGGAAGAAGCCGCGCGCCGCCAGGTGCAGCGTATCGGCAGCACGGTCGTGGTGCTGCTCGCCTGCGATCGCTTCTGCGGCTACATCTGGGCCGGCGACAGCCGCCTCTACCTGCTGCGCGAAGGCAGCCTGCGGCAACTCACGCGCGACCACAGTCAGGTGGAAGCGCTGAAGTCGCTCGGCGTGCTTACTGAAGAAGAGGCGCGGCACCATCCGGCGCAACACATGATCACGCGCGCCGTGGGCGCCACCGACCTGCTCGAACTCGACGACGACGCGATCGAGGTTGCGGACGGCGACGTCTTCCTTCTCTGCAGCGACGGCCTGAGCAACGAAGTCAGTGAAGACGACATGCTCGCTGTGCTGAGCAATGCGGCATGCGCGAACGCGTGTGAGGAACTCGTCGATATGGCGCTCGCGCGCGGCGGCCGCGACAACATTACCGCCGTGGTCGTACGCGCCGAAGACCCTAATGCGGCAGACAAAACGCTGCTGAATCCGGCGCCTTGAACCTACTGCTTTAGTGGCGCGGCCTCACGTGTCGTTGTCTTCATCGTCGCGATCCTCAGCGCCGTTCTTGTTCGCGGCAGGCTGATTGCGATTGCGGAAATCCTTCGAGTGCAAGCCGTGTTTCTTCAGAAGCATCTGCAGATGCGAACGGTTCATGTCGATACGACGGGCCAGTTCCGCGACCGTGCCGCTCACCTCGCGAAGGCCGCGCTCGAGGAAGGCTTTTTCGGCGTCGTCGCTGGCGGCGCGCTTTGCGTCGCTCAAAGACATGAGGTTGGCTACGCTGATCGGCTCCTGCCCGGTTGCGGTCGCGGCGTTGGAAGCCGCCGCGGTTCCGGGCGCCGCCGGCCGCATGTCCACCGGCAGATGATCGACATCGGCCATATCGCCGGCCAGACACGACACGCGATACATCACATTGCGTAACTCGCGGATGTTGCCTGGATACGCATAGTTCAGCAGGAAGTCCCGCAAACGCGGCGTCAATCGCACCGGCCTGCGCTTTAAGGTGCCGGCGGCTTCGTCGCCGAACCACGAAATCAGCAGCGGAATTTCGTCGCGGCGCTCGCGCAGCGGTGGCAACGTCACATGAATGACGCTGAGCCGGTAGAACAGATCCTCGCGAAATTTGCCCTCTTCGCTGAGCTGCCGCAGATTGCGATTGGTCGCCGCGACGATGCGCGTGTCCACCGCAATCGTTTCATCAGACCCGACGCGTTGAATCTCATGCGCTTCCAGCACACGCAGCAGTTTCACCTGGCCGGCGAGCGGCAACTCGCCGATTTCGTCGAGAAAGATCGTACCTGTATGCGCGCTTTCGAATTTGCCCTTGCGGTCGTTCGAAGCCCCCGTGAACGCGCCCTTGCGATGCCCAAACAATTCCGACTCCAGCAGATTGTCTGGAATCGCGCCGCAGTTCACGGATATGAACGGCTTGTCGGCGCGCGAGCCATTGGCGTGCACCACCTTCGCCATCAACTCCTTGCCGGTGCCGCTTTCGCCGTCGATCAACACGGGCAAATCGGTCGGTGCGGCTTTCTCGGCGATTTCGAGCGATTCGAGCAGGCGCGGATTGTCGCCGAAGGTGCCTTCGAAAATGAAACTGCGTTCGAGCAGCGCCTTGCGACGCGCGCCACGCGATAGATCGGCGCGCTCCTGCGGCTCGGCTGCCACCGCCGCTTGCACGAAACGCTCCTTGTGCGAGAGCTGCATCACCTCGTCGCGTAACGAGGTGGCTTGCCGGAGCAGTTTGTCGATGTCCGCCCGCTCCAGCCGCGACGACCAGCGCAATGTCGAGCGCAGAATCTCGATCCGCTCGATCAGACCCGCGTATGAAATCGCGGGGCTGGCCTCTTCAATCTGGTCGAGTATCTTCATCATCATGCACTCAACTGTTTCTGGACCAGCTGGTAATACATGCCGCCGCGCTGGATCAGCTCATCGTGACGGCCCTGTTCGACAATCGCCCCTTCATACAGCACGAGAATCTTGTCCGCACGCATGATCGTGCTGAGCCGGTGCGCGATGATCACCGCCGTGCGGCCCTTCAGAATGTCGTGCATATTGCCGAGGATATTGCTCTCCGATTGCGAGTCCAGTGCCGAGGTCGCTTCGTCGAATACGAGCAGCCGCGGATCGTGATAAAGCGCCCGTGCGATGCACAGCCGCTGGATCTGCCCGCCCGACAAGCCAATTCCGCGCTCGCCCACAATCTGCTCGTAGCCGAGCGGCATCTTGCTGATGAATCCGTGCGCGTCGGCCATCTTCGCGACTTCCTCGATGCGGCGCCGATCGGGCGCATCGTCGCCGCTCGCGATGTTCTCCGAAATCGTGCCGGAGAACAGCAGGTTACTCTGCATCACATAGCCGATCTGCGCACGGTAATAGGCTTTGTCGACCACGCCGAGATCGTAGCCGTCAATCGTCATCTTGCCCTCGGTCGGCGTGTAGAAGCCGACCAGCAATTTGGCGAGCGTCGTCTTGCCCGATCCGCTGCGTCCGACAATCGCCACCAGTTCGCCCGGTTTGATATCGAAGCTGATGTTTTCCAGCACATATGCCGAGTCGTTTTCGCCATAGCGGAAATACACGCCGCTGAGGCTGATCTCGCCTTGCAGTTCGGGCAACATCACGCGCGAAGGCAAATCCTGGGGCTTCTGCTCGGGGTCGATATCGAGCACATCGCCGAGGCGTTCCATCGCCACGCCCGCGTCGTTCAACATGCTCCACAAACCGACCAGGCCCATGAGAGGACCCAGTACGCTCCCCATGAACGCATTGAACGCGATCAACTGACCAATCGTCATCTCGCGCGCCAGCACGAGATTCGCGCCGACCCACAGAATCGCAATCGTCGTCGCCGAGTTCAGCAACTGGCTGCCGAGTCCCACGAGAATATTGAACGCGTGCGCGCGATACTGCACTTCGAGCGCCTTGGCGTACTTCTTCTCCCAGCGCAGGCGCACCGGCCGCTCGATGCCCATGCCCTTGATGGTCTCCACACCGGCGAGCGCTTCCATCAGAAACGATTTCGACTCGGTCGACGCGGTGAATACTTCGCGCGCATAACCTTTGATCTTCGGCGTGGCGATCGCGGTCAGCGCCATGATCGGAATGACGAACGCGATCAGCACCAGCGTCATCTTCACGTTGTAGACGAACATGATCGTGAAATAGATGAAGACCATCAGCAAGTTCAACGCCGTGGTGACGGTGGATTCGGTGAGGAACGCGCGGATCGTCTGGTTCTCCTGGAAGCGCGCGAAAATGTCGCCGGTCTTGCGCTTGGCGAAAAAGGAAAACGGCAGCGACATGGTGTGCTTGAAGAACTGCGACATCATCGCGAAGTCCATGTTGCGCACCATGAAATTCGCCAGATACGCGCGAATCGAAGACATCAATTGCGAAAAGACATTGGCAATGATCAGACCGCCAATCAGCAGATGCAGCAGGCTGACATTCTGATGCACGATCACGCCGTCCAGAATGTTCTGGATAATCAGCGGCGGAATTACGCCCAGTACCTGAATCACGAAGGTGGCGAGAAACAGGTGGCCGAGAATCTTCTTGTACGGCTTGAGGTAGCCGACAAAGCGTATCCACGGCGAACGCGCGGCGGACATTTGCAGCAGATGCGGTCCGCCGGTAAACAGCAGACAGGTGCCGCTCCAGCCGCGCTCGAAATCTTCGACTGTCATTTTCTTGAAGCCGACCGCCGGGTCCGCCACCCACACGTATTCCTTGGACAGCCCGTACACCACGACGTAATGGTAGCCCTCCCAGTGCACGATGAACGGCAGATCGAAACCGCGCAACGAATCGAATGTGCATTGCACGCCGCGCGCTGTAAAGCCGAGCGATTCGCCAGCGCGCGCGAGACTGTCGAGCGTCGCGCCTTGGGTCGTGACGTTGGCCAGTTCGCGCAACTTGCCGAGTGTCATTGGAATGCTGTAGTGGCGGCATACCATGGCAAGACACGCCGCACCGCAATCCATTTCTTCGGCCTGCTCGACCAGCGCGAAACGTTTGATGACTTTCTCGCCGAACTCAGGCTTGCTTTGCAAATCGAGCATCAGCGGCAGCTTGCGGCGCTGTTCGACCCGTTTTTGCCGCTGCAATTCGCGGTCGCCGTAGCGAATGCGCTCGTCGAGCACTTCGCGCAACTTGGGATTGCGTTCGAGAATGAAGTGGACCGTGCGCTCCGGAATCACCAGCAGCCGCGTATCGGTCGTCGCGACCACCGACGCCATCTGCTCCTGGCGCATCAAACACGCTTTTTCGCCGAATATCTCGCCTTCTCCGAGCGTGGCGAGCGTGTAGTCGTGCCCCTCCTCGTGCCGCACGATACGCACTTCGCCATGGCGCACCACGTAAAGGCGCCGGTCCTCGCGTCCGTCCTGCTTGAGGATTTCCTTGCCAGCGGCCACCCGTTTCACGCCGACGCTGCGCACATACTCTTCGAGTTCGGCCTTGTTCAGTTTGCCGCGCAGATCGAATAACTGCGCGACGAAACCGCCCGCCGAATTGATCGCCACGTAGCTGGCAACGAATGCCAACGCGGCCTGATTGCCCGCGATCACAGGCTCGATCGCGGCGCGCGGAATGAACAGCAACTCGGTTTTCGCCGACGACCGCACCGAGGCTTCGTGGACATAGGTCCGCAACATCGCAATATCGGCGAAGATCTCGCCCGACTTGCGCACGCCGAGGCTGGTTTCCTTGCCGTGCTCCTCCGAGAAGATCCGCACGGAACCCGAGCGAATCACGTACAGTCCGTCAGCCGTCTCGCCCGCTGAGCAAACCGTTTCTCCGAACGAATAGAAGCGCGCCTGCGCATATTCGGCAAGACGCTCGATCTCTTCGCGCGAAAACGGCGAAAGAATTTCCACCGAGGTGAGAAACTCGGCTGCGGAGGGCGCGGTCTGGGGTGCATCCATGTGCTTACGGACCTCGAATCGGCGTGTCGTTGCGTTGTTTCAATACGGCGTGCGGCCTCGAATGGGCTAGCGCGCTTCGATCACGTGCTCCTGGGCGCGTGAGATCAACCAGCCTTCGCGAAGCAGGCGCCGGACTTCGGAGGCCACGTCGGCGTCGAGCGTCGCCGGATATTTGGCCGTCACGGCGAAAATCTCGAAGCACGAGCGGTCGGCCGACGGAAACGGTCCCAGCAGATCGCCCACCGCCGCGTTAAAAATCTTCGCTTCGATATCCGGCTTCAACGAGCCGCGCAGCACCTTGCCGATCACGCCGCCTGCCTCGCGCGTGTCCGCGATGGAATGCTCGCGCGCCATATCGGCGAAACTGTCGGGATCGTCGTGCAGGTACGAGATCATTTCCTTTGCCTTGCCCTCGCTGTCCAGCACGATATGGCTGACTTCGATCGCGTCGAACTTCGGTGAATTCAGCGCGAAGTAATCCTTGATCGCGGCCTCGTTGCCGATCTCGTCGAGCATCTTCTCCTGATACAGCCCGTCGGTAATGAAAGCTTCGAACTCGTCGAGACTGACATTCAGCGCGTCGAGATACTGATTCATATCCGTCGCGCGATGCAGGCCGCGCACGCGGCGGAACTGATCGGCGCGTTGCTGGATTTCATCGGCGCTCACGGCAATGCCCTGCTTCTTCGCCGCGTGAACCGTGAGCTTGTCGCGCACGATCTGTTCGATCAGGCTCTCGAACTGGCCGGTCAGTTTCAGAAGACGAATGAACTCGGCCACGTCCACGACTTCGTCATCAATTCGCACTATCGCGGTCATTTCTTCCGCTCCTTTAATTGACGTGTGATCCGTGCGGTCAACCCGCCACCTGCCTGAACGGATCGAGACCCAGATCGATCAGGCGCCGCTCGCGCACCACGATCTCAGCGCTTGCCGTCATGCCGTAGCGCAACGGATAACGCGTGTCGGCAATCTGGTAGTAATTTTTGTCGAGCGTGACGCGGCCTTCGTAGACCGGCTGCTTGTCCGTCAGCGACGGTTTAGTGGCCGGTGAAATATAGGCCAGCGTGCCGCTGATCAGCCCATAGCGTTGATACGGAAAAGCGTTGAATTTCAGTTTGACCGGCAGACCCTCGTGCAGAAACGCACGATCGTGCTCGGCGATTTCGATCTTCAGCACGGGCCGCGCGTCTTTGGGCGCAATGCCGCCGAGCGGTGCGTTTGCCTGAATCTTGTCGCCGCGCTGGGTCGACGTCACGTCGGTGATGACGCCCGAAACCGGCGCGAGAATCAGCAGGAAATTATCTTTGTCGATGTTCTCGAAGCGAATCCGCGCAGCCGCTTCGGACACCAACCGCGCGCTTTGCAGTTGCAGGCGCAACTTGTCTTCCGCGTCGGTAATGTCGCGCACCGCCGAATCGTACTGAAGCTGCAGGTCCGTGGTCTGCTGGCCGCTGGTTTCCAGTTGCGCGTTCGCCTGCGTGTATTCGTGGCTCAAGCGGAAATCCAGTTCCGCGAGCTTCGATTGGGCGACACGGTACGCGTTATCCGCCTCCATTGCCGCCGTGCGTTTCTGCTCCACCTGCAATTCGGCGATGCCGCCGCCACCCGGCTGCGCGAAGAGCCGCGAGTAGCGGTCCAGTTCCTGACGCGCCGCTTCACGCGTGCGCCGCGCGTTGTCGAGGATACTGCGCGCTTCGTCGAGTTCGGCCTTCTGCCCCTCCGCGAGTTTGGTCGTGCCTTCCGAGACGCGAGTTTCGTGCTGGCGCGCTTCCACTTCCATCTGCGTTTTGAGCGCGGCGGCCTTGCGCTCCATCAGCGCTTTCTTCTCGGGAAACTGCTTCCAGTCGCGCTCGGCGTCTTCCAGTTTGAGCTGCGCCTGCAACGCGTTGCTGGCGGCCTCGATCGCGCCGCGTGCATTCAGGCGCGCCAACACGTCGCCTTTCTGCACGGGTTGGCCCTCGGCGATATACAGATCGGCGAGTTCGCCGTCGATCGGTGCATAGATCCGGCGCACCTCGGACTCCGGCGACAAGGTGCCCTGCGCGCTGACGATCACGTCGGCACGCCCCACGAACGACCACAACAGCCCGACCACGACCAGCGCGACCATCGCCCAGATCAGCGCGCGCGCGAGCCGAACCGGCTCCGCCATCAGGATCGCGATGCCCTCGACGCTGTGATCTTCCAGTGCCTCCGACAACGGCCTAGGGTGACTGTCGCGTTTCACTCTGCTCGCCTCCGATCAATGCCAGCTTCGCTTTTAGAAGTCCAGGATCCAGCACCATGCGCAACTCCGTTAGCGAACGGCGCTGCAAATTGGCTTCGGCTTCGATGTCCGCACGCAGGCGGTCGAAGTCGGCCGGATGATCGGCCTTCAGTTGCGTGTAGATGCGCATGCCCTGTTGCGCGGACGTTTGCGCATCCGAAAGCAGACGCGCCTCACTGCGAAATCCCGGTGAAATGCCGGCTTCGAGACGCTGCGAGCCGCCGATCGATCCGCCCGCGCGATACTGTTTCCACAGACTCTGAGCGCGCAGCAGCAGGTCTTGCGCACGCGCCAGCGCTTTGTCGTGCAACGCCGCGACGTCTTTCTGGATCGACTGCAGGAACCACACGTCGGTTGCCGGATCGAGGCTTGCGTAAAACGACAGCAGACGCTGGTCGTAGTCCTTGTCGCCGCGCGTTTTCTGCAGTTGCGCGTATTGATCGAGCAGCGCTTTCTTGTGGGCCAGTTCCGCGGCGAGCACGTCGGACCACGGCCCCGCGGGCATGGCCTGTAGACCGGCGAGCGCCTGTTGCGCGTCGCCGTGCTGCCATGCCGCCGTCACCGCATCGTGGCGAGCAATCACGTCAGGCGAAGGCAAACGGCTCGCGGCCAGTTGTTGAAACTGCGCCTGAAAAGGTGGCGTGCTGAAGCGCGCCGTTTTCAGCATCGCGAGCAACGGCACGAGTTGCCGGCTCAACGCGGCGTTCAGCAAATCGGTGTATTGGCGCAGATCCTGACGCACCCGGTCAATGCCCGCGAGACGCGGATAACGCTGCGCGTAATCGTCGAGCACGGGAGGCAGCGCGTCGGGTTTATCACGCGCCAGTTCGGTGCGGATCGTCCCGTTCAAACGGTCGATGGCGGCGAGGTACACCGAATCGTCGCTTTCCAGTTTGCGCAGATGGCTCAGTGCCTGCGCATAGGGATCGGCGAACACGGGCACGTAGGAGGCAATGCGGTCGAGCGCGCGCTGATGGCTCTTCGCGTCGTCTTCCCAGCGTTGCAGCAGATTGTTGATCGTGCCTTCGTCCGCATACATGCGAATGGGCGCGTCCATGCCGCCGCGCGCCGCGACGAAACGCTCCAGATCGCCTACCCATTGCAATTCGTTGACCAGCGACGCGGCGTCCGCGTTGTTCGCGCTCAACGAACGCATCTCCTTGAGCAACGCGTCGGCCTGATCGAACTGCGCCTTTTGCAGCGCATTCAGCCAACTGGGGAGCTTCGCCTTCAACAACGCTTCGCTAGCGAGTGCCTTGACTTTGGTGTCCGTGGGATGGCTCGCCAGATAGCCCGATGCCGCCGTGACCGCGCTCGTGTAATCGCCGCTCGCCAGCAGATTCTTCAACTCGCGCTCCGAAGAACCGCGCATATATAGCGTCGTTGCTATCGCCGCCAGCACCACGACGCCCACGCCGCCCCAAGTCGCCATGCGCCGCACGCTCGCGCGGTCGTCGATTGCAAACGCCTTGCCGAGTTCGCCAGCGACCAACCGCCAACGGCGCGGCCGGCTTTTTGCGGCAGCCGCGTTGGCCGCGCCGTTCGCACCGTTGGCTCCGTTCGTGCCACTCGCCGCTTTGGCCGTGCCCGTCGGCGCATCCCGCTTCGCATGCGCTGACGCGGCCTGTGCCGCCTCGTTGACTTCGTCTTCACGTTGAAGGCCGGGGTCGACGCAAAAGATATCGAGGAATGAATGCGCGGCGCCGACGAAGGTGGTCTTGTCGGGATCCACCGCTTCGTTGGCGGCCGGATTGACGAATAGTTGTGTCACGGTGGGCTCGACTTCAGGGGGTTTCTGCAGCGACACCCTGTAGACGAAGTGGTCTCCGCCAAATGCAACGAGGTCTCCCTCTACCAGCGGCAGCGCTGATTCATCCAACCGCTTTCCACCGACGAATGTGCCGTTGGTGCTGCCGAGATCCTCGACGTAGAGTTCGCCGCCCTTCAGAAAGATGTGCGCGTGACGGCGCGAGATGTAGTTGACCTGATGCGGATAGCGGTCTTTGTAGCGCGAGAAGACTTCATCCGCTTTGCTGACCAGAAACGGAAATGCCTGCACTTCAATAGGCTGCAGGCCGAGGTCGTCGCGCTGCGGCACCAGCAGCAATCCTGGCGCGGCGGACGAACTGGCGACCGCCACGATACGCGCGCGCGGCTCGATGCTGACGCGATAGCAGAGCTCGCCGCCAAAGCACAGTTCGTCGCCGGCGCGCACACGGGCCGGAGTCTGCCGCACCGCCACGCCGTTCACCGTCGTGCCGTTCTTGCTGCCCAGGTCGGCGACGTAGACCGCGCCATGTTCCATGAAAACCCGCGCATGACGGCGCGACAGGCGCGCAATCCGCTCGGCGGGATAGTCGGTAAAAGGTGCTTCGCTGCGCCCGATTGCAAACAGGTTGTCGACGATACGGATCGCGTCGAGCGCGGGACGTTGCGCGGACGCAGCCGGCGACAACACCACGTCGAACGCGGCGTCTTCTGTCGCGCGCATTTCAGCAATCGGAGCTTCGCCGGCGGCCATTTTATCTGGATCACTAAGCGTTTACCCGTTGCGGCGAGGTCGCAACGGAAACGGGACGAAGGACTACGGCGAAAAGATATTGTTCGTGTGAGTCGTGCAAAAGCCGACTCCTTAATGATTGTAAGTCACGCATGGCGAGTGTCAATTTTCCGATCGTCGGTTATGAGGGCAACGAGTGCGTCGAATACAGCCGAAATACCCCACGCTGCGCGCCACGTTGCGGATTAGCTCAGTGTTCCTTTACTTGCGCCTGCACGTCGACGCTCGGCCAGCCGCCGCCCAGCGCTTTATAAAGCAGCACCGTATCGGACAGAATCTGTTGATGGTTGGCGAGCAGCTCCTGCTGCGCCTCCAGCAAGGTCCGTTCGGTTTCGAATACCTCCAGTTGCGACACCACGCCGAGGCGCAATTGCGACTGGATCTGGTCCGCGACGATTTGCAGCCGCGACACCTCCTGCTGCAACTCCACGCGCTGTTCCTTGTGCGAATTCACATTGACCAGCGCGTTTTCCACTTCCTCGAACGCGCCCATCACCGCCACGCGATACTGCTGTTCCGCCACCGTCGATTGCGCTTGCGTGACTTTCACATGCGCCCGCACGCTCGGATCGAGCAGCGGAATGTTGATGCTGGGCATGAAGCCGTACGTGAACGATTTCAGCAGATCGGTCAGCGCGAAACTCGCGGTGCCGCCGTGCCCGGTCAGGCTGATGGTCGGCAGTTGCGCGAGCTTGGCCTGGCCGACGAGGTCGTACGCTTCCAGCACTCTGAACTCGGCGGCCACCACGTCGGGACGGCGCGCGAGCAGTTGCGCCGGCAAGCCGTCCGGCACCGGCGGCAGTTGCACGCGCTGCTGCAAGTGCCCCTTGGGCATCTGGAATTCACCGGCCGGCACGCCGATCAGCGTGCAGAGCGCGTTGTTGGCCAGCGCGCGCGACCGGCGCAGATCGAGCAGTTGGTTGGTCAGGCGGTTGATCTCCGCCTGCTGGCGCAACACTTGAGTCTGCGGAATGAGTCCGTTGCGGCGCTGACCGTCGTATATCGCGAGAATCTGCCGGTTCGTTTCGAGCGTTTTCTGCTGCTGTTCGATCTGGTCGTCGAACTGCAGAATCTGGAAGTAGGTGCTGGATACGTTCGACACCAGTTCGAGATACCCGGCGCGCCAGTCGGCCTCGCTGGCGTGAAATTCCGCCTTCTGCGCCTGCACGCCTTTTTCGACTTTGCCCCAAATATCGATGTCCCAGTTCACCTGCGTCGCCAGGTTGTACTGCCTGGAGAAAGTTTGGTGCGTGGTCTTTTCGAAATCGGCACCGGCGCCGAGGTCCATGGTCGGCAAAGCGCCGGCCTTGGCTTCGCCGATCTGGGTGCCGGCCACGTCGATTCGCGCGGCCAGCACCTTGATATCGAAGTTCCCGGCAATCGCCTTTGCGATCAGCGTGTCGAGATAGGGATCCTGGAAGCCTTTCCACCAGTCGGGTTCGATCGTCGCGGCGGCCGAGACGGGCGAGCCTTTCTGATCCGACCACGAGGCTTTGGCGGGCGTGTCGGGACGCTTGTAGTCCGGCATGCTGACATCGATACAGGCCGACAGCGAGAGCGCGCATACCGTCGCCGCGCAAACGCTGCGCAGTGCGGATGTCCTGTGGAAAAAGCGCTGACGAGCTGATGAAAGCAACGCTGACACGATGGTCTCCGATGACGCCCACTCGTTGCACGAGAAGCACGCGCCCTTTAAGTAAAGCATCTCCAGCGCAGCTTCACCATCGAAGCGATGCAGGAAGATCGGCGCGGGAATCGGGCGGTGAAACGGGAGTGGCGTGAAAAGAACGATTGGCTGCGAAATCTTTTTGAGGAGCGGCCGGTAAGAGTCCGCGGAGGCTGTGGCGCCTCCGCGGCGGCCTGCGCCGTTTAGTGCACGTTGATGTTGTTGCTCGCGGTCACATGCGGATCGATCGTGCTCGAGATGCCGGCGACGAACGCCGCGTTGTTGCCGTTGGCGTTCTGGATGTTCATCGTCGTGTTGATCAGTTGGGTGGCGTCGACGGTCTTGCTGTTGTTCGGCGCATACACCGGCATGAAGTTGAAGTACGACGAGGACGGATAGTAGCCGGTGCCGCCGCGCACGGCGCTCATGGCACGGCTGTCGAGTTGTTCGGTGATGGACAGGTCTTTGATCATCAGCGTGTTCATGGTAAATCTCCTGGAAGGGAATACAGCACAGTTTGCGGTTGGGTTCGAGCAACTTGTCTGCTCGAGTGTCACTAATGCATGGGCTGTGCCAGGACTGCTTTCCTATCCTAAGAAATGTGCAGGAATGCCGTGGATAAAGGGTTGCGGGGCTGGCTGAACAGAGAACCCGGAATGGAGCGATGAAGCGACGCACGGAGGATGGTGGATCATGGCCAACAACCCGCGCGAAATTGTTGGTTGCGGCGTGACACTGAGGCACAAGCCCGCGCGCGCCGTGTCACGCCGCGCAATGCAAAAACGCGCGTCACCGCGCGATGACGGTGATCTTCTTCGAATACACCGGCGGATTGTGCGGCACATGCATGTCGTCGCCCATCAGCAACTGCAACGTGTGCTTGCCTGGCGGCAGTTGAATCATGGTCTCCGTTTCACCCGCACCGAAGTGCAGATGATTGCGATCCGACGGAATCTCCTGATCCATTGGCGGCAAGTCCGTGTCGATCAGCAGATGATGGTGGCCGGTATTCGGATACTTGACGCCTTTCGGCGCCACGCCCATGTAGCGCAGGCCGAACCACACCTTGAACGGTTTGTTGGCAGGCACCACCTGGCCGTCGTTGGGATAGCCGATATACGCATGGGCGCCGGCCGGCGACGGTGTCGTACCTGCAACGGCGGCATTCGGCGAAGCCAATGCCGCCGACATGACGAGCGCCGCGACCGCAATGATCTTGTACATGAAGGTCTCTCCGTCCTGACGGATTCGCTTTGAACGAACGGATCGCGCTAGTCTTTTAGCACGGTGATGGTGATCTTTTTCGAATACACCGGCGGCACATGCGGCACGTGGTTGTGGTCGCCGAGAATGAGCTGCAACGTGTGCTTGCCCGGTGGCAACTCGATACGCGCGTCCGTCTCGCCTGCGCCGAAGTGCAGGTGATTGCGATCCGACGGGATCTCCTGGTCGAGCGGCGGCAGGTCGGTGTCGATCAGCAAATGGTGATGGCCGGTGTTCGGGAACACGACGCCCTTCGGGCACACACCCATGTTCCGCAGTCCCATGCGCACCCACAATTTGCCGCCGTGAATCACCGTGCCGTCGGACGGCCAGATGATGTATTCCTCGGCACCCGGTGGCGACGGCGTTTGCTCGGCCGCCGCGAAGACGCTCGGCACCATGTTGCCGAACATAAGGAGGAGCGTCGCGCGTAACGTTCGGCGCAATACCTCGCGACGCGCATGCGATCCATGACGCACGTCGAGAACAACGGGGGTAACGGTTCTTCGCATAGCGCACTCTCCCGAAGAGGGGTCATGGCCAGGGCCGGGCGTTCCGGCTGGATGTCGCGGGCGTACGCGCGATTGGACGGCCACCTGGTTAAAACGAGCTTGCCGCCCTACTTTGTGAAATTAGCTTAGGACGTAACTTGCCAAAAAGATACGCCACACTCGTTAACCGTATGACGCATTCGGGGCACGCGGACAGTTGTGGCGCGCAAAGCGCGTGCTATCGTTATTAAGAGGTTGCAGATGGATGGTCGATAGCGGCGTCGATGTTTCGCGCGATTCACGCCGGCGGCGGCTGCGAATTGTGCGGTCCTCGATTGCCTATGTTCTGTCCGGAACAAACAGGATGTGAAGATGTGGCGAATATTCATGCTGGTGTGCATGGCCGGGGCAATGCAGGCGCATTGGGGCGATGCTTTTGCGGCGCCGCAACGTGAGGGCGCCGAGCGCGGTGCGAGTGAGGCGAGCTTGCCGCTCACGCGGGTTGCGCCGTTCACGCCACAACGTAGCAACGCGATTGCTCCACGAATTGCGCTTGTGATCGGTAACGGCGCGTATGGTGCGAACGGTGTGGGCGATGCGCGTCACGATGGACCGCAAGTAGATGCGCTGCGAGAGAACGCACCCCGCGACGCCACAGCCATGCGCGACAAGCTCCAGACGCTCGGCTTCGACGTCATCATGCGCACGAATGCGACGCCGCAGCAAATGCGCGAGGCCATCGGCGAATTTCATCGGCGCTTGCGGGCGGGCGGTGTCGGTCTGTTTTATTTCGCAGGACACGGCATGCGGATCGGCCCGCAAACACTGCTCATTCCCGCAGGACTCGATGCCCGCTCGCCGGCTGCGGTCGTGCGCAACGGTGTCGATCTGCGCACCGTTTTGCAGGCGATGCACGGGGCACATGACGCCCAGCTCAATCTCGTGATCCTCGATACGTGTCTGAACGATCCGTTCTCGGCGACTTCGACAGACGATACATCCGCGCTTCCCCGCAATACGGTGGTTGCCTACGCAACCGAGGCCGGCGGTTTCGCGGCGGACGGCACACGCCACGGCGTCTATACGAATGCATGGCTGCACGCGCTCGATAGCGCTCCATCGCTGACGCTGGCGGATCTGTTGCAACGCGTCGCAGCGCAGGTTCGGGACGCCACCGGCGGCGAGCAAACGCCGTGGATTGCCGCTTCGCTTCCTCGGCCCTGGCTGACGGCGGATGCCGCATCCACAGCGCGGGACAATCCCATCGTCACGCTGCACAGCAGAGGCATCCTGCCGAAAGACAGCAGCGAACAATACGAAATCACGTTCTGGAATTCGATCAAGGACAGCAACTACCCGGGCGACTACGAGGCCTATTTGAAGGCCTATCCGAACGGCCGCTTCGCCACGCTCGCTCATGCGCGCATCGACCGCTTGCGTGCTGCGGCGACGTCGAATGCGCCGTCCGCCGCCACGCCCGCTGCGCCTTCAGTAGCGCCCGCGCCGCACGTCGCGAAGCCAACGCCGCCGGCGAGTACCCCGCCGCCCAAGCCCGCTCCGAGTGCCGCCCCGCCCGCTGCACCACCCGCGGCGGCGGTCGCGCAAAAGCCCGTCACGCATGCACCGGTTGCCGGCGAAAGCCGCGATTGCGCGACCTGTCCGATCATGATCAACGTGCCCGCCGGTTCATTCTCGATGGGCAGCAGTACCGACGACCCGTCCGAGAAACCCGTTCATCACGTGACCATCGGCGCGCCGTTCGCGATCGGCAAATACGAGGTAACGGTCGACCAGTGGAACGCGTGCGTCGCCGCCAATGCGTGCCAGAAACTCACGCCGGAGAGCAACACCAACAAAGCCGCGCCGGCGCGCGACCTCAGTTGGGACGACGCGCAGCAGTACGTGAAATGGCTGAGCAAGACCACTGGCAAATCGTACCGTCTGCCAACCGAAGCGGAATGGGAATACGCGGATCGCGGCGGCACCACCACCGCCTACTGGTGGGGCGACCAGATGCGCAAGGGCAACGCCAATTGCAAGGACTGCGGCGACCCGTGGCACAAGGAGGGACCCGAGGCCGCGGGCTCGTTCGCACCGAATCCGCTCGGCCTGTACGACATGAACGGCAGCGTGTGGGAATGGACCGCCGACTGCTGGCACAACACCTACCAGGGCGCGCCCGCCGATGGTCATGCATGGGACACCCCTGGCTGCGACATGCGCGTGATTCGTGGCGGCTCGTGGCGCGAAGGCGGAAGCTACATGCTCAGCGCGACACGCTTCAAGTACAGCGCGGGCGTGCGTCAATCGCAGGATGGCTTCCGGGTCGTCAAAGATCTGAAGTGACTTGCCGGGGCCGCGTTCGAGTCTCGATCTGACTCACAGCCCATTACGAGAGACACCGCGCTCCCGCTCCACTCAGGGCGAACGCGGTTTCGTCGTGATCGGCGCGAAATCGGCGACGATACGATCGCGGCCGTATTTGCCGCCGATCTGCGCGAGCCGTGCATCGAGCGCGCGCAGATAATCGGCGCGCGATTCGCTCTCCGGACGCGGCTTGTCGAATAGCGGCGCCGGCGTGATCAGCAGCACCACCATCTCCGATCCGAACGGCTTCGAAATGATCCAGTCACCGGCGCTGCCGACCGTCGCGGCGTAGTGCGGCGGCGCCTGATTGTCCTTTGCGCGCGGGCTCGGCACCATGTGCACGACGCTGCCGTCGAGCTGATAGTAGTCGAGGTTCACATACGAGTCGTAGCCCGGCGTGGTGACGTCGACTACCAGCGGGTCGCCGTCGCTCAACTGACCGCCAGGCGGCCGCACATGCAAAGCTGCGACGTGGCCCGCCTGCATGTTGTGAATCCAGTAGGGTGTGAATGCCTTGATGGTGTCGCATTTGTCATCGGCGAGCGGCTCGACCTGCAGCGACAGCGTATCGACGCCCGGCAACGCCGCCAGCGTGTCCTTCAGATGCGCCGCGCCATAGCGTTGCGAGACGTAACCCCGCACCGTCAGCGAGTGATCCTGCACTGAGGCGGAGAGCGCCGAACAAGGCACTTGCGTCAGCGCCGGGGTGACGGCGGCGAGAGTCAGTGCCGGCTTCGGTGCGGGCTTCGCTGTGGGCGCCGCCGGCGGCGTGGCGGGCACTGCCGCGACCGGACTCGCCGGCGGCGCAGCAGGTGGCGCGGTCACCGCTCCTTCCGAAATCGACGAAGCCGTCTGCCCGGTCAAAGCCTGCGATGCGCCTGCCTGCGTCTGCGCTCCGTTATGCCGGTTCGCCCCCGAGCGGAACGCGAACACGCCGACCGCCGCGGCGCAAACCACCGCAAAACTCGCGAGCCCCACCTTCGCCAGCGTGCCCGATTTTTCCGCGCGCGCTTCGTTATCGAATTCCGCGATGAAGCGCACCACGCTCGGCATGCGCGTATTGCGATCGAATGACAGCGCGGCCCGCAGCGCGCGCCATTGTTTTGAATCGAGATTGGCCGGCCGCTGCGGTTTGAAATCGGAGTTGCGGGCTTGCGTCGCAGACAAACGGTCGAACGGATGGTGGCCGGTCAGCAACTCGTACGTGATGCAGCCGAGCGCGTAAATGTCATCGCGCGGATCCGGCTCGCGGTGCTCGATCATTTCCGGACTGGCGTACGCGGGCGTCAGCGCACCGAGGCTGCCCGGGTCGAAGACGGTCGCATCGCTCTCTTCTTCCGGACGCTGGAACACGCGGGCAATGCCGAAGTCGATCACTTTCACTTCGGCGTTCGTCGTGAGAAACACGTTGGCGGGTTTGAAGTCGCAATGCACGAAGCCGCGTTCGTGCGCATAGGCGAGCGCGCTGCACATGCCGCGCACGATCGGCAGTGCCGCGCGCACCGGCATGCCCTGATAGCCCGGCGTGCGCAGCAGCTGGCTGAGCGGCTTGCCGGACAGATACTCCATCGTCAGATAGACGATCGGTCCGTCGCGGTCGAAGTCGTACACCGTGATGATGTTGCGATGCGCGAGCACTTGCGCCTTGCGCGCCTCGCGCTGCAGCGCGACGAGTGAATTCGGGTTGCCGCGGAACTGGACGTTGAGCACCTTGATCGCGAGATACGGCTTGCGATCGGAAGCCTCGAGCTTGCGCAGATCGAGCGCTTTATACACCGTGCCCATGCCGCCGACGCCGAGGCACTCCTCCAGCACGAAACGGTTGTTGAGCGTGTCGCCGGTGCCTTTGATCTGGTCGTGGCCCGTGGTGCTGCCGGCGCCGGCTGCGTTGGCTGCGCTGCCGGTGCTTGCCGATCGTATCGATGGAATCTCGACGGTGGTCTGGATGCCGGTTTCGTCGCCGCCCGCCGCCACATTCGAGACGCGCAGCTGCTCGATGCGCCGCCGCACTTCCACGTAGAGATCGTCGGGGAGCGGCGCCTTGCGATGTGCCGCGCCAAGCATGTCCAGCAGCTGCGTGGGGCCCAGCCCTTCGGTCGTCAGCGTGCTGTCGAGTTGAGCCACGAACTCGTCACGGGACAGCTCGCCGTTCTGAAAGTCGTGAATCACACGCGCAAGGCTAGCCATATGTGCGAAGCGCCGCCGCTGCCGTTGGGCCGGGTCGCGTGCGATCCAAGCCTGTCGGGCTGATAGAGAACCTTTCGTAACCAGTTACATGTGCCGCTTCGATACTAGCTCCCGCTCCGTCCTTTCGCAAACCAGGATTGCCCCGCTGCCCGCGCGGGGCGTCCGTGTCGTGCGTTATCCAACAGCATGCGATGGTCTGTCGGGTGTGTGCCGTCAGTCGTGCATCGCTTCCATGCGGCAATGCGCCGGCGCGCGCCCGGCACGGCGACGCGAAACCCTTGCACCACGAGCCTCCTCCAACTTTCTTAGGAACCTTGAATAAAACTGGCACAGCCTGTGCATTAGTGATA